>CAZPFB010000079.1:0-26419 GCA_964585735.1 uncultured Leptospiraceae bacterium
AACACCAACTTCCACCGCGCGCTATCGAGTTCTCGAGCGAGGAGACACAGTCGCGTCGTCGGCGCTCGGCCGCCGAGAGCGCGCGTGACGCCGGCGATCCTGAACAACGGCGCAATCGCACCCATCCAAAGGGATGACTGTTCGGAAACCGAATGCGATCCTGAACAAAGACATTCTCGAGCCGTACTCTTCTGAAAGAAGAGACGCCCAGACAAGGGTGCGCGACCTTGCTTAGGATGGTCTCGGAGGAAAGAGGCTTGGGCGATGGTGAGCGCGATGGTGGCGATTCAGACTGGCCAACCGCGCCTACACGGCGACTTCCGCCGCCCCTCATAGCGCTTCGAGCAGGCGTGCCATCTGCTTCTCTTCTCTTTCGAGACGATCGAGCTGTCTGTACATTTCGGATTGGGCCTCGGTCAGGTCCTTGCGTCCAATGGAAAGCATCTTATACGTGGAGGCAACGGCGCGGTAGGCCTGCGCCGTGGCGCGCGTTTGCCGCCGTAGCTCGGCCAGCGTCGCGCGGGCAGCCGCGGTCTCGAAAAGACCCAACCGCTGACCGGCCACGGAATCGCTTTCGAGCTGGGCCAGGTAGTCGTCGAACAAGAACCGAAAAGCCGCGCGGCCGGTGCCCCGCTTCTCGATGACCTGATACGCAAAACGTGCGGACAGCTCAAAGCGCGGGGACCGTCGCTTCGCGAAATCGCAATGCTTCTTCCATTCGACGAAGGCGGCTTCGGCGCTTGTCAGACTCGCTCCCAGAGTGCGCGGCCTTCCGAGCCGCTCTGCTGTTCTCCGTAGCGAGCGGCGGACCGCAGGGCTGAGAACATCGGGCGACAGGGCCGGCAGCGGCAGCTCGACAGCGAAGTACTGAAATCGACCCGGAAAGAGCGCCGATTCGAAGGCCAGCGATCGCTCCAGGGAAGCCGCGCCAACCGGCATGAGTTCCGGAAAGCCCGTGTCCGCGCATAAGAAGCGACCCTGCCCGTCCCGGCCCACCACCAGAAACTTGTGACCCGGGAAATGCTCGGGTGAGTTATAGTAATCTAGGGCCGCCACGTCGCCCTGCAGGAGCACCGGGCGCTCCGGCAGCGACGACTCGATCACGGTCAACATTTCGGCAAACGAAGCGAGTTTCCGCCTGGGGCGACCGAGCCCCAGATTCTCGAAGAAGAAGTCCTCGAGGTCGGCTCCGCGACCGAGGAAAGAACCCAGCGGAAACTCTTCGTTTCCCGAGAGGAAGATGGTGTCGAGCCCGGCGCCCAAACCGAAACACGCCGCTTCCGAGAGGGGCCAACCGCCCCATTTCATCAGATCGGCCAGCGCAGTGGAGCCGCAATGTCTCCCCGGCTGGTGGACGAAGCCGGGGACGAGCAAGGGCGCACGAGCCGGGACGTTCATAGCCGACTCCGGCCGCTTCGGCGGCGTTCCGTCAACAATGAACTGCGCAGCGCGCGGATACTCTGCTTGGGTTCGTCCGGTTGATGAACACCTGCGGAAGTTCCCACGAATTTCGGCTTGCGCCCCCAGCAAACTCGAACATGCTTCCCGTGTGACGCGAGTGTGTCTCAAGTGGCCCATCCCTTGGCTACTGGTCTGCTTCGGCGCGTGCGCGAGTCTCCACGAGGCTGCCGAGAGTGGCAGTGTAGCGGGTGTGCGAGCGGCGCTGGATCGCGGCGCCGTTGTGAATGGGAAGGACGAACATGGCAGTACGGCCCTGATTCGGGCGGCGGACACCGGCCATGCGGATGTAGCTCGGTTCCTCATCGAAAAAGGCGCCGATCTGAATGCAAAAGACAGCTCTGGCAGAACCGCCCTGATTTGCGCGGTTCTTAGGGGTCATTCCGATCTGGCGCGGTTCCTCATCGAAAAACGCGCGGATCTTAACGCTCAGGACAGCACGGGCGCTACCGCCCTGATTCGGGCCGTCGCCCGCGGCCATAGCGTTGCAGCACGGCTCCTCATCGAGAAAGGCGCCGATCTCAATGCAAAGGACAATTCCGGCACAACGGCCCTGATTGGGGCGGCAGACAACGGCCACACCGATATCGTGCGGTCACTCATCGAAAAGGGCGCCGATCTCAATGCAAAGGACAGCGCTGGGAGAACCGCTCTGATTTGGGCAGTCGCCAAGGGCCATAGCGATGCGGCGCGGCTCCTCATCGAAAAGGACGCGGATCTCAACGCAAAGGACATCTCCGGCTCAACGGCCCTGATTTTGGCGGTCCTCAGGGGCCACACCGATGTTGCGCGGCTCCTCATCGAGAAAGGCGCCGATCTGAACGCAAAGGACAGTTCCGGCACAACGGCCCTGATTGGGGCGGCAGACACTGGCCACACCGACGCGGCGCGGTCCCTCATCGAAAAGGGTGCCGATCTGAATGTAAGGGATAGCTCTGGCAGAACCGCTCTGATTCTGGCGGTCGTCAGAGGCCATTCCGATGTCGCGCAGCTCCTCATCGAGAGAGGCGCCGATCTCAATGCAAACCATGGCGAAGGCAGAACCGCCCTGATTTGGGCGGTTGTTGGGGGACAGACCGATGTGGCCCGGCTCCTCATCGAAAAAGGTGCCGATCTCAATGCAAAGGACGACTGGAGGAGCACCGCGCTGATATATGTTGCAAAGCTTGGCACCACCGATCTGGCGCGGCTCCTCATCAAGAAGGGTGCCGATGCGAATGCGAGGGATATGCTCGGCAAAACGGCCCTCGACTATGCAATGGAACCGATCTTGGACGGCCGCTCACAAGACCGGAGCATGGTCGCCCTGCTCTATAGCAAGAGAGCGCGCGGGCGTGGAACGATGGCCGACCGGCCGCGCACGCTTGCCAGCAAGGGCGCCTTCCGAGACACCGTTGTCTTGCGAGACGGCATCAAGATCGTCGGCGTGAAGGTTGCTATAACTACCGACTCTGTGGTGATTCTCTGGCCCGACGGGCGGACTGTCGTCAAGAGCAAGCGGGAAGTCAAGGAAGTCGTCCGGGGACAGTAGAGCGCGAGGCTCTGGGACCAGCCTATGGGCGCACGCGACGCCACAAATCGCGCCGTTTTCGGAGTGACTCAGCTCGACTGGTCTATTAGACTGGTCTATCATGAAGACCGTAACCGCGTACGAGGCCAAAACGAACCTGGCACGCTACATCCGGCACGCCGAATCGGGGGAAGAGATCCTGATCACGCGCAACGGTCGACCCGTGGCCCTACTGTCTCCTCTAAAGAATGCGCAGCCCGACGCGGCGGCTTTCCAGGCCTTTCGCAGACAGGTGCGGCGCGGGCCTGGCACGGCGGCGCTGCGAAACGAGGGGCGCAGCAGGTGAAGGTCGTAATCGACGCGTCCGCGGCCGGCGCCCTGCTCTTGCCCGAACCGGAGTTTCCGATGGAACGCTTCTTCAAGAAGCTGAAGGAGGGATCGGAACTGCACATTCCCGCGCTCTTTTGGTGGGAGCTTGCCAACATTCTCGTTCAGGCAGTGCGCCGCAAACGCATCGAAGGCCGTCAGGTATCAGAAGGGCTCCGTCTGATGAGCACCCTCCCCTTTCAACCGGCCGAAGCAGTCGACCCCGCGACCGCGGAAGCTCTTGCGGAAGAAGCTATGACGTGGGGCCTGTCAAGCTACGACGCGGCCTACGTTTCTTTGGCCCGCCGCATGAGTTTGCCGCTGCTGTCGCTGGATCGAGCCATGCTCCGGGCTGCGAGCAAAGCCGGGGTCAAAGCCGCCCGCCTGTAGAGTGCGCGGCCCGTCAGCCCCAATGGACAAGCGCGCATCGCCATGCACCAAGGAAAGGCCACGCGGAACCAGCATGCTCTTTTGAACCAGGAGCGCATTCGAGCCAAGAGCCTTGGGAAGCAGTGAACGCCATGGTGGCGAATCTCATTGCCCGGACGCGCCTGCACGACGGACCGCGACGGCCAGGACACCGTGCCCGTGTCGCAACTCGAGGGCGAGGGGAGGGGTTGGGACCGCAGGGACGCGCAGGGACGCACTCCTCCTACCCTTTCTTCTTTCTCTCGCGCGCAGCGCAGACCGAAATCGCACCGCGAGAAAGCAGCGCCAGAGCAGCACGCCCGTGCGAGCCGAAGGCGAAGCGCACCAAAAATCGCGAAGCGATTTTTCCCGGCACGGATGCCGGGCCGCTCCAAAGGAGCGGAATCCTATCGGCGCCTGGTGAGCGCAGGACGCGCGCACTGCGGAGCAGGGGGCACAGCCCCCATCAGGCGCCCTACAGTAGAAAACAGGGGGACGGAACCGTCCCCCCTCGCTACCATCAAAGGAGTGGTCCCCTAACGGTAACTATCAATCACGTTCCCAATATCGACCCTGCCCGAAGAACCTTTAAGGGTGGGTCGCGGTTTTTCCGGCCGGTTCCAGCGGGCGAAAGACCCCTTCCGGAGGGCGGAGCAGTTCGGCGGGACGGATTCGCGCCTTGTAGTTCATGGCCGGACATTCCGCAATATAGAAGCCCGGGTAGTACCAGCGCAGGCCCAATTCCGAAGCCAGGCGCACTTCATACAGCATCGAATAGGTCCCCGGACTGAAGGCGGCATAATCCGGATCGAAGAAGTAGTACACCGACGAAAGGGCGTCCCCCACCAGATCCACAATCCCGAGGCCAACCAGGCGATCCCCATCATACTGTCTCAGTTCTCGAGTATCCAAATCGGGCAGTGTGCTCACGAAGAATTGGCGATAGGCGGGCTCGTCGCGGTCCTCCTCCCGCTGGTGTTGAAAAGCGAGGTAGCGGCCGTACAGTTCGGCACGCTCGCCGGAGTACTCGGGCGCGCCGAGCTCGGTACGCAGGCGCGCGTCACCGCGCGCGAGCACGCGTCTTTGGCTGCGCGTCGGCGCGAAACGATCCACCGGGACGCGCAGGACCTGGCACTCGCGACATGACGCACAATCCGTTCGGTAGACGTGCTCTCCGTGTCGCCGGTATCCGCGATCCAGGAGCGTGCGATACGCCGCGGCCAGCAGTGTTCCATCCAAGAAACGCAGCCGCGCTTCCCGATCCGGGAGATAGGCGCACGGGCTGTTCATGTGGCCAATGTAAAATAGCGTTTCCGGGTCCAGACCAAACGTCACTTCCGAAGCGGAAGGTTCCTCCGCCCCATCGTTGGCCGGGCCGTTTGCTGTGTCCTTTGCCCCGTCCGTGAAAGCCATCGCCTGCGTCGCCCTGCGCCAAAAAGATACTTTGCCGCCTGAGGCCAAACCAAAACCCTGGCCGCATGACGCGTGTGCACAACTTCTCTGCCGGTCCCGCCGTTCTCCCGCTACCCGTACTCGAACGCATTCAGTCCGAGCTGCTCGACTGGAACGGCAGCGGCATGTCGGTCCTCGAAATGTCGCACCGCGGGAAAGAATTCATACGCATTTATGAAGAATCCTTGGCGCTGCTCCGCAACGTGGCGGGCATCCCCGACCGGTTCGACATCCTCTACATGACCGGCGGGGCTTCCGCACAGTTCGTTTTGGTTCCCTGGAACCTCTCGGCCCGCGGGCGCAAAGCGGCCTACGTCAACACGGGCGCCTGGTCGCAGAAGGCGATTGCGGCCGCCCAGCATCTCGGCGTGAACGCACTCGTGGCGGCCAGCTCAGAAGCGGACAACTTCACCTACATCCCAACTACGTTCGATTTTCCGGCCGGGTTGGACTACGTCCACCTTACGACCAACAACACGATCTTCGGGACCCAGTTCGCCGGGCTCCCGAAGCCGCCCGCGGACGCGAAGCTGGTCATCGACATGAGTTCGGACTTCCTGTCTCGCCCGATTGACTGGACAAACGTGGGTCTCGTGTACGCGGGCGCGCAGAAGAACGCGGGGCCGGCGGGCGTAACCATCGTGATCATCGACAAAGAGTACTACGGCCGGGAAAAACCGGAAGTGCCCGAGATCTTCCGCTACAGCACCTACGGCAAGAACGAGTCGGCCTACAACACGCCACCGTGCTTCCAGATCTACGCCTTCGGTTTGGTGCTCGCCTGGATCCAGCAGGAGGGAGGCTTGGGCACAGTCGCGGAGCACAACCAGAAGAAAGCAGCTTTGATCTACAACGCGATTGACGCCCACCCGGAGGCCTTCGTGGGACACGCCCGCCAGGATTCCCGGTCGCTCATGAACGTCACCTTCAACCTCAAAGACAAGAGTCGCGAAGCGGCGTTCCTCAAAGGCGCGGAGGAACGCAAACTCATGGGTCTCAAGGGACACCGGTCGGTGGGTGGCTTCCGCGCCTCCATCTACAACGCCATGAGCGTCGAGGGTTGTCGCCTGCTCGGTGAGTACATGCGCGCCTTCGCGGGTTCGTGAAATGTGGATCCGCCTGGGCAGCAATGAGATCGTGAATCTCGCGCACGTGGCGGCCATTCGCAAGGGCGACCGCCACACCATCGACATCCAGTTTCAGGACTTCGACCACGCACGCATCCTGCCCTTCCCCTCCAAAGAGGAGCGCGATGCCGCTTTTGAACGCTTGGTCGAGAATCTGGTGAAGCTGGGAACTGCCATGGAATGACGCGCCCTGCCCTGGTTTTGGCCCGCCGCGCCTC
Source organism: uncultured Leptospiraceae bacterium (assembly GCA_964585735.1). Classification (GTDB taxonomy): domain Bacteria; phylum Spirochaetota; class Leptospiria; order Leptospirales; family Leptonemataceae; genus CAZPFB01. Next base: position 6,540 of record CAZPFB010000079.1, read on the forward strand.
AATTTGACGGGCCTGGAGGTCCGAAACTGGATCGGGGACCATGTTTCCGAACCAGGCACAGGCAGAGGGCACCGACCGGTTGGCGTCGGTTGTACTGCGACGGTTGACCGTCGCCGTGCTGGGGGCGTTGCTCCTCTGCGCACCGGTCGTCTACCCGGACCTCCAGGCCGCGCCCAAAACGGAACGCCGGCCGAGCCTGAAGCGACCGGCCGCCCGGGGCGGAAATACTCGGGCCCGCGCGCAGGCACGTCGCGCAAAGACCCGCGCCACAAAAACGAAGCGACCGGCCGCTTCGCCGAGCAGCCGTCGACCTGCAAGGCCGCGGCGACCGGCAGCACTCACACGACCGGCGCCACCCGCGCGGCCGGCAGCGAGCGTTGGCCATCTGCACTCTGCCGAAAAGATCAAGACGCTGCCTGCTAACCAGACGGGCACGAGCGCGCAACCCCGCGCGCCACAGACCAACGCCTGGAAGCAGTTCGTTTCCCTGGGAACGCTGGCGCTGGCTCTTTTTGCGGTCGTGGGTGGAGTCCTGCACCGGCGCGGTGTCCGCCTGTTCGGACACACGCGACATTCCGCTCCAAACGGGAAAGCCTCCCCCGCTCCGACCACCACGATGTCGCCCGATGACGCGACCGCCCTGCGACCGGACACGCGCGTCCTGCGCTCCGAAGCGGAAATCCTGCGCTCCTGTTTGCGCGCCGAAAAACAGTTCTACCTGCTGCCGAATCGCCCGGAGCTATCGGGAACCCTGGCCGCGCACATCGGGGAGCGCCTTCCGGAAGCCGCGAGGCGCATCCCGGGCGCGCCGGCCCGCCTGGAGGGCGCCCTGCGCACTCTCTTTGACTATGCCATCCGTCGCGGCGGCGGAGCGGGAGCGGACTTCGCGTTGTCGGAACGTACGCTGGCCGTACAGATCACCGGTTCGGGCGGACTGTGGAAAGAATACGTCGAGCGCAAACTGCCGGCGAACCTGCTCGACCGTCTCGACGAAGCCGTGCGTGAATTCGACGAAACGATCCGTGACGAACGCGGGAACCGCTTCCTGCTGATCCGCACCCTGTGATGCCGCCTGTCGCCTGATGCTTATCAGCCCGCTCCCCTGTCCGCGCCCCAGCGAATTCGATTGACCTTCGATTCCCACAGAACATCCCTTGACCCATGAAAGTCGGCGATATCTGCAACGGCGTGGCGGTGTTGGTCCCGTCCCAGGCCTCCATCCAGGAAGCGGCGCGGCGCATGCGGGAGCAGCATGTAGGGGCCCTGGTGGTCGTGGACAGTGAGCAGGAGGGACCCGTGATCCCGCGGGCCATCGTCACGGACCGGGACATCGTCGTGGGAGTTGTGGCCCAGGACCCAGACCGTATACACAAACTTAAAGTTAAAGATATTATTGTTTCTGACCTGTACACGGCGGGCGAAGACGAGTCGGTATGGGACGTTCTGGAGGCCATGCGGGACCGTGGCGTGCGTCGCGCCCCCGTCGTAGATGCCAGCGGAACCCTGGTCGGCATCCTCTCGTACAGTGACATCCTGTCCGTGCTGACCGAACAGCTTTCGGATCTGGTGAAGCTGACCGTACAGGAACGGTTGATGGAACGAGCCACGCGCACGACCTGATCATGGGTGCTCTCCGGCGCCTGTTCGAAGGTTACGTCGAACTGGGGGTCCGCCCTGGGGACCACCGCGAAGTCATCCTACAAAAACGCATCTTCACGCCGATGGCTTCGAGCGGCGTGTTCGTCGCCTCGTCGCTCGCGCTTTTCGAATACGCCATCGTGGACTCGCCGGCTTTTATTGCGCCGCTCGTCCTGGCATTTGTCTTCGTGACCTCCCTGGGAGTTCTATTTTCGACCGGGAACCTCATCGTGCCCATCTACATGGGCTTCCTGGGTCTGCTATTTGGCCCTCCCATCAACCAGTGGAGCCTGGGGGGACTGGAGGCGGCCGGCGCGCTCATGCTGTGGGGCATCGCCGCTCCGTTCGGGGCCCTCATGTTCCAAAGTGTACGGGAAGCCTTTCCGCAATTCGTGCTCTACAGCCTCGTGGGCATTGCCGTCGTAGTGGCCGAGCGTCTCTACCCCGCGCCCTGGCAGAAGGTGCCCGCGCACATCTCGCTGTGGCTCTATGTCTTCAACTTCGGCGGCTTCGTGATGTTCATCTTCCTGAACGTGAAGAACTTCGTCGAACAGCGCAACCAGGCCACCGAGGCGCTCGACCGGGAGCACGCGCTCCTCAAAGAGGAGCAACTGCGTTCCGAGCGCCTGCTGCTGAACATCCTGCCCGCCCCCATTGCGGTACGACTGAAGGCAAACGAGAAGTACATTGCCGACGGTTACGACGAAGTAACGATCCTCTTTGCGGACATCGTCGGCTTCACGCCACTTTCGGCGCGCATTCCTCCTGACGATCTGGTTCGCCTGCTCAATGACATCTTCTCGCTCTTCGACACGCTGGCCGAAAAACACGGCCTCGAAAAGATCAAGACCATCGGCGATGCGTACATGGCCGCCGCGGGCCTTCCGGAAAGGCGCCCCGACCACGCCCGCGCCTGCGCGCGTATGGCACTCGACATGGTCTCCGTGGTCCGCGAATTCCAAGCTCCCGGCGCCGAGGGGTTACAGTTGCGGATCGGCCTGAACTCGGGGCCGGTCACGGCGGGGGTGATCGGTTCGCGCAAGTTCATCTACGACCTCTGGGGGGACGCGGTCAATACCGCCTCGCGCATGGAATCCCACGGACGGCCGGGAGAAATACACGTCACCGAACGCTTGCGAGATGCGCTCGCCGACAGCTTCGTGTTCGAAGACCGCGGAGAGACGGAAGTGAAAGGCAAGGGCCTGATGCGGACGTACGTTCTGGTCCGCGAGAAATAGAGGCGCGGCGACTGCCCATCCGACTTCGTGCCTGCGCTCAAGGATGCCGCGCGGGAAGACCTCGGTTATCAGGCCATCGGAGCATTGAAGACGGCGATGCGCCGGACCTGGGTGATTGCACCGCGCCTCACTCGATCAACCGTCGTTCATATGCAATACGTATCAATTCGCCGCTGGTGCGCGCCTGGAGCTTGCGTTTGAGGTTCGTCTTGTGGAACTCCACCGTGCGCAGCCGGATGCCCAGCCGTTCGGCAATGTCGGTGTTGCGCAATCCCTCGGCCACGAGCAGAAGCAGTTCCCGTTCGCGGGAGGACAGGCCCTCCGCCTGGGCGGCGGCGGAACCATCGGCTCGGGCGGCCGCCCGGCGGCCCACGTCCGGGGTCACATAGGTTCCGCCCGCAGCAATCGTTTCGATGGCACGCACGATCCGGGCAGCCGGTTCGCGCTTGAGAATGAAGCCGCAGGCGTTGTAACGCATACATTCGGCAAGCGTTTCCTCTTTGGCCGTGAGCACGGCAACGCGACGGTCAGGGAAGCGTTCGGCAAGAGCGCGCAGAATGGCCGACCCCTCGTAGCCAGGCAGGTCCAGCCCCACCAGAATGAGATCCGTCTCCTGTCCCGCAAGCAGCGCGAAGAGATCCTCGGCCGTCGAGGCCGTGCCTATCACCTTGAGACGCTCGCTGAACTTGGCAATGTTCAGCCGCAGGCCATCTTGTAGGATGCCGAAGCGATGCCCCAGAACCACCCGGTATGTTTCTGGAACCTTTGACACGCTCCCCCGATGGCAGCACGCAAGAGGCCGCCTTGCGGCAAGCCGTAGCTCGCCCCAGTCCCCCTCGTCAATCGTGCCTTCGGGGTTGTAAACCACGAATTGCCGCACGGGCACATGCAGAACGCCCGACGGGAAACCACTGCTCGCAGCTGTGTCCCCGCGCGAAAAAGGGCTGACAGCCCACGAAAGGCCAGCGCAGCGTCGTCCTGGTTTTCCGGGCGGCGCGTCGAAACATGCAAGGAACCCTCGTTCTCCTCGATGGAGTTGCCGTCCTCTTTCTGCTGTGGATGATTCGGTCCGCAGCGGGTGTCGCCGACAACCGGCTTCGGCGCGCCTTTCGACTCCAGGCTGCCACAGCCTGCGGCTGGGCCGGACTGGACGCGGCGGCCATTCTGGGTTGGCTTCCTGGTTCCCTCTTCTTCCCCGGCAGTTCGCTCTTTGCCTTCGGCCTGGGCGCGTTCGGCCTCTTGGTGCGCACTTCTTCGGTGACACCCTCTCCGTCCGCCGAAAAAACCAACCCGGTACTTCCCATAGTGCTGCTCGCCGTCCTTCTGCTGCTCTGCGGTTCCGCCGAGTACCTCGCGGCCGCCCAGGCGATTCCCATATTGGGCAGCGGGCTTCCCCCGCTGTTGGGAATTCTCTTGGGTTTACTCTTGCCCCTCGCGGGCGCCCTGCTGCCGCTTTTCGTCTTTCCTTCCACCGAGTCGGGACGCATTCACCATCTGCATTCCACGACAGCCAGAATCGCGGCCGGTTCCGTGGTGCTCGTCTTCTTCTTCGTGTGCGCGGCCACGGCGCTGGACCTGGGTCCCGGTGAAAGCTGGCTGGCCGGCCTCCACGTCCGGCGTCCCCCGTGGGGCCTGGTGGTGGCGCTGCCGGTTACCGCCTGCGCTTTCGTCACCGTGCGCCACCCCCTGTTCAACCTGGCCCGCATCTCGCGGCGTGTTTTGTACTACGTAGCAGTTTCCCTGGCCGCTTCGGTGCCCGCGTTCCTGGCCCTGCGCGTGCATCTGGCGGCCCACCACCAGGTGCATCTGCCCATCACCTTCCTGTACCTGCTGGGCACCGTAACCACGGCACTCGTGGCGCTGGTGCTCACCATGCACTTCCGCTACCTGAGACCGCTTGCGCCCTACATTTTCCTAAGAGACGCTTTCGAGAAAGAACGCGAACTCTTCAGCTTTGTCTCGGAAGTGCAAAGCCTGGAGGAAGCACGCGAAAGCCCGGAGGCGATTCTCGAGATCCTGCTCCAGAAGATCTACCGCATCTTCGAGTGCGAACGCGCACTGATCATGTCGGCCATCGGCCGCGGGCGCCGGTTGTACCGATTCATCGGCCCGCCACCCACGTTCACGGCCCGTGGCGAAAGCACGCACCGCCCCTTTCGACTGTTGCGGCTGCGCCTCTCGGACGACTTCGCCAGAGAACTCGACCAGGTCTTTTTGCTCGAACCAGGCTTCCCGCGGCCTTTCGAAGGCGGGGCGCACCATCACAATCGCACGGCGGCCCAGTTTCGCATGGCGGTCGAGGAACTGCAACGCGAAGGCTATCGCTTGATCCTGCCGCTGATCTTCCGTCGTTCCTTCGTGGGCCTGATCGTCCTCGGGCGCAAAGCCGATGGCACGCCCTACTACAACGGAGAGATCCGGATGCTCGACGCAGCCAGGCTGCCTTTCGCCATGGCGGTCCAGCACAACGCACTGCTCGATACTTTCCGCGGTGGACCGCCCGAGCCGGTCCTGGCTGCGCCCGCCCTGTCGCTCGAGCGGATCGAACCCATCCGGGTCCGCATCGGGACGGACCGCACACTGGTCTACCGCTCCCGGGCAGTGGAGTCCGTGGTGGACCGGACGCGTCGCGTGGCCGGCCTGCCGCTGCCGGTTCTCGTGCAGGGCGAAACCGGAACCGGGAAGGAACTGATCGCAAGGCTCCTGCACGACGAGGGGCCCGGCCAGGCGGAACCCTTCGTGGCGGTCAACTGTGCGGCCATCCCCGAGTCGCTGTGGGAAAGCGAACTCTTCGGACACGTGCGCGGTACGTTCACGGACGCGCGCACCGACCGCGAGGGCCTGGTGACCGCGGCGCGCAACGGTACGCTCTTCTTCGACGAGATTGGGGAGATGCCTCCGTCCGTGCAGCCGAAGATCCTGCGGCTCATCCAGGAGCGACGCTATGTGCCCCTGGGGGCACGCAAAGAGCTAACGGCCGGCTGCAAGCTGGTGTTTGCCACACACCGGGATCTGACCGCCATGGTCCGCGAAGGTCGCTTTCGGGAGGATCTCTACTATAGAATATCCACTTCCCGCCTCCTACTCCCCGCGCTGCGCGAACGCCCGGAAGACATCGAACCGTTGGTGATCCAGCTCCTCGCCAGGTTTGCAACCGAGCTCGGCGCACCCGAGCGCTCCATCTCGGCCGAAGCCATGGAGGCGCTCGTGCGCTACCCCTGGCCGGGCAACGTGCGTGAACTCGAAAACACCCTCGTCAGCGTGCTCATGGCCACGGATCGCACCGTTGTGACACTGGGCGATCTGCCGCCCGAACTGCGGGCCTCCCCGCGGACTGCGCAGGCGGCGTCCGCTTCGGGAAAGGTGGGCACGCCCCTGCTCGTCGAAGAGCGGTTGCGAGCCGTCGGCTTCGAGGAACTGGTCACCAACTACTCGCGCGAACTGATCCGACACGCGCTTGAGGTCTGCCGCGGCAACCGTACGCATGCCGCGCGATTGCTGCAGATCTCTCGCGGCAAGCTGATCTATCGCCTGCGGGAGTTAGGGCTGGAGTAGCGGCGCGCTACTTTTTGCTTGCCCCGCCCCCTTCCCAGAGCACGAACTACGGCCATGGGCGACCAGCCACCGGAACTCCAAGACTCGGACGCCGTTGAACCGTCACGGCCCAACGCGTTCCAGCGGGGTCTGGCCAGCGTGGGGGCCGCTATCGGGGCGGGTTGGGAATTCTCAGCCGATGCGTTGGGTCTCGTCGGGAATGCGGCCGGAAAACTGCACGGGCCGCTCAATGGATTGATCGGGGACCGACTGGAAGCGGCGGGCAGCAGCCTCGCTCTGCCTATGACCCTCTTCACTTTCCAGGGAAACGCCTTTGTCTCTGTGGAGCCAAAGCGCAGCATCCTGGAGTCCCTCGGACTGCCCCGGTCCGATCACGTCTGCATTTTCGTGCACGGACTCGGCAGCAACCAGCATACGTGGTTGCTCCGCGGTCGGAAGGGGGAGCCGAGTTGCGTCGGGCATCGTCTGGAAAGAGAACGTGGCGTGGCCTCCTTTTACGTACGCTACAACACCGGGCGCCACATCTCGGAAAACGGTCGCAGTCTTGCGCGGCTGGTCGAAGAACTCTTTCGCAACTATCCGCGGCCCATTCGTGAGATCAGCCTGATCGGACATAGTATGGGCGGTCTGGTCGTGCGCAGCGCGGGACACTACGCGTTCGAAGAAAATCTCGCATGGAAGAAGCTCCTGCGCCGCACGTTTCTGTTGGGCAGCCCGCTGATGGGCGCGCACCAGGAGCAGATCGGGAAACTTACAGCGGACGTTCTGGCTGTCATACCCAATTTTGCCACGCGCATGGTTGCCCGTGTGGCCGAAGCGCGCAGCGCCGGCATCCAGGACCTGCGCTACGGCTACCTGATCGACGAAGACTGGCGCAACGCGCCGAAAAGCGAGCTCACAGGGCTCACCACCGGGACCAATCGCCGCAGACCCCTGCCCCTGCTACGTGGTGTGTCCTACTACCTGATTGTGGGCTCCATCCACGCCGACCCGGAAAGCATTGCCGCGGCTTTCCTCGGAGACGGGGTGGTGGCCCGGCACAGCGCCCGTGCCCGCGGGGGAGCGTCCGATCGCTACGAGGACTACGAAGGTGCAATCGTACGCGAGATTCCCGGGTTGGGTCATCTGGAGATTCCCGGAGACGCACGCGTGTATCGGCAACTGCGCGCGTGGCTCCCTTCAGGACCGCAAGATTCCTGACGGGCCGGTTGGGAACGGAAGGCCGGCGCGCGTCAGCGGACCGCGCTGATGTCCGCAGACAGACGCGCGAGAATCGCGGCGCAATCCTCGGCCATCGTGCGCACCACTTCGCCTGCGGGAATGAGGCTTTCGATCTGCCCCACGCCGTGGCCGGCCGACCAGATATCCCGCCAGCGTTTGTACTCGTCGCCTGCTGCGCCGGAGGCGTCCGCGGCAGCGCGCGCTTTCTGCTGCGACTGCTCGAAACGCTCGAAGCTCGGACCCAACCAGTTGGCGGGGATTCCGGAAACCTTTTCGCTGTACACAATGTCTTCGGGCGCGGTGTCGACGATCATCTGCTTGTACTCGTCCGAAGCGCGGGCCTCCGGCGTGGCAATGAGGCGCGTCCCCAGGTAGACGGCGTCGGCTCCCAAACAGAAAGCGGCGGCCGCCTGCGCTCCCGTCGAGATGGCGCCGGAGGCGATGACCGGCACAGACACCTCCTTCTTGATGTACGGAATGAGGCTGAAGGGTGAGACGGCGCCCGCGTGCCCGCCCGCGCCCTGCGCAACGGCAATGATGCCGTCCACTCCACTCTTTTCGGCGATGCGCGCGTGCCGCAGCGTGGTGACGTCGAAGAACACCCGCGCGCCCGCGGCCTGCGCTTCGCGGACCACATCCCGCCGCGCGCCCAGGCTGAAGATGATGAGCTCGGCTCCCTCGGCTAAAGATGTCTCCAACTGCCCCTTCCACTTCGGGTTGTGGCCCTGCTCCAGGATGATGTTCACGCCGATGGGTCTCTTCGTGCGCTCACGGATCTCGGCCAGACCCTGCCGGAGGTCGGCCTGGGTACGATAGTTGGCAGCGGGGAAGCAGCCGATGCCGCCCGCTTCAGAAACGGCACAGACGAGGTCCGGGTACGAAACGAGGAACATGGGCGCCCCGATGATGGGCAGGTCGATTCCCAGGAGGGTGGTGATCGGATTGTTTCGGAACGTGACTTTGGTCATGGCGGCGGGCGGTTTCTCCAGTTAGCCTGAGGAGAACTTCGAAGCGGCGGGTGCGCGTCAAGGAGTTGACGGTTGTGCGCCGGAGCTTCATAGGATGCTATGCCTCACAAAGAAAGTCGGGTTCGCTTCATTCCGCTGGAAAACAGCAGCCTGTTTGCCCTGAACCGGCCCTTCCACGCCGTAATCCGCAACACGAAGGATCCGCGTATCAAGAAGCTGGTCCTGCTCGAAGAAGAGAGCGCCCACACCGAGCAGGAGGTCGTCAATACCGTGCTTTCCCGGGACGCGTTTTCGGCCGTGAAGGAGTTGGCCAAGCGCAACCATACTTCCGTGAGCGCGGTCATCGAGGCGATCGTGGAACGCCACCTGGACGCGCCTGCTGCCCCGACCCCTCCGCCTGGCGCCGGTCGCCCCGACGCGACGGCAAGCGCCGCCCGCGCCGCGCGGATGGCAGCCCTCGAGCAGGGCGCAGCAGGGCGACCGGGGCATGGCCCGGAAGCGCCGCCCGCCGGACCGGTCGACTTCATCATCTCGAACATCGTCGAGGCTTCCGTTCTGATCCTCGATGGCCTGGACGAAGAGCAGGAGCGCCTGCCCGAGGGCAAACGGGAGGAGACCTTCGAGGTCATCCACCACGCGCTCAAGACGCTCATTCGCCTCAAGCACGGGGAAGACGGCGGGTTCTTCTCCGAAGCGGGCAAGGAACGCCTGCTCTCTCTCATGAAGGACCTCGACCACTTCCGTTCCATTGCCGACGAAGAAGAGCGCGCGCTCGAACCGGAAGCCAAACCCTCGGGCGCCCGGGGTAAGGCTTCGGGCAGCACCTCGCACGGCAGAAGTCACCGCAAGAAGCCATGATTACCGAACCGTCAGGCGCGGCTGGGCAACGACGCTTCAGCATCCCGGCCAAAGCGCGCCTGATCATCGTGGACGCCCACGATACGGTCCTCAAGCGCGATCTCAGTCGCGACCTCGACCATCCGTTTGTCGATCCGCGGGGGCGAGAAGCCATAGAGTGGGTTCTGCGAGACGGCTTTCTGAACTTCCTCGACTACTTCGTGGCCTCGCGCGGCAAAAGGGTCGTGGTTAGTTCCGACGGAAACGCAACGAAGCTTCACGAAATCCTGGAGCGTTTCGGGGCGGCCCATCGCATCAGCCACATCTACGGCCGCGAGCATCTGGACCCGGAATCGTACCTCAAACGCCTGGACCAAATCCTTGCGGACCTCGAGGTGGCCGCGGATGAGGCGGTCTTCATCGGCGACGGTCGTATCGACGAGTTGTCCGCACAGCGTTACGGCGTGCGCTTCATTCGCGTACCGGGAACCCTGGACGATGTCCGCTTCAGCTTCAACGCCTTCGTGGACAGGGACCCGGAGGACCCGCACGCATTGCGACTTCAACGGATCGACAACCCGCGCGCACTCTTCTACAACACCGCCACGCCGGAACTCGTCGAGGCCATCGTGGCGCGCGGCGAAGGACGGCTGGCGCACCTCGGGCCGATCGTTTGTCCGCCCGCAGACCGACATACCTCCGGAACGCAGTCGACGGTAGAGCGGCTGGTTGTGCGCGAGCCTTCCAGCGAAAGACGAGTCCACGAAGGCCTGTACCGTTTCACCACGCCCGATGTGTTCCGAACGCTCCACCTGCGCTTGCTGGCGTTCCTCCAAGATCGAGAATTGTTCATCCAGGATTGCTACGTGTCGGCGGAAAACGCGCGGCGGATGCCCCTGCGCATCGTGACCGAACAGGCCAAACACGCCTTGTTCGCCCGCCACAACTTCATCCAGATGCGTCCGGGCGAGCAGGAACGCTTCGTTCCGGAGTTCACGCTCATTCACGTGCCCACCTTCCGCGCGATTCCGGAGCTGGACGGAACACGGGGTCGCGCTTTTGCGCTTTTGCATCCGGCGCGGAAGCTCGCGCTGGTGGGCGGCACCGACGAGAATCACGAGTTACGCCGCAGTGTGTACGACCTGATCAGCTTCTTTCTTGTACAAGAGGACGTACTGCCGCTCGTGGCAGCTACCGGCGCCCTGCCGGATGGCCGCAGCCTGGTCGCTCTGGGCGCGGAACCCTTTGTGTCCATCAACACGATCCTGGGCACATCCGCCGCACTCGTGGGAGAAGCCCACCACGGCTGGACCGAGACCGACCTGTTCAACCTGGAGTGGGGCTGCCGGATTCCCGTGGATCCGATCGAGCGCGAGTCGACCCCCGAGCTCTTCGAAACGCTGCGACGCTTTGCGGTACTCGTCGAAAACGGGCGACTGGACGGACGTCGGCGCCTGGCCCCGGCCCGCAATGACGAAAAGGTGGAAGCCTTCTTTCCGATCCCGCACGTGCGCGGCGCGCGGCGCTCCGGCACCGCCGGCCCGCCGGCCATCGTACTCCTGCTCATCGAAGACAAGAGCGGCCGCCTGCCGCCTGTCTCTGCCTTGACATCGTCCCAGTTGGCCGGCCTCTTTCTTCTGGGCTGGGAAGACCCTGCTTCGCGCGAGCGGCCCGGACCCTGCTTCGGGCTGGCTCCCGGACTCCTCGACCCGCTCTCTTACGCGTTGGTCTTCTACCAGAAGCTGGTGGCTTCCGGCGCGCGTTGCTTCTTGCTGAACAGCGCCCGCAGCAGAACCAGAACCGAACACCCGCTCGTGCGACTGCGCCAGGATGCAAACGGCATTGTGACGGGAAGCGCCAACCCTCCCTTCCTTGCGGACCAGGGCGACCTATCAGAGCTGTTCCGGGAGTGGACCGACGCGCTGGTGGCGTGGGGCGGAATGCTCGAACCCGCAATGGCCGACGCTTTTCTCGCGCAGACCGGGAGTGCCAGGAGTGAACACGGCGGCACGAACTGATCGGCTGGGCAGGCGCGGGATGCTCCTGCGCGCGGCCCGCACAGCCGCCGCCTTTGTGGAGCTTGACGGTCTCACCTGGGAGGAGGCGCCCGGCGACGGAAGTCGCCACGTGCATCCACTCATGGGTACGCGCCGGAAGGGAAGACGCTTCCTGGCCAAATCCGCGGACGTTTTTCGCCGGATTGGCGCGCCGGGCACCCAGGACTATCGCTCCTTCTATCTGTTCGTTTCCAGTCTTTTCGAAGACGGAGAAGCCACCCTGCCCGTTTGCACTCTGCGCTTTCCTGACCAGCCGGAGGCCCGCGAGCGAACCTACCGCCGCTCCGAAGTACTCAGGGACCCGGAACTGCTGCGCTCATTGGCGGACACAACTCCGCCGCATACCATCGTGGATCCGAGCCTGCGCTCCCTGTTCGTGTACTATCTGTCGCGCAAGGAGGCCATCATCAGCGCGAACGAAGTGGACTACGAGAACGTGTTCACCCATCGCGGGCGCGACGTCATCCTGGAGGTGTTTGCGTCTCTGCTGGGCCGAGCACTGGGCGTTCGCGTTCCGCAGAATCGCATCGGCGTGCGGACGTTCGAGTTCACGCGCGCGGGGCAGGCGGGCCGTTTTCGGCGACGGATGCCGTACGTACTTTCGGCCCTCGTGGCCGCGAAGGGTAACATTCGCCTGAACGCCTTCTTGCGCAGCGCGGGGCGCGTCGACCTGGCCCGCGCCCTGGACCTGGAGATGCACCGCGCCAATCCGCTTTCCCTGGAGTTCTTCCTGGAGGAAACCGTGGGCGCACGGCGGGAGACGGGCGCCTTCCTCCTGGAGTCCCTGCCACGAGCGCGTGACCTGATGCGCTCCGACCTTCTGGATGTGCTCTTGAACGCGCGCGAGGATCGCAGCATCCAGGAGTTTCTTCTGCCGCGCGGCGAGAGCGGGCCGGTGTACACGGTCGACTACGGTGAGTCCCTGTTTGCCGAGCTGGCGCTCGACCCCGAGGAACCTCACTTCCAGCGGGCTTCCCGCGAGAGCCTCGAATGGGCGCGCCGACATTTTCACAGGATGCGGGAACTGCCCGCGGACAATCCGTACCGATTGGAAGGCATGGCGCTCCTGGGTCGCCTGAAAGCTTTGCCCGGTCCGTTCTTTCGTGAATTTTTTGCAAACCTGCCGGAGTTGCTCCTGGGGAACACCGAAACGACCTGGGGCTCCTTTCGTCCCGAGGCCGCAGTGGCACACCTGGAAGCGCTCCGCGAGACCCTCTGCGCTGAGGATAACCCATGACGGAAGCCCCTGCACTCTCCGTGATCCTGACCCACTTCCAGGAGGCGCCTGGTTCCCTCGAGGAAGGCTGTCGCTCCTTGGAACTCCGGGAAACGCACCTCTCCGCCGTGCTCCTGTCCGAGAAGTACGCCTACAAGTTCAAGAAGGCCGTCGACTACGGCTTTGTGACGCAGAAGTTGCCGGCCGAACGTTTGCTCAACTGCAATCGCGAGGTGGAGCTCAACCGGCGTACGGCGCCCGATGTGTATCTGGGCGTTCGCTTCGTACACGAGGGCGCGCGCGGATTCGAGCTTTCGGAGGTCGAGGCGGGCTACCTCGAACCGTGCGTTGTCATGCGCAGACTCGACGAAGAGGACAGCCTGCTCTCGCGCGTCGTTTCGGGCCGCGTGCGTCCCGAAGAGATCGACCGCGTGGCCGCCTTCCTCGCCGACTTTCATGCGAACTGCCGACGCGGACCTGATGTCACCGCTCTGCACACGTTCGAAAAAAACCAGGCCGAAAACCTGGAAGCCATCGCGCAGTTTCTCGAAAGCGACGGAGGCCGTTCGGTTTCGACTGGTCTCGTTTCGGCCCAGGAACTCGAACGCTTCGAACACCTGCCCGGCCTTCTGGACATCTACGGCCGCGACAACCTGCATCGAGTTCTGGATCGCGAGCGGCGCGGCTGCATTCTCGACGGCCACGGAGATCTGCGGCTGGACCACATCTACCTGGAGCGCGGCGAGATCCGCATCATCGACTGCGTGGAATTCAACGAGGGCTTTCGCGCGGTAGACCCGTTCGAAGACCTCGCGTTTGCCGGCATGGGACTCAAGATGGAGGGCAGGCAGGATCTGGGGCAGCGACTGGAGCTTGCCTACACCGCGCGAACCGCCGACGTGCGCGGCTGGACGGCCGCGCCGCTCTTCGAGGTCTACCGCGCCTGCGTGCGGGCCAAAGTGGACGCGATACAGGCCCGCGCTCCTGGTGACCCCAAGTCGCGAGCGCGCCGGCGCTTCTTCGAGTACCTGCGTCTGCTCGAAAAGATTCTGGAAAGAGAGCAAGCGGCGCGGGTCTGCAAGCTCTTCGTTGTGGGCGGACTCCCGGCGGTCGGCAAGAGTACGCTTGCCGGCAGGCTGAGTCGGGAGCACGCAGCGCCGGTTGTGGCGACGGACATCGTGCGCAAACGTCTGGCGGGCAGGAAACCGGAGGAGTACCGCTCAGATGGCGCCTTCCAGGGAATCTACTCGCCGCGCGTGGGCCGCTACACCTACGCGCGGGCGCGCGGCCTGGCCGGAGTCCTGCTTGCGGACGGACGCTCCGCGGTTCTGGACGGAACCTTCGGCAGACGAACGGAGCGAGCGGCCGTCCGTCGCCTGGCCGAGAGGTACGGAGCGCAGTTCGTCTTCTACGAGGTCACCTCGCCCGAAGACGTCATCCGTGCGCGGCTCGCCGAGAGAACGCGCGGCCCATCGGTGTCCGACCTCCACGACTTCGGCCTGTGGCAGCGTTTCCGGGAACACTACGAACCGCCGGGAGAGGAGTTGGGCGACGCGCTCCTGCGCGTGGAAGGTTTCTCGTAGCAAACGACATCCAGCCCCCGCAGCACAAACGTCAGACCGCGCGAATGCGCATCCGCACTCCGGTCTTCGGCCGCAGCGTGACCAGGGGTTCCGGACGGACCACGTGGCCCGCTTCGGCTTCCAGACGGAAGTGTCGCGCGATGGTCGCGAGAATCAGGGCCGACTCGAGGAGCGCAAAATCCTGGCCGATGCACAGGCGCGGGCCGCCACCGAACGGAAAGAAGGCGAAAGGCTGGATCTCCCGCTCGCGTTCGGGGGCGAATCGCTCGGGCAGGAATTCGAGTGGCTGTTCCCACACCGAGGGATGTCGGTGCGTCACGTATTGAGAGATGAACACGACGGCCCCGGCCGGAACCCGAAAGCCCTGGATGACGTCTTCTCGTATCGCGCGCCGCCCTACCGACCAGACAGCCGGGCGCAGGCGCATCGATTCTTTGATCACCGACCAGACGAACGGAGTTCCGGCCACGTCCGCGGGCGTGAGGGGGCGGTTCCCCGGAAGCGAAGCGACCTCCTCTTCCAGTCGCGCGGCAGCGGTCGGGTTTTCTCCCAAGAGATGCAACGTCCAGGCCAGGGTGTTGGCGGTGGTTTCGTGCCCGGCCATCAGCAGCGTGAGTACTTCATCGCGGAGTTGCCGCCGGCTCATGCCACGGCCGGTTTCGGCGTCCCGAGCGCCCAGGAGGGTCGAAAGCAGATCCCCGTGCTCGTCCGGTCGGTCCAGGCGCTCGTCGATGAGTCGCTCGACGCCACGACGGAGCCGCCAGGACGCCAGGAACAGGCGCAGGTCCAAGGGGCCGTACAAAAATGGCGGATAACCCGCAAGAATCCGGCGCGTCACCAGGCGATTGGCCCGCGTCAGGTCACGGCCCACGGACTCGGCCTCACCGAGAAGATCCCGGCTGAAGAGCGCAAGACCCACGATGCGCAGCGTGAGACGCATCATCTCCTCGGCCACATCGACGACCTGTCCGTCCCGATCCCGCCAGTCGCGGACGAAGTCGTCCACGCACCGCGACATCACGACGCCGTAGTCGGCGATGCGCTTGCGCGAGAAGGCCGGCTGAATGAGCCTTCTCTGGCGCAACCAGCCGGGCCCGTCGTTGGTCACCAGTCCGTTGCCCAGCAGGCGTTTGAGCAGTTGGAAGTCGAACGTGGCCTTGTCGTAGTTCGTATGGTTTTCTTGTAGAATGTGCCGGACTGCCTTGGGCTGGATGAACGTGTAACTGTCGACGTTCACGAACCTGAGGCGCACAACGTCGTCGTAGTTTTCCCGAACGGAGTCGAGGACACCCAGAGGATCCGCGGCAAATTCGCGCAGGTGCCCGAAGAAGCGGCTGGGGGAAGGCGGTGCGGGCGCTTCCCGCAGCGCCACAGGAGCAACATTTGGTTCGAGTTGTGTATTCATGTCTTCTCCACACCCTTCCCGCGTGCCTTCTCCGGTGCGCTACTTCTCTCCCGATTTGCGTCCGACGTCGCCACGGTTCTTGAACCGGAAGCGAAAGGTGCCGGTGGGCGTGTTCGGATCAGCAGCTTCACGCCGGAGTTCCTCTTCCCGCGCCGAAGCGGCGCTGCGCGGGGGTGCTTCGTAGGTCCGGGTGCGGTACTCACCCCGCAGCGGACGCAGGCTTTGGGAAACCGGAGAGCTCTTGCCCGGCGGTTCTTCCGGCGGCAGCTTTGCGCCGTTGATGCCGGCAACCAGAAAGGCCCGCCGCGTGGGCCCTGACTTCGCAAAAAGCAACGCGAGCGGCACGGCAAAAGCGACCGTGTGGGTTCCGGGTTCGAGGCGCGCGGTCACCTCGGCGGTGACGACATTCGTCCGGTCATCCAAGTTCTGGAACAGTGTCTCGAAAGCATAGAGGCCCCCTTCGGTCACGCGCACCCGAAAGGACAACTGAAGCGCCGAACCCGCGTCGGTGGCAATGGCCGTGTCTCCCGCCACTGCTTCGAGTGCCGCCGCCTGCGTGCGCGGCCCGTAGGTGCGGCTCTCGAGGGGAGGAGTACCCGCGTCCGCTTCGACCGCAGAGACATGGAATTCACCGGACAAAGGCGACCCCCCTTTAGGGGAAGTTGCCGTAGGGACCGCAGGCCCGCAGCCCGTCAGGACGAACGCCAAAGACAGAGCCCACCTCATCGACGACCCTCCGGTGCCAGCTCCAGGTCCGCAAGTATCCCGTAGTGATCGCTCGTGTGCCTGCCCTCGGAAGGTTGATCGAGCACGACCCGCGCAGCGGCCGGTCGCCACGCCCCTGGGGAGCCGCCGCCCGCAAAGATGTAATCGATTCGCTTGGGCAGCGACTCATGCCAGGCTTCGAGCGTGGCGCGCAGCGTGGCCCCGGCCGGCAGGGGTTTGTTGTAGTACTTTAAGTGATTGGTGTTTTCGAGCGGCTGCCAGGTGAATCCGGCCGCCTGCGGCCGGGCGGCGCGGAAGGTGTCGATAAGGCCCCCCTCGCGCAGAAGCGCGATCTCTTGGGTGTCCTCGGTAGCGTTGAAGTCGCCGAAGAGCACAAAGGGTTGGCCCGCTGACACCTCTCGAATGAAAGCAAGCGTCCGCGCGGCTTCGCGCCGCCGCCACGCAGAACCTTCTTTCATCTCGCGCTCGACCTCGACCACCTGCTCGGCAGGCCAGGCAGACTGCGACCGTCGGCGTTCGAACTCCTGGCGGTACTGCGGTGTGTCGAGCAGCGAAGAATGCCAGTGCGTGGTGAAGAGAAACACCGTGCGTCCCTTCCAGAAGATGCGACCGGCCAGCACCTGCGTGGCGTCCGAGAAGTGGAAGGTGAAGAACTTCCCGACAGGACCGCCCGAAAGCTGCCGGCGGCCGGCCCAGGTGAGCCGCAATTCTTTGCGGGCCAGGATGGCGTCTCCTTCGCGCAAGTTCCAGGGCAGGCCCACGGGACCCGCGCGCACGCCACCCACGCCCACGTGATGGATTTGGTCGTACCCGAGGTCTTGGGCCAGACGCGTGGCGTAATGGGGCAGCTTGTTGGCTTCATGAACGCCGATCACGTCGGGGCGCAGCGCTCGGATTTGGGCGACCAGCGACCGGTAGCGGTCCTCGCGCTCGCGGGCGCTTTCGTACTCGCCCATCCACAGGTTGCCCTCGTAGTCGAGACCCGCCCACACGTTGATGTCCACGACCCGGAGTTGGTCCATCCCATGTGGCGCAGTCGCCACGCCCGGATCAGGGCGGCCGCAATGCCAGGCGACCGGGAGCCACATCAGAAGGCAGAGACCAACCTTTAAGATTTGACACGTACCGTAGGGTGGCCTGAGAATCGACGTCATGGATCGCGCGAAGCTTCTGTCCCGTATCGTACCCGTTCTGCTCATCCTGGACCTCGCCTGGCTTCTGGCATTGGATCTGCCCGCGCTGCTCGGCCGTGGCCCCATCGGCTTTCTGTTGTCGAAGGGCTGGGTGGAGGGTTGCGTGCTCCGTCCGGCCATTCTGATCGGACTGGCGCTCTTGGTGCAGGACACCCGCCCGGCTGTAAACGAAAGATTCTCCCGGCTGATCTCGACGGGGCTGGGCTGCGCGGCCGCCGTGGAACTCGTGCAGAACCTCGGCCCGGTCGTCCAACTGCCCACCTTTGGAGTCGTGTTTCTTGGAATCGCCACGGCGGCGGTGTACGGGCTCTACATTGCGGCCTTTCTGGCGGTCGGTGGCCGGCCTTCGGGGCCCGGCTGGGCGGGCTTCGTGGTCGTGGCCGCGTACGGTCTGTTGATGTTTTGGATTCTCAAAGTTTTTGACCGTGGGCCGGACGTGCTGGTGACCGCGGTGGCCTATTCGATCGCCGCCTCGCTGTTGGTCGGCTCGGCTCTGTTGCGGGTGATCCGCGGAGAATCGGGCAACTCCGCGCTCCTGGCGGGGGGCGGCGCCCTGCTCTTGCTCGTGTCCGACTCCGTACGGGCCATTTCGGTCTTCCGTTTCTCGAACACTTTCCCGCTTTCAGAGTTTCTGATTCTCGTGCTTTTCTTCGGGGGGCAGTACTGCATCGCGCGGTCGGTCCGCGCGGACTCGCCCGCCGCGGCGTAGCTGGCCCCGTCGCCCGACTTCATTTTTTCGTGACAGTGGGCGGCCGCGTCCAAAGGCTCCCGCATGCGTGATTTCTGGTTGATTGTGCACTTCTTGGGCTTGGGGATCGGCATGGGCGCGTCGGTGGCCACTGTGGCCGTCTTGTTTGCCACCCGAAATCTTCCGCCAGGCGAACGCGGACCCATCATACGGGGCATTGGCGTGCTGCGGCACGTGGGTCCGACCGGCCTGCTTTTGCTCATCGTGTCCGGCGTGATGCTGTCGCTGCCGATGCTGGACGGTCTGCTCCGGAATGGATTGTTCCACACGAAGCTGACGCTGGTGGTCGTGCTGCTCGGCTGGGTCGGATATTCCCACATGCGCGTAGCCCGCGCGCGCCGCGCGGGCACGCCCGTCTCTCCGCTCCCGTTGTGGCTTGCCCCCCTGCCCCTCGTGGTAGTATCTTTTGTGATATTGCTTGCGGTCCTCATCTTTCACTGACCTTCGCGGCAACGGCAAGAGCGACATGGAACGGCGGCGATTTCCTCGGGTTCACGGTGGCATCCAGGTGGAGTACGCCGTCTCTCTCGATGACGACTACTTTGTGGCGCCCGACCGGGACATCAGCCAGGGCGGAGTCTCCTTCGCCTGCGACCACGAACTTCCGGCCGAGACGCAACTCCATCTCTCTTTCTCCGGCGGGAAACTGCAGGAGCCCCTGCGCGCCACCGGTCGCGTGGTCCGTTCTTGGTACGCGGGGATGGACCTCTTCGTGGCCGTTCGCTTCACGGAAATATCCGCCGAAGACCGTCGCAGCCTGGACCGCTTCCTCGCGGGCCAGGCCGGCGCGGAGAGCTGAAGCGTCGGGCCCTCTGGCCGGTCCGGTCCGCGGCGGGAGGCGACCTCCAAAAGGCCAGCAGGTCCGGCAACGAACGCGGGCTTGAAACGGGCAGGCGATCGCGCGAAGAGCCTCGGACACGAGGGCGCGGGGAATGTTCGCGGCCGCAGGGACGAGCGTTACGAAATCGCAGAGCACCCACCTTCGCCGCGCGCTATCGAGTTCCCGGGCGACGGGGCGTGGTCAAGTCGACATCGTTCGGCCGTTGAGAGCGCGCGTGATGCAAACGCGCCTGAACAACAGCGCAATCGCATCCATCCAAAGGGACAACTGATCCGCATACGAACGCGAGCCTGAACAGGAGCGCATTCGTGGGAAGAGGCTTGGGAAGTGGTGCGTGCGATGGTGGCGATTCAGGCTGGTCGAGTCGCGCCGAAACGACGGAGCGATACCGCCGCGACTCCGCTACTTGTCGCAACTCGAGGGCGCGGGGGACGGTCGCGGCCGCATGGTCCGATGCAAGCCCGAATCGCCAAGGAATACCAACTTCCGCCGCGCGCTATCGAGTTCTCGAGCGACGGGGCGTGGTCAAGTCGACACCGTTCGGCCGCGGAGAGCGCGCGGGTCGAGAGCGTGAATGGACAAGAGCGCAATCGCACCCATCCGTAAGCGCTCATTTCCCCCACCTTCCAGCGGGCGCGTCACTGTGATAACGTC
>CAZPFB010000080.1:0-25702 GCA_964585735.1 uncultured Leptospiraceae bacterium
CATCAGCGCCTACTCGGGAACGTCACGGACTTTCACGGTAAATTGACACCTGGCTCCTGATACCACTTCCGCTCCGCGCGGAGGCGACGGCCGCCTCTGAAATCAGGTGCGGCCGTTTTTGTTGTCTGGGCCCCCGTCGCCGGGGGAGCCACCTTGGGTGCGCAGCCCGGCGAATGAACTCTCGCACCCCGAGGCGGCGCTCGCCGCCCTTCATCCGCGACCGCGCGCCGACATGGAGGCCCTGGCAAAACTCCGCTACGATGTCATCGTGGTCGGAGCGGGTCACAATGGCCTGACCGCTGCCGCCTACCTGAGTCGCCTCGGACTGCGGGTGTTGGTGTTGGAGGAGCGCGACCGTCTCGGTGGCGCGTGTACGCTCGAGTCGCCGTGGCCCGGAACTTTCGTTTCGCCGTGCGCGTACCTGTGCGGGCTTCTGCATCCCCTCGTCATTTCCGATTTGGGTCTGCGCGAGCACGGCTTCTCGTGGTCGCCCGCCGCGGAGGGCTTGTTCGTTCCCTTTCCGGACGGTCGCTGCATTCAGCTCTACGAAGACGAGGAGCTGTGCTTGGCCGAGGTCCGTCGCCTGTGCCCGGAGGATGTCGAAGGCTTTCGTGCCTATTCGCAAACGTTTGCGGAGCTTCGCGAAGCCCTCCGCCCCGATGGCCCCGAAGACATCTGGCTGGACCTCGAACCGACCCGATCGGGAGTGCTGGCGCGGACGCACGGCGTCGCCCTGGCCCGCGAGGTTCTGTTCGACTGGTCGATGCAGGATCTTGTGAACCACTTCTTTCGCAGCGAGTTGTTGCAGAAGGCCTACCTGGGTCAGGGCGTGATTGGTACGGCAGCACCACCGAGCCGTCCGGGAACGGCTTTCGTACACTTCCATCACTCGTCCGGCAGGATGGAAGGGAAGCCAGGCGTCTGGGGCTACGTGCGCGGCGGCATGGGTGCTGTTTCCGCACAGCTCCTTTCCGTTGCGCAGGCGGCCGGACTGACGAGCCTCAGCGGTGTGCGCGCCTGCCGAATCGAGTACGGCTCGGTGGAAGTGGAAGGCGGCTTTGTGTTTCAAGCGCGGGCCGTGATCTGCGGTTTCGATCCGGCTGCGGCCCTTCGCCTCGTGACGGCTCACGTCCCCGAAGACTATCGTGGGCTGATCGAGCGGATTCCAAGGAGGGGGATGACCGCCAAACTCACGCTCCTGTTGCGGGAGCTTCCGGACTTCCTTGCGCGGCCCGGTGCGGGGGAACACCACAGGGGTCAGCTCAACACGCCACTGTCAGCCGCGGAGTGGGAAGCAGGCTTTGCCGCAGCTGAGAGCGGCGAACTGCCCGAGCGCCTCTGGACCGAACTCTACATCCAGACCGCCACCGAACAGGCCCTCGCGCCAGCCGGTCGCCACATCATGAGCGTCTTCTCCGAGCACGTGCCGCACGAATTCGCCCACGGGGATTGGGGGACCCGCCGCGGCGACGTGGCCGATCGCATCCTGACCACGCTCGGGGGTTTTTGTCGCAACATTCCGGACGCGGTCGAGCAGGTCCAGCTGCTCGGCCCACCGGACATCGAGCGTGAGACGGGCCTGCCGGGTGGTCACATCTTTCAGGGCGAGATACTTCCCGAGTACATGTGGGAGGGTCGCCCGAATGTGCGCACGCCGGTGGGTGGGCTCTACCTCTGCGGCGCGGGAACGAACCCGGGCGGCAGCGTCATGGGCGTGAACGGTCGGAATGCGGCGCGGGCCGTGGCGGAGGACCTGGGGGTCACGTGGCGGTGGGTCTAGCAGTTCGTTCTTGCGCTATGGTCCAGTGGGTCATCGTCGCCAATCGACGTTCAAGATGGGCAGGACGGGTATCGGGTTCCCCCAAGCGATGTTCAAGAGTCCGACCTGCAAGCGGCAGCGTTCCGTGCAATAGTTGACGATTCCAACCATAGACCCGGTATTCTGACGCGCAAGATTGACTGCGCCGAACTGAAGCGAAAGGGAAAATCCTGCATAGCCGGTCGACGGAGTGCGCGCATTGTTCACCAAGCCCATTTGGACTGCGGGGCTGTGCAGGCGGTCAGCGTGGTTGTAAGTTCCCAGTTGCATTCCCCCCAGGATCTCCGCACCGTTGGCGAGAACAGCAACCTGCAAGCCCCTCACGTCCCGCGCAAGGTTCGCGAAACCGGCAATCTGAGCGCCACCCAGTTTCCATTCCGCTCGGTTTACAAGCCCCACTTGTGTCCCGCGGACATCTGTAGCGATGTTGCCAACTCCCATCTGCACTCCGTGGAGGTTCCTGCGCACCAAATTGAAGCCCAGAACGAGTTGCAGACCGGTGAAACTTCCGTGGTCGGCATTGATGAACCCGGCCAGTTGCACGCCGCTCATGTCATAAGCCCAATTCATCAACCCTGATACTTGAAGCCCTTGCACGCTCGCTCCCGTGGAGGGATTCCGGCTTCGGAAAATCGACGCGCCCGACTGATTCAGCACCCCGGCAATCTGCACGCCCCGGAGCGAGTTGGCATCGTTACCGAGGAGGCTAACTTGGATGCCGTTCGTGGCTTCAGCGGAGTTGCCCACCAGCCCGAAGCCCAAGCCATACAGCTCGGTGATGCATCCAAAGACGTTCAGTTGGAGCACGCGCGTGATTCGCTCCCGCGGACAATCCGCCATGACGCGCACATCCGACTCGCCAGCTGGGCGACCGGAGGTCACGTCCCACAGGCCGAAACCCACAAACTTGTGGTACCACCTTTGGGCCACCTGTCGTTGCCAAGCCTCTCGTT
This sequence comes from uncultured Leptospiraceae bacterium, assembly GCA_964585735.1. GTDB lineage: Bacteria > Spirochaetota > Leptospiria > Leptospirales > Leptonemataceae > CAZPFB01. The sequence goes on from CAZPFB010000080.1 coordinate 2,773, forward strand.
CGCGCCCAGCGGCATCGCGCAGTTCATCGTCCCTGCCCAGGTCCGCGTCGTGCCGGGCACAGGGGAGGGAGGCGGCGAAACGCCTCAGGTATGCGTCCCACTCATCCCTCCGTTCGTCAGCATACCGCATTTTCAGAACACCCTCCTTGGTCTGGCGGAAGCCACTCTCCATGGCATCGAGCGTCCTGAGACAGGCGGTCTGCTCATTGGGGCCGATTAGGATGGCCGAGGCGATCTTGTCATAGGACTCTTCAGCAAACGGATCAAAGAATCCGCTCCCTGGGATCGCCACGGATGTGCCATTCTCGGCGCTGGTTACGTTGCCTTGGATCCGCACCAGTTCCTTTCCGCGATGTGCTCGGACCGAGATCACAAGCTGCACGATGAAGGCTGCTTGAACCAATTTGCCTATTCTTATGGGACATGCATCGTCCACACATCCGCTCCGTTGAAGACCCTGCTCCTCCAAGATTTTGTCGATTCGCTCGCGTTCCACCAGGCTTGCGCCGTGCTTGATCAGCGGCGCCTTCATGCTTTCAAGCACCACGGCCACGTGGTTGTCCCGCGCGCCAATTCCCGCACGACCGAATAGGGCAATCCCGCCACTTGGGGCAGCGGCTATTGGAGCCGACACTGCTGAAGTGGCGATCAGTACGGTCAGAAGGCGACTCACACCTTTGCCTCCCCGTCAGGCGGAAGGACGCCCGATGGATGTGCCTCATTGGACGAAACGGGTCGCTCTCGGGTTCGCTTCCTCAATGGCAGAAGGAACGATCCTGCGCAAACACGACTGCCCGCGACTGCAGGGCTCATCTGTCGCTCAAACACACTTAGCCCGACGAAACCGCACCCAGCACGTCCACCGGCAGACCTCATCCCTCGTCGGGGAAGAGGCGGCCACGGGAAACGTTGAAACCGTCCAGAACACGACTCGCGAGCTCCTCACCCGAGCTCTTGGTCCACGTGTTGCCTTCGTTGTACCATACCGCGGCGGTTCGATCGCGTGGGTCGACAATCCAGTACTCGCGAACGCCGCAGGCCAGGTACCGGTCGGCCTTCTCACCCAAGTCGCGTGCAGCGGTCCGATCGGACAGGATCTCGCACACGAGATCGGGAACGCCGTGGATGTGCGTTTTCACGAGCGCGAGGTGTTCCTTCAGGAGTAGGGTCAGATCAGGTCTCAGCACGTCCCCGCCGTCTGGCAGCAGAACATCGACTTCGGTGACGACCCTGGCGACCGGATGTTCTCCGAGATACGCTTCCAGAAGGAAGGCAAAACGTGCTTGGCAGCCTCCGTGCAGAAAGTCAGCGCTCGGTGTCAACGTGATTACTCCATCGATCATATCGTACTTGAAGCCGTCCTCGGCCAGGTCACAGTATTCTTCGCGCGTGACCCGAAGCCCGTCGTACAGCGGCGCAACGATCTGTCGTGTGGCGGCCATACCCCAATGAGCCTCGCGTGATCGCGCTCGTCAAGCCCAAAGGAACGCAGCGTCGCTCGTCGGTTTCCGGACAGCCGCGCTACTTGACCGGCATCGCTTTCAGGCCCCCAGGAGCATACGGCGCGCCCAGAACACGGCGAACACCAGGCCCAGCGCCGACCCCTGCGTGAACGCGTAGCGCAGCAGGCGGGGTGCGACGGGCCGTGCCGGTCGAGGGTCCGGCGTGAAGTCCACCAGCGCCGCCAGAACGAACGTGACCACGCCAATAGAAAAGAAGTACATACGGTCGAACCCCTCGAAGAGAACCCAGGGAAGCACAAGCAGTGCCGCCACTCCCGCATAGTCGAAGACCATGTGCAGCTTCTCGGGAAAGGCGGGCCAGAGCGAACCAGGTCGGTCGGTGAGCGCGTTGTAGATCAGAAGCGAAGCGCCGCCCAGCAAAGAGAGCCACCAAGCAAGGGTTCCCAAGGGCAGGAAGAAGGGCCCAAGCAGTAGGACAGCGGCCACAAAGCAATCCTGCACGAAATGGATCCCGGGGCGAATCAAACGCAGCATTCTTCGAGGTGAGGGTGCGCTCGGAGTTCTGTCAAGCAGGCGAGGGGCGGCTCGGCGCGCCGAAACGCTTTCTCATTCCACCCGGCGGCTCTCGGGGTTGTATCGACTGCGAAAGCTGGTGTCGTCGAGGCCAACCCAGCCGACTCGGCCCACTTCGGTTTCCCACTCGTTGGAAAGAACCCGCACCTGGATGATGTCGATGTCGAATTCGTTCTTGTGCACTGCCGTGTCCAACAGTTCCAGTTCGGCCCCGCGCGAAACGCGCCCGATGTAGGAGTCTTTGTCGTAGCCGGATTCGGTCCCGTAGAAGGCATCACCGTGCAGGCCTTCCTCACGCCCAAAGAAGGAGCCGCCTTGTGTGCGCAACCGATCGCTCGTATCCCCGCGCGACGCAATGCCGGTCTGCGATCGAACGACCCCCTCGGTTGATTCACCGCGCGCGAACACGCCAGCGCCTGGTCGTTCCACGGTGGCGGCAGCCGACTGCGGACCGTTTCGGTTCGGCCTCCTCAGACGAAAGGCGAGAAAGGCGATGACCGCCGCTTCGAGTACGATGAGCCCGAACAGGACCAGCAGCGTGCCGTCTCCCCCATCGCTCATGAGCTGAGGAGGGCGCATGTGGCGCTCGGCCGCTACTCTTTTTCCGACCCGACGCGCTCCTCGGGCTCCAGGCGCACGATGGCGTACTCCATGCGCAATCTGGCCACGCGTTTCCCATCATCGGAGGTGAACATGGCGACCAGATGAATGCGACTTGCCGTACGGCGGGTTTCGTACACCCGACAGTGGAGCGTACCGCCGCTCACCGGCCGCAGGTAGGCGATCGCGCAGTTCGCGGAGACGCCATAGTAGGTTCCGTCACTTTTGGCCCACAAGAGCGCGCCCGCCAGGGTGTCTCCCAAAGCGAAGATGGTGGCCCCGTGCATGAGGCCGGCAACATTCGCGCTCTCTCTGCGATAGGGTACGCTACCGCGGATCTCCTCTTCGTCGATGTATTCGATGCGTACGCCCAGCGTACCCGGCAAAACTTTGTCGATGAGGTTCTGGAGGAATGCTTTCGGCTCGTCTGCAGGTTGGCCCTGCAACCAGTCGGGGCAGGCGCGTCGAACCAGGTTGCGCAGCACGCTCAGCTCCAACTCGCCACCCCGGGCCCTTCGCCCTCCTCGTAACACTCAGGGTACACGGCGGTACTTCTCCAGGAGGCGACGCTGACGCGAATCCAGGCTCACCTCAATGCCGTCGACGAACACGGCCAGGGGGTGTGAGCTGATCTCGAACGGATCGCCCGACCAGACGACGAGGTTGGCCACGCGCCCTTTCTGAATGGACCCGTGGGAAGAGGACATCCCGAAGGCGTGCGCGGGTTGAAGGGTCACGGCGCGCAGTGCCGCTTCGCGGGGCAGGCCGAAGCGGATGGCATTTCCGGCGATGAGGCGCAGGAGGTGCGCGCGGTGGCGGAAATCGAAGGCGTCCAGCGTAGACAGAATCACGGGCACGCCCGCTTTGAACAACCGAGCCGCATTTTCTGGAGAAGCACGAAGCCGGTCAAAACCGTCGGGCCCGCTTTCCAGAGAGTTGAGGACGACGGGAGTCTTCGTGCGCGCAAGCAGGGGTGCCACGACGTGCGCTTCGGCTCCTCCCAGGATGACGAGATTCAGATCGAATTCTCCTGCAAGCCCGACCGCGCGTTCGATGTCGTCCGCGCGATCGGCGTACATCACGACGGGGCGTTTCTCGCTGCGGGTAGTGGAGAGCGCGCGCAGATCCGCCGGCGAAGCTCCGAGTCGCCGCAGGCGGTTCTCGCGGAAGCGCTCCGGTTCTCTGGCGTAGAGCTCGGCGTCCTCGAAGAGTTCGCGTAGTCTCAAGAAGGCGATACCGCGTGAGCCGCCCAGAAGCCGGGCGCTGCGCTCGCCGAGGGTAATGTTGAGGGAGAGTTCCTCAGACAGGATGCGCGCGTGTCTGGTGGCAGGTTGATCGCCCCGTGGCCGCTCGTTCAGATCCGCCCAGAGAGAGCGACCGGCCACCAAACCGCCGGTCGGCATGGACACCACGCTGGTAACGCCACCGGAACGCGCGATCGGAATCACCGGCGAAGCGGCGTGAAAAGCGTCGGCCGTCCGGAACGCGGCGCGCACCGGATCGTCTGTGCCTGCGCCTTGAATGTCTACGGTGGCGCGCTCCATCTCGATTTCGGTCAGTCCCACACCGGAGGCTGATTCCACGAAGCCCGGAGTCAGGATGGCGCTCGGGAAATCCCGCACGCGCGCGCCCGCGGGCGGCGTGAGGTTTGGACCGACGGCCACGATCCGACCGTTCGCAATCAGCACCGCGCCGCGCACCGGTCCATGGCTGACGGTTTCGACGAGCCCCACACGCAAGAGGAGCATCGGCTGCACCGGGGCGCCGGCGAGGCTGCGGGAAATCGGATTGGCCAAGAGCACGGCCGCCACGCATATCAGTCGAACGATCAGGGATGCGCCGCCTTTCATGGGGCCACACCCTGCTCGAAGTCGTTCCAGGGACCACGCGCCTGACTCCGATCATAGCGACGCACGCCGTCGATGAAAACAAGGTCCGGGCGCGCGTACACGCTGAACGGATGCTGACTCCAGAGCACCACGTCGGCGTGCTTGCCCTTCTCCAAAGAACCGACGTACGCATCGATGCCCAGCGCCCACGCCGGAGCAAGCGTCACCCAGCCCAGAGCCTGCTCTTCGGTGACCCGAATGCCTGCCGCCTGCCCTGCGTAAAAAGCCCGCGCTGCTTCCTGATTCAGGCGCTGCACATCGCTTTCTGAGTCCGAATGGATGATGGCGCGCGCGCCCGCTTCCGAAAGCAGAGCCGCGTTCTCGGGAATGGCGTCGTGCGCTTCCATCTTGAAGCCCCACCAATCGACCCAAACGGAGGCCGCCGTCCCTTCGCGCGCAAGCAGGTCGCGAACCTTGTACGCTTCGACGGCGTGATGGAAGGACCGGATCCGAAACCCGAACTCGCGGGCCGTCTCGAGCATGCGCGCCATCTCGTCGGCGCGGTAGCAGTGCATGTGCACGAGGATCTCGCCAGAGATGGCCCCGGCCAGACTGTCCAGCGCCGGGTTGGGTTCCGGGCGCTCCGGCGCGCTCCGACGGCGACCCTCGTTGTAGAGTCGGACCTGACGGTTGTAGCGGGCCACGAGTTGGGCGCGCTCCTTGGCCCGTCGGAAGTACCCGCGTCGGAGCGCCATGCTGCCCATCCGGGTTTTCGGCGTTCGCCCCTTTTTGCCGTACACTCGCTTGGGGTTCTCACCGCAGGCCATCTTCAGTCCGCGCGGCGCGCCGGGGAAGCGCATGGCCGACGAGGTGCGCGTGGGATGCAACTTCACCGTGACACCAGTGCCACCGATCAGGTTGGCCGAGCCCGGCAGAATCTGAACGGTAGTCACCCCGCCGGCGACCGCCCGTTCGAACGAGGGGTCCTGAGGCCAGATGGAGTCTTCGGCTCTGACCTGGGCCGTGTTGGGATCCGTACCTTCGTTTCCGTCCGAGTTACCCGAAACTGCCGGAATGGGATACACGCCCATGTGGGAGTGCGTGTCGATCAGGCCCGGCGTGAGGAAGCGACCGGCCGCGTCCACGATCTGGGCGCCCTCGGGCGGTTGCATGTCCCCCGATCCCAAACTCTCGATCTTGCCATTGCGGATGAGGAGGTAGCCGTTCCGAATGACGGTGCTGTTGCCCGTCAGAATTTCCGCGCGGCGAAACAGGATCCATTCGGATACGTGCCGCGGCGCGTCGATGGGGTCTGTGACGTTGATCCCGAGCCGAAAGGGTAGAAGCTGTGCGCTTCCCGAGCGTGCAAGCACCGGCAACGGCCCGGAGCAACCTGCGACTCCCAAAATCACGAGGGCTGAGGCGACAAATCGGAGTTGCATAGAAGTACCGGCAGGTGAATCCTTCACATGTTATCCCGTCAAATCGGATTCCCCGCGCGGTTTGATGCGGCGGAGCGGAGGTAGTCATGGGCAGCAGCGCTTGGAGAAAGTCGTGCGGACGGTACTGCGGCGCCGTCGCCCTATCGGGAACGCTGGTCGCAGCCGGCTTCGTTCTGGCTGTGGCCGCGGGTTGCGGGGATCCGGTGGAGAAGCTTTACCGGAAGTATCACGAGCAGGTTTCCTCCGTTGGCGACATCAACGACGACATGGTGCGCAAGTACGCGCGGACCATTCGCCTTCTGCGCGCCGAGGGCGTGAATTTCCAGCAGAGTCTTGCCGACGATCCCCGCGGTCAGAAGGAGGGCTTCGCGCGGATCGAGCGGGCCATCCAAAAGGGAGGTTTCAAGGACTACCCGGAGTTCGTTCGGGTGAACGCGAAGATCGCTTGGGCCTGGAACCTGGCGCAGGCGCGCATCGGCATGGAGCAGCAGAAGAATCTCAACAAGTGGGCCCAGGGAGCGACGGACGAAGGGATTCGCAAGATTGATGAGACGCTGGCGGACCCCGAAGTTCCGGAGAGCGCCAAGGTCGAGTTACGAAAGACGCGCGAACAGTTGGTGAAACAGAAGGGTGTGATCGCCGAGAATTGGCAGAAGAACAAGCGGTGGGCCGACTGGGCCATGAACTTCACGATTCCGCTCACGAACGAAAAGGACATTGCGGTCGTGATTCGCAACAAGGACGAACTCATGGAGGCCTTCACGGGACTCTCCAAGGCGCAGTTGGAAGCGATTCAGGAGCATTCGCTCAAGCAATTGCAGTTGGACTGAGGGACGGCTCGCGCGCTCGATCGCCCAACTATAGTCGGAAGCGAGCGGCCCGCGGGTTGGGTCGGAAGGCGTCGGCCAGTCGTCGTTTCTGCCAGTTTACCAGCGCCCAGGCGTCGATGCGGCGGTTGGCGCCGAGGTTTTCGTCGATCTGGCCGAGCAGCACGAAGTGTTCCGCCAGCGCGGGTTTCCACAGCACGAAGATATTAAAGAAGTACAATGTGTTTCGCTCGAAGCAGGCAGAGCGAACCGCGTAGAGGTGCCGCCGAACATCGTCGGGCGTGTAGTAGAGATCCGGGCCGGAATTGACCGAGCGCAGGATGACCGGGGAGGTTCTGTTCAGTGCGTACGGACCCACGAGCTTCTGGACTTGGCGGCGCTCGACCAATCGCATCTCAATCTCCTCGACCGGAAACGGCAGACTCCGGCCACTCTTGCGGTAGATCTCGATGTAGCGCGTGCGCGGCGACGATCGGTCGTTGATGTCGGTGGCCACGACTGCGTGGAGACGGCTGCGGATGGCCGGATCCTCGTGAATGTCCCGAACCGTGGGCGCGCCGTCGCCGAACAGAATGGCGCTGCCGATGTCCAGAAAGAGGGCGCGGTCCAGTGGGAGCCGGGAGCCGTCGCCCGTGAGGATCTGACCCTGGAAGGCGGCGCGCAGGAAGAGGTTGTGGTCGTACAACCTGCGGCGGCCCGATCGCTGTTCCAGCGGTTGCTTCCGGAAGTTTGTGCCCTTGTATAAGGCCTGGCGTGACGCCGATCCGTAGTGGGTCTTCTCCCGGTGGTGACGCACGAAGAAAGCGCGCTCGGACGGCGCGTCTTCGAAGAGGCCCGCCAGACGGGGCTCGGGCCGAATGTGCCCCTCGGGTCGTGCACCGAAAACTGCGAGAAAGCCCGCGCCGAAGACCACCAGGGTTTCCGGCAGGGGGGAGGCGAACCAGGGCTGCTTCGTGCGCATGGACCTGAACGGCAGGAGGGGGAACCGCCGAACGGCCGGTCGAGCGAAATCCGACGGGCCCGGTCCACAAGGTCCTGATAACCGTCAGGCCGTGGTCGGTCGCGCTGCGGCCAAATCCGCTTGCGCGAACGGCGGCGCGGTATCCGATTGTCGGGTATGGCCAAGATCTACACCGTCGCCGATTTCATGGACCGGCAGTTCAGTACGTTCCGGCCGGACACGCCCATGCACAAGGCCATCGATACCCTCCTCGACAAAGGGTTGATAGGGGCAACGGTGGTCGATGACAACGGTCGCCTGCTTGGGATCCTCTCCGAGAAGGATTGCCTCAAGATATTGCTACAAGACGTGTTCGATCTGGCGCCGGATGCGACTGTGGCCAACTACATGCACCCGGCCGAGCAAACGGTCCCCAGCACCACCGGAGTTGTGGAAGCCGCCCAAATCTTTTTGAAAAACACCTTCCGACGGCTGCCGGTCGTGGATGGCGGCAAGCTTGTCGGGCAGATCACCCGCAGGGATCTACTGCGCGGCCTGCGGGACATTCTTCTAAAGAAGAAGTAGCAAACGGGGCGGGAAACGCCTGATGCGGGGAAGCGCTCCGAGGCGGGAGACTATTGCGGAGGTCAGCCTCGTGAAAGGAAAACGAATTGGTCCCATCCCCCGGAGTCGACTGCTGGTCGCTCTGGTAGGCCCGGCATTGTTGGCGCAGGCCGGGTGCTTCATCAAGCTCGAAACGATAATGCACTTCGCACCATTGCGCAAGGGCACCCTGCGAACGACGTTTCACTTCACCGTCTGGTTTGTCGATCCGGACGAGAAAAAGCGTGAACAAGGCAAGCGGAAATCGGCAGATTTCTTGGAGAACATGAAGACCGTGACGACCGCACTCACGGCTCAAGGAGCCCGCAACGTCCGCTTCACGCGGGAGCAGGGTGCGTTTGATGCCCCCTTCTTCAACGGTCACGTCACGATCCAGCTCGATATCCCTCGGGGCGGATCGGTCAACTTGTACGAGGCCCTTGGACAGAAGAAAACCGACCCGAACTTCCTGTCAGCTCCCAGCGGGATCCAGAATGGTTCGCACAACATTGTCGTTGAATTTCCGCCGTATGAAGAGGAGCCCGGCAAAAGTGGCGACGACGCTGATTTCGGGCGAGGTATGGCCATGCTGATCCTTGGGAACGCCTCTTCGACGACGCTCGTTTTCGACGGAGCGGCCAGACCAAAGTCGGTCGTAGTTGATGGGGGCTCGGAGCAGAAGAAGCTGCTCATGAAGCAGATTGGCCAAAGCGTATACGTTTCCGTCCCTGCAATGATGTTCGCCATGGCAGCCAAGAAGCCGTTTCGGATTACGGCGCACCACCACCGGTGAGGCGGGCCCCCCCCAACGAAACCAACGGCCCCTGGTCTTGGGTGGAGTTTCGAGTATACGTGGCCTTCAGGGCTTGGTGGTGGGATGACAAAGCCAAGCACAGACGAGTTCGATCATTCCGCGAAGATGTCCACGACTACCTGTCCCACGTGCTTGTCCGGGATCGCCACGTCGGCCTCGTACACAAAGACGGCGCCGACCTTGCGCGGGGAAAGCTTGGCGCGTGCTATGATCTGTTGAGTTGCGGAATCCCGGATCTCGCAATAGAGCTGCTGGTCTCCCGTGCTCGCGTAGAAGCGCACCGGCATCCTCTTGGTCGGACTCCATACCGTGGGAACCGCGGCTCGATTGGCACCGCCGAGGTCGAGCACGAGCTCCTTGATGGCTGTCTTGTCACCGAACTGTTCTTGAACCCGAAGCGTTGTTTTCGACGACGCCAGGATGAGAAGCGGAATCACGCGGACTAAGTTCTGCCCGGCGGGTGCATCGTACTCAAACGACAGTTCACGAGCGGGACCGCGGTCGCCCGAGATCATCTCGCCCGTATCCAAGACCAGCTTGTACTTCGCATTCTTGTTTGCTGCGCTATTGTTGAAATGCTGTAGGTAGAGGAAGACCTGACCCTGGCGGACGCCATAGAGACCGAAGGTCATCCCTGGGTCTCTCTTCACGATTCCATAGCGTGTGGAAGCTTCGAGCGTCTTGCCCGGCGGGATGCGGCGCGGATGCCACCAGAGTACCGCCGATGCCGCTGAACCGTCGACCCTTCGGTCAGGATTCACCGGATAGTCCCAGTCTGAGAAGAAGCCGTAGTACCAACTGACGAAGGCGACATCATCTGGAGGCGACAGGGTTTCACCCAGTAGGGTGTTCTGGATGAACACGCCAGCGCCACCATCGTCATACATCTCCCAAACCGGGCTCGCGATGGCGTTGAACTTGAGTTCACTGCGCACCAAGGCCGCTTCTTGGCCAATGACGCCAGGAATCGTGAACAGGCAGGTCATGGAATTGCCACCCCATGTGTCCATGAATAGGCGGACCCCCAGGGAATGGGGACGGTCATCTCGGTTTGTGAGCGTGACGGCGACCCTTATCGTGGAACCATCTTCATGCATGGTGAGAGATAGAAGTATGTCGGTCCTGCTCGCCGGTTCCCGGTAGAGAAAGGAAACCGAGCCCGGCTCCTTTTTCCGGTCAATGATTGGGAGCGAGTGCAACCGATACACGCGCTCGTCTATCTTCACCGATGCAAAAGACGACCAAATCCCCTCACCCAGAACACCGTTCGGATGCCCGTACAGGAGGTCCCAAGCGCTGTTCCCCAAGCGCGCACCAATCGTGAACTGGCCGTTGGCCGCCACCGAGAACTCGCCCTCCTTGCCACGGATTTCTGCCCAAGTTGCCTGCGATGGGTACTTCTGGCCAATCTCCTCGTAGTCGGCAGAGAAGTAGGTGGGAGTTCGCTCGATCGTGTAGGAATCCGGCTGCAACCTTGCCTGCAAAGAGCGCTCGATCCCGAACATCTTCAAGACTGCTACGGTACCCGACAAAGCTCCCCGGACGGCGAACGTCATCCGGTTGTCCTCCTTCTTGGTGCTCAATCGAGTAATGGGCAACTCCGTTTGCTCATTGACGAATCCTGAGATCCACTGTCCTCGAGAATCCGAACCAAATCCAACTGCGCCGACCGCTTTGGTCAGGGCGAGCACGGAACCGTTCAGCTTGCCTTCAGAGCAATGGGCGTGCACGCTCACGGGGGATGAGAAGCCGGCCGAAGCATACACAGATCCGGGCGGCTCGCGCACGGTCAGCGTGCAGTCGAGTTGCCAGGTGTAGTTCGCGATCGCAGCTTCCAGCACCTGGCGGGCTGCCTCGGTCTGCCCAATCTTGGGGTCAATCTTCAGCGCGTCGATAAGCATGGCTTGCGCTTCTGCATCACGCGAGTCGTCCATCGATCGGAGGATTTCGACAACCCTTCCCACGATATGGTCCGCATCATGCTTCGCGCGATAGCTTCCATAGTCACTGCTCTCATCGGGAGTGACGCCCAGCTCCACAAAATGCGCCCGCATCTCTGCCCGCTTGCCCGCAGCTTCCAGTGCCCGTATCTTTGCGATTCTCCCGAGGAAGCTTTGCAGGTTGCCACTCTTTGTCACGCGGAAGACACCATCGGACTCTTCCGTCATCGAGCCCGTTCGCCTGGCCATTTCGCCGAGCGTCTGGTGTGCCGCGCGGGGGCATCTGAGCAAGTTGGCTCCCGCGATCGGCTCGATAGTGCAGTTGTGGCCCATCTTGGTCAGCTCCGCTTTCAGGGCAGAGTAATCGTTCGGTGCATCCACGGAGGGCCCGTAGACTGCGGCATGCCCGCGCGCCTTTCTTCTGATGTTTTCTGCGTGACTCACGCACCCGACGAGTGCCGCGGCGCCGATTGACAGGGCAATTGCGGCCAGAAGGAGGCGGCTCATTTCGGGCGCACCTCCGTCTTGGGAGACGCGCGATCCAGCGTGCAGCCGAAGCGCAGAACCTCCGATTCGTTCCCGGCATGGTCGATCGCCTTCATCTCCCAAGTTTGCGGGCCCGGGACTAGGGGTACGGGGCCCCGGTAGGTGCGCCAAGTTTGCGTGCCCTCCCTCCGAAAGAGGAGCTTGTCCATTCCTGACAGGTCATCCCTTCCCTCAACAATGAGCGCGGTACCTGCTTGGCAGAAGCGTTCTTTGCCACGAAGAATTGTCGGGTGGGTCGGACGGCCGAATATTGCTGGGGGATCCGGATCCAAGATCAGCGTCCAAGCGGCATCCTTTGAACGGTTGTCAAGATGATCAACGGCCGCGGCAACCACCAGATGCTTTCCCGGCTCGCCTATCTCGAGCTTCTCATCATTGAGAATATCGAAACCACCGGAGCCCGTCTTCACGAACACCGCTTTCACCCCCACTGTAGAGTCCGTGGCCGCGAAATGAAGGGTCGCACGCTTCTGAAATACGAGCGTTCCGTCGGGCATGGTCCGGAACCTCTCCAATGGATCCATTCGGACATCAGGCGGCTTGCTATCGACCGTGAAATGAAACCGCTTTGGCGGTGAACGATTCCCGGCAAGATCCTCGGCCGTGTACGCTATCATGTACCGGCCATCGGCCGTGAAGAGAAGCGGATTCGAGTACCGTAGCTCGTCTCCGTCGTTGACTCTGTAGAAGAGAGCCCTAACCCCGGAACCGTTGTCTTCGGCACTCAACACGATCGGTACTTTGCCGTTGTAGTGCACATTCCCCTCGGCATCCGTGTAGGTCTTGGCGCCTTTGGCCAGGTGTTCCAGTTGCTCGGCTATCTTCCTTTGTCGGACGCGGGCAGCTTCCAACTGCCGAGCCCTCGCTCGTTGCTCCTCGGAAACCTCCGATGATACCATTCGGCGTGGAGCGATGTAGACCTTCGAGGAATGCACCTTGGTGCGGCTGTACGTGGGGACAACCGGGAGAAAAAGCAATCCCCCGACCGCCAAGACCACAAGGAAAACCGTCGCTTCACGCATGGTTAGGGTATGGAGCTGCCTGCGCTTGCTTGGCCGCGTCAAGCGCAAGTCGTCATTAGAGACGGGTGGGGCGGGTGCGTCAAAGCGATCCCTTGCGCTGGAGCCCCGAAATGGGACGTACTGCCAAGTCATTGAGCAACGACGTACCCACCGGCGCGAACCTGTTCATAGAATAGGCATCGTTCGGCGCCCCCCGTCACCTTCCGAGGATCTCAATTTCGATCCGTCTGCTGTCTATTTGAGCATGTCGCTGCGAGGAAGTGCAGATTCTCTTCACCTCATGGATCTGTACCCCTTGGCACGTCTCTTGCTCTGCCGATCGGACGATGACCACACATCCTGGTTCCAAGGCCACACAGATTCAGCTCTTTACGATCCGCACACCGCAGATGCGCGCATTCCATTTCACCTGGTTTGCGTTCTTTCTATGTTTCTTCGGCTGGTTTGGCATCGCGCCGCTCATGCCCTATGTGCGGGCCGAACTCGGGCTCACCAAGGAACAGATCGGCAACACGATCATCGCCTCCGTGGCGGTCACGATTCTGGCGCGGCTGCTCATCGGATGGCTCTGCGACCGCATCGGCCCCCGTATTACTTACGCTGGCCTGCTCGTGATATCCTCGGTGCCCGTCATGTGCATCGGCCTCGCGCACGACTATACGTCTTTTCTTCTGCTGCGCCTGGCCATCGGCGTCGTCGGTGCTTCGTTCGTGATCACACAGTTCCATACCTCGGTCATGTTCGCGCCGAGCATAGTGGGTACCGCCAACGCCACGACCGCGGGCTGGGGGAACCTCGGCGGCGGTATTGCGCAGATGGCCATGCCGGTTCTGTTCGGCGGGATTGCGGCTCTCGGCTTCACGGATTCGGTCTCCTGGCGATTGTCCATGGTCTTTCCGGGCGTCGCCCTCTTAGGCATGGGGATCGCTTACTATGTATTCACACAGGATACACCCGGCGGCAACTACCGCGACATTCGGGAGAGCTATTCCGGCTTTCAGGGGGCCCGTCGCCACACGCCCGGTCAGTTCATGGCCGCGGTTCGAGACGGCCGTGTGTGGATTCTGTTTCTGGCCTACGCGGCCTGCTTCGGCATCGAGTTGACCATCAACAACATCGCGGCGTTGTACTACACAGACCGCTTCGCGCTCAACCCCGCCACGGCAGGTTTGATTGCCGGGCTCTTCGGCCTGATGAACATCTTCGCGCGCACGCTCGGCGGCTACTTTGCGGATCGCTTCGGCAAACACCGCGGACTGAGCGGGCGGGTGCTCTGGTTGGCGATAGCACTTGCAGGCCAGGGTCTGTTTCTCATCGTCTTTTCGCGCATGACCGGCCTGGTATGGGCTGTGGGTGCGATGATCCTCTTCAGTCTCTTCGTCCAGATGTCCGAAGGCGCCACCTTCGCTGTGGTTCCTTTCGTGAACCAGCGGGCCGTGGGTGCTGTTTCGGGTATCGTGGGCGCCGGCGGAAATGCGGGCGCCGTTGCCGCGGGCTTCCTCTTTCGGGGAGCGCTCACCTATGCGGACGCTCTGCTCTTCATCGGCATTGCCGTGCTCGTGTCGGCGGGTGCTTCGCTCCTCATACGCTTCTCGGAGGCAGACGAACACGCGCACGCGGAACAATCGGGTCCGGCCACCACCGGCCAGGTGGCCGCCCCGGCCTGAGGCGGCCCATCCTCCATGTTCAAGACAACCTGCTCTTATTGCGGTGTGGGTTGCGGCGTCCTGGTGGAGGATGGCCCGCGGGGCCTCGAGGTGCGCGGCGATCCCGATCACCCGGTGAATAGTGGCGCCCTGTTCTCGAAAGGCCTGAAACTCCATCAGACGGTCATCGATCGAGGGGATCTCCTGCTGCATCCGATGATGAGTCCTTCGCGGGGCGCGCCCCTTGCGCGCGTCAGTTGGGACGCGGCCATCGAGCGGACGGCTTCGGTCTTTCGTTCGGTCATCCAGCGTCACGGGCCGGAGGCCGTCGCTTTATATGTGTCTGGGCAACTATTGACAGAGGAATACTATCTTGTCAACCGGATTGCCAAAGGACACATCGGAACAGCCAACATCGACACGAACTCCCGACTCTGCATGTCCTCGGCGGTCACGGCCCAGCGGCTCACTCTCGGTGAAGACAGCGTGCCCATCGCCTACGCGGATCTGGAAGCGGCGGATTGTTTCCTGGTGGCGGGCGCCAACCCGGCGTGGTGCCACCCGATCCTCTTCGGTCGCCTCGAAGAGCGATTGCGCAATCATCCGGACGCGCGCCTCATTGTCGTGGACCCGCGTCGCACGGACACAGCCGAGCGCGCTCACCTGCACCTTCAGGTTCGCCCCGGTACGGACATCGTCCTGTTCAATGCGATTGCGCGCGTGCTGATCGAAAGCGGAAAGGTGGATGCCGGTTTCATCGACCGACACACGATTGGTTTCGAGGATCTGCGCGAAGTCGTGTTCGAGCTTTCGCTCGAGGAAGCCGCCGTGCAAACCGGCGTCCCCGCTGCCGACATCGTGTTGGCCGCGCGCTGGATCGGACAGGCGCAGGCTTTCCTGTCCCTTTGGGCCATGGGTCTGAACCAGAGCTCCGAGGGCGTGCGCAAGAATGTGGCGCTCATCAACCTGAACCTGATCACCGGCCAAATCGGCCGGCCCGGCGCGGGGCCTTTTTCGCTCACCGGTCAGCCCAATGCGATGGGCGGCAGGGAAGTCGGTGGGCTGGCCAACATGCTCGCGGCGCACCGCGCACTGGAGAACGAACAGCACAGGCGCGAGGTCGCTCACCATTGGGGCGTGTCCCCCGAGGTGATCCCCGTGCGCTCGGGTCTGACGGCCGTGGAGATGTTCGAAGCCCTCGCGGACGACCGTGTACGGGCCATCTGGATCATCTGCACGAATCCGACCGTCAGCATGCCGGACCTGCACCGCGTGGAGGAGTCGCTGCGCCGGGCGCGGTTCGTGGCGGTCTCGGAGATTTCGAGCCGGTCGGACACGGTTTCGTTCGCCGATGTGGTTTTTCCGGCCGCGGGTTGGTTGGAAAAAGAAGGGACGATGACCAACTCCGAGCGGCGCGTGGCCTATCTGCCGCGGGTGGTGGAAGCGCCCGGTGAGGCGTTGTCAGATTTCGAGATTCTCAGACGCTTCGGCGCGCGCATGGGTTTCCCGGGAATTGCGGAGCTCACGCCGGCTTATGCCTTTGCCGAACACGCTGCTCTCACCAAAGGCACGAACCTGGACATCTCGGGCCTTTCTCACGAACGACTCGAGCGCGAGGGTTCCGTACAGTGGCCCGCGCCATCCGCAGATCATCCGGGAACCGAACGATTGTTCACGGACGGTCGCTTCCACACCGCGGACGGGCGCGCCCGCCTCGGGATTTCGCGCACGCGCGGACCCTCCGAACCCACCGACCCGGACTTCCCCTTCGTTCTGACGACCGGTCGCATCCGCGACCAGTGGCATACCATGACGAGGACCGGAAAAGTGGCGCGGCTCGGCCTGCACGCCCCGCAACCCTTCGTCGAGATCCATCCGGAGGATGCGCGAAGCCTGGCGATTGCGGACGGCTCTCCGGTCGAAGTGCGCGGCCGGCGCGGCAGCTTCGTGGGGCAGGCCCGGCTGACCGACGCCATCCGGCCGGGCGTGCTCTTTGCTCCCATGCACTGGGGTCGGCTCGCGGGTGGCGCCGACAGCCGAGCGAACAATGTCACCAACCCGAAGTTCGATCCGGAGAGCAAGGAGCCGGACTTCAAGTTCTCCGCAGTCGCCGTGCGCCCGCTTGCTCAGGCAGCGCGCCGCGTCGCGGTGGTCGGTTCCGGTACGGCTGCCCGCGCGTTTGTGTCGGCTTTGCTCGAACGGGGCGGCCCCGAACAGATACTCGTGTTCGGCGAAGAGACCAAACCCTTCTACAACCGCATTTTGCTCCCCGAATACATCAGCGGTCAGCGCGCCCTACCGGGCCTGGAAGGCGAACGGCCGGCCGAGGATCGGCTGGCGGTCATTTCGGGCGAACGCGTTGTCAGCTTCGATCCCGCGGCGCGCACCCTGGAATTGGCCTCGGGGCGTACGTTCGACTACGATTGCCTGGTGCTCGCGACGGGCGGGCGTCCCCGGCACAGCGCGCTTCTTTCCCGAATGGTTCCAGAAGGCAAAGGATTTGTACTACGTAGCATTGAGGACGCCGACCGGATTCTGGCCGGCGCGGGCGAGAGGGTCCTGATAGCGGGCGGCGGACTCCTCGGCGTCGAACTGGCCGACGCGCTCCGGCGCGCGGGCCGAAAGGTAACCCTGGCGCACCGGTCCGCTCGGCTCATGAGTCGCCAACTGGACGCCACGGCGGCGGACCTTCTGGCCGCTGAACTCGAGCGGCGCGGGATCGACCTGTACCTGGGCAACGAGATCGTCGGTGTCGGTCAAATGGACGGCGAACTGGTCGCCTATATGGCCGGCGGCGAACGTGTCTACTGCTCCTCGGTCGTGGCGGCGCTCGGTACGGACCCGGCCATCGAACTGGCGCAGGCCGGAGGATTGCTCACGAACTACGGCATCATCGTGGACGCGCGGATGCGCACGAGCGCCCCGGATGTCTTCGCGATCGGGGAATGCGTGGAGTTCGAAAACAAGACCTTCGGCACTTCGAGCGCGGCGGAGGAGCAGGCGCGCGTTCTGGCCGCCTCGCTCTCTGGGGATGCGGGGGCCGTGTACGGGGGCAGCGCCGAAGTGAACGTTCTCAAAGTGGAGGGCCTGCAGTTGGCCGCCTTCGGCAGCCCCACGCCCCGCCCTGATGATGAGGTGGTTCTGGAAAGCTACCCGGCCGTGGGTCGCTATACGCGCCTCGTCGTTCGCAACAATCGTCTGGTCGGGGGCATTCTCCTGGGTGATCTTTCGCGCCTGGGCCAGCTTCAGGAGCTGTTTGCCACGGGCCTGGAGTTGGACGCCCGGCGGACTGAACTACTCGGCGGAGGCGCCGGGGGGCCGGCGGTCTTGGGCGCACTCGTGTGTTCCTGTCGCCGCGTCGGCCAGGGGAACATCACTGAAGCTGTACGCTCCGGGTGTACGGATATTGGTGACGTTATGCGCCAGACAGGCGCCGGGCATGGTTGCGGCAGTTGTCGTCACGAAGTGGCGCGCATCGTGCGCAACGCCACCCAGGAGGCGTTGCCCGCATGAGACCCGTGGCGCAATTGCACTGTCCCGGGGGCACCGTTGCGGCGGGCGCTCTGGAGACGTTCGCGCGCAACTGCGTGGGAGCAGGTATCGAGCAGGTGTTCGTTTCGCCCAGGCAGAGCCTGCTGGCCCTGGGCCACGGGGCCGGTCACAACTCTGCCTACGCCACCCTCCTGCGCGGGTGCGCGCCGGTCGCCTCGGCGAACGTGATGTCCTCGGCCTGGGAGCGGCCGGCGCCGGAAACCTGGCTTCGTGAAAGCGCGCTTCTTTCGATCTTGGACGAGTTGGCGCTGCTCGGCGGAGCGGATGTGTCGCTCGTGGATCGGCTTTCCGCGCGGACACCGCACACCGGCGCAAGGTTCAACTGCGTGACGGCGACGGTCCCGCATCACTGGCGCTTTGTGGCGCGCCTCCGCAACGGAAGCCTCTGCGAGGCCTCCTGCTTCGTGTCGACCTTCGCGCTTCCGGGCGCACTCGAAACCCTCGTTGCCCTGGACGCGCAGAATCCCCTCTGGTCCGAAGAGGATTTCCAGATGGCGATTCTGCCGTTCGCCTCACCCGTGAGTCGGCGCGCCGAGGGGCGGTCGGCCGTCCCTGAGAGTGAAGTGGACGAAGGCTTTTCCGAGGAGGCAGACGGAATGCTCCGGCTGACCATCGCAGCAGAAAGCCGCAGGTTCGAACCGGCCTTCCTCGACGAAGTGGGATTCCTCGCGCGCCGGTATCGATTGGGTCGCGTATTCCTCACGCCGGATCATCGAATCGTACTGCGGAATCTGCCCGTCGCTTCGCGCGAAGAGTGGCTCGACCTCCTGCGCGGACGTCGCCTGAGGCTGCGGCACGACGCTTACGACCTGGGATGGCGCGTCGACTTCCGGGACAACGCCCGGTGCACTTCCATTCAAAGAGAGCTCCGACGCAGGCACGTGGGTCTCGAAGGACTTCGCTTCGCCTTCGGAACCGAGCCCACCGCGGATGGCGCTCACGTGTGGCTGGAGCGAACGGGTCTTTCGCGTATCATCGTGCGCTTGGGCGTGGGTTCCGGCTGGAAAGACCTGGGAGGCGCCTGGAGTACGCCCGGAGTGGCGGCGCTCGTGGCGCGCGCCGTGGCAGAACCGGGCCTTCCCATAGAAGTGCCCGAGCCGACGGAGCCTGCGCAGGCGAAGGGGGGCCCGGTGCTCACCTGTCCACACTGTCTCACCGTCTACGATCCGCTTTACGGCGACGAGCATGCGGGCATTGCCGCCGGCACATTGCCCGAGGAACTTCCAGAGCACTACGAATGCGCTGTGTGCGGCGCTCCGCGTGGTGAACTGGTGGCGTGAACTTTTGTGAGAGGAAACCTATGAAACAGAAACTCATTGTGATTGGTAACGGCATGGTGGGACACCGGTTCTGCGAAAAGCTCGCCGAGTTTGAGGGCACGGAGCAGTTCGAAGTGACCGTGTTTGGCGAGGAGCGCCGTCCGGCTTACGATCGTGTACACCTTTCGAGCTTCTTCGAAACCGGCACGGCCGAGGCTTTGGCCCTGGCGGATCCAAAATGGTATGCGGAACATAACATACGGCTCGTGACCGGGAACCGCGTCTCATCGATAGACTGCGAAGCCCGCAGCGTCGTTGACTCCGTGGGCCGGTCGCACTCTTTCGATAGGCTGGTACTGGCAACGGGGTCGGCGCCGTTCGTTCCGCCGATGCCCGGCACGGACCTGAGCGGCGTGTTTGTGTATCGGACCATCGAGGATCTCGAAGCGATCCAGGCCTACGCCGCGGGCGCGCAGAAGGCCGTGGTTCTTGGCGGTGGGCTTCTGGGTCTGGAAGCAGCCAAAGCTGCGCTCGATCTGGGTCTGTCCACGACGGTGGTCGAGCGCGAAGGCCGCTTGATGCCCCGACAGCTCGACGACGAAGGGGCGGCCTTGCTGCGTTCGCGCATCGAGGAACTGGGCGTGCAGGTGCGCCTCGGTCGGGCCCCGATCTCTTTGCTGGGACCCGAGCAGGTGCGCGCCATCGATTTCGAGGACGGGACGCAACTGCCCGTGGACCTCGTGATCATCTCGGCGGGCATTCGTCCGCGGGATGAGCTCGCGCGATCGGCCGGGCTGCGCGTCGGCGAGCGCGGTGGCGTCGTCGTGGATGCGGCCATGCGCACGTCCGACCCTGACATCTTCGCCATTGGAGAGGTTGCCCTGTTCGAGAACCGAATCTTCGGACTGGTGGCGCCGGGTTACGAGATGGCCGAGTGCGCCGCTCTCGGCCTCGTCGGTCGCGAAGCAACCTTTTCGGGCGGCGATCTGTCGACGAAGCTCAAGCTGATTGGCGTGGATGTTGCCAGTTTCGGCGTGGCGCTGCCGACACAGCCCGAAGTACGCGAGGTGCGCTTCACACACTCCGGCGACCGTGTCTACCGCAAGCTGGTGGTGAGCCCGGACGGGAAGCATCTGCTCGGCGGAATTCTCGTGGGAGATGCCGAGGACTACGGGAAGCTCTTGCAGATCCAGCAAAACGAAATCGTTCTGCCCGCGAACCTGGGCGCCCTGATGATGCCGGGCGCGCAGGGGGACTCCTTCAAGCTGGAACTCCCGGACGAAGCGCAAATCTGCAAGTGCAACAACGTTCGCAAGGGAACGATCACCGCCGCCATTCGCGAGGGAGGCTGCTCGGACCTGGGCTCCCTCAAGAGCTGCACGAACGCGGGCACGGGTTGTGGCGGATGCGTGCCGCAGATGAACGACCTGCTCCTGGCCGAATTGAAGCTCCAGGGCCGGGACACGAGGCAGGAATTGTGCGAACACTTCCCGTACACGCGCCAGGAATTGTTTGCGATCATCAAGGTTCAAGAACACAAAACATTTTCGGCGGTGATCAGGGCCTGCGGCAAAGGGATCGGCTGTGAGGTCTGCAAGCCGGCGGTCGCCTCCATCCTGGCCAGCCTCTGGAATGATCTGGTGGCCCGGCCCGAGCATGCGGTGATTCAGGACACGAACGATCGGTTCCTGGCCAACATCCAGAAGGGCGGCACATACTCGGTCGTTCCCCGAATTCCCGGAGGCGAGATCACGCCGGATCAACTCATCCGCATCGGCGAGATCGCCAAAGAGTTCGACTTGTACTGCAAGATCACCGGCGGCCAGCGCATCGACCTGTTCGGCGCTCGCGTGGATCAGCTGCCGGATATCTGGGAGGGCCTCATCGAAGTGGGGTTGGAGAGCGGCCACGCGTACGGCAAAGCGCTGCGAACCGTGAAGAGCTGTGTCGGCTCCACCTGGTGTCGGTACGGTGTCCAGGATTCCACTTCCATGGCCATTCGCCTCGAAGAGCGCTACCGCGGTTTGCGCGCGCCACACAAGGTGAAGGCGGCGGTTTCCGGTTGCATTCGGGAGTGCGCAGAAGCACAGAGCAAAGACTTCGGCGTGATTGCCACCGAAAAGGGCTGGAATCTGTACGTGGCCGGCAACGGTGGCGCCCGACCGCAGCACGCGGTGCTCCTGGCCGAGGACCTGGACGACGAAGCACTCATCCGCTGCATCGATCGCTTCTTGATGTACTACGTGGCGACTGCCGACAAGTTGGAGCGTACGGCCTGGTGGTTCAATCGTCTCGAAGGCGGCGTCGAACATCTGCGCGATGTAATTCTCAGGGACACGCTCGGCCTCTGCGCGGAGTTCGACCGGGCCATGGAGCGACACGTGGCCACGTACCACTGCGAATGGAGCGAGGTCGTTCGCAACCCCGAACTGCGGGCACGCTTCCGTCATTTTGCCAATACCGACGAACCGGACGCTTCCATTCGCTTCGAGCGAACACGCGGGCAGCGGATTCCGGTCGCCTGAAGGAGGAGTTCATGAGTACGCGCACGACAATCACACAATCACGGCCCAAGAGCGAACCACCGCCCGAGGTGGAACCCGGTTGGTATCGGGTGGGCAGCGAGCGATCGTTTCCCGCGGACGCAGGCATTGCAGTGCTCATCAAAGACCGCCAGGTGGCCGTCTACTATTCGGCCGAAACGGACGAATGGTTTGCCACCGACAACCATTGCCCGCATGCGGGATACGCAGTGCTCGCTCGCGGGCTCCTGGGAGACGCGAAGGGCGAACCCAAGGTAGCCTGTCCCATGCACAAGCGCGCCTTCTCCCTTCGAACGGGAAAGTGCCTGAGCGGAGACGAAATCTCGGTTCAGGTATTCGAAGTGAGGGT
Source organism: uncultured Leptospiraceae bacterium (assembly GCA_964585735.1). Taxonomy (GTDB): domain Bacteria; phylum Spirochaetota; class Leptospiria; order Leptospirales; family Leptonemataceae; genus CAZPFB01. The sequence continues at coordinate 24,721 of CAZPFB010000080.1, forward strand.
CCGCGACGGCCAGGTGGAAATTCGAATGCCCTGACGATTCTGCGTTCGGGACTTGCATTGACGTCGGACGCCTGTCCGAGTAGAAAGTTGCCATGGCAAGCGCCCTGACGTTCTCCCATTTTCGCCACATCCAGGATGCGTCGGATCTCGGCGATATTCACCGGGCTCAGCTCCAACTGGCGGGACAGGCTTGGGATGGGCGGGACCTGGGTCCCGAGGAACGCCTGGACGAGGAGCCTTTCAACCTCTTCACGTTCCTGTGGGATCTGAATGCAGACGGCAAGACCCTCTTCGAAGCTTGGTTCTATTGCGTAGACAGTGGCACGATTTTCGAGTACGGAACGACGAAGGTGGTTGCACAGGTCATCCAGCAGGGGCTCGAGTGCGAAAACCGAGATCTGCGAGCTCAGATACACGAGGCCGCGCGAATGGCTTTTGCGGAAACGCCGGAGGCGAAAGAGCGCATCAACATCAGTGTGCCTTCGTAGAGAGTGCGTATTCGGGAAGTGCCATCATGGATCGGGGGTATAGTTTTTCGCTTGCCATCCCGTCATCCGTATAGTATGGTATCGCAATGGAATTCTTCAACACGACTGCTGGCGCAGCCAGCATACTGGCTTTTGTCTTGGGCATCGTATTTTGGATCATCGATCGCACGGGTCAGAGGCGCTTGGAGGTCTTTCTGGCCGACAGCCGCGCCCTGATGGCGGAGGGACAACGACGTGGAGAGGATGGCCAGAAGCGCCTCGAAGCTCTCATCGCCAGCGGCACGGCCGACACAAAGCGCATCATCGAGCAGGGCAACGAGCGACTGGAAAGGTTCATCGAGCGCACGGACAGCACAACCAAAGAGATCCTGCGTGAGTTGGGCTCCAAAGTGGCGTAGCGCCGCGGATTCGCGCGGAGCAAGGGCGCACCGGTGAGCCCCGTGTCGACTTCGATGGCCGGACACTCTCGCGTGCAATCGTCAATGACGTTGAGG
>CAZPFB010000081.1:0-23591 GCA_964585735.1 uncultured Leptospiraceae bacterium
TGGCCATGGGAGTAGCCTCGTTTGTGTCCGGTCTGATTCTCGTGCAGGGACCCGGGAATCAGCTCCTGCACTACAACTACGTGGGTTACGTAGCGGCGGGATCCACGCTGGCGTGCATTCTGCTCGCGCAGCGCCTGCGCGCGGTTGGTTGATGGCGTGCGGAGCAGCCCGTGCGACCGACCCTAAGCTTCGGGTGATCTTTCGATCGCGGGCAGCACGAACCGGGCTTCTACCACAGCAAGACCCCCGACGAAGATGGCTTCGAGAGCCAGGTGCCCGATCCCGACCGGTGTGGCAATCCCCCACCACAGCCATACTTGGACCAAACACTGGAACGCCCAGAACGCGTTGGCTCCGATCAGAACCAGTACGCGCCAGGCGGGGATGTGGGCGCGAGCAATGAAAAGAATCGCGACCGACCCCGAATAGCAACCGTAGGCGATGTTCATCAAGCCGATGAAGCGAACGAAGCCGTCGGTCCACCCGTGCCAGCGCACGATCGTCGGAGCGAGCAGGAACAACAGGACGCCGGCGGTGAGGCCGGCCAGGCAGTCGAACCATATTATCGTCTTTGCTCGCAGCACCGGGTTGGCCACCTGCCGCTCCTGTCACACTTCAGCTTTGTTCACTTCGCCCGCGCCTCACGGAAGACGTCCCGTCTGTTTCCCGAAAAGCCGCTCGCTGGCACGGAAGCAGAGCGAATCCAGCGTCTCCTCGAGGAGTTGTGCTGTGGCGCCCAGCGACTCCTCTGTTGGTTTGGCCGGTGGGACGATGGGTTCGCCGAAAATGGCGACGGTCCTCGAGAACGGCAGCGGTAGTTCGAAATCATCCCAGTTGCGACCCGTCACCCGGCGCGAGCAGGCAAAGCCGACCGGGACCACGACACTGTCCGCTTTACCCGCCATGTACACCACGCCGGGTTTGGCGCGGTAGATCGGACCATGGGGCCCGTCCGGCGCCACCAGTGCCGCTTCACCATCTTGAATGCGGCGAATGAAGTTGCGGATGCACACCGACTGTTTCCCGCGTGAAGCATCCAGGACCGCAAAGCCGGACGACTCCAGGGCTTTGATGCCGACCTCGCGAAAGAAATGTGCGGGGCTGCGCATGTAGCGCTTCGTGCGCGCGTGATCCGAGTAGATCAAAAGGCCCCGCGAGTGCAGGGCAAAGAGCGCGGCATCCACGAAGGTGTGCCACACGGCCAGGACGTAGTTCTGACCGCGTGCTTCCAGGAGGAGAACGTTCTCTTCCCCCTCGGTCTCCACCTCCAGGCTGGCCCGGTAGACTCCGAGCACGAGCGAAGACAGGCTTGCCAGGAGGCTCGTGCTGGTCCGAAAGATGGCTCGTTTGATTGGGTTCTCGGGCAGGGCCACGGGGCAGGGTTCTGATACATGCATAAAGCCTGTAAAGTGATTCTCGGCGACCGACTGCGTTTCACGATCGACGGGCGGAGTCAGCCATCGGGTCCGGCACGAGGGCTTTTTCTCCCAATGCGAATTGACAGAAGTCGACTCGCCCTCATAAACGGGTCGTGACTACAACTCATCGCTACCGCTGGGCGCTGCCCGGCGATCTGAACGCCTTCTTCGCCCTCTTCTTGGACAACCTGGTCAATCTGGTCATACTGGCCACCATCCTGAGCAAAGGCTTCGGGATGCCCGCCGAGTTCGTCTACACCAAGATGATACCGGGGACCGCTCTGGGCGTGATGTTTGGAGACCTGGTCTACACCTGGCTGGCGTTTCGTCTGGCGCGGAAAACCGGACGCGACGAGATCACCGCCATGCCCCTGGGGCTCGATACGCCCTCGACCATCGGTGTGGCGGTGGCCGTATTGGGACCCGCTTACGCGATGCTGTCTCCGACCATGGGTCCGGACGCGGCGGCCCACACCACTTGGTACATCGGCATGGGTGTGATGCTGTGGATGGGACTCGTCAAAGTGGGGGCCGCGTTCATCGGCGAATACATCCAGAAGGTCGTCCCCGTGGCGGCCCTGCTGGGCTCGCTGGCCGGCATTGGGCTGGTGTGGTTGGCCGCCCACCATATGGTTGAAGTGTACAAACTTCCGTTCGTGGGAATTATTTCGCTGGGCATCGTCCTTTTTACGATGATCGCGCACTTCCATCTACCCGGTCGCCTGCCAGGCGCTGCTGCCGCCGTCATTCTCGGGTCGGCCTTCTACTACATCCTGGCGGCCGCCGGGTACATGGAGGCCATCCACATGAAGTTCGAGGCGCCTTCGCTGGCGGGCGTTGGCTTTCTGCCGCCGCTGCCACAGGCCGGCGCCTTTGCCGAACTGTTCGGTCGCGCGGCGGGCTATCTGCCGGTGGCCATCCCTTTTGGGATCCTCACCATCATCGGCGGCATCAACGTGACGGAGGGTGCGCGGCAGGCCGGTGACGACTACAAGACGCGCGACATCCTGCTCACGGAGGCCATCGCCACAATTGTGGCCGGAATGTGCGGCGGTGTTTCGCAATCCACGCCCTACATCGGCCATTCCGCGTACAAGAAGATGGGGGCGCGCGCGGCGTACACTCTGGCCACGGGCCTCGCCGTCGGACTCGGCGCCATGTTTGGTTTGGTAGGCTTTCTCGTGCAGGCCATTCCGCAGGCGGCAGTCGCGCCGATTCTCGTTTTTGTCGGCTTCGAGATTGTGGTGCTCGCTTTTCGCGTGAGTCCCGGTCGCCACAACATGGCGGTCTGTTTTGCGATATTCCCGGCTGTGCTCAACTACGCGGTGATTCAAATCGGCCAGGTGCTCGGCCCCGCCACGCGGACCATCGGGGCGCTGCAGGCGGCCATTGCCAAGACCGGAGATCAGGCGGCCATGGCCGTGGCCGCTTCGGCCACGCACTTCCTGCCTCCTGACTTTGCCGAAGGCCTGCCCATCCTGTTTGCGCTGGGTTCCTCTTCTGGTTACGTGCTCACCGCCATGATTTGGGGGGCGCTCGCCGCCTTCGTGATCGACCGTCGTTTCGTGGCCGGCATGTTGACTACGGCCACGGCCGCAGTGCTGACGCTTTTTGGCTTCATCCATTCCGTGCTCCCGAGTGGGGGGATTTACCTCCCCTGGGCGCTGAAGATGGAGCCCGGCATGGCGGAGCGGGGGTTGCGGCTCCCGTTCGAATTTGCTACTGTCTACATATTGTTGGGGCTTCTTTTGTATGCGGTCTACCGTTTCGGTCCGGCCAGGCTGGAGACGGGGCCATCGGCTGCACACGAAGAGGCGCCCCCGCGACCACCGCATGTGGCGTAGGCCTCAATCCGGGGCTCCGCCGGGAGCTGTTGGAGTTGGGTCTTCCATCTTGGGTGGGCCGTTCGGGTGGGTCTGACGTGGTTCAGGCCTGATGATTATCAGGCCCCAGTGGCCGCGGTGCCAAACCGCGGTCGTGCTGCCGGTGATTTTTCCATTGAGCTCTGCTGAACGGGGCTTGTTGGCTGTTGTCTCCACCGCGCCCGAAAACTATTGGACAGCACCTCACAAAGAGCCAGGAGCATTTGGCTTCAGCAACCTGCTACGGCATGCCGGTCAGGGCTTCCCACGCGAAGCGAAAATCGGCGTCGTTCTTGTAGAAGAGGCGGAGCCCGCGTTCGATATGGCGGTGTTTCTCAGCGCGGTACTCCATGAGTTTGCCCGGACCCGAAGGGCGAATGCGCTCCCGTGTTTCGAGGTAGTGGTAGGCGCGGGCCAGGTATTTGTACACCGGGCATTCTTGGTCGGGTCGGTCCTTACCGTCCGGATCCTTCGTGGTCACATATTTTTTCAGGTGCGGCAGGTATTCGTGGTAGTTGCCCAGAGTCTCTTGGTACATGACAAGATTCCGGCGACTGGCTTGTTGAACACCGTAGAATCGGGTCGCGTTCGGTACGAAGCCATCGCCCGAGATCGTTACGTCCGTGTGGGGGGTCTCCCCGGACTCCGCAATCCCGTCCAGAATATCGACTGCCAGCAGGAAGTAGCCGATGGCAAAGGCCCTCGTCAATCGCTGATCCTCCAACTGTTCCGGCCTCACCTCCGGCAATGCGGTCCTTCGCGGTGAAGCCTGGCCCCGAATGCGCCCGGAGAGTCGCCAGGCATTCGAGGGCGTAGCGAAAGTGAGCGGCTGCGGCGCGACGTGCCCGCTGCTCGATGCCCGATATGGTTCGCTCGCGGCGCTGGGGATCCGGAGTGGGAGCCCCGGACAAGAGCGTTCGCAGTTCAGCGGCCCGACGGATGCGCGCGTGACCCCGCTCGAGAGCCTCCTGTGCCTGACGAAACTTCACGAGGCGATAGGCGCGCGGGTCTGCGTGGGCCCGGGCATCTCGCTCGGCGTCCCCGAACCAGGTCTTGCGGAGGGTTTCCGGATCTGCCAGCTTGGGTGCGCCGGCGGCGGGCTGCTGCCACGAGAGAAGCAGCAGAAGGACCGCACCGACGCCAGGGAGTCGCCTGCGCAGGTTTGCCGCTCGCAGCACCGCACCCATATTGTTGGGATGCATGACTCGAAGCTCAGGGCCGCCACCAAACAGTCAAGCTGGATGGCGTGACAATCGGCCGGACGGGCCGAGTGGGCGAAATTTCCACTGGACGCACACCGAACCGCTGTCTCCTGTTGGATGTCGCTCGCCGGATTGCATGGATTTTGCCGATTTTTATAAAAGTCACAGCAGTAGCGTTTTCTTCTTCGCCCTGCGTTCGCTGCGGGACGCCTCTGCGGCGCAAGATCTGACGCAGGAAGTCTTCCTCAACTACTATTCCCACTACTGGACCCGAGAGGACATTCGGGAACCCAGGGCGCTGCTCCTGCGCATGACGCGCCACGCGATTCTCAACTTCAGCAGGGCGCAATTCACGCGGCCTACGGAAGGCCTCGAACACCCCGAGCTCATTGCCAACGGACGGGCCGGACCTGGAGGGGACCGGGACCGCGAGGTGCAGGAGCTGCTCGACGACCTCCTGGCCGAGTTCGGGCCCCAGGAACGCGAGCTGATTCTCCTTCGTTACGACCAGGGGCTGACCTTTGCCGAAATCGGACGTGTCGTGGGCCTGTCGGAGACCGGTGTGCTGCGCCAACTGCGTCGGGCCGAGCGAAGGCTGAAATCCATGTGCCGAACACGCGGCATTCGCCCGGAGGACTACTTGTGAAAAAAGTGATCAGGTTTTGGGGTCCGCCGGTGTCTGGCAGGGTGGAGGGTGCAGGCAGGCTCACTGGCGGGGGGTGGCGGAATGGCTGAAAAGGGCACCACGCGCGCCTTTGGGCCGCTCGCCACGCTGTTGGAGCGGCGGAGGCATGATGTCGGGCCGCGGCCGTTCCGAGCGGAATGGCTGCAGGAAGGCCCCCGGCTGGACCTGCGCGTTGACACGAACATGGACATGGCTATCGAACACCCACTTGCGTCGAAGATATTCAAACCGTCGCGATTCCTCGTGGCCGCCGCGCTGATCTTGGTGGCGGTGCTGCCCGCGGTGTGGTGGGTCCTGAGGCCGCTCCCACCGGCGTCGGGGCCTGTGGGGCTCACAGCGGTCGTCTTGTTCAAGGTGGGCACGGTAACGGCCGGCGGACGTGAGCTCTCTGTTGGGGACATCCTCCCGGCGGGCGCAGTCGTGAACGTGCCACGCCAATCCCTGTGCGACCTTCAGGTGCGGGAAACTCAGGGGGAGATCGTGATTCGCTTGTCTCCCGAAACCGAGTTCGCTCTTTCCGGCTACAGGCGCGAGGGTACGCTCTATGTCCGCTCGAACCTGCCGCGCGGACGTGCTCAGCTGCACGTGGGCAGACTCCCGTCGCGCGAGGAAGTGTTCGTTGTGGCGCCCACCGCTGTGGCAACGGTGCGCGGAACGCGCTACGAGGTCAGTGCGCGAGGGCGCGAGACGCGCGTCGCCGTGGACGAAGGGGCGGCCGCCGCGCGCGTGAGTCTGCCCGAAATCTCGGAGTTGCCCGTAGAGATTGTGCAGGGTTCGCGCGTACTGCGGGCCGTGGAGTCCGTGTTGCGCGAATTTGAAGTCGTGCTCGGTCCAGGAGAGTTCATCATCATCCGCAGAGAGATTTCTCGGGCCATTCTTGCAGCGGCGCCTGCCTTCGCAGAGACTCTGAACAATCCAGCCCTCGCCGCGTACCGTGGAATCCCGCGCGTCGACCCGACCAGGAGCAGATCAGCTGCTCAGTTCGTCGATGCGGTCTATCCGGACCAAGAGAAACTCAACGCGCTTCTCGCGGTGATTCGTCGCGTCCTTGGTGAAACGCGCTCCAGAAAGGGTCGAGGCTCGGAGGCAGAACTGCGGAGTCGCCTGAGGGAATACGATCAGCTCATTGCCGTCAATCGCGCGGCGCTTGCCGATAGCCCGCGGGTGCAGGAGGCCGTTCGCCTTCGCAACCAGAATCGCCGGGAAGGTCTGATGAAGGAGATCGAACGGGTCATGAGCAAGAGCGCCGAGACCCTGATCTTGAAAGATGGCAGACGCGTGCGCGGTGTCATCATCACCGAAAACGGAACCTATATCGTCCTGACGCCCGAAGGGAGAGCAATCCATGCGGCCGAGCAAGTGGAAGGCGTTGACTTCTGATAGCAGCGGTGCCGGGCAAGTGTCCGTAGCTTCCAGACTGGCAGGCGCGGGCAGCAACCGCTCGCGTTTGGTCATCCGGATTTGCGGTGTCCTCGTGGCGGCGGCGCTGGCATACGGCAGCGTCGGCTCCGTCCACGCCGATCGGCTGACTTTCAAGGACGGTCGGATCCTCGACAACGTCAAAGTTTCCGTTACGCAAACGCAGGTCGTCGTGCGTTCCAGCGACGGCCGCACCACGCGTTATGACAAGCGGAGGGTACGTTCCCTGCGCCGTCACCCCGTTCGCTGGGCCCCGAAGTCGGAGAAGCCCGTTACCAAAGGGGCGCATGAACCCGAGGTTGGCGAACCAAAGAGTCCGCGGAATCGAATCGAGCGGGCGTCGAAGGAGGAGGGGCGAAGTCCAGTAAAGACGCGCGCGGCAGTCGCGCCGTCTCCGCGCGCGCTCCTGTGGGCGGCCGTGTTCCCTGGCCTGGGTCATTTCAGTCAGGGTCGCAAAGCCGAAGGCAGCGTGTACGTCCTTGCCGGAATCATCCTCGTGGGGGCCATGGCCGAGCGGTACGGTACCTTCCTTGCTCACGAAAGCGACTACGGCGACAGCTCCCGCCTCGTGGGCTTTTCCATGTTCGCACCAAGTGGGGTGCGGGCCAGTTCCTTCTACGTGGCGCTGCAACGACAGCAGGAGAATCGCGCAGCGGCGCGGCGGGCGGCCCAGGGCATCAACAGGGCTGCGGGTCTCTTCGCGGCGCTGTACGCCTGGAACTTTTTCGACATCGCGTTCCTTGGAAAAACCGAGAGCGTGAAGGGGGCAATGGGACCCGGCGGATTCTATCTTTCTTTTCAGGAGCGATTCTGACATGCTCGACCTCCAAGTCCAGGACCCTGCAGGGGCGCCTGTTTCCCTGTCCCCAAAACAAAGCGCAAGACGGGTATGGTCCTGCCGCGTCATGATCCTGATGCTGGCCGGTATCAGCGGCATCGCGGGCTCCTCCTGCTCAACGAATCCGTGCGAAGACCTCGATCCCTATTGCAACAACCAAGTCTTGCTCGGGCTTCTGCCCTTTGCACCGTTGGTCACAAACGTGCGCAACGGTGGCGTGATCGAGAGTGGTTTTCTGATCGGGACGGCTCTGCGTGCCGACAGCGTGGAGGTGGCCATCGATGGCGGCGAGTTTCGACCGGCAGCCACAACAGCGTCTGATGTGTTCGGTCTTCACTGGAAGTTCCAACTGCCCACGGGAAGCGCCACCTGGCGTGACGGTTCGCAACACACCCTGCGCATCCGGGGATTGGGCGCCTTGCCCGGCTTCGAAACCAGTCTGGTCGTACGCAAAGGTCGCAACAAGGACATCAACGGCGACGGGTCCGCGGACCTGGTCGTCGGCGCACCGCGGCGGAACGCGGGTGCGGGGACAGCTCAGGGGGTCGTTTATGTGTTTCATTCGACCGGTAGTCCTGGCGTGACCGCGACGAGCGCGGGGTCTGCTGACACGGTCATCGCGGGCGCCGCGGGTGGAGACCGTTTCGGAACCTATGTTTCGAGCGGGGACATCAACGGCGATGGCTACGCGGATCTGATCGTCGGTGCTCAGAACACCTCCAACTCTACTGTTTACGTTTTTCACTCCGGCGGGGCGGGCGGGATCGTGGCCACCACGGCCGCTTCGGCCGACACAACCATCACGCAACAGACCGTCGGCGACGACCTCGGAACCGGGCTTGCAACAGGCGATATCAACGGCGACGGCTTCGCAGACCTGATTGCGGGCGCTCCCGACCGCAACGCGGGTGCGGGCGCGCAGCAGGGCGCCGTCTACGTCTTTCATTCGGGCGGCGCCTCCGGTATCAGCGCCACCACCGCGGCCTCGGCGGATCGCATCATCGCCGGGACAGCTGCGGGAGACCGGTTCGGCTGGAGCCTGGCCACGGGCGATATCAACGGCGATGGCTTTGCCGACCTCGTGGCAGGTGCAATCGGCCGCAACGCGGGCGCGGGCGTGAACCAGGGTGTGGTCTTCGTGTTTCATTCGACGGGCACCGGAGGAGTCACCCAAACGTCGGCATCCGACAGCACCGTCGCCATGTCGGGAGAAGCATCCGGCGACTACTTCGGGAGTGCGGTGGCCCTGGCCGACGTGAACGGGGATGGCTTTGCCGACATCGCGGCCACGTCACCCTTCTGGGATGCTGCTTTCTTCAACGGCGCGGTATACCTGTTCCACTCCGGAGGGAGCGGGGGCGTTGCCGCCACATCGGCGGGCGGCGCTGACACTCGGGTGGCCCAGTCCGGGGGCTCTTCGGAGTATCTGGGCTATAGTCTGGCTGTCGGAGATGTGAACGGGGATGGCTTCGCGGACGTGCTGGCCGGCTCCCCTTTCGATGATGGGGGTGTGGGATCCAACCAAGGGTCCGTACATGTCTTTCATTCTCGCGGAAGCACTGGAATCACTTCGGGCGCGCCGGAAACGGCCAATACGATCATTTTCGGAGATGCAACCAACCACGAAATGGCCCATGTCATTGCCGTTGCCGACATCAACGGCGACGGGTTCCTCGATCTCATTGCTGGTGCACCGTTGATAAACGCGGGCGCTGGCGCGGGACAGGGCGTCTCCTATGTGTTTCATTCGTCGGGAGTCAGTGGCGTCACCGTTTCGGCGGCGGCTTCGGCGTCGACGCGGATCACGGGCCAGTCAGCGGACAACGAATTGGGCCGCTCTGTGGATTGAAGACCGGCCAGGGCTACAGTGCCTGACAATCGCCTGAACCTTTCCCGATATGCGTTCGTCCAAGACATGCGCTCTCGGAAAGAGCGCCGAGTTCGAGGGCTCCATCATGTTCCAACCAGCGTTTCGTTCAGCCATGCTCCTATCTCTGCCGGTCTTCCTTCTGGCCTGCGGTCAAACAACGGATTTGCGCAAACCGTTGCCGCGGCCAACGCCAACGGAACACGTTGTCGAACACGAAGTCGAACGCTCGGTCGACACCGTGAAGCCGGCAGCCCCTGAAAAGAGCCGCCAGGCAGTGCGTGCTGGCAGTCGGCCGTTCAAGCGTCAGCCCAAAGAGGATCGAGGCCGACGCGTCGAGTTCAACACCGAGGCGTACGATCGCATCGACGATAACGAGTTCCTCGCGGTGGCAGACAAACCGCTTTCGACTTTCTCCGTGGACGTCGACACCGCATCTTACAGCAATGTCCGCCGTTTCTTGATGAACGGGAAACTTCCGCCGAAGGACGCCGTTCGTATCGAAGAGCTCGTAAACTACTTCCCGTACTCATACCATTTCCCAGGCGGCTCCGAGCCGTTCGGTGTCTCCACGGAAACTGTCTCGGCTCCTTGGACGGGAAAGAACCGCCTGTTGCGCATCGGCATTGCGGCGCGCACGGTGAATGCCCAATCCATGCCGCCGCGCAACCTCACGTTCCTCGTCGACGTATCCGGATCCATGGAATCAGCGAACAAACTTCCGCTTCTGAAGCGTTCCCTGCGTCTTTTGGTCAATCAGCTCAACGAGAAGGATCGCCTGGCCATCGTAGTGTACGCCGGGGCTACGGGCGTGGTTCTGCCGCCGACTGCCGGTGATCGACGCAATGAGATCCTGGCCGCTCTGCATAGGCTTTCCGCAGGCGGGCCCACGAACGGCGCCGAGGGGATCAAGCTCGCCTATGAGACAGCCCGCCGCAACTTTGTGCGCGGTGGAATCAACCGGGTCATACTCGCCACCGATGGCGACTTCAACGTAGGTACAACAAGCGAGGGGGACCTCACCCGGCTCATCGAAAAGGAGCGGGCTTCGGGTGTCTTTCTCACGGTGCTCGGCTTCGGCATGGGAAACCTGAAGGACAGCACGATGGAGAAGCTCGCCGATCGCGGCAACGGCAACTACGCTTACATCGACACCTACGCGGAGGCGCGCAAGGTCCTCGTGCACCAGGCGGGCTCCACGCTCATTACGGTGGCCCAGGATGTGAAGATTCAGGTAGAGTTCAATCCCCAGAAAGTGAAATCATATCGGTTGATTGGCTACGAGAACCGGATCCTTGCGGACCGCGACTTCAACGACGACACCAAGGACGCAGGCGACGTGGGCGCGGGCCACACGGTGACTGCCCTGTACGAAATCGTGCCAACGGATGGATCACCTGCCACTCGCACCGTGGATCCCCTTCGCTATCAGCAAACCGGTGGCCCGACGGCAGCAGCCACCTCCGATGAAGTTGCCACGGTGAAGGTTCGCTACAAAGAGCCGGGCGAGAAGTCGTCGCGTCTGTTGAGCTTCCCCGTCCGGGATCAGGGGCGGACCATCGAGGAAGGTTCGCAGGACCTGCGTTTTGCGGCGGGCGTGGCTGCGTTTGGCATGGTGCTGCGCGAGTCGAAACACCGCGGCAGCGCGAACTTCGATCTCGTCCGGCGCCTGGCGGAGAGCGGTCGCGGTGCGGACCCGCAGGGCTACCGCAGCGAGTTTCTGCGGCTCATCGAAGTGGCGCGCGGCTTGAAGGGATCGTAGGTGGCAGGGGTCCGGTCAAGGTTCTGCGCTCGCTGCCCGTCCGGGACCCGCATTTACGGACGGATTGTGCGCTGGGCTACGGCGTTGCCTTCGGCGCGGGCTTGAGCTTCCCCTGTTTGCGCAGCAGTTCGAGGTCTTCGGGTGTGATTGTGCTGCGTCCCAGGATCTTGGTCGCCTGCGCCAGTTCATCGTTGAGAACGGGGTCATCGACCTTCACCCTCCCGAACGCGGCGTTCGGACCCGGGGCCGACTCCGGGGGCTGCAGCTCGAGATTCACGAAAGCACGGATAGTGCGCCCGTCGGGGGTAGTGTCCGCGCTCGAGAACTCGATGACTGCCTGACAGGCGGAGGTTGCCAGCGACTCGGGCAACCGCAGGCGTGTGGCATGGCGGCGAGCCGCCGGAATCAGGGCTTCTCCCAGGAGTCGGTCGGCAGGGACACGAGTTGTGGTCTGTATTTCACCTGGGCGGCACGGCACGAGTCCGACCGACGCTTCGGCCAGTCGCACGGACTCAGGCTCGATATTGGCGAACTGAACGACGGTCTCGAACCCGGAAGCGGTGCGTGTTGGGAATCGGTTGTACTGTACCGGCATGATCGGATTCCCGGTCAGTCGCGCCAGGTAGTGCGTATTGATGAAAGAAACCGACGCCCGCGCGCGCGCCTCACGACCGGCCTCATCGACGGCGCGGACCGAAACCAGATAGCTGCTCGCGTATCCGTCTTCTCGTCGGCCGAAGTAGTTGTGCCGGACAAACCGGTCCGCACCCTCGGCCTTGCTTCCGTCGCCGAAGTCCCAGAACAGGCGTAGTTTGCTGCCGAGGCCGCGCACCTGGACGATATGCAGATCCGCGTGATCCGACAGAGTGGACAGCTTCGCTTCCAGCACGATCTGCGGCCGTTGCGCGCATTCGGGGCTGTCGCCTTCCAGAACGGTAACAGTCCCCATCTTGTAGTCGATGCCCTCATTGTACTCGCGGGCCACTGCGAACAGTTTCTTTTCCCCCGGCACGTTCCAACGTACAACAGCAAAAGGCCCGATTTCGCCCATAATCACGAATCGCAGCGATTGCAGAGGGGCGCGCTCCACGGCCCGCAGGAGGACGTCCTCTCCCGGACAGACACGGGGCTTTTCGACGGATAGCTCCTGGAGCAATGGCTTCATCCGCACGAGGTGCACGTTGGGACCGAGTTGCTCGACCAGCCGCTTCTCCTCATCGTTGAGATCACCGGATTGAAAAGCGTCTCCTACCGGCCGGCCGTAAGCGGGCGGCCGGGAGTCATCATCACGGGAAGAAAGGAGTATCCCGATGGCCACGACCAAGGTGAGCGCGGCCGCAAGGCCAAGTGCCAATTGGTGCTTTCGCTTCATGTTCCTACCTGTGTGCGCTTCGCTTGGTCCACCGGGGCCTGACCTGCCCCAACGGACTCGGGTCAGCCTCGAACGGCCGACCCGAGTCTGCGGTCACGAAATCAACTCCAGAAGATCTGTCCTACTGGAGTTGCGGATTCGTTCCGGAGCAGGGAACCTCGACCTGATAGGTCTGGTAGTAGCCGCCGCTCTTTTGTACCGGCTCGGCCAGACCGAGCACGCCCGTCGGGTTGTTCTTCCCTGTGTAATTGCCGCTCGGGTTCATCCAAGCCGTATCCATCAGGTTGTCCGGCGAAACGGAGGTGCCGGTGCCGACGCCGTTCTTCCAGCGATCGCTGCGGTTGCCGCAATCATTGAAGGTCATGCAGTTGACCAACTGATTTGCCATGTCGGTCCGCATGTTGAAATTCAGGGAGAGCAGGGCGTTGATGGAGCGCTTGAACCATCCGGTTTGATCTGCCAACTGGTCCTTGGTCCAGTTGAAAAGGGCCTGCGCGCCGGTCTGGCGTGCGGCCGCCGTGTAGGCCATGGTCGAAACGCCGTTACCCGCGTAGTAGTGCGAAAGCCAGACCGTTCCCGAGCACATGTTGCCCTTGCCCGCAGTCTTTACATTACTGTACGGCAACTGGTAGATGTTCGTATAGGCGTACAAACGATAGTGGCCCTGCATGTAGTTCATCTTTCCGAGCGCCACGTTCACTTTGGAGTAGTCCGCGCTGTTGTAGGGCTTGACCAGAACGTCGCTGGTGTTGCAGTTGAAGCTCTTCTCCGTGCCTGAGAAGTAGCTGGAATTGCGCAGGCCGCACCCCTGATCGGTCGTATCCGTGATGATACCCGGATATCCGTTCTCCAGGGAACCGCCCTTCCAACCCTTCACGGCGCCGATCCAGTTCTTGTCCAACTCGATCTTATCGGGATCCATGGTGTTGTGGCGGATGTTGCTTCCGGTGTTGGTGACCATCCCCGCGTGTGTGTACCATTGACCCATAGTGGCCAAGATGGTTCCGGCGACGCCGTTTGCGCCGCGGGTGAGGATCGTGTCGCCCGCTTTGGCGTTCGTGATGCGGGCAGGTACCCAGTAGCTGCTCGTCTGGTAGCAGACCGTGGGTACGGGTTCCCGCGCTTGGGCAGGGACGGCAAAAAGCAGGGCGCCAGCGGCCGCTGCCACTGTGGTTGTCTTGAGTCGCATGTTCGTTCTCCTTTTGAGTGCCAGATGGCCAACACCGAGAGAGCAACATTCGCGCCAGGATCACCTTGCCCCTGCGGCAAACCGCGGACGAGATGCGTTGGCACCTGCGCGCCCGCAGGAATTGCAGTCCGGACGGTCCTGCAGCCCAATTTGGTCGCCTCAAGACACGGGGAAAGGCGGCCGTCCGCTGACCCGGAGGCGACGGGGATTCGTCACCAGACGCATAACCGACGGCGGTGAGCGTAGGGTGTCAGGAAATCGACAGACCGAAAAAAGGGATTGTGCGATGGTTCGCCTGCGGGCCCGGCACTCCTATTTCAGGCCGAAAGGTAGCCCATGTACTTCTTCTTCAGCTCGAAGACCTGCTCGGCGTCTTTGACCAGCTTGGCCAGAACGTCCGGCGTGATGGCCTGCTTGGGGTCGTCCCCGATCCCGTGCTTGGGATTGCAGTGTGTTTCCACTACGATTCCGTCGGCCCCGTAGGCCAGGGCCGCCAGAGCAGCGTGCGGAACGTAGGCGGCTTTGCCCACGGAGTGGGAGGGATCCACGACTACCGGAGCCCAGGTCTTCTGCTTCAGCAGCGGAGTGATGCTCTCGTCCGGAAGGTTGCGGTACCCATCCACCGGAGGTACCGTGCCCCGCGGGCACAGGACGACATTCTTGTTTCCACCGGCCGCCACGTACTCCGCCGCGCAGATGAATTCGCTGATGGAGCCCATGTGCATTCCGCGCTTCAGAAGGATGGGAATACGCTTCGGGCCCGAGAGTTCCCCAATCTTCTTGAGCAGGGAGTAGTTGAGTGCGTTGCGCGCACCGACCTGGAGCATGTGCGCTCCGGCGTCCAGGGCGATTCGCAGTTGTTCTTCGTCCATGACCTCGGTGTTGACAGGCAGCTTCGTCTCCTGATGCGCGCGCATCAGGATCTCGATGGCGCGCGAATCTCCCTGGTAGGAATGCGGGCTGGTCCGCGGCTTCCAAACGCCACCCCGGATTACGTGCGCCCCCGCTTCTTTGACGGCGTGCGCTGTTTCTATAAAGTACTGCGGATTCTTCGGGTCGATCGTGCATTGGCCCGCCACGACCAGCAGATCTCGCCCCAGTACGCGTCCTCCGGCCGTGATCGAATGACTCGCCAACTCGGACTTGAGGTCCATCAGCTTGTAGGGCGACTGGATCGTATCCACGCGGTCGATGTAGGACAGGCCTTCCAGCCGCTTGATCATCAGGTCGTGGCGCTCATCTCCATGGATGGCGTAGATCGTGCGCGTTTCGCCCGGGATTCCGGTGACCGAACACGAGAACTCGGAGAGAATGGCTCGGACTTCTGCGAGCTCGTTGTCAGAGAGAGTCGGCTTCTTGGGGATGATCATGAGTACCCTTCCATTTGTTTTGTCCCAAGGTCAGAACAGGGAAGGCCGGCGTCCACTCTTTCGAAGAAAGCGTCCACCCCCAGCGCCAGAAACTCAAGGCCCGGGCGCTTCGAAGAAGCGCCGCGCGACTCTGCCGCCATCGGGCAATTGCTCCAGGGGCATCCGGCCACGGTTGTTCCACAGAAACTCGCGGAGTTCCCGAAGAGGGACGCTCGCGATAGGCAGGTGCAGGGGGCGGGCCTTGCGCTTCGGTAGCCGACCCGAACCCGTCGAAGGACGATCCTTCTCTGAAGTGGTCGGCCACATCAGTCGGGTTCCTGCGGCCGTGGCGGACTGCGCGAGCGCCTCGCGCGCGCGGGCATGGAACGGGGCAACGGCGCTTTCATACCCGCGGTTTCGGTACGACTCGACGGGGCGCACGCGGCAGGCCCGAAGGGCTGCGAACAGGTCGTAGCCCGTGCCGCGCACGTGCGTTTGACCGTCCGCCATCTGAAGTAGCGCACCGGCCATGTGGACTTCGGTGGCTCCGGCGGCATCTGCAAGGATCACGGCGAGCCCGGCGGCGTTTCCGGATAGATTCCTGTACTCGGGCACGGCCCCCAGCGGGCCCTCCCCGAGAAATTGCTCGTACGGGAGCGAGGATCGAAAGTAGAATGGGTCGTTGGTCCACTGCGGCAGCGCAGGAGACCCCGCGCTCCAGGTCAGGATGGGTATGTTCAGCGGGAGGGCGCGGATCCCGCGCAACGCCAAGAAGTGGAACGCGGTTCCCCGGCCGCTATCGATCGATGCAACCACGTCCGGTTCACACCCCATTAGGATCAGCGGCGCGATGGCCGTGTCCGCCGCCACAACGAGCGTACCTTCGCGGTAGAGGACTTCACCCAGGGCGAGAAGGTCGCGCAGCAGCGTGGGTCCGGCGCCGCAATAGACCACGCTTTCGCAAACCTGGCCTTTTCTGTTCGCCAGGAACCTGGCCGCGCCGTCCCCGCGGACCCAATGAAAGAAGTTGCGCGACCAGCCCCGAAAGAAGTGGGAACGCGTGGCAGCGTGCGGATCAGCAACGCGTTCCTGCAGACGGCCCGCAATGTCGGGGAGCAGTCTGCGCCACTGCGGCAGCACGAAGACACGCGGCCCCAGCCGCAGAAAGTCCGTGAGTTCTTCGACCGAATTCAGGATATGCGCCGGATTTCCGAGCTCACCACCACTCGCCTGTCGCCCGAGTCCACGAGCGCGAGCAAACGGTTCGAAGAACTTCACGCGCGCGGAAGCAAGTTCGGGAGCAGCGCGATCGAGGGCTTCGACGGCGTAGCCGCAGCCGACGCCTAAGACGAGCAGCCGGTCGCATTCCTGTGCGTTGCGAACGATTTCTGCGGCTATGCGGTCTGCTTCGCGGCGAGGAGCTCGGGTCGAGTGGAGGAGGACTCCACGAACGAGTAGGTTGGGGGTGCCGTCGGGGTTCAGCTGGGAAGCAACGGGATCACCGTACAAGGTGTCACTCGTCGTCTACGTCGTCGGCTTCCTCATCATCGTCATCGTCGTCGGCCGAGTCTGCTTCAGCTTCGTCCTCGTCCGCCTCGGCGCGGGCCTCGGTGTCTGACTCGTCATCAAACTCGTCCCCTTCGTCCAGCGCCTCGGTGGGAGCGGCTTCTCCGATTTCGTCCAGGTCCTCTTCCGAATCAGCGACCATCGGAGCTGCTCCGACCGGCGTGCTGAAGACGGCATCCAGGGCGGACTGCGCCCGCGCGCGGCTTTCCCCGGCCAGTTCCTCTTCCAGCTTGCGGCGGGTTTCCTCGTCGATGTAGTCGTACTTGATGATGCCGTCGGAAAGGGCCACCATGGCCTGAACGGCATGCTTGCGTGTCAGGTAGCGCCGGGGGATGTCCAGCCGCTCCAGATTCCCGATCACCTCGAACGCGGCCACGCAGGCCTCGTACTTGTTGTTCTTGGTTATCTCGAGGAGCTTGCTGATTTCGAATTCCTTTGACATGGAGGACTTCCGGCGGGATGGAGGTTCAGAATGGGCACGGTCAAATTTGGGGTCGCGCTGTCAAGGGTTTTAATTACGGCCCTGTGGGCGCCCCTGATCCTGGCCGCTCTCCATTGTAGGCCCGCGCTGCGCTCCAACTACGGCGTCGAGAGCTGGGAAGGGACGCGCCTGGTCGATGGGCGGTCCGTTCGGCTGGCCGAACTTCCCGGTCGGAGATTGGTCGTGAACGTGTACAGCCCCACCTGCGTTCCCTGCGTCCAGGAACTGCCCGCCATCAATGCACTGCACCGGGTTCTGGCCGGCCGGGGAGACCACCTGGTCCTCGCGGTAGACAACCGCCCGGAATTGCACTTCGCGTCCGGTGGGGATGCCGCCCAGCTTCGGGCTCGCCTGCTTTCGGACGCGGCCCGGTACCGCATCGAGCCGCCCATCCTGATCATGAGCCCGACCTTTCGGGTCTCGCCGCGGGACGGTCTCATTTCGGGGAATCCGGAAACACTCATCTTCGACACCGCGCCGCTGCGCCTGCGCTACAACTTCATCGGCCCGATCTCCGCCGCGCGCACGACCGCCGAACTCGAAGCGGACAGCCGCTATCAGTTCGTGCTGCAACAACTCTGAGGTCATGTCATTGCCCGACAGTCCAGGCGTTTCGCTCACGGCCGCGATCATCACCTTCAACGAGGAAGCGCGACTCGGCCAGTGCATCGAGTCCGTGCACGGCTGGTGCGACGAGGTGCTGGTTCTGGACTCCTTCTCCACGGATGGGACCGAACGTGTGGCCCGGTCGTTTCCCAAAGTGCGCTTCGAGCAGCACGCGTTCGACGGGCACATCCAGCAGAAGAACCGCGCCCTGGACAGAGCGCGGGGTCCCTGGGTCTTCAGCCTGGACGCGGACGAAGTGGTGACGCCCGCGCTCGCCCATTCGATTCGGCAGTTCATGGCCGAGAACCCCCAGGCCCCCGGCGCTCAGGTGCGACGGCTGACCTATCACCTCGGTCGTTTCGTGCGGCACGGCGGCTGGTACAATACCCGCTACCGCCTCGTGCGCAAGGGGCGGGGGCGCTGGGGTGGCGAAAATCCCCACGACATGATCTACATCGACGAGCTTCCTCTCTGGAAGCAGAAGCTCGGGCCTATCCTGAGAGGAGACCTGCTGCACTATTCATTCACGGACCTCTCCCATCAGGTAGACACGATCAACAAGTTCTCGAGCATTGTGGCATTCACGCGCTCCGAGCGGGGCGGTCGCTACTCGCTGCTGCGCATGATCTTCAAGCCTCTCGGCAAGTTCTTGGAGCTGTACGTCGTCAAGCTGGGATTCCTGGACGGGATTCCGGGATTGATCATCGCGATCAATACCTGTTACGCGACTTTTCTGCGCAGCGCCAAGATGTACGAGCTGACCCGAACAGAAGTGCGCAGACCCTCCAACGTCCGTCCTGACTACCGGGTTCCGAAAGACGGCGACTGACATGAACGACCTTCCCCTCCACATGCGACCCGTTTTGGGCGTCATTCCGGCCCGCTACGGCTCCACGCGTTTTCCGGGGAAGGCGCTCGCGGATATCGGCGGTCGGACGATGCTCGAACACGTGTACGAGCGCAGCGCGCGCAGTCGCCTGCTGGACGGCCTGCTCGTTGCAACCGATGACGAGAGGATTCGGGCCTGCGTGGAGGGCTTCGGCGGATCGGTGGTGATGACCTCCGAGTCCTGTCCGACGGGGACGGACCGGGCGAGGGACGCCGTGGCGGAAAAGGACTGCCGGACCGTCGCCCTGATCCAGGGGGACGAACCGCGCATCGACCCGCACGTCATCGACGCGGCCATTCGCGCGCTCGCGGGCGCTCCCGAGTGCGTGTGCGCCACGCCGATCACCCGAACCCGCGACCGCGGTCACATCGAATCGGTCAACACGGCCAAAGTGGCGGTCAATTCGCGGTTGGAAGCGCTCTACTTCTCGCGGCTTCCGATTCCCTATCAGCGCACGACGGCGGGCCAGACGTTCCACTACAAACACGTTGGCCTGTATGTGTACCGACGTGACTTCCTGGACAGTTTTCCCGGTCTCGCGCAAACGCCATTGGAACTGGCCGAGTCACTCGAACAGTTGCGCATCCTCGAGTCGGGCTTCCGTATCCAGTGCTGCGAAGTGGAGTACGAAGCGGTGAGCGTGGACACGCCTGAGGACTTGGCCGACTTCAAGCGACGCTTCGGCTTCTAAGCACGAAATTACCTGACGGCCCGCATCAGGAGGGCGCCTCACCCAGCGTGACGATCCGACCGTCGCGCTCGGAGCGGAGCAGCGTCTCTACCTGCTGGCGTTCCTCCCAGTACGAACGATACGCCGGGGACTGCTGCGTCCTCTCGTGAAGCACGGCATCGAAGCGACCGAGCACGCCCAGGAGCAGCTCGCAGACTTCTCGAACGGCATTGGCTCCGCCCTCGCTGAACGTTGCATAATCACAAAGACCGTGGCGAAAGACATAGTCCGTGAAGAGGATTCCGGCAGGACGCCGGACCAGCACGCGCAGGCCCGCTTCGGGCAGCAGGGAGAGATCGTTGACGTCGTCGAAGAGGACGGCGACCTCCTGGGAAGCCAGGCCGAATCGATCGCAAAAGTCGGCCAGCGCCTGCACCTTGTGCGGGATACCCCGGTAGACACAGTGCAAGCGTTCCCGCCGGGCAAAATGCAGGGCTGTGCTGTTGTGTTCCCCGGTGATGACACACACGGAAGGAAGGCGTCCGATGGATTGGTGCAAACCAAAGCGGAGCAGATTCAGTCCCATGGAGTCCGCTTCTGCGAACGGGCTGCCCGCGTCCGAGTCCTTGGTCCCGTCGTTGAAAACGCCGTCCCAGTCGAAAACAAGTGCCTGAAGCCGGTGCGCTTTGGCTATGAGTTCGGCCGCCCCAACGTTGAAAAGGCCGCCTGCTTCCCGAAAGCGGTCGACTACGTTTTCCGGGGAGAGCGCCACGGCTCTTTCAGCCCAGAAGACCGAGTTTCACCAGGTCCTGTACGTCGAGCATGCCCTTGGGAAGGTTGTCTTCCAGGACGATCACATTGTCCACCTGCCGTTCTTGAAGCAGATTGACGGCCACGTAGAGCAGGGCATCGGCGCTGACCGTGACCGGCTGGCGCGTATAGTTGAGTTCCGACATCTTCTTGGTCAGGACCGATTGTCCCATCTGCTGGAGCTGTCTGCGAATGTCTCCGTCCGTGAGTATTCCGGCCAGTTTTCCCGAACCATCCACGAGGGTGACCGCACCGAGGCCCGATTCGGTCATCCGGACCATGGCCGCAGTGACTGTGTCCTCGACGCTGCAAACCGGATTGGACTCCCGAATCACTTCGCGAACCTTCATCGTCATCAGACGCGTGTGCTCGAAGAACTGATCGGCCCCCATGGTGGTCAGTGAGTTGTCACACAGCTTCTTCATCACGCTCCAAGGAACTGTGCAAACATGCACGCCGGACATCAGGGCCTGGCGGATGTGATCCGGGTGGCGGACCGAGGAGAACATGATCTTGGAATTGTAGCCGTACTTCTCGACGACCTCCACGCAGTCTTCGAATAGGGCGATGGCGTCATGTCCCTGATCTTGCAGGCGACCGGCCAGCGGACAGACGAAGCTTGCGCCCGCGGCCATAGCCATATAGGCCTGATTGAGGGTGTAGACCAAATGCACGTTCACACGATGACCCTCACGAACCAGCGTGTTGCAGGCGCGGAGCCCCTCGTTCGATACCGGGATCTTGAAGACGGGCTTGGACTTCAGCGGCAATGTCAGCAGGCGACGGGCCTCGCTTACGATCTGGTCGTGGTTTTCCCCGAGCGCTTCCACCTGGAGCTCCGGAACCATGCCGGAGAGCCTGACGATGGCCTCGTCGATATCGGTGATGCCGTGGCGGTGCATGAAGGTCGGCGTGGTGGTCAGCCCCCTGACGAAGCCGAGCCGAAACGCTTCTTCGATCTCTTTGAAGTCAACGGAATCGAGGTAAAGATCCATGCAGCCCTCACCTGGCAAATTTCTGAACGAGGTTGTGTATCTCAATCAACGGCTTGACGAACTCAGCAAGGTTGTCCAGTCGATACTGACTGGCCGCGTCACACAACGCGTTGGCGGGGTCGGGATGCGTCTCGATGAAAAGGCCGTCCACGCCCGTGGCCACTCCTGCCCGGGAAATCACGGGCAGGTACTCGCGCGTGCTCCCTTTGGGATCCTTGCTCGGAATCCCGTAGCGCCTGATGCTGTGCGTGATGTCGAAAATCACCGGATACCCCGTCTCTTTCAGATGGAAGAAGGCTCTTGGGTCCACGATGAGGTCGTTGTAGCCGAACGTGTATCCGCGCTCGGTGAGGAGGATCTGGTCGTTGCCCGACTCGACGCATTTCTTCACCGGCTTGGCCATGTTTTCCGGAGCCAGGAATTGTCCGTGCTTGAGGTTGACGACTTTGCCGGTCTTGGCTGCTTCCACGACGATGCTGCTCTGCATGCAGAGGTACGCGGGAATCTGGATCACATCCACAACTTCGGCGGCCGGCTTCACCTGTTCCGGATAGTGAACATCGGTAAGGATGGGCAGCGCGAATTGGGACTTGATCTTGGCGAGGACACGCAGACCCTGTTCCAGCCCGGGTCCGTGGTAGTACTTGAGGTCGCTGCGGTTATCCTTCATGAAGGACGACTTGAAGATCAGGGGCAGCTTGAGTTCTTCGCAGGTCTTCTTGAGCTTCTCCGCGGTGCGCATCATCAGGTCTTCGTCTTCCACGACGCAAGGCCCCGCGATGATGAAGAGTTGGTCCGCGCCACAAACGACGTTGCCGACTCTGACGAGCTTCTTGTCCATAAACATGGCTCCCGGGGACCAAAAAGACGCCGTGGGGCGGGTGAATGGTCCTACCAGAGGAAAGGACTGAAAAAAAGACGACAGGGACGTGCGACAAGCAATTTTCACCTGGCATGCTGACGCTCTACCGTTGCTTCATGGGACTGGTTGCGGCCGCGCTGTGGCTGCCCGGTCGACTCCTGTTGTGGCGCGGGCAGTCGGCCTGGGCAGATCGCCTGCAGTGGCGCAAACTCGAACCGGCCACGGTCTGGTTGCACGGGGCCTCGGTGGGAGAGGTGCGCCTTCTGTCTTATCTGGCCCGCCACCTCCTGGAGGCGCGTCCGGACCTTGCCCTGCACGTTTCGGCCATGACGCCAACCGGTCATGCCACCGCAGCACAACTGATTCCCGGTGCGCGGCTCTCCTACTTTCCGCTGGATGTGCCGCGGCTGATGCGCCGTCGCCTGACGCAGCTTTCGCCGGCCGTTATCGTGTGTGTGGAAGTGGAAATCTGGCCCGCCTTGCTGGCTGAGGCTGCGCGTCGTGGCGTTCCGGTCATTTTGGCGAACGCTCGCCTGAAGGAGCGCAGCCACCGTCGCTACGGCAGATTCCCGGTCGCCACGCGCAGGCTACTTTCTCGCTACAATCGTTTCTTCTATCGTTCCCAAGAGGACCGTCAGCGCTACGAGAGCCTGGGAGCACCGCCGGCAAAGGGCGAAGTGGCCGGTGACATGAAGTTCGACGCGCCGGTTCTTGCGCGCTCTGCGTCCGATCGATTGGCGCTGCGCCGTCTGCTGGGCTGTTCGGAGTCGGACGTGCTCCTCGTCATGGGCTCCACGCGTCCCGACGAAGAGGACAAGGTTAGCGCCGAGCTGTTGGCGCTCATGCAACGCCGAGGCGAACTCCGGGTCGTGCTTGCGCCCAGACACGTCGAGCGCGCCTCCGAGGTGGAGGCGATTCTCCGCCGCGCCGGCTTTGCGCCGAGCCTGCTATTTTCCGACCTCTCGAAAGCAAACGTTGGCGCGGACGAAGCAGGCGCGGCCGGTCGGGCGCAATCGGAAACCGATGTGCCCCGAGTCGTGATCGTGGATCAGTTAGGGAAGCTAAATGATTTGTACCATGCGTCGGATCTGGCCTTCGTGGGCGGCACCCTCACGAATACGGGAGGGCACAACATCCTGGAACCCGTCTGGTGCGGGCGGCCGGTACTCTTCGGGCCGGATACGCGCAGCATTGTGGAGGCCGCGGACTACGTCCTGACGCACGGGTACGGCCGGCAGGTTGCTGACGCACGCGGCCTGATGGAGTCGGTGGAGCAGTGGATGGACGGCAGGCTCCGCTTCGAAGTCCGCGGGGAATCGGCCGAACGCGACTCGGCCATCGCCCGCGCGGCGGCGTACATCCTTTCGCTGCTCTGAGGTTGGTGTGCGGTCCGGGAGAGCCCGCGGTGGTTCAGGTGCAACCGTATGGGGGCATTCAGCTTATTACGTAGGACAGGAAGGCCGGGGTTGCCGCTCGTGAGGTACTCCAGCGGAGGGAAGCGAAATGAGCGTGGATACACTCGATTGGATCTTGGATCGAACAATGGCACGGACGACAGTGCAACGGGGAGTGGGAGCATCACTACGGTGTCAAGATCGATACCCTCGACAACCCTGGCTGGTCGATACGCATCGACCTCGTGGGAACTGGATTGCGCAAGCGCCCCTTTTCATCGGTGCGGATAGAACGAACTGACGTAAGCGCTCATTCCAGGCCCCTTCCCCTGGTGCAGCCGCCGTGGTATTCTGC
>CAZPFB010000082.1:0-23567 GCA_964585735.1 uncultured Leptospiraceae bacterium
CCGCACGATCTGGTGGGTGGTTGGATCCTCGCCTGTCTCGTGCTCGCTTTGTTCCTTGGCGCGGGCGAAGGCATTGCCGGACGCCTGCAAAGTTCGGTGCCCCTGGCGCAGGTCGGCATCGGAATCGCCTGCGGTCTGGGCGTGATTCTGGTCGGTGCCGTCACGTCCGCGTATGCGTCGGCCGCGGGCGTACCCCAGCCGTGGCTGGAATTGGCCGCGCGCGCGCACGCAGCAATCGGTCGGGCCACTGTCATTCCCGATCCCTACAGCACCAAGACGATCCTCTCTGTGGCGGGGACTCTGATCGGAATATCCTTGGGTCTTCCACTTGCCGCGCGCTTTGCGGCGTTTTCCGTAGAGGGAAAGACGGTCGTGCTTGCCGGTCGCTTCGTTCTGGGCATCGCCACGCTGTTCGTCATCCAGTTCGGGCTGAGTGCTCTGTTCCCGAAAGCCGGCGCCGCGGGGTACGAAGTCCTGCGCGTCGTCCGCTATACGATTGTGGGTGCGTACGCGGTGTTTGGCGCCCCGCTGCTCTTCTTGAAGTTGGGCCTCATGCAGCGAAAGGACTGACGCGCGCTGCTCTTGGAGCCAGGGCACGTCCAATGGCCAACTGATCGTGCTCGTCGACTCCCAAATGGCGAAAGATCGTCTCCAGGACGGCAAGACCGCACAGCCTGCCCGACTCCTCCATCCCCCTCACCGCACCACGTGAATCGCCCCCGCGTTTGAACAACCGGTGTCGAGCTCCACGCCCGTCCCGTCACCGCCGGGTTTGAAGCCGGTGGCGCACGAGCCGTCGCCCTTTTTGCCGAAGACCACGGTGCTTGTGCCGAGCGCGAGACCCTGAATGCCTTCGACACCTGAAGCGTTATTAGAGGGCTTGAGGAACGCCTGCTGCTGCCAGGCAGTCCCGTTGCGGACGAATAGGTACACCGCGCCGGAAAAGGCGCAGGAGTTGTCGGCTTCCACTCCCGTACCGTCTCCTTTGGCTTTGAGTCCCTTGGCGCAGGAGTCCTCCTCGTTGGCGGCAGCCGCCAGAGCTCTGCCGTCGGGCGAAAGCGCAAGGCCCTGTCCGAATCGGTCATTTGCGTCGGGATTGGAAGCGAAGATCTGGGCCTCCTGGCTCCAGGTTGTCCCGGATCTCGCGAACAGGTACAGCGCACCCTGATTTCCGGTGCGGCCGGTGGCGGCAACGATCAGCGTCCCACCCCGAAGCGCCACATAGTCGCCAAAACCATCGCCGATCGCTGTGTCCGAGGCCTTCAGGTAGGCCTGTTGCTGCCAGGTCGAACCGTTTCGCAAAAAGACGTAGGCCGCACCGCTGCCACCCGATCCGTTGCAGGCGTTACTAGCTTCGACTCCCGTTCCGTCACCGCCCGCCTTCACGCCGGTCGCGCAGGAGTCCTCGCTTCTTGCGCCCGCCACCAGGGTGTCCCCGGAAAGCGCAATCTGCGCACCGAACCAATCTCCGGCATCCGTGTTGGAGGCTTTTACGTACGCTTCCTGCGTCCAGACGCCGTTCGCACGTCTGAAGACGTACACGGCACCCCCATTGGTGCAGCCGGTGTCGTTCTCGACGCCCGTTCCGTCGCCGCCCGCCTTCACGCCGCTGGCACAGGAGCTCTCCGAGCCAACGCCCACTGCCAACGTGTCGCCATCGAGAGATAGACTGTTTCCGAATTCGCGGACGGCTCCGGCGGTCGTATTCGAGGCCTTGATGTAAGCTTCCTGTTTCCAGATGCCATCCGTGCGTCTGAAGACATAGACAGCGCCGGTCCCCACGGTCGTGCAGGCGTTGTCGGCCTCGACACCTGTTCCGTCGCCGCCCATCTTCACGCCGGTCGCACAGGAATCCTCGAACAGTGCGGTGACGGCCACCGTGTCACCGGAAATTGCCACGACGCTTCCGAAAAGATCCGCGTTGTTGGGATTGGATGCTTTGATGTACGCCTCCTGCACCCAGGTCGTGTCCGTGCGCCGAAACACGTACGCTGCGCCCGAAGCCGTACACCCATCGTCCGCCGCGCCGCCCGAGTTCACGCCTGTGGAGCATGACGCTTCACCGGTTGCGCCGACCACGAGCACCTCACCGTCCATGGCGATGGCGGTGCCGAAGTTGTCGTCTGCATCGACAACGCTCGGCTTGCCGTAAGCTTCCCAGCTCATGCTCTTCACGGCCAGCACGTGCCTGCGCCAGTCGCGGCTGTTTGCGGCCTGCACATCGATATTGTGGCGGGCGACGGTTCCCATTGCATCGAGGTCCGGCCGCGAAAAGGGCTGCCCGTAGCCCAGCAGGGTGCCATCGAAACTGACGTTCGCCAGGGGCGGTCCCTCGAGTGTCAGGTCAAGGGAGGCATCCGTCGTGAAAGCGGTGCGCAGATCCTCGCCGGTGACTGCAGACTCAACCACAAAGCCGTCACTCACGGTGGCCGTGACCGAGGTGTCCGGGTCCTTGAGCAGGGTCAGGTAGAGCAACTCCTCAGGCAGCTCCTCCCCGATCCCGGCGCTGCAGCCGGCGGGCGCGGTGGCGCAGGATAGAAGCAGTGCCAGGGTGCAGGCCATCAATCGCTCTTGCGGCCGCTGTCGGATTCCTGTCCCCACAAACTCTGCACCTTCCCCGCTCATGTTCTAACGAGTGCAATGGTCCAGAAAACCTGATCACTTTTTCGAAGTGGATGCACGTCCGACCTCACCTACCACAGGGCCCACGACGCTCGGACCACGGCCCTGGGATCCGGCCGTCCGGAAACCGTCCGGCCGACACCCACGTCGAAGGCGATGCGGACGCGGGTCGGCGTTCGCGACCGGCCGGATATACGTGCAAACCAGCCTTCCACCGGGTAGGAGGCATCGATGACATTGATGACGTACACGGCGAGTCCGAACAAACCCAGATACGCCAACCGCGCCCGCAGTTGCCGATGCCGATGGCGCAGGTTTGCCATGCGCTCGTAAACGGGAAGAAACAGGACTTCCTGAAAGGGTGGAGTTCCCTGGAGGTAAAGCGCAAGGGGTGCGCCGAAGTTGGCGGTCCGGTCGAAGCCGGCCGACACTCGCGCGGTGCTCGCCGCCGCGCCGGCGGCAAGCCCCAGCGCACCGACACCGCCCGCGAGAAAAAGCGACCCTTTGATGTACTCCTCATTTGCCAGGTGCCCCACGCCGGGAAAGACGTACGACAGCCACAGCACGCCGCGCACATCACGCTCAATGCCGTCGGAGGAGTTGGCCGGACGTGAATCCCGCGAATGCTTTGCGTGGCGCGCAACCGCTTTTCCGCTGCCGGGGTCGTTGGCAGGCTTTCCGGCACTCCTGCCGGTCCCCTTGCTCGCCGGCGCAGGCACAGGCCGGGCCTGCCACCGAACCGGACGTCTGCGCAGAGAACGAACCTGGGATTTCGGCAGCACGCGCCGGCGTCCATCCTGGTAGAGGACAAGGACGGACTTGCGCTGCACCTCCACCTTCACATTGCTTATGCGCCGGCCGTTGTTCAATTCCAGCGTATCGGCGGACGCGTCAGTTGCGAATGCCAAGGAGAGCGCGGCGATTGTTACAGCAAATACAAGAACTCTTTGAGCGCCTGACGCCCGCCCGCTGGATCGTACGCCCGCTGCCATCCGGTGCGCTATCCCGCTCTGTTGAGCAGCCATGTCAGAAGTCCACTCCTTCCACCTGCGCAGCCGGGTAGGTGGTGCGACCTTCCGGCGTCAGCACGGTGTAGCCTTCCTTACCGGAGAGCACGACGCCGCGAATGCGCGTACCGTCCTTGAGGATCAGAGTCTCGGCCGACTTGTTCATCAGCTGTTCGATACGCTGGAGCAGGGCTCCGCGCCGGACCTGGTTTTTTTCCCGCAGCCGGCTGCGAATCTCGTCGGGCCTGCCCTGCCTGACACCCTCCAGAGCGACGAGTTCGTCGTATTCGGCAAGTCGGCTTTGCAGGTCCCGCTCTGTTCCCGCCTTGGCTGAGATCCCAGAGCCAGTCTCCTGAGGTTTTCGTGCAAGGGCCGCACGGATGCGTGCCGCCAGGTCCTGAATGTCCGCGTCGGTCGGGTAGGCGCGTTGCAGCGCAGCCAGCGCAGCCCTGCGCTCGGAGGGCGTCGGGGTCTGTTTGTTGCGGACGGCTTTGAGCTCGGGTGATTCCAGAACGCGGCGCAGATCCGGCGCCGCCGCCCAGATGCGCTCGGTCGCCTGGCTTTGAATGACGATCTGATCGCGCGCAGCCAGTACCTGTTCAAACTCAGCCAGCACACGTTCTACCGTGCGCAACACGGGCGACTCCTGAATCACCAGGACCGATGCGCTGCCCAGTTCCTCCAGGTTCAACCGCACGGCCACGAGACCTTGGTGAACTACAACACGCGTTTGCTCCGGCGCAGCATCCACGGTGTAGCGCGTACCCCGCACGGAGGCAAGGGCTGTGGGCGCAACCACTGTGAAGTTCTCCTCCGGCGAAAGCCGCTCCACCCGCAGCATGACCCGCCCGCGCCGCAGATGCGTTCGATAGATGCGGTCTTCCGCTTCGGAGAGGCGCGCGGCGGTCAACGTGAAGTCGCTACCCGCGCTCAGCCGAAGCACGGCCTCCGACCGCGGCCCGACGATCTGGAGGTCCACCAGCGAAGCGGCTGCCACACGTACGACGGTCCCGGCGGGAATGAGGTCCCCCACCTGCACCACGCGGTCGCCCGCTGTGACATCCCCCACCTTGAAGGTGACGAGCAGTGCAGATGTCATGGCCGCCGCCGGGGGCTGACTCACCGTCCGCAGCACCAGCCAGCCGATGCCGGCGGCCAGAAGGAGCCCGGCCGCGAACGCCAGGGGCTTCCACGCGTCCAGTCGGGGCTTCGCCGCTGCGCCGCCGCGCATCCCCGCCTCAACGTGGCCGCCGTCGTCCAAGTCTCCCCGCGACCTTCCCATGTCGGACGACCCGTTGAGCGTGCTTTCTTCAATGGTCGAGTCCACTCGCAGATCCTCCGGAAAGGAGAGGCGCATCGGGCGCCCCAGCAGCTCCGGGGAATACGACGGCATCCGCCGGTCGCTGCCACGAATCCGCAACAGCGCCGCGAGGGGCTCGAATTCCCGTTCGGCCTTCTGCTCAGCCACCTGTGGGCCTTCCTTCTTCTCTCCTGCAGAGAGAGGAGTCCACAGCGGGATTCCTGATCACTTTTTTCGGGGGGCGCGCGGCCGCCACCGCCCCTGTCCGGCTGCCCCCGGGCATGCAGGCCACGGGCCCCTTTTCGTGGTTCCGCCTGATCATCACAAATAGTCCTCCGCACGCACTCCCCGTCTGCGGCAGAGTTGGAGCAGGGCCTGCTCGCCCTTGCGCACCTGACGCAGAACGGCCGTTTCCGAAAGGCCGAGGATCTCACCGATCTCCGCAAAGGTCATGTCCTGATCGTAGCGGAGCAGGAGTGCGGTGCGCAGCGCCTCCGGCAGTTCCCCAAGCAGACCATCCATCAGCTCCTGCACTTCCTTGGAACCTGCCGCTTCCTCCGGTGAGCGGGCAGAATCGACTATGCGCTCAACGTCTCCGTCTTGGAACGGTGCCCGGGCTGCCCGCCTGGAGTGATGAACAACGGCATAACGGGCCATCTGGAACAGTAGCGCCCGCGGTTTCTCGACGGGCCGGCCCGGTCGATGATAGGTGCGGTAATAGTTTAGGAATACTTCCTGAAGCAGATCCTGAGCTTCCGACTCGTCCCGCAGGGAACGCACCAGAAAAAAGTACACGGGCGCGCTGTGTGTTCCGTAGAATTGTTGAAAGTCTTCGGGCATTCGGCACAACCGGGCGGCGTCCACCCAACCCGCGGGTTTCGGGATGGTCAAGGCTTTCCCGAAACAGACACCACGACAAGGTCCCGTGTCCGGCACCCACCTGAAGGTGAATACATCGCCATTGATTCTGTAGTCACTTCAAGTTTCGAAGCGTGCAAGTTCTGATGGGCCCTTTTCGAGACAGGAAGGAGCGTCACAATTTGGCTTTCGCCGGACGCCCCCTTTTCCACTGTTGCACCATGGCTGCGGACGGACGCGGTGGGCCGGGAAAAGCGGGGCTTGTGCTGTTGTGCCTGCTGGGCACGGCCGCGTGCCACTGCCGGCTGGTGAGTACCGATTGCGCTCGCGGAGATACAAGCTGCAGGCCCGAGTTGTTCTTGCTCGGCGCCTACCAGATCCACCGACTCTACTGGTCGGATGCAACCGGAGTGTACGCGTTTGCACAGAACCCGGACACGGGCGCACTGACGCAGATCGGCACGCTCTCCACACTCGCCTGCAGCGAGAATGTGGCGCGTCACCCCACGCAGCCCGTACTCTACTGCCTCGGCCCGGTTGGCGGAGTCGACGTGATCGCCACCATTCGCATCCATCACGGAATCATGACGGTAGCCCAAACGCAGAGTCTGCCGGATGCCACATTCGCCGGCCTGTACGTCCACCCTACAGGAGACTTTCTCGTCGTGGGGCGCGGCACCGGTCAGGAGTTGTGGGTCTACAGTATCGATGGAACCGGGACGACGCTCACACACGCCTACACGAGCGCTTCGGGAGTCGGCGGAGCGGCCAGCGCCTTCACGCGCGGTGGCGCGTACTTCTATTCGCGCCAGAGCGGCGGCAATCTCTTTGAATTCTCGTTCTCATCCACCGCCCTGACTCAGACGAACACGTTTGCTCCGGGTGACAACACCTGGGTCTTCGTGGAAACAAGGGACTCCCGCTATCTGCTGGGATCGACGAATGCCAACTCCTACTTCCGCTTCGACGTCAGCGGTGGCACGGCCTCCAACTTCACGCCGTCGTCCAAGATAGCGGGCCTGCCATTTGTGACCACGTTGCTTCACGACGTCAGCGTGGACGGTCGCTTCATTCTCTACATGGCCGGCAGCAACGCGGGAACGTTCCAGTACGATGCGGCCACAGGCGGCCTCACTCAGGTTTCGAACATCGCCGGTCCGTCCGGAACGATACGCGCCTCACCCGAGGGACGTTTTGCGTACTCGACCAACTCCACACAGTACGATGTCTACACGATCGATGGCGACGGTCGCCTGAACCGCACGGCCGACTCCCCGGTGACCACGGGGTATACGGGGCAATCATTGCCCCTCTTCTACTCCTACTGGCAAATCTGACGCTGCAACCCGCGCAAGTTCGACGAATGGAGGCGGGAGTTGCGAAAGGAGATGGACACCGATCCGGACCCGGCCACGGAAAAACTCATCCGCGAGATCCGTCGCGCGGTCTGAGTCTCTCTTGACCGGCCGGCCGCCCGGCCCCACCCTCACGCCCATGAGGTCGCTTCAGTTTCCCCGCGCCGCCGGGGTGGCGCTCCTGGCACTGGTACTTGCGCCGGGCCTGATCTGGTCCGACGAGCGGGATCCCGAACCGGAGAAAGGTTCTTCCATAGAAGCGCGTCGCAAGTACAAGGAGTTCTTCGACCGCGCGCTCATCACGGTCACCGAGGAGCGCCTCGAAGCCGGACCTCAGGGTGGCGTACCCGCTCGCCGGTCGTGAAGTTTCAACCGCCGGTGGACCCGGCACTCGTACGGGGACTGCTCAAACACAACGAGCGCCCGGGAACGAAAGCAGCCCCTCAGGAATTTGCGTACGTCGCCTCGGACTTCGAGTTGCTCTCCCACTTCCAGGACGACCCGCCCCGCGGCGTAAGCCGCGTGAAGGCCGACGAACGCGTCGAAGTCGTCTTCATCATCAAAGAGAAAGTCACGAACGAATTCGGCAGCTTCCATTGGTGTCTGGTCCGGCGATCCACCGGAGAAGAAGGATACATTCCCGATCGCCTGCTGCGCTCCCCGATAAAACGGGAGCGCGCTAACTGGTCCATGCTACGTCTGCCCGCCAAGATGCAGGTCCGCGTCGGCAGCAGCCTGACCATGCGGGATGCGCCGAGCATCGAAGGCACGCCCATCACGTCCCTCTATGACGGAACGAAAGTGCTCGTGACGCGCTGGGCGGGCGACGAAGAAATCCACGACGGCGTGAAGGGACGCTGGGCCTTCGTCAAGACCGAGTACGAAGTCGAGGGCTATGTCTTTGCGGCCTACCTGCGGCCCGAAGAAGATGCGCCCGACGAGAAACCGGAGACCTTCCGAGTCGGTGATGTGAAGTACGTGCGCTCCCCGATTCTGCGCGTGCGCAACGAGCCGAGCGCGTACGGAACCACAGTGGCCGCCTTCCCCAACAGCGCCGAAGTGCGCGTAATCGAAATCTCCACCGAAAAACTCACGGTCGTCGGCATCACGGCGCCCTGGGTGCTCGTGCGCTCCGGAGATGAAGAGGGCTGGGCGTTCGGCGGGTTTCTCTCTTCGCGCAAGGGCGCCTACATCTCCTACGACAACATCTACCGTCCCTTCATCCATCCCGCCGGCGACTATCGCCAGGTTTCGAGCAAGTACGGGCCGCGGGTGCACCCGGTGCTCAAAGTTGTGGCCGTGCATACCGGCATCGACATTGCGGCACCCTCCGGAGCTCCCATTCGCGCACCCGCCGATGGCGTGGTCTACAGCATCACCAAAAGCGACGCCTACGGCTACCTCACGATCCTAGAACATCCCGGAGACCTCTTCACCTGGTTCGCGCACCAGCGGGCTCTCTCCACCTCCAGTGGCTTTCGCGTGGCCGTTGGGCAACGGGTGAAGACCGGCGAGGTGATCGGGGAAGTGGGGGCCACCGGCCGCGTGACCGGCGCGCACCTGCACTTCGAGGTGCGCAAGGGTTCGGGCGCCCACATGGACCCGGCCATCTTCATCCCCAACTGACTCCGGAGAGCCGGGGCGCAAGTGAAAATCCCGCAAAGTCCATTCATTTTATGAATACATATATTAATACACAACAAAGCATAAGCCCACGCCCGGCAGAACGCGTCGGATTCCGAACGGAGCCATCCGCCCACCTCCGAACCCGCCCGACGACTCGGCTGCTGCCCGCCGCGTTTGGGTCAGCCGTCGCCCTTCTCTGCCTCGTGTGGGCGGGCCCCGTCGCGGCAGCCCCCGAAGACGACCTGTTCGCCGCGATCGTGCGCAACCAGAAGGCAAACGTGGAGAAGGCCCTCGGTGCGGGGGCGTCCATCGAGGCACTCAACAAGGACGGCGACACGCCACTCGTCGTGGCTGCTTCCTACGACCGCACGGCGATCGTCGAACTGCTCATCCAGAAGGGCGCGGGCATCAGCTCGCGCGGCAAGGATCAGGACACGGCTCTGCACCGTGCCGCCAAACACTCCAAGTCCACCACGCTCGAGCTTCTCCTGGCAAAGGGCGCCGGGCCCAACGAGAAGAACGAAAAGGGCGACACGCCGCTGTTCGTGGCGGTCGCGGCCGACCGCACCGCCCACATCGCGCCCCTTCTTTCCCGCGGCGTGAGCGCGGAGTTCCGGAACGCCGCGGGCGACACAGCACTGCTGGCGGCCGTACGGGCCAAACGCTACTACAGCACACAGGCCCTGGTGGCTGCCGGCGCCAGTCGCAGCGCGGTCGACGCCAAGGGCCACACGCCCGTCAGGCTCGCGCTCGACCTGTGGGTCACCTCAATCATCAACCTGCTTCTGGTGCCCGGCACGGACGTAGATGTTCCGGACACAGAAGGCAACACCTGCCTGCACGTGGTTGCTTCGTGGACGACCACTTCCTACGTGCAGAAGGTGGCCGACCTCTCGCGGAAGGTGGACGCACGCAACGCGGCCGGCGAAACGCCGCTCGTCATCGCGGTCAGACGCTACCGTCACGCGAACGTCGAACTGCTGGCCAAGAGGGGCGCAGAGGTGAACGTGAAGATGCCCGACGGCACACCGGTGCTCGCTTTCGCCGTAAGCTATGGGCTGACCTACGTCGTGCGCGCGCTGCGAACCGGAAAGCTCGTCGTCGACGTGCCCGTCTCCGGAGAACCGGCCATCGTCGATGCGGCGGTCAAGAACCGGGCAGCCATTGTATCCGAACTCATTGGCGCGGGCGCCTCTCCCAACACCAAAACGAAGAATGGCGTGCCTGTGCTTCTGGCCGCCTACGCCGGTTCGCGCTGGGACAGCGTCACGACTCTCGTCAAGGCGGGCGCCGACCTGGCTGCGCGCGACCACAACGGGGAAACAGCTCTGCTCCTGGCCGCGCGCCTCGGCCATCCGGGCAACGTCCAGTTATTGCTACAAAACGGAGCCGATCCCAACGTCCGCAACAAACACGGGGACCCGGTGCTCGTAGCCGCAGGCGACGGCGGCAACACGACCGTGCTCGCGCGACTCCTCGAAAAGATCACGGATGTCAACCAGCGTGGAGCTCAGGGCGACACCGCGCTCATGCGCGCAGCAGCCGAAGGACATGATGGCGCGGTTTCGCTTCTCCTTTCCAAAGGCGCCAACGCAAACCTGACCAACGAGCGCGGTGAAAGCGCGCTCAGCCTGGCGCTGTTCAAGGGACGGGAATCCGTCTTTCGCCTGCTCGTACGCGGCGGCGCCGACGTGCGCACCAAGGATGCCCAGGGCAACACCCTCCTGCTCGTAGCCGCGCGCACCGAACCGGGCAGTGCCACGCGCCCCATGCTGCGCATGATGGAGGAGTTGCTCAAAGCGGGTCTCAAGGCTGATGAACCGAACCGCCACGGAAACACGGCCCTTTCGGTCGCCATGAGCCGCCGCAACCTTTCCACCCTGGAGCTGCTCCTGAAATCGGGTGTCGACCTATCCGCCCGCACGAAGTACGGACATACTTTGTTTCATCAAACTATCCTTTCCGGTCTGCACGGCGACGCGCCACCCCACCTGGACACGGGACCCGAAAGTACCCGCGACCTCGCCTACCTGCTCTTTGCGGGAGGCGCACTCGTGGAGACGGCCGACCGAAACGGCCGCACGCCGCTTTTGCATTGTGTGCGGGACGCGGGCGAACGCAACACGGACCGGGCAGCGGCCTGCGTGCAGTTGCTACTGGATCTGGGCGCCGCCTTGGACGCGCGGGACCGCGCAGGAAAGACACCCTGGGACTACTCCCAGCAGGCCCCTAAGGAAGTACAAACGATCGTCAGCGCGCACATGAACTCGGCAGCGTCGCAGGACGACTTCGACCCAATTGTATTGACCGGCCGCGAAGACGACGACGTCGCCTCGTTTTCACAGAATTTGGAGGGAACCGCTCACGTCGTCGTACGGGAAGGTTCGGCCACGAGTCTCGTCCAGTTGGATCGCTCGGGTCGCGTCAAAACCAAGACGGCCATGGCCGGACTGGCCTTCGCACTCACCGAATCCGATGGGAGTGCGCTCACCGCTTCGGTGCTCCCCGGCTCCGGAGACAAGACCTGCAAGCCGGGCGAAGACCTCCAATTCGTGCTGCGCCGGGAATCCGCCACAGAACCCAAACCGGAGTATCGCCTGTCCGTGGCGCGCAGTTGCGCGGGCCTCGTGGTGCGTCACATGGCCTTCACAAAGGACCGCGTGGTGGTCGCCGTGCG
Source organism: uncultured Leptospiraceae bacterium (assembly GCA_964585735.1). GTDB lineage: Bacteria > Spirochaetota > Leptospiria > Leptospirales > Leptonemataceae > CAZPFB01. The sequence goes on from CAZPFB010000082.1 coordinate 11,446, forward strand.
CTTCAGTGCTCGGGACGAACGACTGCTCTTTTTGGACGCGGAGCTCAAGCTCAAATCCTCTGTGTCTCAGACCGGGTGGAACACGCTCTCCGCTTTCGGTGAGGACGGCGTCTACCTGCGGGGCGACTACACCTACTACTACAAGGCCGGGCGCAGACAGTGGGCGCGTCGCACCACGAACGCCACGGCGGCGGCCACGGCCGCCTACGCCGACGGCGACATCGTCTCGGTGGAATCCGGGCCGAAAGGAACGCTCGTCGTGGACCGTCGCAACAACTGGTTCACGGCAAAGTGGCGCAGGATCTATGCGGGTGCGCCGATGCAGCCGGTCGCCGTCAGTCTGGACGCCCAGGGCAACGCGTACGTGGCGGGAACCGTCGAAGGAGCGCTGCACGGGAATCGAGCGGGAGCCGGAACCGATGTCTTCATCATGAAGATCGACGCGCAGGGTCAGCGACTGTGGACGCGCCAATTCGGCACGACCGGGAACGACACTGTCCGCGCCGTGTTTGCTTTTGAGGGGGCCGTGTTCGTCTCGGGGAACCTCGGCGGGTCGCTGGATGGAAGAGCGGCCGGGGCAGGTCGGGACGGCTTCCTCGTGAAGTTCAGCACCGACGGAAAACGCTCACGCCGACGCGCGGGCCTGTTCGGAGGATGACGGCATGCGGTTCGGATCTCCGAGCATCGAGGTCGGCATCCTCCTCGTAGTCTTCGCCGGGCCGACCCTCCCGGCAGCCGAGAAGTCATGGTACACGGCACAACTCCAACTCCTCACCCAGGCGAAACGTTGGGAGGCAGCCGAAAAGATGCTCGAACAGGGCGCAGATTGGGTCTGGCTGGAGTATGCGGGAGCGGGCAAGTTTTGCTACGACCTCATGACCGTGGACGCGCGCGGCAGCACGCTGCGCGAGGGAACATCGGGTCGATCCAACTCAGACTATCGTTCATTTGGTGCAGACCTGTTTGCAGCAGCCGATGGCGTCGTTGAACCGGTGACGACGGGGGCCCGGGATCAAGAGCCCGGCAAGCGCAACGGTGACTCGGGCAACGGGCGGATGGGCAACACGGGCGCTTCCGGCGGTCCCCACCTGCACTTCCGCGTTTGGGGGAAAGACGGCGTAACGCTGCCCTTTGAGTTCCCGGCCACCCGAATTCGTGCAGGCGGTGCGGTGCTGACGAGCCCGGGTCCATTCGTGAAGGACACGATTCTGGAGATTGGCGATTGACGCGGACTCACTCGACGACCTCGTGAGCGCGCGCCGATCATCCGAAGGCTGCTTCGGATCCACATGAATTCGGGAACGGGCGGTCGGCGCGCCCTCGAGCTGCGTCAAGTAGACGAGATCCACTCACGGACTCGCCGGCGTACAGGCGCGGCCGACCAGCCCCATCGGCACGAACGCACTCGCCCCATTTCGAAAGACTCCGTACGCGCACGCTTTCCGGCACTGGATCGCTTTCCTTCTCCGATCGGCTCTTCCTTTTGGAGGTTGGGATTGTCTGCCTGTACAGGAACGCCAGCGGCACGCGCGCTTTGCGCGGCCGAACAGATCAGGACCAACCACGCAGTTTCGCTCGAGACCTGGAGAGCGCGCGGCGATGGTCTGCAAGACTCGATGGAAGGCCGCACCACGCCACGCCGACTCTTGCACACTTCGGCAACCACCACTCAACGCGCCCATGGTACGCGGCAAGTTCGTGTGGAGCGTCCAGATCATTTCCGGCGTACAGGCGCGGCCGGCCAGCCCCATCGGCACGAACGCACTCGCCCCATTTCGAAAGACTCCGTACCCGCCCGCATTCCGGTGCATGGGCGCATTCGTATCCCGATCGACCTTCCCCTTTGGAGATAGTGCGAAGGCCTTCTTGTTCAGGAATGCCCGCGGCACGCGCGCTTTGCGCGGCCGAACAGATCAGGACCAACCACGCTTACTCGCTCGAGACCTGGAGAGCGCGCGGCGATGATCCGAATCTGACTCGGCACGCGTCCGCTGATTCAGGAACCGCCACTCAGTCCGCCCTGGGAGTTCTCACCTCATCCGCGCGAGCACCTCACGATTCTTGAGCGCAGCCTGTCGGCCCAATTCCAGGTTCACATGCCCCTGACGCATGCGATGCGGACCGAGTTTCGGTGTTTGCGTGCGAAACCACAACACCTGGATCCCGGCACGCCTCGCGAGCTCGAGCCGCAGTCGAATCAGTTCATCCGAAATGATCTCGTGCGAACGTTCGAGCGCCCCCAAGAAATGGAAGCGGCCGGTCTGTTGGGCCGTGTCTCCCACCGGGACCACCTGGTGGACGATGATGCGTTTGATGTGGTCGTGTTCCAGCCACTGTTCGAAAGGAACCGGATCGGCAATGCCGCCGTCCCAGTAGAGTTGCCCCCCGATGTCCTGGGCCTGAAAAAGCCCGGGCATGGCGCAACTGGCCAGAATGTACTCGCGCACCAAGCCCCTGCGCACCGCTTCCGTTCGCCCGCTCGTGAGATTGGCGGCCGAGAGCGTGAGAGTTGGTTCCTGGCACTCCTCGATGCGGCGATCTCCAATGATCTCGGACAGGAGGCGCATCACTTTGCGCCCCGAAAAGACGCCCGTGAAACCGGGCCGATTCAACATGAGCGCGGGCACGCGGAACGCCGCTTCCCATTCGAAAAACACCCGCTGAATGCGACGGTCCAAAAACAACCGACCGATCTCGGCCGGTTCGATCCCGCAGGCGAAGACGCCGGCCACCAGCGCGCCTGCCGAAGCACCGGAAACGTGTGCGGGCCGAATGTTCTGCTCGGCCAGACCCATGAGAAAACCCGCGTGCGCGTAGAATCCGAAGTACGATGAGTTCAGACACAGTGCCGTTTGGTGCCTGCGTCGATTCCGCCACCAGGTTCGCAGCATACGGGGAGTCTTGCCGCGGGCCCCATGTGGTCAAACACGAATGCGGTAGAGCGCGGAAGCACAACGTCAGGCGCGTTCAGTAGAGACGATCGCGCCGGGTCTGCGCTTCGAAAGAATCGGCCTGCTTCTGCCACGTCCCAGCGAACTGATCCCAGTTGTGGTCGCCCAAGAGCGCTTCCCGATAGCCCGTGCCGCCCCACAACCTGTCGATCAGGTGCAGGTTTTCGGCGCGCAGCAACTCGAAGCGCTGGGGATGCAGCCTGCGAACGATACGCAGATACTCGTATCCTGTGCGCAGCGCGTCGAACTCTGTGGACAGCGGCGTGATCTGAATGCCGTGACACAACACGCCCGCGTGAACAGAGCTCGTCGGCTGGAATCGCACCGTGGCGAACTTGACGCCCGGCAACTCCAATCGCCGCAGTTGGGCCAGCACAGCCTGCGCGTCCATCCAGGGCGCTCCCGAGTACACGAAAGGCCGCGTGGTCCCCCGACCCAGACTCAGATTGGTGCCCTCGAAGAGAACGAGGCCCGGATACACAATGGCCGCCTCGGGACCGGGAATGTTCGGGGACGGATTCACCCAAACCCGCGAAAGCGCCGACCGCACGTCGTCCCGTCGAAAATCGCGCACGCGGACAACCGTGAGGTGCAACTGCGGCAGCCGCGTGCGAACGAGGAAGCTGGCGTATTCCCCGAGCGTCATCGAATACAGGAAGGGAACGGGAGCTTCCGCCACGAAGCTGCGGAAGGCAGGGTCCGGCAGGCTGCCCTGCGCACGCCACGGTCCGTACGGATTCACGCGATCCAGAAGCAACACTTCGATCCCACTTTCGGCCGCAGCCTCCAGAACGTAGGTAAGTGTCGTGACGTACGTGTAGCAGCGCACGGGGAGATTCTCCAGGTCCACCACAATGAGATCGACGCCGACTAAGTGACGCCGTTCGGGTCGGTAGTGCGCGGGCGAATAGAGGCTCAGGAATCGCAGCTTGGTGCGCGAGTCGGTCCGAATACCATCGGGGCCTTCCTTGTCCAGCGCACCGAAGACGCCGTGCTCGGGTTCGAGAATCAGCCTCGGGCGCAAACCCCGATGCAAAAGCACGGGCAACAGGTGATCCTGATTGGCCAGACGCGCCGTGTCGTTGAGGAGCAGTGCGAACTTCCTCCCGCGCAACAGGGAGAAATCGGCCGCTGCCAACTGGTCGAGACCGGCCACCGGCCGGTGCTCGGAGGCGGAGAGATGCAGCGGCGTGCGCGGCCGGTAGGAGAGGTCCCCATTGTACGCCAATATACGAACGCTGCGAGAGGATCCGGCGCGCACGTCGAAGGGTTCCTCCCCCGCGCGCTTGGGCAGGCCCGCGCAGCCAAGCGCGACGACGAGCGACGCGCAGCCCACGAGGCGCTTTCGAACGCCGCTGCCCGAATTGTGTTTGCTCACCATGGGTCCAGAGGTACCCTTACCGGGATGGCCATGCGGTTGATTATCGTCATCGATGGCGACCAAGATTTCTTGCGGGAGATCGGTCGCGATCTGGGCGGTTTGCGTCACCGGGTGCTTGCGGTCGGCTCTGCCAGGCGCGGCGTGGAATTGGCCCGCACCGGGAATCCGGATCTCATCCTGCTCGCCATGAATATCGCCGGTTCGAGCGGCCCGGCCGTCATGGCGGAACTGCGCGCGGACGAGATCACCCGTGAAGTGCCGGTGATCATGACACTGCAGACGGCGGATCGCGGCGAGCTGGTGGCGGCCCGAAAGGCCGGCGCGTTTGATTTCTTGTTGAAACCATACAAACGCGAAGTGCTGCTCGAAAAGCTGGAACAACTCTGGCGCTCCGCCAAGTCCCGCGAACAACAGGAGCGTACGCTCACACAGACCGGCGCTCCTCCCGCCTTGCGAATCACCCGGAGCGCAAACCGCGTGGCTCTGATTCTGCCCGGGGATCTGCAGCCCGCGTACCTGGAAGCCCTCCTGAAACAGCGGCAGGCGGGAGCCCTGCGCGTACCCGAGGGCGGCGAACTCATCGTGGATCTGCGGCCGCTTGGCGATCTTCATCCCGTCTCCCGCCGCGTGCTCTTCCAACTGCTGGACACGCTCGTCCCGGACAAACCCATCGTGGTAGCGGGCCGGCACTACGGAGTCCTGCTCCAGGAAGGCTACGACGAAAAAACTCTCCTTTTTCTTTCACTCGACGAACTATTAGCATACCTAAAGTTTGTCGCCAGGGCCTGAACGAACGTGAGCTATCCGGTCATCGTCGGCGTGGGTCTCGGACCGGAGGAGAAGCGGATAGCCACCTTCTTCCTGGCGGCCGCCGAGACCATTCGCGTTCCCTCACTGCTGCGTCCGGCCGAACTCACGCGCGGCTGCAACGTACTTCTGGATGGGCGGGCCGAAGACGTGGCGGCCATTCTCGAATGGCGGCTCCCGGTTCTCGTCCTCTGCGGTGCAGCCGTTCCCATCGAAACCCGGGACGAACTGTTTCGCCAGGGAAGCGCCGCACTCTGGGTGCCGCGCGAACTCGCGCCGGGCGTTCTGCTCCTTCCTCCGCTCGAACTGCCCGCGCTGCGGGGCGCCATCTTCGTGGTCAGCGACGACGATCCCTACCGGCGGCTGCTGCGCCAGCTTCTGCGTTTCCGGGGATATGACCTGCGCACGGATTTCCGTTCGGCCGAAGAAATGGTGGAGGTGCTCTCCGCGCTGCACGAAGAGACTTCCCCGCAGAGCGCCTTTCCCGAACTCCTGGTACTGGACCTGGACAGCCGACGCGTGGACGTGATTTCTTTTTTCCACAAACTGCGTGAACTCCGCAAGCAAAGGCCCGCGCTGGTCCGTCGCACGCGCGTACTGGTAACGAAGGACTTCTCTAAACCCGGCGCGGACGTTCGCACGCTGGCGGCCAATCTGCGGCCGTTTGCCAGGCGCATCTACCATCCCTTCGAAGCCGCCTTCGTGCTTCTCGAAGGCCTCGTCTATCGCGACGACACAGCCCCGCTGCATTTTCGATCGCCTTCGTACCGTCCGGCGGCCGAAATCATCTTCGGCGAAGGCGGGCGCTTCCCCGCGCCATCGCCACGCGCCACCACCGAAATTCTCGGCGCGGAGCTCGCGCGCCACTCGCGCTCGATTGCTTTTCTGGAGCTACACCGTTTCCTCGACCGGACCGCGCGCGAAGGAGCCCTGCTTGCGCCCCAACCAGACGTTGATGCGGGCGATCTGCTCCACCGCGTCCGGGGTCCACAGTCCTCCAGGGTGGGTCTCCAGAACGCGGGCGAATAGCGCTCGCGCCCGGAGCAGCGTCTCGCGCAGGCGCACGGAGCCCGGCGAAGTGTCCAGCGCCTGGCTGTAGTGCAGGCGTTCGCGGAAGTAGTCGTCGAGCGCGTCCCCGACGAGCGAGCTGCCTTCCCGATACCAGTGATACCCATCACGACCGCCGGAATCCGTCGTGCGTTCCGGCTTGGCTTCCCCTCCCGGCACTGACTCGCTTTCTGCGCGCGCACCGTCCGGCATGGCCTCGAGGACTTCGCGCGCCTCTCGCAGCGCGTGCACGAGTCTGGCTGCATCCGGCAGTTCTTCAGTCGCGGTGTCCGGATGAACGGCGAACAGCCTGCGGTGGTATTCGCGGAGCAACTGCTCGGAGGTGAACGGGTCGCGCAGGCCGAGCACTTCGAGCGCGCGGGCGCGACCGAGCGAACTCTGGCCCTGGGGACGACCTGCCATGCTCCAAACAAAAGGCTTGCCCAAACGTCCCGTCAACGCGATTTGTCGGGGCAGAAGCACTGCCATGCTCGGCGAATCGGACATCATCGCCCTGTTTCAGACGAACCCTCAGCGACTGGACGACTGCGCCGTACTGCCGCGCGGCCCGGAGGGTGGCTTTCTCCTGGTGACCACCGACGTGCTCGCCGAGGAGACACACTTCCGCACCGCCTGGTCGACGCCGGAGGACCTCGCCGCCCGCCTGTTCTACTGCAATCACTCGGACCTCTGCGCCTCGGGCGCCCCCGCGCCCGTGGGTTGTCTCCTTCAACTCGGCCTGCCCGAGCGGCCGGCCGACGACTTCGTGCGCCGTTTCGCCGCGCAACTGCGTCGCCTGCTTTCGGCTCACGGCTGTCCTCTGCTCGGCGGTGACACTTACCGCAGCGAGCGCATCAACCTCGGACTCACGCTGTGGGGGCACACGAGTCGGGTGATTGCGCGCCAGGGAGGGCGACCGGGAGACACGCTCTACGTGACCGGTCCGCTGGGTCTGAGCGCGCTGGGTCTGCACCTGCTGGCGGAAGGAGCGCGCCCGCCCCTCGAAGCGGGCGATGAGTTGCAGCGCTCCGCACTGCAGCGTTTCCTGCGCGGACAGTCGCGTCCGGATTGGGCGGCCCTGGCCACGCTCGACACGCGCGTGCACGCGGCCCTCGACATCAGCGACGGGCTGCGCACGGACGCCCAGCGGCTGGCCGCCGCGTCCGGACTCCACCTTTTCGTGGAGTTATCCGCCGTGCCGCTTCCGGCCGAGTACCCCCTGGGCCTGAGCGGGGCCGTGGACAGCGGCGAAGAGTTCGAGATTCTTTTCCTGGCAGAAGCAGGCCTGGAAACCGAGTACGACGCCATCGCCATTGGCCGGGCCGAAGCAAGCGGGTCCGGTGGCCGGACGCTGACGTTCGAACAGCGCGGCCGACCGACCGAGCTGCCGGGAGTCCCTTTTCGCCACTTCGCAGGCAGCAGATGATATTTAATATTCAACTCTATATGCTTGTCATGTGCATGGTGGCGGGCACGGCCTCCGCCGGCTGCGCCAACCGCACTTCGACACCGGAGGCACTGCTCCTGCCTCTCGCGGGCCCGCGGCGCGTATTGATCATCGGGGACTCCCTTACCGAACGCTCGGCGGGCTTTGGACTCGCAGGGACGTCCGGCCTGGAAGTGAGCTTCCTGGGAGTTCCCGGCTACGATTTTCGAGACTGGACCGGTCGCCTGGACGAGGCGCTGGCCCGTCCTGGCGGACCCATCGACATCGTACTGGTGCCGCTGGGAACGAATGATGGCTACCGCTTCGGCCCCTCGGATCATCGCGCCAACCTGCGCTCGTTCGACGCCGAGTTGCGGCTGCGCACAGCGGTCGCCGCCTGGTATTTTCTGATGCCGCGCACGAACGATCCCGCTCTTTCGGCAAACATCCGCGCCAACAATCAGGTATTGCGGGACGATCCTCCGGTCGCGGCTGCAGGCTTCATCGATCTGGACACTCCCTTCGAAGAGGCGCGCGCCGGCACCGCGCTGTATCCTTTGAACGATCCGATTCATCCGACGGAAGCGGGCTACCGGGTGGCCGAAACGGAAATTCGCAGGCGACTGGCCCTGCCCTGAATCCGGCTCTGCCAGCTTCCTCCGCCGGCGCCAGCAGCGCGCCCCTCGACAAAAAGGGTTGGCAAATCGGCGGTCCTGACTCATTGCTGTTTCGTGGTGAGCGAAGCGGGCCGGCCGGAATTGGACATCCATCGGGAGATGGCCAACTTCTCCAACTATCTCAAGCGCTGCGGCCTGAAGATCACGCAGCAACGTCTGCTCGTAGCCGAAACCATCTTCACCATCAACCAGCACTTCACCGTGGATTCGCTGGCCGAAGCGCTGCGCGCTCACAAAGACGCTATTTCCCGCGCCACCATCTATCGCATCGTTTCGCTGATGGTGGAAGCCGGCCAGCTCACCGAGCACCACTTCAATCAGAGCGTCAAGGTCTACGAACACATCCCGCGTCGGGAGCACCACGACCACATCGTCTGCCAGGATTGCGGTCGCATCGACGAGTTTGTCGATGAGAGCATCGAGCGCATGCAGTTGGAGATTGCCGAACGCCTCGGATACGAACTCAGCGATCACGCCCTCAACCTGTACGGCCGCTGCCGCGATTTGGCCAAGACCGGTTCGTGTGCGCGCCGCAAACCTTCCGATTCCTGACCGGGCGCAGTCCAAGACGAGCTGGCCCGATGGCAAAGAAGCAGGCGGCAAAGAAGGAGCCGAAGAAGAAGGCGCCCGCGGCGAAGGTCGTGCCCTCGGAGCAGCCGGCCGTTTCCCGCTCGCCGTCCGTGCCCCTGCCCGACCGAGGCGAAGCGGCGGTGCGCATGCGCTCGCTCGCCCCACTCATTCGTCGCCACAATCATTTGTACTACGTAGAACACGCGCCCGAAATTTCGGACCGTGAATTCGACCATCTCTTCCGGGAACTCCAGGACCTGGAAGCAGCGTTCCCGGACCTGACCGACCCGGATTCGCCCACGCGCTACGTGGGTTCCGATCTGGACACGCAGTTCACGAAGTTCAAGCACACGATACCGGTGCTCTCCCTGGCCAATACTTACTCCACGCAGGAAGCGCTCGAATGGGCGGGCAAAGCGCGCGCGGCGGGCGCGGGCATCGACTTTCTCGTGGAGTGGAAGGTGGACGGCGCCACGCTGGTGCTGTACTACGAAGCCGGGCGACTCCGACGCGCCGTCACGCGGGGTACCGGTCAGGTCGGCGACGACGTCACCCAGAACGCTTTCACGATTCGCAACATTCCGCACGTGCTCACCGAGCCGGTCGATGTCGTGGTCCGCGGCGAGGTGTACATGACCTGGGACGACTTCGACCGCTTCAACGAAGCAGAAGGATTCGCCTATGCCAACCCGCGCAATCTGGCGGCCGGTACGCTCAAGCAGAAGAAGTCGCGCGTCGTGGCCACACGTCCCCTGCGGTGGACCGCGTTCGATGCCTACTTCTCCGCGCAGCAACCGCGCACGGACCACGAGACGCTCGCGCGGGCCCGCGCGCTGGGACTTCCGGTGAACGCGGACACGACGCTGGTCCCCGCCGAAAAGCTGCCCGACACGATCATGCTGTTTTCCGCCATGCGCGATCAGACGAGCCTGCCCGTGGACGGCCTCGTCCTCAAGGTAAACAGTCTTTCCGCGCGCGAGGAGCTCGGCTTCACCGCCACTACGCCGCGCTGGGCCACGGCCCTCAAGTTCGAGCCTGAGTCCGGCGAGACGACGGTCCGCGCCATCGAAGTCTTCACGGGGCGCACCGGTCGCGTGACGCCAAGAGCGGCGCTCGAACCGGTGCAGCTCGCGGGCACTACCGTCAGCTACGCCACGCTCCACAACGAAGCCTACATCAAGCGCCTGGACGTTCGCGTCGGTTCCCGGGTCCGCGTTTCCAAGCGCGGCGAGATCATTCCGGCCGTCGAAGAAGTGCTCGAACGCGGCACGGGCCGGCCCTTTCACTTTCCCAAGAACTGTCCCAGTTGCGGCACCAAACTCACGCGCGAAGAGGGCGCCGCAGACTGGCTCTGCCAAAATCCGCAATGCGCCGAGAAGCTGATCGCTGCGTTGGAGTTTTTCTGCGGACGCAAGCAGATGGACATCAACGGCCTCGGAGAGAAGGTCGTGCGGCTGCTTTTTGAGAAAGGCCTCGTTCGCCATCCGGAAGACCTGTATCGTCTGCACGAACGCCGTGCCGAACTCGAGCAGTGGGAAGGATTTGGCGCCCGTTCTGTGCAACTGCTGCTCGACGGGATCGAAGCTTCGCGCAAACGTGAGTTCCGTTTCGTCCTGCCCGCCTTGGGCCTGCGGGACATCGGTCCCAACGTCACGGAGTTGCTTCTGAACGAAGGCTACCGCGACATCGATTCCATTCTTCAGCTGGCCGATTCCGCGGACGCCCTCGAACGACTGGAGGCGATCGACGGTATCGGACCGCGGACGGCGACGCTGTTCGTGGAGCAATTTCGCGAACCGGAAGTGCGGCAGCGAATCGCCGCGCTGCGAGCGGCCGGACTGCAGTTTGCCGTACCCGAAGAACACGCCCTGCCCGCGCTCCCCCCGACGCTGGCCGGACAGGCGTGGTGCGTGACCGGGAGTTTCGCGCGCTTCCAACCGCGCGAGCGCGCCATGGAAGAAGTGAAGCGGCGCGGCGGTCGCGTGGTGTCGAGCGTGTCCTCGAAGACGACGCACCTGTTGGCCGGCGAAGGAGCCGGCAGCAAACTGAGCAAGGCCCGCGAGCTCGGCGTGGCAGTGGTCACCGAGGATGAATTCGTACGCCTGCTCGGACTGTGAGTTGGTTGACAGCGCCGTCGCAGCACAGCCAAGTGCGGCGTGCTCGCTCCCGATGAAATCGAAAGTCGCCTGCGGCCGGTTTTGACTCAGCAGGCCGACATCGTGGCGGCCTGGCTGTTCGGATCGGCGGCCTCCGGTGGCGCCACGGCCCTCTCGGATGTCGATGTGGCCGTCCTGTACGGGCAATCCCGCGGGCTGCTGGAACACGGGCATCTGACGGCACAGATCATGTCGGCACTCGGCACAAATGATGTCGATCTGGTCGACCTCGCACGGGCCACTCCGTTCCTACAGCATCGTGTTTTGTCCCGCGGCCGACTTCTGTTCCAAAGAGATGCCGTGGCGCGTGTTCGTTTTACCGCGGCCGCGCTTTCGCGCTATTTCGATCTGATTCCGTTCCTCCGACGCGCGTATGCCCATTGATCCTGAAGTCGCCAGCAGGCTCCTTTCCCAGTTGCGGAAACATTTCCGCACGCTCGACTCCCTACGCTCTCGCACGCCCGCGGAGTTGCTGGGCGACCCGGCCGCCATACTCGCCGTGGAGCACGGTTTGCAACTGATGATACAGGCACTCACCGACCTATCCTTGCACATCTGCTCGGCGCTCGATGTTGCCGGCCTGGAAACGTACCGGGACGCAGCACGGGGGCTGCGCGAGTTGGGCTTCCTGACGTCGGGACAGGCGGACTTGTTCGAAGGGATGATCGGCCTTCGCAATCTCCTCGTGCACGCCTATGCAGAAGTCGATGAAGCGCGTTTGGTCGAGTTGGCCCGCACACGCCTCGATGATCTGCTGGCGCTTGCCGATTCCATTTCCGACGAGCTCAGGCGGCGCGGCGCACTGTAACCCCTCCGCCTCCTCGGTGGGCAGGGCCTGCATCCGAGCCGCCCGGAACGCATGCGCGAACACGACCACGATCGTTGGGGGAGAATTTGTCGGGCCTCGGATCTCCTTTGGAAATAGAGCGATGGTCACGGTGGCGATTCAAGCTGAGCGGCCGCGCCTGAACGCCGGAACAGCACCTGCCTCATCACGCCGATTCTGACGCAACTCGAGGGCGCGGGGAGAGCAGACGCCGCATCGAAAGAACACGGTAAGCGCTCATTTCCCCCACCTTCCAGCGGGCGCGTCACTGTGATAACGTC
>CAZPFB010000083.1:0-23489 GCA_964585735.1 uncultured Leptospiraceae bacterium
AACGTTGGCCCCATCCATGGTGCCCAGCGTGAGCGCGCCGTTGAGCATGAACTTCATGTTGCCCGTCCCGGAAGCCTCGAAGCCTGCCGTCGAAATCTGAATGGAAAGGTCTGCCGCCGGATAAACACGCTCGGCCAGGCTGACGCGAAAATCGGGGAGGAATACGACGCGCAATTGGCCGCCGACTTTGGGGTCGCGATTGATCAGATCCGCCACATCGTGGACCAGGCGAATGATCAACTTGGCCCGGGCGTAGCCCGGCGCGGCCTTTCCGGAGAAAACGAAGGCGCGCGGCGGAAGGTTCGGAGCCGCCACGCCGTCGTGGATGTCCAGATAGTCCGAAATCAAACGCAGCACGGCCAGGAGCTGTCGCTTGTACTCGTGGATGCGCTTCACCTGAATTTCGAACAGGGCATCCGGATTCACGGCATGTCCGCACTCGAAGCGGATGATGCGCGCCAGACGCTCCTTGCTCACACGGGATGCCTGCCGCCAGCGGTCCCGGAAGGCCCCATCTTCCTTGAAGCGCTCGAGTTCCTGAAGCTTCTCGATATGAGCCGGCCACTCGGGGCCGATGGCTTCCGTGATGAGGCCGGCCAAAGCGGGATTGGCCGCAAGCAACCAGCGCCTGTGGGCAATGCCATTGGTCTTGTTATGAAAGCGTTCCGGAAAGATGGCCGCAAAGTCTTTGAGGTTTCGTTCGCGCAAGAGCCTGGAGTGCAGTTCCGAAACACCATTCACGCGGGACGAACCGAGGGCCGCCAGATTGACCATGCGCACGCGCTGCGGTGAACCCTCCTGGAAAAGGGAGAGGGCGGATATGTGCTCGTCGGAGATGCCCCGGGCGCGCATGGATTCCAGGAACGAGAGGTTGATCTGCGAAATGATCTCCAAATGACGCGGCAGGACGCGGGCAAACAGCTCGGTCTCCCAGGTTTCGGATGCCTCGGGTAAGAGCGTGTGATTCGTGAACGCGAGACTGGGAACAGTGAGAGCCCAGGCGTCGCGGAAGTTCATGCCGTAGAGATCCTGGAGCACACGCATGAGCTCGGCGACCGCCAGCGCCGGGTGTGTGTCATTCAGATGGAAGACGACCCGCTGCGGCAGTTGGCGAATGTCTCCGCCTTCGTCTTCGAGGTTCTTGAGCGCGTCCTGGACGGTGGCGCTCACCAAGAAATACTCCTGTTTGAGGCGCAGTTCGCGGCCCTGCTGAATGTTCTCGCTCGGGTACAGGATGCGCGTGAGGTTCTCGGAATGAATGGTGTCTTCGAGGGCCTGGATGTAACTGCCGTGATGGAAGTAGTCCAGGTTGAACTCGTTGAAGGCGCCCGCCCGCCACAGTCGCAGATTGCTGATGGCGCCGTGCCGATAACCCGGAATCAGCACGTCGTGCGCCACGGCGAAAACAGTCTCGTCGGCGTCCCACAGAATCTGGCCGGAACGCGTTTTCTCCGTGTGGCCGCCGAACTGAACCGGATAGCGGCGATCCGCACGCAGGAGCTCCCAGGGATAACCCCGCGCGAGCCAGTTGTCCGGTCCCTCCTTCTGTTGCCCATCGATGATGAGCTGGCGGAACATCCCGAACTCGTAGCGCAACGAAGAGCCGGTGCCCGGAAGCCCGAGCGTGGCCATACTGTCGAGAAAGCACGCGGCCAAACGACCCAGGCCCCCGTTTCCAAGCCCCGCGTCCGGTTCGTAGTCGGCAATCTCGTCGAAGGAGAAGCCGAACTCCTCGAGAAGGCTGCGCGCCGTATCCAACAGGCCGAGACCGGTGAGCTGGGACGAAAGTAGGTTGCCCAGCAGAAACTCTATAGATATATAGTAAAGCCGTTTGACGCGTCGTTCCCGGCGCGTGGTTTCCACGGCGTTCCAGCGATCCACGAGGATATCCCGGATGGCAAGGGCGAGGGCCCAGTAGATGTCCACGCCGCGCATGTCGTGGTTGTACTTGCCGACAGTGTACTCGAGATGGCGCAGGAACGATTCCCGCAGGCTGTCGAGGTCCGTGTTCTGAACGCGGGCGAGCAGTTCCGCCAGCCGGTCGCGACCATGTTCTCTGTCCATACTCAGCGCTGCGCCGCCATCAGCGATTCAAAGACGCTCTCCAATTTTTCCGCGGAGCGTCCCCAAGTGATGCGACGCACTTCCGCCTGACTCTGTTCGCGTAGCGAATCCGCAAGTACAGCATTTCTCAGGAGCGTGACGATCTTTTCGGCCAGCTCCTCCACGTTCCAGAAATCGACCTTGAGGCAACCCTCCACGAGTTCCCCCACCCCGGCCTGCTTGGAAATGATGACCGGCACGCCGTGCGAGATGGCTTCGAGGGGCGTAATTCCGAACGGCTCCGAAACGGACGGCAGGATGTAGAGGTCGCTGGTGCGGTAGAGGCGACGGACGTCTTCGCGCGAAAGCGGGCCGGTGTAGTGGAAGTGCGCGCCGATCCCCAGGTCGGCTGCAAACTCGATCATACGGTGGTACATGTCCCCGCCGCCGGCCATCACGAAGCGCACGTTCGGCATGCGTTGGATCACCAGTTGCGCGGCGCGCACGAAGTAGTCCGGTCCCTTCTGGAAGGTCATGCGCCCCAGAAACAGCACGACCTGATCGCGGATGGGCCGCTCGCCCTGGCCCGCCGGTCCGCCCGCGCGATCCAGGTCCACGCCGTTGTAGACGACGCTCACCTTCGAAGCGGGGACGGCGTAGCGGTTGACGAGGATGTCTTTGGTGTAACGACTCACCGCAATCACGTGATCGCACTCGTGTACCGCGCGATGCTCCAGGTCGTAGACGTACTGATTCGGGTGATCCCCGCTCCGGTCGAATTCGGTGGCGTGAACGTGACACACGAGCGGGCTTCCCGAAGCTGCTTTGGCGGCGAGCCCGGCCGGGTAGCACATCCAGTCGTGCGCGTAGATGATGTCGGGCTTCTGCCTTCTGGCCATGATGGCAGCCATTTCGGCGTACACGCCGATCTCCCGGTAGAGGCGCAGGCCGTAGCCACCCTCCAGTTCCAGCGTGCCCCCCGTGCCCAGGCGACCGAAGGAGCGACTCACCCCTCCGTCCCCCTGCGCATACGCGTGCGAGTCGTAAGGCGAGATCACCTCCACGGAGTGCGCCAAATCGGAGAGTCCCTGCTCGAGGCGCGCGCGCTCCGCGGGCGTTAGGTCGGCCGGTATCTCCGGCGCCGTCAACTCCAGTCCGGGGACCCGAGGCTCGTCTCCGTACAGGCGCGGCAGCAGGAAGCGGACCTGATGTCCGCGCGCGGCCAGACTCCGGGCCAGGCCCTCACAGGCGATGCCCAGCCCCCCCGCGATATGCGGGGGGTACTCCCAACCGATTAGGAGCACCCTCATTGAATTTGCCATTCTGTTGACTCAGACCCGAGCGCCGCGCAGGGTGAACCCCGCCCGGTTGGCGAGACCATTGCCTGTTACCGCCCGTCCCTCGTAGGGAAAGACTCTACCGAAAGTCGAGGGCGGGGCCATGCGTACAGACCGCGGCGATTTGTGATATGAATCATACTACCTCAACACGCAAGCGCAATCTGAAGGCGCTGCCTGGACGGCCCTTCCCCCTGGGAATCGAGCCAACGCCACACGGTCTCAATTTTGCCCTCTTCTCCGAAACGGCGACTTCTGTCACCCTGATCTTGCTCTCCGACGAACCCACCCCGCGGGTGCTGCATGAAATTCTGCTCCCGGAGTGCACCGATCACATCTGGCACGGCGTGGTGCCCGACGCCACGCCCGGCCTGCTCTATGCGTACCGCGTCGACGGGCCCCATCGTCCGGAAGACGGCCTGCGTTTTCATCCGGAGTTGCTGCTTCTGGATCCGTACGCGCGCAATGTCGTCGCGCGCACGCCGATCGGCCAGGGCAGCCTGCGCGCACTCGGCGTGATACCCACGCCGGAGGAGTTCGGCGAATGGGAGCACTGCTTTCGTCGCTACGAAAGCGATCTACGGCCGCCCCTCACCGAGATGGTCCTCTACGAAACGCACGTTCGGGGCATCTCGATGAGGCATCCCGAAGTTCCTCCGGAGGAGCGGGGCACCTTCCGGGGCGCGGGCTCCCCCGCGGTCATCGAGCACCTGCGCGCTTTGGGCGTGCGCACCGTCGAGTTCCTGCCTGTGCAGTTCTCCTGGCCGGAAGAGCACCTGTCCAAACGGGGACTCACGAACTATTGGGGTTACAATACGATCAGCTTCTTTGCGCCGGACCCGCGCTTCGGCCGCCCCGGAGCGAGCCCCGCTGAAGTGCGAAGGGATTTTCAGTACATGACACAGGCCTACCGACGGGCGGGCATCGAGGTGATTCTGGACGTCGTGTACAACCACACCGCCGAAGGCGACGAAACCGGCCCCACCCTGTCGTTTCGCGGAATCGACAACTTCATCTACTATCGACTCGAGCCGGAAGACCGCGAGAAGTACGAAAACCTGTCCTGGTGCGGCAACACCCTGGACTCCCGCCACGGCCGGGTGCTCCAGCTCATCGCCGACAGCCTCCGCTGGTGGGTCGTAGTGATGGGCGTGGACGGCTTTCGTTTCGACCTGGCCGGAGCACTGGCGAGGGAGGAGCAGATGGGTTTCAGCCGCGGGTCCGGCTTCTTCGATGTCGTGTTACAGGATCCAATCCTCTCGCGCGTGCGGCTCATCGCCGAACCCTGGGATCCGGGTCCCTTCGGCTATCAGGCGGGAAACTTCCCGCCGCCGTGGAGTGAGTGGAACGGCGAGTACCGCGACTGCGTGCGTCGCTTCTGGCGCGGGGATGCCTCTGCCGTCGGGGAGTTCGCCGGTCGCCTGGCGGGGAGCGAAGACGTGTACCGTCAGAGTGGCCGCGGAGTGGCCGCCGGGGTGAACTTCGTGACGTGCCACGACGGTTTCACGCTGAACGATCTGACCGCCTACAACGAGAAGCACAACGAAAGCAACGGCGAGAACAACCGCGACGGGTCGCCCGAGAACTTCAGTTGGAACTGCGGCGTAGAAGGACCCACCGACGATCCCGAGATCAAGAGCCGCCGCTTGCGACAGCAACGCAACTTCCTGCTTACGCTGTTTGCTTCGCAGGGGACGCCGCTCCTTCTGGGCGGGGACGAATTGGGAAAGACGCAGCACGGAAACAACAACGCCTACTGCCATGATAACGAACTGAACTGGTACGATTGGGAACACGCGGACCAGGACCTGCTGCACTTTCTGCGGCGGCTCACCGAACTCCGCCGTTCGCACGCCGTGTTGCGTCGTCGCAGCTTTCTGGCAGGACCCGCATCTGAAACCGGACAGCCCGACGTGTACTGGTTGCACCCCGAAGGTCGCACCATGCGACCGGCCGATTGGAAGGACCCGAAAGTTGCCGCGCTCGGCATGGTGCTGCCGGCGGACGGCCGCATCGACAGGCTCGACGACGGAAGTCTGCCCGCGAGCGCCACCGTGCTCGCTCTGTTTCATGCGGGAAGTACCAACCTGGTCTTTCGGTTGCCCTCCGAACTCAGCGGACCCTGGGCTGTCGTTCTCGACACAGCCACGCCGGATGGCACGGCGCGCACTCCCAGGGACCATGTGGCGCTTGAATTGCGCGGCGAGGTAGAACTGCTCGGCAACCACAGCCTACTGTGTGTTCGTAAAGACATCGGCGCGTGAGGCGGGACGGCCTGCCTGCGTGCAGGTAGGGAGGCGCCGGAACCGGGAAGGCACAGGTGGCGATCCAAGTTCACCAGCCGCGCCCTCGCCGAGGCGGCCCGACAGACCCCCGCGAGCCTGACGCAGATCGAGGGCGCGGGGAGCCGCCCGGCCGCAGCAAAAGGAGTTCGGAACCGAGAACCGCAGCCTTCTTCGGTTGGCACCACCGCGTCACCGCGCTCACGGGAGGCGGCAAGAGCGCGTGAATGCGTGCCGTACCTTTCGTGCGTTTAAGCGCGGCCCGATCACTTTCATCGCGGCAGCATGCGTTCGCAGCCTCCCAAGGCTCCTGACAAACAGATCTCCCGAAGACGACCACCGTGAATTGCCTGGGAATTATCGGCGACCGTCCGACGAATCTGACAAAGCAACACGGCCCAGCCAATCCAGCTCTTGGTCCACTTGCGCCGACAGTTCATTGCGGCCGGGCCGCGCCTTGCGCGCCGGAGAGCAGCAGAACTCGGGAGAGAGTCTCCTTGACGCAGATCGAGGGCGCGGGGTGGGCAGAGGCCGCATCGAAAGAACACGCGCGCACGAATCCATTTCAAGCCGCTCGCCAGAACTCCTTGCTGCCTGAACGAGCGGGCGCCAGAGAAAGGCGCAACCACCCTTCTTGATACGCCCGTACCGGACGGTGCTCCCGGAAATATCGACGCGGGTGGTAAGAGCAGCGTAGTTTGTCACCTGCCGCCCGGAACTCAATCGAGATCCGTCTTGCACGTAGGCGTACCTGGCGAGCGCGGTGAGCGGGCCTATCCCGGGAACGGACATGGCAATCTGCTGTATGCGGGATCGAGTCGCAAAGCGGAGCGGATGTGCTGAACAACGATCGAGAGCATACGTTCACAAAAGAAATGGACTCGTGAAGGCGGTTCTTGGCCGCGGTTCAGGAGGGCCCACACGAGGATTTTCGGCGGCCGGCTTTGGTTCGTCTCACGACCGGGATTCGCCCTCCCACGAGGGCTTCCCACCGCGCGGTCAACCTGCCGCCAGCCTCCTGGCCCCGTCGGACCAAGAGCATGGGAAAGAACGCGATCCGTTGGTGAAGGAACACCAATCTTCAGCGCGCTACCGGATCCAGTTCACGCTTTTTCGGGACGCCGTCAGAGGGAAGATGCATAGGAAGTCTACCGCACCTCCAGTTGCAGGAAGGTCACGTCGTCACGGAAGCGCTCGCTGCCGCGATTGTGCTTGCGAAGAGCCTCGAGGACCGCGGCGGCCGGATCCCCGTTGGCGCGGCAGGCCGCTTCCAAGCTCGCCTTGAGCGAACCCAAGCCGAAAAGGCTGTCCTCCGGGTCCGGCTCCTCCAGGATACCATCCGTGAACCAGAACAGTCGGTCGCCGGACGCCAATCGCCTGCGCACGATCCCGTACTCAGGGACAGCGTCTCCCAGACCAAACAGTGAACCCGACGGACGGAGCTCTTCGAGGCGAGCGGCGCGCCCACTCCAGAACAACAGCGGAGTGTGGCCCGCGTTGGCATGCACGATTTCCATGTGCGCAAAGTCGCAGAAGGTATAGCAGCCCGTGACCAAGTGGCCGCCCAGTTTCGCGCCCAGAATCTCATTCATGAGCCGCACCACTCCATCCGGCTCACTGTAGTCGGCCGCCATGGAGAAAGCGAGCTTCACCATGCCCACGATGAGCGCGGAGGAAACGCCGTGACCCGACACATCGCCGATGAACACGCCCAGACTCTGCTGTCGTGGCTGCACGAAATCGTAGATGTCGCCCCCCACCTCCCCCTGCGGCAGAAACAGGACCCGGCCGCGGAAGCCTGAACCGGCAGGAAATTCTTGGGGCAGGAACTCGTCCTGCGTGGCCCGAGCCCGGTGGAGTTCTGTATTCAAAGCCTGCAGCTCCGCAAGCGCAGCTCGATGCTGCTCCTCGGTCGCCTCTTGCGTGGTCCGAAGGAGGCGCTGACGTCTGCGTTCCTCGAGCGCGCGGTCGACGGCTGTGGATAGCTCGCCGAGGTCGATGGGCTTGGTGACGAAGTCGAAGGCACCCAACCGGAGTGCTTTCTGGATCGTCGGGCGGTCATCCTGACCGGTGAGGAGGATGACAGGGATGTCCGGAGAGCGGGCTTTCAGTTCGCCGAGAAGCGAAAGTCCGTCCAACTCGGGCATGTTCACATCCGAGACCACGATGTCGATGGCGGTTCGGATCTGATCGAGCGCTTCGCGCCCGTTGGACGCGTGAACCACTCGCAACCCGCGATGCTTCTCCAGAAAGAGCGCGACTTCCTCGCGCAGCTCCGGCTCGTCATCGACCAGAAGGATCATGTCTTCTCGCACTCAGGGCGCGCTCCATGTACGGAGAACCCGCGGGCGGGGACGAGGTTGGCGCCGGGGGAACCCTTTGCAAGCGCAAAGCACCCGGCCACTGAGAGAGCCCGCGCCGAAAGCGTGAATGTACGAACACGCATGCACCATCTCGAAGGAAAGGCCGTGCCGGACCCGAACGCGATCCGGTGCTGGAGAGCTTTCGTGGTAGGAGCCTTTGGAGATGATGTGCGCGCGCCGGTGGCGATTCAGGCTGCTGGGCCGCGCCGAAACGACGGAACGCACCCGCCCACCGAGAACGATCGTGTCGCAACTCGAGGGCGCGAGGAATGGGCGCGGCCGCAGGGAACGGATTCCTTAGTGAAGGAACACCAATCTTGGCCGCGCGCTCACAAGTTCTCGAGCGCCGGAGCGCTCTCGCGGCGTAGCCTGTCGGCCGCTGAGAGCGCGCGTGCCGCACGCTCTCCTGAACAGGAACGCAGTCGCACCTTTTCCAAAGGGAAGGCTAATCGGGAAACGATTGCGATCTTGAACAAGCGCACGTTCGCAGAGCGGTGCAAGGGGACTATCCGGGCCGGGGAAAGGGGATACCGCCCGGGAACGCGATCGTGCTCGGAGTCTTGGGAAGGGTGCGACTTGGTGGCGATTCAGGCGACCCGCGCCGAAACGACGGAACGCGACCGCCGGGATGGCGCCTTCGTGCCGCAACTCGAGGGCGCGCAGAATGGCCGCGGCCGCGGGGTCCGATGGAAACCGAGGCGCACGGGACCAGCCGCGCGGTATCAATTTCCCGAGCAGGGATGCGTGATCAGGCCGCCACCCCTCGGCCGCTGATAGAGCGCGCGGCTCGGGAACGAGATTGGACAAGCGCGCCTGCACCCCTCCCCAAAGGGGAAGCTGACCCGGATACGAGCGCGACCCCCATCTCCGCATGGACCCGAATGCGTTCTCCCTATTCCAAAAAATGGGAGGCCGCACGACTGACACAACCCCAACGGCCCCACCCAACCGAACCGACTCATAAGCGGAGGAGCCGTGCCGATCAGGCCACGCGGACACCTTGAGCCTCGGCCTCGGCCTCGCGCGCTCCATCCCCCTGGACTTCGGGCTCGGGGCCGAAGGAGCCGCCCTGCTGCCCGCGACGGAGCGCCACCTCTGCGGCGCGCGCCGAGCGGCGGTCCGCAAGCCGCTGCCGGAAGTCCTGCAGCACGTTCATGAAATAGATGTAAGCGTCGTACGGACTCTTGTAGGGGCTGAAGTACTTGTGAACGTCCCCGTCGCTCCAGTGCTTTGTACACATATAGTAGAAGTGGTCACTGGTCTGGAGAAAGCCGAAGACGCGCAGCAGGTCTTCGTCCGCGCATTCGTACACCTGCTCCTCGAGCGCATACAGCGCTTCGATGGCCTGGCGCTGCATGGAGTTGCCGAGCCACGCTGAAACGTCCCGCTCCGAGTCGGCCCAGGAAATTGGGTTGTGGCTCTCCACTTCCCCCACGGCCGGATGAGTGTGCACGGTTTCTGATACCGAACGGAACCGGAAGTCGTTGTGGCGCAGAATCATCCCCGGCAATGCGTCCAGGAAGTGGAAGATGCCGGAGTCGGCCCACTGATGTTCGCCAAAAGTCTCGAAGTCCATGAACAGGTTGATCGTGTCGGCGTTGCCCGCGTGCGAGTGGACCCAACCGGCAAACGTATCCGCGGAAAGCGGGTGGTGGCTCCAGTTGCGATCGGAGAACCGAAAGGCAACGTCGTCGCTCAGGCGATAGTTTTTCAAGAGCAAGCGCAAATCGTGATTGTACGCGTGCCGGTACACAAAGTTCGGACTCCGCCAACCCAAGATCCGCTCCACGCCTTCGAGAAGGAGGGCCTTGAAGCCCAACTGATTCACCAGCCAGGCCACGTGATTGTTGAAGATGAGCTCCGTGTTCCGGAAGGCCGTGGGGCGCAGCCCGAATTCGGAATGCATCATCTGCATATGCATGTCCACCTGGCGGCGGAATTCGCGCTCCGAGAACAGCGCCGAAAGGGAGTGATAGTAGGTTTCGCCCAAGAACTCGGCGCACCCGGAATCGGCCAATCGCTTAAAGTTGTCCAGGACCTCGGGATAGTACATCCGAAACTGCTCGATGGCGGTGCCCGTCACCGCAAACGTCACCTTGAAGTCGGAGCCGTAGCGCTGGATGAGGCGCAACAGCAGATCCGTAGTGGGCAGGTAGCACTTGTTGCCCACCTTGCGCACGATAGCGGCGTTTCGTTCGGCGTCCAGGTACATGGGGTCCGAGCCGATGTGGAAGTAGCCGTAAGGTTTGAGCCGCAAGGGTTGGTGAACCTCAAAGTAAAGGCATACGGTGTTCATGAATCCTCCGGCAGGCCAAGAGCAGGCGCGGTTCGCAGGGTAGCGCATTCGCGGCAATCGCGCCATCGCTTTCTGCCCTGGTTTTCTACGTCGTTATACGTAGATATGCGAAAAAAAGTCCACCTCTGTTGGTTTTTGTGTGCCAAAATGTGCGAAGCGCGGGCCCTCGACGTGGCAATGGAATCCAGACCGACCCAAAGCCCGCCTGCTTCGAGCGGCGAAAGCGAGATGCTCGCCCGACTCGCTGCCGAAATGGGCATCGTCGCCTCCTTTCAGGACATCCAGGGCCGCGTTCATACCCTCTCGACGGAAGATAGGAGGCGCGTCCTCGTCGCGCTGGGTCTGCCCGCCGACTCGGAAGCGGCGCTCGCGCGCTGGGTCGCGGATCACCGGCGCGACCCGCCCGGCCCTTTGGTAATGCCCGCCGTCGCCGTGCGCGTACCCGTGCCCGGGGGTAAGCCGGGTGCCGCCTGCCACTGGAGCCTCGAAGACCACCCGGACTATGCGGCCCTGCCCGGGCTCGCAGGAGCGCCAGGACTGGTCACGACCACGACGGAAGGCAGGGCGACCATCGAGGGCGCCGAAGGCGGAGCGGTCGTTCGCCTGCCGGCCACGCACCCCGGCTACTACCTGGCCACGCTGGAGCACGAAGGCGGCACGATTCGCCGCACTCTGATCCTCACGCCGCGCGCGGCCCGACCCTTTCCCTTCCGTCAGGGCTGGGGTGTGTCAGCTCAGCTGTATGGACTCTGGTCGCAGCGCAACGGTGGACCGGGAGACATGGAAGACGCCCGGCTCCTCGGCCGAGAGCTCGGCAGTCAGGGCGTCTCCGTTCTGGGCCTTTCTCCCATCCACGCGCTTTTTCCCGCGAACCCTGCGCATCGCAGTCCGTATTCCCCGTCCAGCCGGTTGTTCTGGAACTGCGCGATTGCCCCGGAGGGCAGCGCGCTTCCTTCGATCGGCGGCGCGCGGGCTCTTTCCGTCCGTTCCCTCGACTATGCGCGGCTCCTGCCCGCCCGCATCGCGCTTCTGCGTGAGCGCTTCGCGGCGCTCGGACGGCCGGATATGTCAGAAGAGGCTTCGGCGCTCCGGGCATTCGTGGACCGCTTCGGCGAAGCGCTGCAACTTCAGGCGACCTACGACGCGCTGTACGCGCACTTCGCGCTCTCGGGGCATTTCGGCGCGCAGGCCTGGCCCGATGAGTACCGACGGGCGGAGGGACCGGCCGCCTCGCGGTTCGCCCGAGAGCACACAGGCGAGGTTGCCTTCTGGGCGTACGCGCAGTTTCTTGCGTGGCGCGCCATTGTTCGTACTACAGAAGAACTCCGTTCGCGTAACGTGGGCCTGTACCTGGACCTGGCCGTGGGCGTCGACCCCGGCGGAGCGGAAGCCTGGTCGCGGCCGGATCTCTTCTGCGCGGGCGTCTCCATCGGCGCCCCGCCCGATCCGTTTGCCCCACAGGGCCAGGATTGGGGGCTTGCGCCCTTTGCGCCCGCCCGGTTGCGCTCGGACGGCTACCGGCATTTCGTTCGCCTGCTGCGCGCCGCCATGCCCTCCGGGGGGATGATCCGCATGGACCACGCCATGCAGCTCCATCGCCTGTACTGGCAGATTCACGACGGCGGCCCCCAGCTCGGTGCGTACGTGACCTACCCGGTGCGCGAACTCCTGGGCATCCTCATGCTCGAAAGCATGCGCAACGATTGCTCCGTCATCACTGAGGACCTGGGAACCGTGCCGCCGGGCTTTCGTGAACAGCTCCAGGAAGCGGGAATGTACACCTGGAAGGTCCTGTACTTCGAAAAGCAGGGCGACAGCTTCTCCGACCCGCGCCACTACTCGACGCGATCCATCGCCACCGTAAACACCCACGACCTGCCGACCGTACGCGCGTGGTGGCAGGGCCTGGACATTCAGCTCCGCACCGACCTGGGCCTCACGACCGAAGAAGACGCCGACGAAGCGGAAATCGAGCGCGCCCTGGACAGGAAGCGACTTCTGCAAGCCCTCGCTGCTGCGCGCATCGATGTGGACCCCGCCAATCCGGATGATGTGTCGGCAGGCGTGCATCGCTGGATTGCGCGCGCGGGCTCAGAGCTCGTACTCGTGAATCTTTCGGACCTGTTGGGCGAAAGCGCCGCGCACAACGTGCCAGGCACGGCCGAACGGCCGGAGAATTGGGCTCTGGCCTACAGCGCGCCCGCCGAGGCGGTTTCTCGGGGACCGCAGGCCCAGCGAATTCTCGGCGCCATGAAGGAGCGCATCGCACGCTCGCGTTCAGCCACGCCGACAGCCCATACGAGCACCGATCAGCAGCAACCGGCAGAGAGGACACAACCATGAGTGAAAAACAGTTCGAATTCTGGCGGAAGTGGCTCGTATGGGTCAACGTAGTGACGGTTGGCTTTGGTCTTTTGGTTGCCTTCGCAGGCGACAGCGCCCTGTTCTTCCATCACAACGAGGGCACGAAGCAGGCTTTCTTCGCCGGGCAGTCGCTGCCGCCGGAAGCCCAGCGAATGAAGCAGTGGCTGTTCGGGATCATCGGCGGAACGATTGTTGGCTTTCATGTGCTCATGATCTTCATCGCTGCGTATCCTTTTCGCGGTCGGGCGCGCTGGGCACACCGCGCGCTTACGGCCGGGCTCCTGTCCTGGTTTTGCATCGACTCCGGGCTCTCGGCCTACTACGGCGCGCTGTACAACGTGTACCTGGTCAACTCTGTGGCGCTGGTCACGATCGGGCTGCCCCTGCTCATGACCGCGCGCGCATTCTCTAAGGGCGATTCGTGAGCGCCTGAGGGCGGCCCCCTCCTACTTTTTCTCTTGCCGTCCCGGGCTCCCTCCCCAGTCCTGCCCAAATGATATTGAGAATGATTCTCGTTTTGATTAAGCTCCCAGAATGCCTCCAAAGAGGCGATTGGAGGGCTTCCATAAAAGGGGTCCTGTTCGCGGCCTTGGCGCTGTGCCTGGTCATGGGGGTAGGCGCAGGCCCGGCCGAAGAACCCAAGGGCGAGCCCTCCCGAAAAGAGGCAGGACCACCCGCCCCTGACGCAAAGGAACCCCGGCCGGAAGCAAAGGCCAAGAGCAGACGAGCGCTCAGCCTTGAGGAGCGGATGGAGGCCCTCGAAGAGCAGCTGGAAAAGGGCAAGCTGGACCGCGCCGTCAAGAAGTACGAAAGCGTGGGCGGGCTCGGTCCCGCGGCGTCCGGCGTCTACTGGGTGGACGAAGGGCTTTCGTGGGGCGGCTACGGCGAAGTCAAGTACCGCGACTACCGCTCCCCCCTGCGCACCGACGAAGCGGATGTGCATCGCTTCATATTGTACGCGGGGTACCGCTTCAGCGACTGGATCGTGCTCAACACCGAGATCGAGTACGAGCACGCCGGCTTCGAAGAGAAGACCTTCGTTTCGGCCGTCGACTTTCCGGGTGCACGCACGACGACCTCGACGACAAACTCGAGCGAAGTCTTCGTCGAGTTTGCCTACATCGATCTCAAGTTCGCCGACGCCTTCCAAGTGGCCCTGGGCCTCAACCTGGTTCCCGTGGGGATTGTGAACTACATGCACGAGCCCACCACCTTCTTTGCTGTCGAACGACCGGTCACGGAAAGTAACCTCATCCCCACCACCTGGCGTGAGATCGGGGCCATTGCTCACGGTGAATTCTTCCGCAAGAACTTCGTTTACCGACTGGGCGTCCTCAACGGACAGCGGGCCGCCTCGTTTGCTTCCGGGAACTGGATTCGCAACGGTCGCACCAAAGGGTCCCTGGCACGCGCCAGCGACTACGGCGGCGTGGCCAACCTGGAGTTCAAAGGCATCCAGAACCTCACCGTCGGCGGTTCGTTCTACTCCGGACAGGCCGACCAGAACGAGATCAAGAACGCCGACTTCGAGTCCCGCTGGACGATGTTCCCCAATTCCACGACGCTGAGCAACACGAATCTCGCGGGACTGTACGAGATCCAGAACACGCCGCGGGCCAGCGTCCGCGTCAACCTGGCGGAAGGACATTTCGACTACCGCGGCGACGCATTCTCCATCCGCGGGCTCCTTGCCCGCGGATGGCTGTCCGAGGAGGACGCGCGTGAAGTGAACCGGGCCACCGGTCGCAATGTCGGCAAGACGGTGGAAGGCGCGTACGTCGAAGCCGGCTACAACGTGGCCCGCTTCTTCGGCTGGAAGCACAAGCTGTACGCCTTCGTGCGCGGGGAGTACGTCAACACCCAGAAGAATACGGTGGAGCGACACTTCGGCGGCCGGGAGGACTGGGAAGACCTGGCCTGCGCGCAGGTTCCCGGCGGGTACTGCCGAACGACGACCCGCTTGCCCAACGGAAACCGTGACCTCGGCGTGATCGCTGCCTCGGACGCCTCCAAGGAACTCTACGGAGTCAAGGGCGTGCCGGACCGCACGAATGACCGTCGCATCATGACCTACGGCCTGGCCTACTTCCCGCACCCGAACGTAAGCCTGAAACTGGACTACGAGCAGCAGTCTTCGAAGACGGAGGCCTTTCGGGACCAGGAAATCTTCACCACGTCGAACAACAAGATCGACCGCGCGAACTTCGCCGTGACGTTCATCTTCTGAAAAGGGCGGCTTCCTGCCGGAGCGGTGGGTGGCCCGCTCCGGCTTCGTCCGCCGATTTCGGTTTGCCTCCCGCATGCGCCTGCGAAAGCTGGAGATGCATGAACGGCGCCCGCTTGCGCATTGTGGCGGCTCTCGCCTCGGTCGGTACCGCCTTGACGCTGGTCACGATCAAGCTCCTGTGGTGGGGGCGCACGGGGGCGGTGAGTCTTTTAGGTTCCGCCGTCGATTCGGCCCTGGACCTGCTTTCCTCCGCCATCATCCTGGCCGCGCTCGTGGCGGCCGCGCGCCCCGCCGACAACGAGCATCGCTACGGCCATGGTAAGGCCGAGGCCCTCGCGGGCTTCGCACAGAGCCTGTTCATCTCGGCTTCAGCCGGCTTCGTCATGTTTCGGGCCATCCGCGGCCTGCTCTACCCGGAGTCCCTCGCAGAGCTGGGTGGGGGCATTGTCGTCATGTTCGTCGCCATCGGGCTGACCGCACTGCTCGTGGCCTTCCAGACCTTCGTGGCCAAACGCACGGGCTCCACCGCTATCCGCGCCGACCGCCTGCACTACACCTCGGATCTGCTTTCGGGGCTCGCCGTCGTCCTTGCGCTCGAGGTGGAGCGACGTTTCGCCATCGGCTGGGCCGACTTTGCGGGCGGAATGCTGATTGCCGCGTACGTCTTCTACAGCAGCGTGAGATTGTTCCGCGAGAGTTTCGACGTCTTGATGGACCGCGATGTCTCCCATCTCTTCCGCACATCCATTGATGACTTCGTGAAGGGCAGGTCAGGCGTCCTGGGATATCACGATCTGAGATCGCGCAGCGCCGGTGACCGTCACTTCCTCGAGCTGCACCTGGAGATCGACCGAGCCTTCAGTTTCGATGAGAGTCACCGGCTGGTGGAGGAGTTGATCGAAGAGCTCCAGAAGCGACACGAAAACCTCGACGTGACCGTTCACTCGGACCCCTCCCGCTACGATCCGTTGCAGGGGACTGTGGAGCTTCCGGAGCCGCGCAACACGCAGTTCCGTTGAGTTGATTTCGCTTTACGGGCCGGGCAGTCCTGCCGACCCGGGTACATATGCGAGTTTCGCGCGCTCTTCTTGCTTTCACAATCCTCGGAGTCTTCATTAGTACGGGATGCGAGAAGGAGTTCCCGCCCGCGGGGCACATCCGCTTCACGCTCCCCGAAGCCAAGGAAACACGGGCCAATCCGCCCGAGTTTGGCTACATGGCCGTCGACCCGGTGACGCGCAAAGTCGTGGCCGAGAAGAACGCGCGTTTCGGGTTCATCCCGGCTTCTGTTTCCAAAGTCCCCACGGCCCTGGCCGCCCTTGCGGTCCTCGGCCCCGACCATCGCTACGAAACAAAGCTTGCCGCTACCGGGAACGTGGTCGGCCAAGAACTCCAGGGAGACCTGTATTTGGTCGGCTCGGGCGACCCCGGACTCCTGATCAAGGATCTGTCCGACATCGTCGACGCCCTGGTTCGCAGGGGAGTGCGGCGCGTGAAAGGCAAGTTCTACGTCGATGACAGCGCGCTCGTGCGGCGGGACATCATCAGTGAGTCCATGGGCGAAGACGCGGCCTACAACCCCGCCCTGTCGGCGCTTTCCCTCGAATACAACATGATCCATGCGCGCTGGATCGAAAAGCAGGACGCCTTCCCGCGGCTGCAGCCGCGTCCACCCGAACGCAAACGAGATCGCAAGCCCCGCTCGTATGCACTCAGCGACTATCGCCTCATGCTCACGCCGGACCTGCCCATTCACCGGCTGCAGGCCACCACGAACGCCGACCCGGAACGCCTGGGAGAATTCGAGTACCATCTAACCGAAAACCGGGACACCTGGGTTTTCCAGGCCGACTTCATCAAGCGCAACCGCGGCCGCGGCATGAAGTACCTGCCGGTCCGTCGCCCCGCCCTGTACACGGGCTACGTGTTTCACAAGCTGGCCGGCATGCGCGGGATCGAGCTGCCGGAACCCGCCGAAGGCACCCTCCCCTTGGGCCATGCTACGATGCACGTCCACCTGAGTCGGCCTCTGGCGGATCTTTCCGAAACCATGCTCCAGTGGAGCAACAACCTGATGGCCGACCTCATGCTCCTGGCCACAGCCAAGAAGCTCTCCGGAAAGGCGGTGCCGCTCGAGGAGGCAGGCCGCATCGTGGCTGCCTTCTGGAAACGGACGCTTCCCGGCGTGGACTGGAAGAGCTTCGTCTTCGAGAACGGC
The DNA here is from genome assembly GCA_964585735.1 of uncultured Leptospiraceae bacterium. Classification (GTDB taxonomy): domain Bacteria; phylum Spirochaetota; class Leptospiria; order Leptospirales; family Leptonemataceae; genus CAZPFB01. The sequence continues at coordinate 17,131 of CAZPFB010000083.1, forward strand.
TCGGGCCTGACCGGGAAGAACCGCATCAGCCCCGAGCAGATGGTGGCCATGTTCGCCTGGGCCGAAGAGCAGAGTTTTGCCGGGAGGCGCTTTGCCAACAGCCTGCCCATCACCGGCTGGAGTGGAAGCCTGCGCGGAAGACTGCGCTATCCGGAGACGAACTTCCGGGTCCAGGCCAAGACCGGCACCATCTACTACGGCGTGGGTCTGGCCGGAGAGTACTACGACCGCTACAACCGTCGGCGGCTCTTTGTGCAGTTCTACCACGACCCGGTTCGCCGTAACATCCTGGACAACCTCAAGGATCCGCGCTCCCGTTCCATGCGCCGAGGCGCCTACTCCTGGATTCGTAGCAGCAGGGAAGCGCTGGACCTGCGACTCCTGCGTTGGATCTTGGAACCTCAGGACGAGCCGCCGAAGGAGCAGCGCTCCGCGGCCCGTTGAAGGAGGCCGCATGGCACGCGCACAGAGCCGGACCACTATCGGAGGGCCTGCGTCCTCGGGTTTCGCCCGGCGACCGGCCGAATTTCGGTCCCTGCGTCAGTTGAACGGCCTGGACTCCCTTACCCTGCCTCAGGAACGCCTCGACGCCACACGACTGGCCGCCGCGCGGCTGCGCGAAGAACTTCTCGACGGCCCTCAGGTGCTCTACTACCGAACGGCCGACCTGATTCGGGTCCCCTACCCCGTGCGCTACGGCCTACTCAACACGGGGTCGCGCATTACTCCATTCATGCATATCATCAACCGGCTGTTCATCGTGCAGTACCGAGCATCCGGAAAGAAGCGCACGCTCCTCTTTTCCCCCTCCGATATCGATGGGAACAAAGAGACACCGTTCTTTCGGCGATTGGCCGAAAGCTTCGGCCCGCTGCGCGGTCTGGGAGAACGCCTGGTGGCTCCCCGCCTTTCCACAGTAGAGCAGGCGCTCGAAAGAACGGGAATCCGGCCCGAGGACGTGGATTACATTTCGTACGACCACCTGCACACGCAGGATCTTCGCAAGTGGTTGGGGACGAGGGGCTCTCCCGGCTACTTCCCGCGAGCGAAGCTACTGGTCATGCGGCGAGAGTGGGAGGCCGTTCGTTCGCTCGCGCCACCGCAGCAGGACTGGTACTGCCCGCACGGCGCAGACGGAGTGTCGGCAGACAGAATCGTGATCCTCGACGACGACGTTCTCTTGGGAGACGGAGTGGCCCTGATCCGCACTCCGGGCCACACCTGGGGTAACCACTCTCTCGTGGCGCACACTCCGCTGGGTCTGCTCGTTTCGAGCGAAAACGGCGTGAGCGCAGACAACTACGCCCCGCATTCCTCCCGAATCAACTCCGTGCGTCGCTATGCGAAGACCACCGGGATGGAAGTCGTGCTCAACGGGAACACCCTGGAAGGCGGGCTTTCGCAGTACATGTCCATGGTTCTGGAAAAGGAGCTGGCCGGACCCTGCCCGCTTCACGGAGACTTCTACAACGTTCTCCCCTCTTCCGAGCTGGCCTCGTACTGGGCTTTCCCCGGATTGCGGCCGACGTTCACCTTTGGCCCGCTCGAATTCGGCAGTCCCTCCACTTCCACATGAGGCTCGGCCATGCCCCAACGAAAAGCTAATCCCACGCGAACGGCAGCGGAAAGCGACCGGCGCGTCTTCTTCCTGACCGGTTGCGCGGGCGGGATCGGCAGTCTGCTTGCCCGTCACCTCCTGGAACGCCAGGACCGCGTGGTCCTGACGGATCTGGATGCGACTCGCGTCCGCCGCGCCGTTGGCATTTCGCCGCAAGAGCGCGAGGGCGCCCTCGTGCTGGCCCTCGACGTGCGCTCACCGAAAGCCTGGGAGGCCGCGTTTCGGCGGGCCGTACGACATTTCGGGCGCGTGGACGTCCTGTGCAACATCGCGGGCTTCCTCAGGCCGGGCCACATCTGGAACACGACGCCCGAGGACATTGCCCTGCACCTGGACGTGAACGTGCGGGGGGTGACTTTGGGCACGCGCATAGCCTCCATCCACATGATCGAGCGCGGCTCGGGGCACATCATCAACATTGCTTCTCTCGCGGGCCTGAGTCCCGTTCCCGGCCTCACCCTGTACGCCGCCAGCAAGTTTGCCGTGCGCGGGCTTTCCCTTTCGGCCCACGAAGAACTCGCGGATCGCGGCGTGGCGCTTACGGTCGTCTGCCCGGGCGCGGTTCGCACGCCGATGCTGAAGCTGCAGGAGACCTACGCCGAGGCCGCACTCACATTCTCGGGGCCGCAGCTCGAACCCGAACAGGTCGTCGCCGCAATTCTCGACGCTGTCGAGAGGCGACCGCGCGAAGTCACACTGCCCGCTTCGTTCGGCCTCACGGCGCGGATCGTGGGCGCTTTTCCCGGGCTCGGCCGGCTCTTCAAGGGAATCCTGTTGCGACGGGGCCGGGCGGCTCAGGCCAAAGCCCTTATAGCTTCACGACCAACATCGTAGCATCGTCCGAAGGCTCCATGCCGTCGCGGAAGCGGTTCACTTCGGCAAAGACAATGTCGATGAAGTCCTGGGGCGACCGGTGTGCGTTGCGTTCGGCTATCGAAAACAACCGCTCCTCGCCGAACTCCTCGTACACCTTATTGTTTGCTTCCGTGATCCCGTCCGTATACAGGATGAGCATGTCACCCGGCGTGTACTCGAAGATGTTGTCGAAGTACTCGACGTTTCCATAGATCCCGAGCGGCGGCCCCTTGGCCGAAAGCGTTTCCACTGTCCCGTCCTGACGCAGCAGAATCTGGTGGTTGTGGCCGGCCGAAGCCAGCCGCAGGCGGTAATGTTCCCGTTCGAGCTGCACGAGCATCACTGTCACGAAGATGACCATCTGCGATTTGGCGAAAATCTCCTGGTTCACGGCCGAGAGGGTGGTCACCGGATCGATGTTGCGCGCCACCTGACCGGATAGCAACGTCTTCGAATACTCCATGAACAGCGCCGCGGGCACCCCCTTGCCTGCCACGTCCGCGATTACGAGCGAAATCCGGTCGTCCGAATGGTAAACCAGGTCGTAGAAATCGCCGCCCACGTCCCGGGACGCCTCGTAACGCGTGGCAATCTCGAGGCCCGCCACACGGGCGGGAATGCGCGGCAGGGAGTTGGCCTGAATCTGCGCGGCCGTCTCCAGGTCCTTGCGGTAGTTGAGAATTTCGATCTCCCGCTGCCGTTCGAGCGAACGGCGATACAAATCCCCGATCTGACTGGCGATGCTCGAAAGCACCTTGAGTTCGAAAATGTCGAAGGCCGTACCGTCCTTCTTGTCCGCCGCGTTGAGAGCCCCGATCACTTCTTCTCCCCGACGAACCGGGACGGAAACGAAAGACTTCGTACGGTAGCGTCCGGTCCGGGCCGGGATCAGGCCCATCTCGCGCTCGATGTCGCGCACGAGCAGTGGATCCCCGCTGCGCAGCACGACCCCGGCAATGCCGTCGTGCGGGTCGATGCGGATGTCCTTCTCTTCGAGCGAGAAGCCGCGCAACCTCACGATACGAGCGCTCTGCCCTTCTTCCTCTCTCAGAATGAGAGAGACGCGATCCACGCCGAGCACCGATTCAATGGAAGAGAGGATGCTGTCCAGACCCTCTTCGAAGCGGTCCTGTCGCATCATCACCTGCGCTATGTCGTACACGCACTGCAACTCGTCCGCGCGGTCCCTGAGATCCTCGAGGAGCTTCCTGTTCTGGATGGCCAGGGCCGCCATTCCGGCCAGGTACTCGAGAACGCGGATGTCATGCTGCTCGAACTGACGGGCGTCGTTGGTGTTGACCACCTCGAGAACCCCGATCAGTTCATCGCCCGCCACCATGGGCACGGCCAGGAGGTTCTTCGTTACGAAATTGATCTCTTCGCCAATGCTGCGAAAGATCCTGGAATCCGCCGATGCATCTTGTACCACGATGGGGCTGCGCGTCCGGGCGCACTCACCCGCGATCCCCTGCCCGGGTGGAATGCGTTTGCTCGCCAGGAGGCTCCCGCCCCGCCCGCGGGCCACGTCGAAGATGAGCTCATCGGTTTCGGAGTCATACAATAGAAGAGAAGCGCCCTCTGTGTCCAGGAGGTCGCGCGCGGTGTCCATGATCGTCGGCAACAGCAGGCGGAGCTCCTGCGCCGAATTGATGCGGGTCGTTATATCGTTTATCTTCTTTAAGGAAAGCGAACGCAAAGCCTTGCCTGCCGGGGCCAAATCAGGGCGGCCCCTTCGGTTCAATATCGGACTCCAGGGCGACCCTAGTTCAACACGAGTACCGCCCGAACCGTGCCTTCCCGCTCCTTCATGGGATCCAGGCTGCGGGCCACCACGGTCCCGGCGGCAGGTGCGTCCGACTCCGGACGCTGGCCCCGGCCCGAGTGCGCCGACGTCACCAGCAGGTCCCCGGGTCGAATCGGGCGACGCTCCCCCACAACCCGGAGCGTGACCACACCGGAAATCGCGACCAGCTTCTGACCTGCTGGCGGCGGCGGTGGTCCGTCCCCAAATCCCGAGGGTCGATCGGGAGCCAACTCGTCCGGGTGGCCGAGCACGATGGCCGCGCGCTCCACCACCACTCCAATGACCTGCGTGCTGCCCGCTTCGCGCGAACGGGCGAGCACCCCCGGTTTGCTGGAGGCAACCAGCACATCACCGGGCACGACCACGTCGCTGTTCTCCACTTCGAAGTAGGCGGCTATGCACGGCTGGGCGCCTGGTCCTGCTTCCTTGGAAGCTCCGACGTACAACGAATCCGTGAAGCGAGAACGGCCGCGCACGAGAAGCGCCAGCTCCGAGGAGGACAGTCCCCGCGCCTCGAACTCACCACCCGCAACCAGCGAGTAGCCCCGCTCGGACAAGAAACGTCCGCCCACACCACGACGGGCCGCGCCCACCACTCCGTCCCCGGTCTCGATTCCCAGGCCGACAACCCCCGCGCGTTTGCCCGCGCCGACGACACCATCACCGGCAGATTGCCCTACGATTCCCGCACCCCCTCCCCGATTGGCGCCGGTGATCGGCGCGTGATGCAGCGGCGGTTCGGTCAGCGAACGATATCCTTCGCCCACCTCCTGCTCCAGGCGCAGGCTGCCCGTGTGGGAATCGAAATCGTGCGCGACGGGCGCGTACTCGTGCTCGTGCGGTCTTGGATCTCGGGCATCGGTCAAGCGTGGGTCGTCAGCCTGGACCGCGCGACCGGCCAGAGTGCTGCCGTGTTCGGCCAGCTCCACGATCCCGCTCCTGTCGGTGCCCGCGGGCTGCAGGCGCCGGTCGCTGCCCTGCACCACAACGCCCTCTCGGCTTTCTCCGTCGCGGGCGAGTTCGACGATGCCCGAAGCTTCCGTGGTGGCCCGGCGCAGACGCGGGTCATTGCCCTGGACAGCGGCTTCGCCGGCCTCTTCGCCCGGTCTGGCAAAACGCATGATGCCCGGGTGGTCGATGGCGGCGTCGCGCAGCCGAGGATCGTTCCCCTGGACGACCTCGTTGGGGCGATCCGAACCGGCTTCTCCAAGACGCACGATCCCCGGGTTCTTGCTCGTGGCCAGGCGCAGGCGCCGATCGTTGGCCTGGACCGAGACGCCGGGGCGGTTCTCTCCATCCGCTGCCAGCTCTACGAGACCCGCGGTTTCCTCGGTTGCCAGACGCAGGCGACTGTCCGTGGACTGGAGCGCATGGCCGGCCCGCACTTCGCCGTCTCTGGCCAGGCGCACGATACCCGCCAGGTCCTCGTTTGCGTAGCGCAGACGTCGGTCGCTGGCCTGCACGGCCACACCGGCGCGCTCTTCTCCGTCGACGGCCAGTTCCACGATCCCGCGGCTTTCGGTGGTGGCATCCCGCAGGCGGCGATCGTTACCCTGTACGACAACACCCTCACGATTTTCGCCGTCCATGGCCAGGCGCACCAATCCGGAACGCAGCACCGAAGCGTACGGCACGGCCTCCGGCGAAGATTTCCCGGTCTTGTCGATCAGTTCGGGCGAAGCGTACAGCTCCAGCTCGATGATCTGTGAAATGTACTTCCCTTCGCGCGTGCGGGCGCCTTCGGTGATCGTCAGCCGGAGAAAGCGCATGTTCGTGGTGACGAAACGCCACCGATACCACGTTCCCGGTTCTGCAAGAAATCCGTTCTCTTCGAGAAGGTGGTGCCAGGAAATGCTGTCTTCGCTGTACGCGATCTGAAAGATCTCGGGGAAGAAGGTTTCGGGATCGTTCTTGGACAAGAGGCGCAGCTCGGTGACGCGGTTCACGCTGCCCAGATCCAGCTGAACGCTTTCGTCCTGGCGGGCGCTGCGCAGCGCCGACGACCAGCCGTACTCAGGACGTTCGTCCACCCGGTTCTCTTTCACCCAGCGCCGGTCGAGCTCGCTGGTGGTCTCGACATCC
>CAZPFB010000084.1:0-23319 GCA_964585735.1 uncultured Leptospiraceae bacterium
CATGAAGGTCATGCAGAAGTGTCTGTACCGCTACGAAGGCAGCATCAATCGCTTCGGCGTCGACGACAAAGGCGCCATCCTGCTCGCCGCATTCGGACTGCCGCCGCTGGATCATGGCGACGATCCACTGCGCGCGCTCCAGGCCGCTCGTGATCTGAGGACCGAGCTGCGCGCCATCGGTCTGGACAGCAACGTCGGCATCGCCACCGGTCGGGCCTTCTGCGGTTCGGTGGGCAACGAGACGCGTGCGGAGTATACGATGCACGGCATCAACGTGAACCTGGCCGCGCGGCTCATGCAGGCCGCCGAAACCATTCTCTGCGACGAAAACACCTACGAAGCCACGCGCGGTGAGATTCAATTCGTTGACATGGAGCCCATCCACGTGAAAGGTCGCGAGGACGCCGTGCGAGTCTACCGACCCACGGAAGTCTGATACGCGCCGCGCGTCGGAGTCTTCCCTTGCCTTTTCTGCGTCAGTCCAGCTATCGCCCGCCGCCGGGTTTTGGAAGCGGGCACGTCCAGTCCATCTACCCGGCGCTCTTTCGCGTGGTCGCGGGCGTGCGCTACCAGCGCGAACGCCTTTTCACCGAGGACGGAGACTTCCTCGATCTGGATTGGCTGCGCCGCGGTTCGGACGGACTCCTGGTTCTTTCGCACGGACTGGAAGGGAGTTCGGAGGGCGCCTACGTGCGCGGCATGGCCCGCGCCTTTTTTCGACGAGGTTGGGACGTATTGGCGTGGAACTATCGCGGTTGCAGTGGAGAGGACAATCGCCTTCTGCGCACCTACCACAGCGGCGCCACCGATGACCTCCAGCGCGTCCTCGAACACGTGAACCGCACGCGGACGTATCGCAGCCTCATCCTGATTGGCTTCAGCCTGGGAGGGAACCTAACGCTGAAGTACCTGGGGGAACGCGGAGGCGACCTGGACGGCCGCGTCCGTCGCGCGGTCGTCTTTTCGGCGCCCTCGGATCTGGAAGCCTGCTCGCGCGCGCTGGCGCGTCCGGCCAACCGGGTCTACATGCAGAAGTTCCTGGGAACTTTACGGAGCAAAGTGGTTGAGAAACACAAACGATTCCCGGGCCGCCTGCCGCGCGCGGATCTCAAGAGCATCCGTACGTTCCGGGAGTTCGACGACATCTTCACCGCGCCCACCAACGGTTTTGCCGACGCGCACGACTACTGGCGCAGTTGCAGCGCCAATCGGTTTCTGGGCGGTATCCGCGTGCCCACGCTCTTCGTGAATGCCCGCAACGATCCCTTTCTTGCGCCCGAGTGCTTTCCGGTGGGTGCGGCCGAAGACAACGCGCATCTGTACTTCGAAGCGCCCGAACACGGCGGTCACGTGGGCTTCGTCCGCTTCTCCGGCGACGGGATGTACTGGTCGGAGCGCCGGGCGCTCGAGTTCGTGTACGGTCGGGTCTTTCGCTGACCTAAAACTTCGTCTGCCAAGGGCTGGTTCCTGGTCTGGGGCAAGCCGGTCAGAGGACCAATCTGCAGTTGCCCCGCACGTGTTCGATCTCTGTTCCCAATCTTTGGATTTAGGGCACGAAAAGCGCGGCGTTGTACCCGCTTAGTTCCGGGACCGGAGTCCCAGGAAAAGGTTGAACGCAACGGTGGCGATTCGCGCTGGCGGGCCGCGCCTGAACGTCGGAGATGCCTCAACCGCCCGAGTGCGCCTGCAGAACAGAAGCCAGTTCCTCGGCGCCCACGGCCGTGCATGATTCGGCGAGTTCATTCAGGAGTTGGCCGTTCTGTCCCCAGGGCTCGTCGGCCTTCAGGTGCGCCGCCAGGATTTGGGTCAGGTAGACGCCCTCCTGCTCGTTGGCCGCAGCACCCGTGGCGCGATAGGTCACGAACAGGTTGCGGAGTGTGTACGCTGTGCCCGGGTGCGCCCAACCACGAACGGGAAGTCGACAGGTGCAGGCGGCGGCTCGAGCAGAAGCCAGCGCGCCGTCTCCATGGGTGCCTCAACGCTGGGTGTAGCCCGCCGGGTCAGGCCCGCGCACGCTTTCGAACTGCTCGGTGAACGGGATCTCCAGGCGGGCCATCGTGCGACCGTCCTTGAGCCCCACACGGAAGAGGGCGGGGTTGATCTGCTCGCCGCGCAGCAAGAGCAGCACCATGGCCAAACCGATGCCTTCGCCTTCGGTCTGGTCGGCATGGTCCGCGTAGAACGAGATGAGGTCCTCGTACTTCATGGCCGACTCCATCTTGCGGCGGATGCGCACTTCGTCCCACGGGATGAGACCCAGGTTGTTGATGACTTCGATGCGCAGCCCTCGGGGTCCGTGATGGAAGACGACGCGCACGGACAGGTTGGCCTCCCGGGCCCGGATGCCGTACTTGCGCACCCATTCCTCGGAGAGCTGGGTCTTGATGGCGGCCATGCCGGCGGCGTACTCGGCTTCGTCGTCCACCGAAAGCCCCGTCGAGCTGAAGTACATGCGCTTGGCGTTCGTCTTGGTGGCGTTGACGATCAGCTCCTTCACGCAGGTGTAGAGCATTCCCTGGAGTTCCGGGCGATCGTAATGCTGGAGCAGCGCGGCCACCGTGATGTCCAGCACCCGTTCGCAGGTGTCGCTCGCGTAGTGGGTCAGAAGGACGATGGACCGTCCCGCCTCTATGGCTTCGAGAATCCGCGGAAAATAGTCCTGATCTTTGGCTTTTATGGCAGACGCACCCATGGGCACCCCCGAGTCCTATTGGACGAAACAAACGGGTCCCCTGTTTGGGAATTCCTCCAAGATTCGGTTGCCGCATGCCCTTCCTGCCAACCTGAAGTGCCCGAGGACGCAAGCGCCCGAGGAGCCGCCACAATGACTGATTCGAAAGCCTCTCTGAAGCAGCAGGGTTACCTGGGGAGCGCCCTGGCTTTGGTCGGGGTGATCCTTTCGGCCATGCTCGTGTGCAAGCACATGTTCCCCGACCTGTGCAGTTCCTCGCTGGGTTGTACCGTTGAAGGCGGCGTCGATGGCTGCCGGGAACTGGGCCAGAGCCGTAACTCCCGCCTCCTCAACATCCCCATTCCCATTGCCGCGTACGGTTTGTTCTATTATTCCTTCGTGCTGGCCCTTTTCTGGAAGCTGGGCGGAGCAGATGCCGAGCGTCGCAACGGCCTCGTGAACATTGCCCTGGCCACTGTTCTGTTTGGCCTGGTCGTGGACGTGGCGCTCGCCTACAAAAACTTCTTCGTGCTGCTCTATCCCTGTCGCCTCTGCTCGTACACCTATCTCGTGCAACTCGGTCTGGCGGGCGCGGCGGGCTGGGTCTACCTGGCCAACAATCGGGAGCTGGGTTCCGGCGAAGATCTGAAGGCCGGCATCAAGGGCTCCATCCTGCCGGTGGCCACGGCGGTCATCATCACGGTCGCCACGGTCCTGGTCCTTACCATTGCTGCCAGCCGGGGCAATTCGGGCGGACACTCGCACGACGACGGACACGGACACAGCCATGGCCCCACCGGGGAAGCACCACCACTCTTGCCGGCGGCGCGTGTCAAAGAGGTGCTTTCCGAGCTGCGGGCTCTCAAGAAGGGCGGTATTTCCACCGCGGGTCTCACACAGATCGAAGGGGAAAAGGGCGCTTACATCGAGATCCAGGAGTTCGCCGACTTCAACTGTCCCCATTGTATGCACGCCAGCGTGCTCATGCAGGAGGCCCTCAAGCGCTGGCCCGGTCGCGTGAAGGTCGTCTTCCGACATTTTCCCCTCGATGGAACCTGCAACGAAGCCGTGGGGCAGAGGCGGGGTGGCTCCTCCTGTCTGGGTGCGCAGGCGGCGCTCTGTGCTGCGTCCCAGGGGATCTTTCCTCAGGTGTACCACGGCATCTTTGGGCTTCAGAACGCCCACAAAGGGATTTCGCCGACCACACTACAGGAGATCGTCGAGAAGAGCGGCGGCAACTGGGCGCGCGTGCAGGCCTGCATGGGCTCCGGCGAAACCGCCGCTCAGCTCAAGCGTGACATTCGTGACGCCATCAAGATCGAAGTGGAATCCACGCCGACGGTACTCTTACAGGACCACAAGTTTCCGCCGGGAGTACCCGACGCCACGTACCTGATGCAGGCGCTCGACGCGTTGGTTTTCGAGAAGGAAGGGCAGAAGGCGTACGACTGGTACGCTTCGCAGCAGAAGAAGTGAAGTCCTCCGGCTCGGCAATCCGAAGCGGGGGCTTTGGCGATGGAAGGTGATCGTGCCTGGAGGATCGAGCGTTCTTAGGGACAGCAGCGCTGGCCGTCGGTACCCCGGCAGATCGCGCCGGGCAGCTTTCGGCCTCGCCGCATTTGCCCTGGTCGCCTGCCTTTCTTCGATGAGCCTGAGCTGTCTGCGGCCCGGAGTGGCCCGCGCCCCGGAACCTGACCCCACCGAGACTCCCTCAACCTCCGTTGTGCCCCCTCTGCCGTTTGCCCGCAAGGCCGAACTGCTGCGGGGCCTGGCTGCGTTGCGCCAGGTGAAGCTCCCCGCGCAACCGATTGCGCTGGTGGAGGGCGATGCAAAAGCCCCCATTACTATTGAGGAATTCGCCGATTTTCGCTGCCCGCACTGCTACACGGCGTATCGCCTCACGGCTGAACTCCTCCACCGCTGGCCCGGTCGCATCCAGGTGGTGCATCGCAACTTCCCACTCGATGGAAACTGCAACCCGCTCGTCGGCCGGAAGCAGGAAGGCGCGCAATCCTGCCGGGGAGCTCTTGCTGTAGTCTGCGCGGCCGAGCAGAATCTCTTCCCGGCCGTGCATGCGGGGATCTTCGAACTGCAGACCACGTTTGCGCCGATCGACGAAGCGGCGGTGAAGCGCGTGGTCGAATATGCCGGAGGCAACTTTGAGAAGCTCGCGCGGTGTATGGGATCCAGGTCCGCGCAGGAGAGTCTTCAGGTGGATATCGAAGCGGGCAAGGCCATTGGCATTGAGGCCACGCCTACTCTCGTCGTCCAGGGCCGTCTGCTCGAACCAGGAACGCCGGAGCGCGAGGTTCTCTTTCACATGGTGGATGCTCTGGTGTACGAGCGCGAAGGTGCTGGCGCCGAGATGGATCTGGTCCGACGGCAGGCCAAGAAGTCGCACTGACCTCGACTCTCGTGAATCGTTCGGACTGAGCGGAAGCATGCGCCAGGTGCTGGGTGGATTTCTGCTGCTGGTGGGTGCGGTTACGCTGGCCGTGGGACTCGCGGCTGTCGTGGCCACGCAACTCAATCGGCCCCTGCGCGTGCGCATCGGCGTGGCGAGCCAGCCCTTCGACGTGCCGCCGGGCCCGGAGTTGGCCATCATGCTCGGCGTGAGCGCCGGGTTGTTCGTGCTCGTCGGTGCGGCTCTCCGTTCGGACCGGCTGGCGGCTTTGGTGCGCAGGCATCCAGTGCCTTCGCTCGCGGTCGCTGCCGCGGCCACGTTTGTCATAGGTGTGGCGGGATCGCGGTTCTACCTCTGGGCTCAGGATGGACCCGCGTTTCTCGCGGCGCAGCGCAACGATGTGCGCGCGCTCGAAGAGGCCCTGGCCGCCGAACCGCCGGACCGCGAACTCGCGAACCGCCTGCTCCATCGGGCCATCACGCAGCGCAGCTCGGACGTCGTGCGGTTGCTCGCGCCCAGGGCTGACCTGCTCTGGCAAAGGGGCGAGGCGCTGAGCTCTCATTTGGAGGACGCGTGTCATTGGGGAGACATAGAATCAATTCGCGTCCTGCTTGCGGCGGGCGCACCGGTCAACTACCAGAACAAACACAAACACACGGCCCTCATGACCGCGGTCCTCTATCGGGAAGGCTCCGAGCAGGAGAAGATCGAGATCGTGAAATTGCTGCTCGAACATGGGGCGGACAGATCCCTGCGCAACTTCCAGGGCGATCGTGCCGAGGACCTGGCCCGGCAGTTGGGTTTGAAGCGATTGGAGGCCGAGCTGAGAGGACGTGGGCGGCACAGGTAAACCGGGAATCAGGGCCCATCGCCGTCGGGTTTGGCATCCGACTTCGCCTTGTCCGCGCTCGGCCCACGGTTGCGCCCCGATATTCCTTGCCGCCCGGACCCTTCCTGCCGATCCTGTCGCCTGAGGTCGGCGGGCCGCGGACGCGCGGCGCTCACGGCCTGAGCGGCACAACATGCAGCGGTTCACCGGCACGGGAAACGGAGCGGGGCAGCGGCACGGGATTCTCGTGGCCCGCTTCAATGAGTTCATCACCAGCCGTCTGTTGGACGGGGCCTTGGGCATGTTGCACAGGTCCGGAGTGCGGGACGAGGACATCACCGTGGTCGAAGTCCCGGGCGCTTTCGAGCTCGGTCCGACTGCTCGCAGGCTCGCAGCTTCCGGTCGCGTGGACGCGGTCATTGTGCTGGGCTGCGTGATTCGGGGGGCCACCGCTCATTTCGACTACGTGGCGGGCCAGGCCGCGCGATTGACCGCGCAGGCTGCCTACGACACCGGCGTGCCGGTTATCTTCGGCGTTCTGACGACGGACACCATTGAGCAGGCCATCGAGCGGGCCGGGACGAAGGCGGGCAACAAGGGCGCGGATGCCGCTTCAGCGGCGGTGGAAATGGTCTCTCTGTACAAACAGATGGGCTGACGGCAGATGGGCCAATGCGCGGCAAAGGCAAACACCCCAATTCGCACGCCCGCGAGGTAGTGCTCCAGGCCCTCTTCCAGATGGAGGTCGGCAGGCACCCCATCGAGGACATACTCCAGTTCCGCTGGCTGAACGAACCTCTGGAGGCTGAAAAGCGGGAACTCTGCGTCCGCTACATCACCGAGATCGAGCGGGCCGCCCCCGTTCTCGTCAACGAAATCGCCAGCATCTCCAGGAAGCATATTACGCAGATCTCCACGGTCAACCGATGTATATTGAGAATGGCCATGTACGAGCTGAACCTGGCCGAACTGGATGCCCGGATCGTGATCGACGACGCACTGAACCTGACCCGCAAGTACGACGGGGAGGAGTCTGTGGCGTTCGTGAACGGAATCCTGGACACCTACGAAACCCGTCGCCGAAACGCAGCCCGCGACGTGGTCCCGGCCGAGGGCTGAAGTCGGCCGAAGGCCGAAACGGCCGGAGGGGAAACTGTGCCCGAACAGAATCGCTTTCAACTGGATGACGTCGGCGGGGAGAGCCGATTCGAGCCGGAGGTTTCCGGGCCGGCCGCAACGGTCTACCTGGATGAGCCCGACGCGCGCTACCGGAGTCGCGCCCGCTTCCGGGCTTTCCTCTGGGCGGCGCTCGGATTGCTGCTCCTCGTCGGAGTCGCCCTGGGGGTGTACTTCACCTGGTATGCGCCGGGACGTGGCCCGGACGGCAGCCTCGGCGGGAAGGGTCTCCAGCTTCAGCGCGGGGACATGGAAGGACCGCGGGATCGTTTCTACTTTCCGACCGGTTCGTTCGGAAACGACTTCGAGCGCGCCGTGGGTTACTACCGCGCCAACGAACGCGCGCAGGCCAAACGGGCTTTCGAGAATCTCCTGGTCACCGATGCGCCGGGTCCGACAAAGGCGGCCGCGTTGGTCTACCTCGGCATTATGGAGATGGAAAGCGACCGGTTCGTTGCGGCTCGTCACCAGCTCACGCGCGCTCTGAATCAGGACCCGCAGAGTGTGGCCGTGCTCGTCAACCTGGCCATCGCGGAGCGGCGGCTCGGTCAGCTCAAGGAAGCCGAAGAGTACGCCAAGAAGGCCGTGAGTCTTGCGCCAAACGATCCGCGCGTGCGCATGCTCCTCGGGAATATTCGCGCGGGAACCGACCTGCCCGGCGCTGAAAACGAGTACCGCGAAGCGTTGGAGCGGCAACCCGCGGATCCGGACCTGACCTACAACCTGGCGCTTTCTCTCCTGCGACAGCAGAAGTACGCCGAAGCGGCCGCGGCGTTCCGCAAGGCCATCGAGCTTTCCAACGGGACCGGGCAGGTTTCCGCCCTTTCGCACGCTCACCTGGCGCAGATTCATTTCGCGGCGGAGCGCTACGCGGCCGCCGAGGACTCCATCAACAAGGCGCTCGAACTCGCGCCGGAAAACGGCCGCTATCTCTACAACCAGGGCGTCATTCGCCTGAAGCTGGGCCGCAATCAGGAAGCGCTGGAAAGCCTGCGACGCGCGCTGGCCGCGGGATCCAACGAACCGGCCGTGTTGCGCAGCCTGGCTCAGGCCCTGCGCAACCTGAAAGAGACCGGCATGGCCATCGAAGCGCTCAAGAAGGCCCTCTACATGAATCCGAACGAGCCGGCCACGCTCTTCGAGTTGGCCGACCTCTACTACGAGGATCGCGACCTGCTCGGCGCGGCCGACGCGCTCGAACGCATCGTGCGCATCACGCCCGGGGACAGAAACACGCAGGACGCCCTGCTCAAGCTGGGCGCGGTCTACGTCGAGCTGGAGCGACATTCGGATGCTGTAGATGTTTTGCGAAAATCGCTCGAACTCAATCCAAGGTCTGCTCCCGGATGGTACAGTCTGGGCGCTGCCTACAGTCGTTGGGGCAAGCCGGACCTGGCGGCGGCAGCGTGGCGGCGCGCCTTAGGCGACGGAGGGCCGGACCAGATTCCGCTCGAACCTTCCGATGAGCGTCGCATTCGCTTGGCGCTCGCGCGACTGTACCGCGGGCAGGGCGCGCCCGAGCAGGCCATGCAACAGTACCGTCTGGTGCTCGCCCTCAAAGACAGGGCCGGCGCTCCCTCCGAGGACGCCGAAGCCCGACTGGAACTCGGTCGCACATATCTGGCTCTGCGAGACACGGTTGGTGCCGTTCGTGAGTTGCGACTGGCGTCCGAGGCCAAGTCCGCCACGCCCGAAGTCAGGCGCGAAGCTTTCCTGGAACTGGCGCGCGCCTACGGCGAGTCCCAGCGCCCGGAAGAACGGGAGATGGCCCGCTCCTACGCGTACCGTGCGGCGCGCATGGGCCCCGACGACGCCGAGACGCGTCTCGTGCAGGCCGCCATTCTTCTGAAAACCGAGTCGCTGACGGATCGCGAGCGCGCCCTCGAAATCGTGACGGCTGTGGCCAATTCGGATGTGGAGCCGCGGCTGGCTTCAGCGGCGCAGAACCTGCTGGGCCTGGCGCACTACAAGAACGGCGACTACGGCCGCGCCCTTTCCGCTTTTCAGTATGCGGTGCAGTTGGATCCGTCTAATAAGGAAGCGTACACGAACCAGCGCCTGGCCGCCGAAGCTGCCGAGCGCGCGGGTCGGTAGCAGCCCAAACTTCAGAGACAACGATGCCGCCGGAAGACGAACTCCTCTCGGACGAAGAACTCGCGGCTGCGACGGCCGGACCGCGCGTCCCCGAAGCCCCCCTGCACCCTCCGATCCGCATGCGACCGGGCGGCACGGTGGACGGCGCGGAGGAAGAGCCCGCGGCCCTCGGGCCTCCCATCCGGGCGCGCCCCGGCGGCCCCGAAGCGGAACCGGGCGAAGAAGTCGAAGAAACCGGTGGTCGCCGGCGCCGCCGCAAACGCGATCCCTTCAAGGATCTGCCGCGCACCTACTCCCGCGAGGCCGCCACCACACCGCGCCAGTTGACCACGCTGTCGGCGATGAAGCAGATCAAGCGCGCGCGCGTCCGCCACGAAGGACGGCGCGTGATCACCGACGACGTGCGCAAGCTGAAGTCGCTCACCATCGAACCGCGCCTCGCGGCCGGGGAGTTCGTGAACTTCTACGTCGAACCGGTGCGCGTGGAGTACTACATCCCCAAAGAATCGCGATTCGCCGTCGAGACCAAGTACCTCTACGTTCCGCTCGTGGATCCGGAGCCGCGTGAGCAGGACGACATTCTCCGTCAGAACATGGCCAACGAGCGTTTCGTGGATCTCATCGACGTGATGAACGAGTATCCCATGCACATCACGAGCATTCTGGACGCCTACAACATCTCGATGCGCATGTTCGAGTCGCTTTCGCGGTCCATGTACGAGGCCGACGGAAACGAAGAACTGTACCGCACGGCTTTCTACCTGTGCGAGGTCCTGATCGAGTACGAGCCGACCCTGGCCGCGCTCGAATTCTTGGGGGACTTCATGTCGTGGAATCTCAACTGGCTCGTGCGCCGGATGAACGTCCTGGGCCTGGAGTTCAGCGCTTCCGACAAGACGGTTTCCTACTTCATCAAGAAGCGCAATCAGCTCTGGGAGGAGAAGGACTACGACTACGACGAGCGCTTCGAAATCCTCGCGGCACTCTTTTTCGAGCAGGCCTTCCCTAACCGGGGGCTGAGCATGGCCGAAGACGACTACATCTTCGGGGCCTTTTGATGCGGGGCCTTTCGCTGGCCGACAGGCTGTACGCACGCTTCGCCAACCGAAAGCCATTCTTCTACGAGGGCTGGGGAAACCTCTTCGCGCTCGAGTATCTGCTCAACGTGACCGATCCGGCCGCGCTCTACACGCAGGGTCCGAGTGCGGTCCAACTCGAAGAGGACGGTGGGACCTGGGCGGGCGAAATGCTCGTGCGCCGGGTGCGCTTCGAGTCACCGTATCGATTTTCCCGTACGTTTGCCGGGCGGACGATGGTCTCCTGGCTGCCGCCGGAGGCTGCGGTCGCCTCCGGATTGTTCGTGTTACCTAACAAATTTGCGGGCGGACCCGTCGCCGTGCACTTTGCGGCCACCGGAGACGAGGGGCTGAAGCGACGGCTCCACTGGATGGGGCTGCCGCTGGCGCGCGAAGGCGTGGCGTCTCTCATTCTGGAGCATCCGATGTACGGCGGCCGGAGGCTCTGGAAGCGCGACGCGCGACCGGCGCGCGTCACCGACTTCTTGATGATGTCGCGCGCAGCACAGGACGAAGGGATTGGCGTGGCATTGGAACTCGTCCGCCGCGGGTACGGGCCGATCGTGTTCACCGGCATCAGCATGGGCGGGTACATGGCCCTCGCCGCCGCGGCGCGGAGCGGTCTGCGCGCGGCCGTGGCGGCGTGTATTCCGTCGCACTCGGCGGGGCCGGTCTACACGGAAGGGGTGCTCTCGCGGTCTGTGGACTGGCGGAAGCTGGGTGCGGGACTGGGAGACTGGTCTGCCTCCGTCACCCGCGATCGTGTCGCTGCCTCTCGCGCCAGCCGCACTCGCGCCGGCCGCACTCGCGTCACCCGCGAGGAGGTCTGGACTCCGGAGGAGAAGGCGCGTGCGGTACTCCGCCGGCTTCTGGCACTGGGCGACATCCAGAACCTGCCCCGCGTTCGTGAGCCGCGCGCCATCTCAGTGGTCAACGCCCGCCGTGACGCGTACATCCCTCCGGCTTCGCGGCAGGCCATCCACGATTGCTATCCGGAAGCGCACTACACCGAACTCGATCGCGGTCACATTGGTTCGTTTCTGTTCGGGGCGGATGTTTTCCGGCGTGCCATTCACGAAGCGCTCGCGCGACTGCGTTGACGCTGGCCTCGAACCGGCCCGGCTCAATCTCTTTCTGCTGCCTCGATGAGCGGCTCCGAACTGCGGCTGCGCTGGAAGGTTTTCAGATTGTCCCCGAGCTTCAGTAGCAGGCGCAGAGCACGTCCGGCGCCGTGCCGCAGCCGTTGGCTCCGGAGGCCAGCCAACCTGTCCCGGTGACGGATGGATTGCCAATGGTTGCATTGGGACTACAGTTGAGGCCATCGAAGTTACCGAGGGCGTCGCTGAACGTCCAGTAGGCGTTGGGCACATCCGGCGAGGACGCGGAGAGCAGAGAAGACTGGATGCTCCCGTCGAGCATTTCCCCCCAGTTGTTCGCGAGGACCGTTCCGTTCGAGCCGTGGATGGGACGGCCGGGGTCGATGCCGAAGTTTCCGGGCATGGCCGCAATCGAGTCGCTGGCGCTCACGGAGTAGAATGCAAGAACCTGGGTGCAGGTGTTGGTCGGGAAGGCCTTGGAACTGCGGGCCGTCGTGCATCTCGTGTTGCCGCTCGTTCGCGTGCCTGCGAGGAGCCCGCCTGTCCCGGCGTCATTGAATGTGAAGAGGTAGATGGGAAGCGGCGGAGCGGCCGGGGCAGGCAGGCAGGAGCCGTCCAGGACGCAGCGCAGCAAAAATGTGGCCTGGCCCTCGGGCGAAGCCGGATCGGCTGCGTTGGTCCCGCTGGCCAGGCTGCACGAGGCAAATGCGACCATGAAGGAACCAAGGAAGCACACCGGCAGACATGGGGCTACGAAGCGACGCGAACGTCGGCGCACGCGTGACGGGCTCATACACAAAGAACCGGGGACCTCGGGTTCCGCTGACGCTTTTTTTCAGCTAGGCCCATCGGCATTGGCCGGAGGGAGGCTTGGCGAACCGGGGTAGTCGCAACCGGAAACCGAGCCGGTGTGCCACGAAGTGACGACACAACCGGCCTTCAGTCAACCGTCGTGAACAGCGTCACGGAGCGCCCTTCCACTTCGCAGGGAGTCATTGGTACATGTACCAATAAAGTCTGCTTTCGCGCGGGAAAAAATAGGCTGAGTTGTAGGTCTGAGTCACCCAGAAGAACCCCGGTTCAAGAGCCATGCCTCGGGCATAGCACCAACGGCGTGCCACATCGAAAGCGGAAGCGTGTGTCGGCATCGGATCGACTGCGTCGACTTGCCGTGTGTGGTCCTTGTTCTGAGGATGACAGACCGTTGCTACGAAGGCTGGCGTGCAGTTTGTCAGAATACAATGACGCTGCATCGTGTCCACTTGCGAAACCCCCCATAATGTACGCTTGAAGGATCCGGAGTATTCGGACGATACCATCGTCAGCCCCGCCGCTTCCGCAGCCAGGTATCTTGTTCGGAGAACCTCATCCGTACCGGGGTTTCTGACCGCGAATGGCTGAGAGAAGGTGTCGCCTGTACCATACGGAAGAAAGTCCTGGGCAAGCGAGGACCATTCGTTCGGCGGTCCTGCGTGCAGGGACACTGACTGAGTGGCGGTCGCGGCTGCCCCAGCGCACGTGCCAGGGGTGTCCGTGAAGGCAACCTGAAAGGTATAGTCACCCTCAACATCCGGAACGAACCTGAACTGGATCGCCCATTCGGGTCCAGTGCCCCAAACTCTGGCCCCGTACGTGGCCGTCCACCAGGTAGCGCCGGGCAGGGTGGGAAGTATGCCCAGTGCCAAAGCTGATCCTCCGGGCTTCGCGGTCAGCGTGACGGAAGCCGTGTACAGGGCCGGATCTGCGGAACACCGAGCCCGATCGGGATCGACGGCTTGGAGGGTGGCGCTGACTTGGGCGCCCGCTCTGACCCGGTGCGGAAGAAATTCCATGCGACCGAACGGGCCGACTGAGGCCCCTTTCTTCGGGATGATGTCTGCAGGTCGAATTGTCGGCGGATCGTTGTCTGAGTTGCGAGCCAGAATCGCAACGTCGGTAGGCTCGGCTGTCGTCGTGCTGTTCGATGTGGATGTCAGCGCGCCCGTGACCCGATTGACGGAGTAGGTCCGAATCTGATTGGTCCCAGGCATGGGGACGTACACGAAGTTCCCCGTAGGCTCGATGGTGAAGCGGTCGATGGCACCGAGGGTGCCGGTGCCGCCTGACCCCAGGTAGTACGGACTTCCATCCCCTGCGATCCCAACAGCATGGACGGAGTTGCCGGACACGACAACGTAGACGAATCGTTCATCGGGTGAGAGGTGTAGCCGGCCGGTCGGGCCGGGCATCGTGGCCGCACCAGTTGCTTCAACTCCACCGACCAGACCCCTGACTGCGTGGTTGCCTGGGCTGCTAACGAATGCTCGATTGCCTGCGCTGCTGACTGTCGCGTATGCGTATCGTGTATCGCCAAAGCTGTCCGGTAGGGAGGAGAATAACCCCATGCCCGGCAGCGTGAGCCAGGTCGCTCGATTCACGCCGGTTGCAACGTTTCCCGATGATGCACAAGTAGATGGGCATTGAAGTTCTTGGAAGACGCTGCAGGACAGGGGAGGGCAACAGTTGCCCATGCACTGGTCGTAGAGACCTTGATTCCAAACATTCACGACCGTGTCAAAAGTAACGAGACCGGTAGCGCCCCCAGGAGCAGCGGCGAAATCCCGCACGGAGTTCCCGAAGCTCTGTGAAGTGTTGTACGCGAGAGCTCCGCCACCATCGATGGAAAAACGTTGGACTGAGTTTGAGCCGTAGACAAAAACGCCGCCACCCTGCGCCGGAACGCGCAGTCCCGCGCTGCGGAAAGGCAAAGCGTGACTCGAAGTAGTTGTGCCAAGAAGTCCCGTTACCGGATCCAAGGCAATGGTCCAAACGTTCCATTGGTCGATGGCAACCAATGGTCCATCGGGCGTGATCCGGATTTCGCTCAGATTGCTCGTTCCCGGGTCTACCTCTTGGACCTGCGTAAGTGCTCCGTCCCGCGGATCGACCCTGTGGACGGTGATCTTCCTGGGACTCGCGTGGCTCGCATAGGCGAATAGAGGTATGTTCATCCCAACCAAGTCAATCGGCAGCGGTCCCGCCGGGAGGCTGATGTTTCCTGCTGCATCTTTTGCCCACGCAAACAGGGTGTAGCTGCCCTGAGCACTCAGGGTGTGCGTCGTCGGAAGGGTGGGGGACCAAGCGGCATCCAGTCGTGGTTTTGTGGCCGAGGTCGTGATTATCCAGCCGGTGATCATGGAGTTGTCGGTTCCGGAAAGTGCGAAAGTTACGGTCGGGAAACTGGTTGGGCTCGGTGATACCCCGTCAAACTGAGTTATGCCGGGTGGACTCGTATCGGGATTCGTCGGATCTGTGCCATTTGCTATCTCTACTCCGTCGTTCAGGGTATCCCCGTCCGTATCCATCAAATTGGGATTCGTTTGCTGGCCAGATGCGTGAATGGTATTGTTCTCATACGCGTCGCTGAGTCCGTCCCCATCCGAATCAACTCCGGTCTGAACAGAGATCGACTGCCCACCCTGAATATTCTGGTTTGCGTCCAAGGCAAAAATAGTATAGTGATACGTCGTTCCGGTCGAGAGACCCTGATCCAAGTAGTCTTCTGGATCGGTCGAAATGCCTGTCGGCGGGTTCCCGTCCGTAACGCGAGCCGGTGGGGCAATCAGAGAACGCCGAATGACAACGCCTGCGAAATCCGTGTCCGATGGGTTTCTCCAATGGAGACGCACCTGCGCGCTACCCGGAATAGCGACCAAGCTGGCAACGGGACCGGGAGCTGACAGGTCGGGAGTCGTGCAAAGCTCTGAGGCACTGCCGGAGGTCGTGACACCCGCAGGTTTCAGCACCAACCAGTAGTTGGTATCAATTGCGGTGGGCAATGTCACCCCCTTTCGATTGCCGTGTAGGATGACCTGTTCACCTGCCAGGTACGTCTTGCGGTATACCTTGTAAGGTGTGGCAACATCGGTGACTGCAATTGCGTGCGGCAGGCGAACGAAACCAGAAGCGGTGATCCAAGGCGCGTCCCTGCTATCGTCGTTGAAGTTGCTTCCGCCCCGCCGATCGTACATGAGGTACACGTCGATGTCTCGAGGGGCCGTGAAGGTTATGTAGTTATCACCAGTGTTTTGCTTGTGTTGCCAGTACGTGGCCGGTGTTCCGTTGGGCGGCGCAACTCCCAGGGCATGGCGGAATCCCAATGCGCTGTAATCGGCGTTCGGCTGAATGTAGTACGTGCGGTCTGTCAGGTATCGAAAGTATTCGTCTACGACAGTGAATGTTGCGCCGCTACTGCCGCCGATGCTACCAAACACGGCCCCGATGCACGCCGGCGGGTCCGCGACTGATGACGCGGAAGCTGGCATCGCGGTGAGGACGAAGGGAGTCAGATGGCCCGTGTACGCAGAGATGACCCTGCGTTGCGGATCCCAGGGTCACATCGTATACCGGACCGATAGGGACGCCGTGACCGTTGATCAAGAGCGGGAGAGGCACCGACCCGCTTTCCGCTACTCGAAGGGTTTCCGCAGGGACGTTCGTTGGCAGGAATACCCGCGGTGCAGAACTTGCGGTGACCGGGCGAACCAGCCCAAGAAGACCCAAGAGGCGCCTGTCCCAGGTTCGGCCATCGTCTTCTTGGAGGACGGTGAGGACACCGATGCAGTTCAGGTGAAGAAGGCCAACCGTGAATAAGTAGAGACTGCCACGGATGATCCTCGCGTCCATCATGGCCTTCCAATTGTTGACATCCTCCAATGACTGTTGGCAGGTTGTCAACAGTACTTTACGCTACCATCCGGCTCGCACCTTGCGAGGTCCCTCGCCGGCCCAAAGGCCCGAGGCTCCCCCGGCGAATTTCGTTGACCGGCTGGCAGTGGCGCGCCGGACTGCTCCGGGAGTTCACCTTGGAGGGCATCATGAAAAGCACGCGAACCGGAATCTTGGCTCTATTGGTGGGGGCTGCTCTTTCGGCACCCGGTTGTCTGCTCCTCAATACGATTGGCCTGAATCCGGGCCACGTGTCCGGTGCTGAAGCCAAGGACATCATCCGCGACAAGACCCTCGTCAACCTTGCGATCCAGGTGGCTGCAGGTAGCACGACGGGCGCCGCCATCGTCTATTTGGATCCCGTCCTTGCAGGCATTTCAGATGACGAATACTACAAGAAGAGCGAAGTAGAGAAGTGTGGCGACCAGTTGCTTGTGTTCAACTTTGTCAGCGTGCTCCTTGCTCCCTTTGTTGCCTGTAATCTACAGCCCGACAACGCCTTCATAGATCCCTGAGGCGGGGTCTTGGAACGGTCGTTTTGGATATGTGCGGCGGCGCTTGCGGCCTGTGTGCTGCTCGCCGTCGGTCTCCTGCCGTCTGTAGAAACTACAGCTGCGTGGTCGCTCACGGGGGAATTGGCTGGGCCAACGACCGCACACCCGAACGCCCCGGAAACAAACCGCGACGAAGCCCCGGTTGCCGTAGTTGATAGATCCGGGAGCGCAGGCTGGCCTGCCGGTGCGCACGAAAAGCCCTGGGAGGAGCCTTCCGCGGAGTACCTCGCCCTCTGGAAGCGCTACCCGAACAGTCGCATTCTGCCTCCGCGCACTCCGGAAGAGAAGCTGTTGCGCGACGTGCACGAACAGGAGATGTCCCAACTCCGAGAGCTCATCCGCAAGGGCGCGGCCACGCCCGAGGATGTTCGTCGCTACTATACCGACCGCAGCGAGCGAATCAACGAAGCGCGCGTGATGCTCCGTGACCGGATACGGGATCGCGAGGCCGCCGGAGATCTCCTTTTGCACGAACGTGAGAATCTGGAGAAGCTGCTGCGAGCGTATGATGAGCGCATCGCGGAGTACGAGAGCCGGATACGGAAAGTGCTTGCTCCCCAATGACAGTCCACCCTCTCTTGGGCGAATTGCATTGGCTAACAGCTTGCATGACCCCGATGGGAACCCCGCTGGGAGTTTTTTCCTCGACCACCGTGGCCGGTTCCGCGACTGGCGGCCCGGGCGCCAAGACTGGCGAAGCATGCGCCATGTCGGTTCTCGGACTCGTGGCGATAGGGGATGCCGGGATTGTCGCTGCAGCGAGAAAAGGTGGCATCGCCAATGTAAAGACAGGTGGCTCTTTAAGGGACATAATCGTGGCGCGCGTCCCGGTTTGTGCCTGCCCGCCTTTGGGCCGAACCCCCTCCGTATTTCTCTTGCTCGCGCCCCGGCGGCATGCCGATATTTGAGGGGAACGCCCGGTGCTGCCGGAGCGCAGCCTTCCATGGCAAAATCCAAGTCACAGTTGAACGGCAGGCAGAAGGCCGCCGTGTTTCTCGTGACCCTCGGCCCCGAGGTCGCTTCGGAGATCTTCAAGCACCTGCGCGAAGACGAAATCGAGTCGCTCACATTCGAAATGGCGCGACTCGACAAGGTCACACCCGAAGACAAAGAAGCAGTCCTGATTGAGTTCAACGAACTCATGATGGCGCAGGAGTTCATCACCACCGGTGGTATCGACTACGCCCGCGAAGTTCTCGAACGAGCGCTCGGCACGCAAAAAGCCATCGACATCATCAACCGGCTCACTTCGAGCCTTCAGGTGCGACCGTTCGACTTCATCCGTCGCACCGACCCGGCGCACCTTTTGAACTTCATCCAGAACGAACACCCGCAGACGATTGCCCTGATCCTCTGCTACCTCGAGCCGCAGAAGGCCGCGCTGATTCTTTCAAGTCTGCCGCACCAGATTCAGGCCGACGTGGCCAAGCGCATCGCCACGATGGAACGCGTTTCGCCGGACGTGCTACGCGAAGTCGAACGCGTGCTCGAACGCAAGCTTTCGACCCTGGCCTCCGAGGACTACACGTCGGCCGGTGGTATCGACGCGGTGGTGGAAGTGCTCAACCTCGTCGACCGCGGCACGGAAAAGACCATCATCGAGGCTCTGGAAGAAGAAGACCCGGAGCTGGCCGAAGAGATCAAAAAGAAGATGTTCGTCTTCGAAGACATCGTGCTCCTCGACGACCGCGCCATCCAGCGCGTTCTGCGCGAAGTCGACAACCAGGAACTCGCCAAAGCACTCAAGTCGGTCGAGGCCGAGGTGCAGGAGAAGATCTTCAAGAACATGTCCAAACGCGCCGCCGCATTGCTGCGCGAAGACATGGACTTCATGGGTCCGGTGCGCCTGAAAGACGTGGAAGACTGCCAACAGAAGATTGTGAACATCATTCGCAAGCTCGAAGATGCAGGCGAAATCGTGGTGGCAAGGGCTGGGGAAGAAGAGTTGGTGGTGTAATTCCCGATCCACTATCCCCACAGCTCCCCGACTTCTCCGTCTGTT
Organism: uncultured Leptospiraceae bacterium; assembly: GCA_964585735.1. Taxonomy (GTDB): domain Bacteria; phylum Spirochaetota; class Leptospiria; order Leptospirales; family Leptonemataceae; genus CAZPFB01. Next base: position 18,611 of record CAZPFB010000084.1, read on the forward strand.
CAGCTCTATAGGATGACCCTTCTCCGTGGAACGCATGCCACAGACGACGATGATGATGCCGTCCTCCATCACCTGAAGCAATCGCATCGATGCCGAAGTACCGCACGTTGCGAAAGAACGCCCACTCGTTCAGATACATCTGGCTGTACTTCGGATGGAACCATGCGTAGCTGCGCATCGCTGTCTTGAGTGAACCGTTGATGCCTTCTGCAACCTGATTGTTCACTCCTGCCTGACACCATCTGTCTCGTGCGTAGCGGTATCGTTTGTCTTTCGACTTCTTCGAGTGGTTTACCATTCGATGATTCGGGTACACTCGGAAGAGCCAGGTGTAGCCTTCATCGGTGAAGATTGCGGTGTTGCGGGGCAGGGCGTCCCTGATGATTGGTCCGATTGTATTCGCCTTCATGTCCGGAACTGAATCGAGCAGCACCCAACCGCCACGAATTCCCATGACATGCACGAGCGTTCCCACCTGCTCGCCGCCGAGAGATTCCGACATGTAGATGGAGCTGGTTAAACCCCTGTTTTTGTGGCGTTTTCGGCCCTTGTTCGCACGCTCCGATGCAGAGAACAACACCATCGTATCGGCATGAACGGTAGTGTCCGGAATCTTGCGCACTTCTGGAGGAGGTTCTCCATCAAGCTGATTCTGTGTGTCTCTCCTTGTCCCGCAACTTCTCGATGTCAAGGTACTTCCGGGTGCCCCACTTCGTCTGTGTAAGGTAGCGGAGTCTTGCAGCCGTCAGCATGATTGCAGATCTTGTGTCCGGGAACGCACCCACCACGCGCGTTCTCCGACGCACCTCGCGCAGCACTCTCTCCAGGGGGTTGTTTGTTTTCAGGCTGCGCCAGTGCTCCGAAGGGAAGTCCATGTAGGCCAGGGTGTCGGCGATTCCATCACGCACGATGTCGGCGGCAGTCTTGAGTTTCATCTCGCGCAGTTGTGTTTCCACGAAGACCGCTTTCTTCGCGGCCTCACTCCGACTCTCCTGAGCATGGATGGCCTTCAACATGGCGGCCACCTCGCGAACCTTGCTTTTCGGTACGCTGGTGAAAACGTTGCGGTAGAAATGAACCACGCAGCGCTGCCACTTGAAATCTGAAAAGAACAGCGGCAGGGACTCCTTCAGACCTGCGCAGGCATCGGAGACAACCAGCTGCACTCCCTGAAGGCCGCGATCCTTCAGATGGCGCAGGAAGCGCGTCCAGCTCTCTTTGTCCTCGCGGGCGCCTTCCTGCACTCCGAGAACCTCCCGAAAACCGTCGTCTCGAACGCCCACGGCCACCAGGACCGCAACATTTCGGACCTCGCCGCCCCACGTCATCTTCAGGAAGATCCCATCCATGAAGACGTAGGGATGCGTACCCTCCAGTCGCCGTTCGCGCCATGCATCAATGCGGCCGTAGATTTTCTTGTTCAGCTCGCTGATCGTCGAGGGAGAGACGGTGTGCCCCCACAGCTTCTGGGTGATGTCCTCCACCTTGCGTACCGAGACCCCCGCGAGGTACATCTCAACCAGCGCCTCCTCCACCGAAATCTCGCGCCTCTGGTAACGCCTGATGATGGCGCTGTCAAAAGGGAGGGTGCGCAGCTTGGGCATCTTCAACGTTACCTCGCCCGCGCTCGTCATCAGTTTGCGCCGGTAGTGCCCGGCCCTTGTCGTGGCCCTTTCCGGGCTGCGCTGATATCGCTCGGCCTTCACAAGAGCATCAGCCTCCGCGTCCAGCATTGAGTTCAGGGTCTCCTCCACCGTTCCCCGAACGATCTCGTTGAGGTGGTTCTTTACCATCGCCTCATCGATTTTGATAATGTTTTTTTCGGTTCCTGTCGATTCTTCCATTGGGTTCTCCCTCCGCTTCTTGAGTTTTCTCAACTTTCTTATCGAACGGTTGGAGAACCTCCTTTCCTAAAATCTGCGCAAGACTCCGGACCTTATCGCATGAACGACCTTCTTGTTTCGGGTCTTCCGTGTGACGTCATCGCCGGCAGGCGGGAGCTTCCAGCCGATGGGAAACTCCTTCGACATTTCATCTCTGATTAGCTGTTTGAACTTCGGCATCATTTCACACGCCAACAACTGGACGCGGCGCTTCAGGTTTATTGCAGCCTTTGTGGAGACGCCCAGACGCTTCTCAATCTCGACGGCGGTGATGACCTTGGGGTGCCTAATGAAACTCTCCTCAATCAGCCAGCCCATCATCCACTGGGGCGTCCGAAGATTCCGAAACGGGGTATGAGCCAGTTTGGACATCTGGTGCAGGCAGGAAGGGCAGCGCAGGACGTACGGGCGGGTCTTGATGATGCTGGAACAGGTGTGACCACATTCGGCACAGATGCAGGGGTACAGGCGGCGGAGGAGTTCATCGAAGACAGCCTGGCAGTGCTGAATATTGATTGAATGGGATACGGCGGGCGTGGATGATGCTGAAATGCTACCTGGACGTGAAGGACTGTGTGGATACTCCAGCAGGCGCGTGGTGTAATTTCCGACTCCCCATCCACACATCTCTCCGACTGCTCCCGCTGTTCAGCTCGACCTGATGACCCTTCTTCGTGGAACGCATGCCACAGACGACGATGATGATTCCGTTCTTCATCAACTGAAGCAATCGCATCGATGCCGAAGTACCGCACGTTGCGAAAGAACGCCCACTCGTTCAGATACATCTGGCTGTACTTCGGATTGAACCATGCGTACGAACGCATCGCCGTCTTCAGTGATCCATTGATTCCTTCAGCAACCTGGTTGTTCACTCCTGCCTGGCACCATCGGTCTCGTGCGTAGCGGTACCGTTTGTCTGCAGACTTCTTCGAGTGATTCACCATTCTGTGATTCTTGAAAACTCTGAACAACCAGGTGTATCCTTCGTCGGTGAAGATAGCCGTGTTGCGGGGCAGTGAATCTCGAATCAGCGGACCGAGCGTATTCGCCTTCATGTCCGGTACCGAATCGAGCAGCACCCAACCGCCACGGGTGCCCATCACATGGACAAGCGTTCCAATCTGCTCGCCGCCGAGTGATTCGGACATGTAGATGCTGGACGTCAAACCCCTTTTTTTGTGCCGTTTTCGGCCTTTGTTCGCCCGTTCCGATGCGCTGAACAGAACCATCGTATCGGCATGAACGACCTTCTTGTTGCGGGTGCGGAATGTTACATCATGACCGTTCGGTGGAAGTTTCCAGCCGACAGGGAACTCCCGATTCATCTCCTCCCGAATCAGGAGTTTGAACCTCGGCATCATTTCACAGGCCAACAACTGCGCCCGACGCTTCAGGTTCAAGGCAGCCTTCACGCTTACTCCGAGGCGCTTCTGAATCTCTGCAGCCGTTACCACTTTGGGATGGCGGATGAAACTCTCTTCGATGAGCCAGCCCATCATCCATTGGGGAGTCCGGAGATTCCTGAACGGGGTGTGAGCCAACTTGCTCATCTGGTGCAGACAGTTCGGGCAGCGCAGGACGTACGGACGGGTCTTGATGATGCTCGAACAGGTGTGACCACATTCGGCACAGATGCAGGGGTACAGCAGGCGGAGCACCTCATCGAAGACCGTCTGGCAATGCTGGGTGTTGATGGGGCTGGATGAAGAATAGTTGACTCTGCTTGAGGACTCGGCCGGATTGTGTGGATTGGGGAGGAGGCGCATGCGTTTTCGGTCGTACTTTGCCGGAATTGCATTTTTTTCGGGCTGCGGGTCGGTCTTGGTTGATGACACGCCTCTGCGTGAATCAGGCCTGCGCTGGAAGTCAATCTGAAAAGGGAACGTTCAGTGGGTCTGGATCTGATGAAGGAGGATCATTGCAGGCAATGAAAAGAGCAAGGCGTGGGAATGCACTTTTGATCGGGCTAATAATCCTGATAGGCGTGACGGCCTATGCCGGATTTCGGCCCCTCTTCGAGGTGTTCACGGCGGGTGCCGTCAAGGAATTGATTACGGCTCTATTTGGCACAATCTTCACGATTGTGCTCACAATGATCCTTCTCAACAAGCAAACGGAAGTTGAGGAGGAGAGGTCCCGCAGCGAAGCCGTGTTCGTGAAACGGTCCGAGCTGTACGCCAGCATTATTCGCCAGATGAAGGATATCATGGCGGACGGGGTCTATACAAAGGATGACATCCAAGCTCTTGATGCGATCTTCTACCAGCTCCAGTTGGTTTCCAGTAATGAGGTAATCGGGAAGTTCGTTGCCTACTACAAGCCGGTCAAGCAGCGGGTTTTGCTTGAAGTCGGAGCGCAGGCTCACCGAATCCAGTACAACGTCTCCATGCAGAGGGAGGACCGAGAGAGCTTCGGGGCTTTTGTGAACGAATGTCGGGTGGAGCTGAGGTTGGCCGAGGAGGTGCTTCCCCCATCAATCTCGGATGCCATCAGAGAATCCATGGATTTGGCCCCCGCATACATGAGTAAGGAGGAGCGTGCCAGACGCAAACTCACGGTGCTCTCGACGCTGACCCAGAAACTTGAGGAAGTTGGCGGACCGGAACGGGACGGGGATCTGTTCGAGGAGGTAATTGGGAAGGAAGATGAGATCCTCCAGCTCTACGGATTGCCCTCATCGACCGAGAATCAGCACCTGCTCTACAAGGGGAAGAAGGGCTTCATCGAACCCGATGAGATCGAAGGAGCCCTGAAGAGACTTGACTCGGCTGCGTGCGCCGGTGAATTCTGCCGGCTGGGCCGATTGAATCCTGCCACCCGGAC
>CAZPFB010000085.1:0-23141 GCA_964585735.1 uncultured Leptospiraceae bacterium
CTATTCCATATGGGAGATTTGGCCCTCTACCCATGAAGATCCCAGAAGCCCCACGCGTGCAAAGCAGCGCTCCGCATCCAGCGCTTCATGGGTCGCCTCAACGCGCGGCGCGCTGCTTCGGGGGCCGCCCCGCTCCAACTGCGCTGCGGGATCAACACGGGCGCCGTCATTCGCGGGAACGTGGGCGGGACCTCACGCAAGGACAACACCCTGATTGGGGACAGCGTCAACACCGCCAGTCGCATCGAGACAGCGTGCGGCCCCGGTCGTGTACTGATCGGAGAGGCCACGTACCGCCACGTGGCCGAACAGGTAGATGTTTCAGGAACGGAGGAACTCCTGCTCCGCGGCAAGACCAGAAGCACTCAGGTCTACTACATTCGCAACATTCTCGCGCCAAAGGGAGAGACGTCGCCATGATTCTGCTTGTCGACGACTCCGCAGCGCAGCACTCGCTCCAGGAGAAGATACTCTGCGCGCACGGTGTGCCCCCGGCTTCCATTCTGAAAGCTCGCAACGGTCGGGAGGCGCTCGAAATCGCGCGGAAGACGCAGGTGCGTCTGATCGTCGTGGACTGGAACATGCCCGAAATGAACGGAATCGAGATGGTGCGCGCGCTCCGCCAGGAGGACACGACGACGCCCGTCGTAATGGTTACGTCGGAAAGTGAACAGGCCCGCTTCCTCGAAGCTCTGGAAGCGGGCGCCAACGGCTACGTGACCAAACCGATCACCGCGCGAGCCCTCCTCGACGCAGTAGATTCCTATCTCGGATGACCGGTTCGGAAAAGGAGTCCGAGGCTCTTGCTCGAGCAGCAGAGTTCGTGGCGGCGCTGCCTCTGCCCGCTTTTTTCCTCTGCCCCGGTCGACGGATTGCCAGTTGGAACGAACGCGCCGCGGACTACCTTGGCTACCGCCGCGAGGAAGTGATCGGCCGCAACCTGGACGAAACGCTCGAACCGCAACTCCTTGCGGCGTCCCAAGATCACTCGCGAACGACGGCCGCCGCTCATGACAAAGGCAGCAGAGGAGGGAACGGCACAAACGGCAGAAATGCGAGCGAAAGCCTGCTGTTCTCGTTTCGCGCGGGAGACGGAAGCCGGCGTCTTGCAGAAACTTGGTTTTCGCCTTTCGCCATCCAGAACGCCACCTGCCACCTCTGGTTGCTCAAGCCGGTTCCGCGGCCGCACGCGACACAGAGCAACTCCGCTGAGGCGCGTGACGAACTCAACGAACTGCTGCTGGCCGCTGTCCTCCGCCTCGAATCCCTGAGTGCCGCAACGCGCGCTTCGGATGAACGGCAGCGCGCCATGTTCCAACTGGCCGCCGATGCCATGGTTCGGGCCGACGCGCGCGGGATGATCGTGGCCGCCAACCAGGCCTGCCGCCGGCTTCTGGGCTACGAACCGGGAGAACTGATCGGCAGAAATGTCCGGGTGCTTGCGCCCGAACCGCATCGTTCGGCCCATGATGGATATCTCGAGCGGTTTCATCGCACCGGCGAAAAGCGTCTCATCGGCACCACTCGCGAGGTCATGGCCGTGCGCGCCGACGGTTCAGAGGTGCCGATCCTGCTCTCGCTTTCCGACTACGACGACGGACACGGCAATCGGATGTTTCTCGGCCTCATGCGCGACATCAGCGCCGAGAAAGCCGCGCTCGCGCACGGCGAAAAGCAAAGGGAATTGCTGGAGGCCCAGTTCGACACGTTTCCGCTGCCGACCTACTATTGGGAGCGCACGCCCGAGGGCGACTTCCGTCTGGCCAAAGTGAACGCCTCAGCGCTGCGGGTGACGGATGGCGCGGTCACGGGGCTCTTCGGCAAAACCATGACCGAGTTGTACGCTGACACGCCGGAAGTCATTGGCGATTTCACGCACACCTGGGAAACGGGGGAGGTCCTGCGCCGGGACTGTGACTATCGAATGCGTTCTACCGGCCGGTTGGTCTTCATGAGGACCACGTACGTTCCGATTCCCGACCGCGGAATCATGGTTCATACTGAAGACCTGAGCGCCGAACGGAGTCGTCGTCTCATGGAGGACGAACTGCGGGCGGCCCGCGACCAGGCCGAGTCCGCCAACCATGCCAAGACGCTCTTCCTGGCCACCGTAAGCCACGAGATCCGCACACCGCTCAACGCCGTCCTGGGTTTTGCGGACCTCCTCGGCATGTCCGCCCTCACGGCACAGCAGAAGCAATACGTGGATGGCCTTCTCTCAGCGGGGAAGCTGCTGCACGCACTTCTGACCGACGTGCTCGACATCGCGCGCATCGAATCCGGCGGCCTGGAACTGGAGGAGATCGCCTTTGAAACCGAAGACCTGCTCGCCCATCTGCGCGCCACGTTCAGCCACGCCGCCGAGGACAAGGGCCTCTACCTCATCATTGAACGCGCGCGTGACGTGCCCGCGAGGCTTCAGGCCGATCGTACTCGACTCATGCAGGTGATGGTCAACCTGATCGGGAACGCCATCAAGTACAGCGATAGCGGGCTCGTACGCGCAACTCTTTCGTTCCGCGCGGAACATGGGGAGCACCCCCTTCTTGTCTTCGAGGTAACCGATGAAGGCCCGGGCGTGCCGGCGGAGGAGCAGGAGTCCATCTTCCACCTCTTTCAGACCGGATTGCGCAAGACACGGGGCGCCGGGATCGGTCTGTTCCTGGCACGCAGGATTGCGAGATCCATGGGCGGCGACGTGACACTCGAAAGTCCCCGGCAGGTGAACCCCGCGGGTGTGCCCTTTGGCTCGCGCTTCACCGCCACCTTTCTCGTGCGGACGCTCGAACAGCAAGCGCCCGCACCCGAGCCGGGCAGCCTTCCCCTTCCGGCGTACAGAAGGATCCTGCTCATCGAAGACAATCAGGTCAACATCATGGTACTCGGCGGTCTGCTCACACAACTGGGCATGCGACCGGACATTGCCACAACAGGGCACGAAGGCATACGGCGGGCCGAGCGCGAGCCGTACGACTTGATCCTCCTCGACCTCGGACTGCCGGACATCAGCGGCTTTGCCGTGGCCAGACACTTGAGGCATAACAACATTTCCGCGCCGATCGTGGCGCTCACCGCCTCGGCGCTCGACGAGGATCGCCGTCGCGCGGCTGAATCCGGAATCGACGACTACGTACCGAAACCCGTCGGGCGCGACCGGCTCATCGAGCTGCTGCGCGCATGGCCGGCCGGTGCGGACGCGACCACGAAGGGCGCCGCATCCGACTGAGCGGGTCGCGAAAGAAGCACGAGCTCGGCCATCACGCGCTTCACCTTTCCGCCGGGACGCGTGTGGTCCAGAACGGTTCGCAGGAAGATGCTGCCTCCGCACTGCTGCAATGCTTCGGCCACGACGGGCAGCCCGATGCCGAGCCCGAGTTCCTCGTCCAGAAAACCGTCGTCGTAGACGTTGGAAAAGCGGGCAAAGGGCAGAAGAGCCTCCTCCACCCAATCCTCGGGCTGCTCGCCCAAGGCCATGTCATTGAGCACGCCGATCGTCACGTTATCGGAACCTCGATAACACACCACGTGAACCGTGGAGCCGGCGGGCGAGTACTTGAAGGCATTCGTAAACACCTCTCGCAGCGCAAGGCCCAGGGCCTCGCGATTGGCCAGGACCGTGCCCTGAAACTGCACGGAGTCGCAGGACACCTGTTGGCCGTGGACGACACGGAAGCGCTCGACTGCAGCCAGGGATTCGTCGAGGCAGGCGCGCACATCGTGGTCGGTGAGCGATCCGGGTTCGTACGTGGCGCAATCGATGGCCGCAAAACGTTCGAGGGACCGCATCCACGCGCGCACGGCGTGGGCGCTCTGTTCGAGGGAGCGCACGGCACTCGAAGGCACGGTCACAGCAGTCTCCTCCGCTGCCGCTTCGTTCGCTCCGATGGCTCCCGCAAACATGGAGAGCATCTCGGCCTGCACCACAAGCGCGCCCACGCCTTCTCCCTGGGAGATCGCGTGGCGCAGATTGGCCACCATCCGCACTCCGTAGTCTATCAGCCGTCGGCTCTCACGCGTTCGGCGCCACAGCAACCACTCCAGGCGATTTCGAAAGCGTTCGCGATCGACCCGGTCCAGTTCTCGCGTCGTCGCCAGCTCATGGGCAAAATCCGCCGCGCGCCCCACCTGAGCGAGGAGCTCAGGCCATGGGGCGGGTTTGCGCAAGAAAGAGAAGATGCGGCCGCTTTCGCGGCGTTTCTCCACGTGTGCGGCCTGCGCCACAACAGCAGCTTCCGGAAACCAGGTTTCGAGCGCCTGCAGAGCGTCGAGTTCCGCCGCCCGGTCCGCTCCGAGTTCCACGAGGATCACCTTCGGCTGCCAGTCGGCTGCGAATTCCAGGCTGGAGGCCACGGAAGGGCTGAGCCGGACCTCAAATCCGTTCCCCTCCAGCGTTTCGCGGATTTCCGCCCCCGACTGCGGGTCCCCTTCGATGATCAGAACGGGCCGTCTTTGTTGCATATCCCCAACTTCAGTTCAGGACCTGGCGGACGATGTCCAGGAACTGCCCCGGAACGAACGGCTTGACGATCCACCCGTTCGCGCCCGCTTCGAAGCCCGAGTTCTTCATCTCCTCGTCGAACTCTGTGGTCAACGTCAGTATCGGTACGTCGGGATTGGTTTGGCGTACCGTCTTGATGAAGGTGATCCCATCCATGACCGGCATGTTGATGTCCGTGACGATCAGTTCGGGCTCCACCCCCTTGAGCGCTTCGAGCGCCTCTACGCCGTCTTCGGCCGTCACCACGCGGTACCCGCCGAACTCCAGAGTCTGGCGCACCATCTTCAACATTGCCACCGAATCATCCACGGCCAGTATCGTCTTCATCCCTCGTTCCTCCTGCGTTCCTTCCTTTTCATCCCGGCCTGTCGGCGCCGACGGGTCCCATTTCCCAGCATGCAATCATCATCGAAAAAGCGTAACACGGCTCGGGTTCAGGTCATAGTACCGCGCCAGGCCGCATTCGCGCAGAACGTAGTTGGCCACGTAGCCATCGACCGACTCCGCCGAACCCAAGATCAGCACTCCGTCCGGGCGCAGCGCCGAGCGCAGACCACTCAAGATGTTGATTCGCAATTGGGTCTCGAAGTAGATCAGGACATTGCGGCACAGGATCACGTCGAAATCGCCGGGATACGGCGACTCCAAAAGGTTGCGTACACCAAACTGAACGCTGTTGCGGATTTCTTCGCAGACACGAAATCGCCCATCGGACTCGGTGAAGAAGCGCTCGAGGTACGCCGGGCTGACGCCACGACCCACTTCGTACGCCGAGTACAATCCCTCGCGGGCGCGGGCAATGCTGCGGCCGCAGATATCGGTGGCAAAGATCTCGACCCGATCGAAGACCTGCGGCATCAGATGGCGAATAACCATGGCCACACTGTAGGGCTCCTGCCCCGTTGCGGCTGCGGCCGACCAGATTCTGATCTTGCGCAGGGAATTGGCGTGGTTTCGGTTCAGCCATTCAGGAATGATCTGCGTGGTCAGTGCCGCATAAATGGACTCATCCCGGAAGAACAGAGTCTCGTGAGTGGCAATCCTCTCTACGAACTGCTCGTGCAACTGGGTGTCGCCGGCGTGGAGCAGGGCGGCCGCAAGTTCGTCGTAGCTGGAAAAACCGGCCTCTCGGAGCAGAGAACCCAAGCGCGCCGGAATGAGGTAGTCCTTGTCGTTCCCGAGATCGATGCCGGTTTTTGCGCGGATGACTTCCTTGAGCCGCACGAGGGTTTCCGGATTCGGCACAGGCGCGTTGCCGATGGATGGCGGGTTGGCGGCCGGCAGCCCTCCCATCGGCGGCGTGTTCACGATGGGTTGCATCGTCGTCATGTTGGTCACCGTCCCACCGCTGCAGCTTTGCCCAATCGCCGCGTGACAACGTCCACGAGACCCGCGATATCGTACGACCCTTCCACCAATCGCTCCCGAGCGGGACGCGCGGGCATCCCGTAGACCACGCAACTTTCTTCCGACTGCGCGAAGATGCGGCCGCCCGTGGCGCGCAGGGCGCGAATACCCTCGTATCCGTCTTCGCCCATGCCGGTCATGATGAGCGCCATGGCGCGACCTCCGTAGGCTTCAGCCACGGACCGAAATAGAATGTTCACGGAAGGGCGACAGTTGAGTTCCGGGGCCTCGTCGCCAATCTCGATGCGTACGCACCCCTCCGCATTCCGAACCCGCATGTGACGACCGCCGGGCGCAACGTAGACGACGCCGGGTGAGACAGGTTGTCCGTGCTCGGCTTCGCAAACCGTGACGGCACAAATCGAATTCAGGTACTCCGACATCTGCTTCGTGAAGAGGGGCGGCATGTGCTGTACGATCAGAATCGGCCCCGACAGGTCGGGCGGCAGAGGTTCCAGTAGCTCCCGCAGCGCCACGGGCCCGCCCGTCGAAACTCCGATGGCACACGCTTCACACGGCGCGGCGATATCCGTCTGCGGGAACAGCGACGCGGCCGCCGCGTTCACGCTGCGCTGGCTCCGCAGCGCCGCCAATTCCGCCACCTTGGCCAGCAGGTTGGCGCGCAGGTAGGAGGCGACGTCCGTTCCGGCCGTGGGCTTGGCAACGAAGTCCAGGGCGCCGAGTTCCAGGGCGCGAAGCGTGGTGCGCGCGCCTTCGACCGTGTGACTGCTGAACATCAGCACGCCAACCTCGGGCCAATTGTCCCGGATCGCGCGGAGCGTATCCAGGCCGTCCATTTCCGGCATCTCCTGATCGAGAATCACAAAGTCGGGGCGGTAGTGACGCACGCGGGGGAGTGCCAGGCGCCCATTCACCGCATGCGAAACCACCTCAAAGCGAGCGTCTCCTTCGAACTCGCGGCGGAGCAGCAGGCGGTACGCCTGTGAGTCGTCCACCAGTAGAACCCGGATCTTGCGGTCGGCCATGTGTCTCCCCGCGGCAGATCTCAGCCGACCGCCAGCCCCGATTCGGAATCAGCGCCCCTGTTGATGCGGAAACGGCCGACCAGTCCTTTCAGGCCGGCTGCCAGCGTGTGCAGATCTCCCGCCAGAGACGAGAACTTCGTGGTTTCGCTCGCGCCGCTGAGCACAGCCGTGGAGATCCCGTTGATGTTACGCGTCACTTCGTTGGAAGCACCGGCCGTTTCGCTGATGTTGCTGGCAATCTCTTTGGTCGTGATCGATTGCTCTTCTACCGACGAGGCGATGCCGCCGCTGATCTCGTTGATCTGGCCGATTACGGACCCGATGCTTCCGATGGAATCGATCACGCGCTGCGTGCTGCTCTGGATGGCCGAAACCTTCGTCTTGATCTCGTCCGAGCAGAGCGCCGACTGGCGCGCCAGTTCCTTCACTTCAGCAGCGACGACGGCAAAGCCGCGACCGGCTTCCCCCGCGCCCGCCGCCTCGATGGCCGCGTTCAGCGCGAGCAGATTGGTCTGAGAAGCGATGTCGGCGATGCTCTGGATCACTTTGCCGATTTCGCCCGCGTTCTGGCCGAGTTCCTCGAAGATGCTGTTCATGTCCGCGGAGGTTCGCTTGGCCCGCTCTGCCACCTGTGCTGACTCCGCGGCCTTCCGGGCAACCTCGCCGATGGAGATCGACATCTCTTCGGTGGCGCTGGTCACGGACTGCAGGTTCATGTTCATCTGCGTGGCCGAACTGGCGATGGACGCGAAGGCTTCTGATTGACGCGCCACGTCCTGGAGGCCTTCCGAAAGCGTCGAGCTTGCGGTCGTCAGTTCACCCGCCGACGACTCCAGAGTTTCCACGCTTTCCTTGATCTGGGCGAGCACAGCGCCGGTGTTGATGAGCATGTTCAACAATCCTTTGTACACGCCGCCTACTTCGTCGTTGCGATTGTGAGGAATTTGCAGCGAGAGGTTGCCTCCGGCGATCTCGTTGGCCCAGGCCTCTGCTCTTGCCAGGTCCGCGCGGTGCGCGCGCCACAGGCGCCAGGCGTAGGCAAAGCAGCCCCCGGCGGTCAGCGTCGCAGCGGCCAGGTGCCAGAGAGGCGAAGCGACGAAGAACTCCATGCCCACCACGAGGAACGGGAGCGAGCACATGACCCCGAACACAGCGAGCAACCGCGTTCCGAACGAGACCTGCCGCGTCGCAGAACTCGGGAACTCGCCTGCACCTTCGAGTACGTTGCGATAGAGGCGGGAAGCCTGTTCGATCTGCTGCCGGGTTGGCTTGCGCCGAACCGACATGTAGCCGACAACCTGCCCGTTCTCGATCCTTGGCGCCACGTTCGCATCCACCCAGTAGTGGTCGCCGTTGGCAGCCCGGTTCACGACGATGCCGTTCCAGGGACGGCCCGCTTGGATCGTCGCCCAGAAATCATGGAAGGCGCTGCGGGGCATGTCGGGGTGGCGTACGATGCTGTGCGCCTTGCCGTACATCTCCTCGCGCGTCAGCCCCGCGATACGCAGGAAAGCGTTGTTCGCGTACTGAACCTTGCCCGTGAGGTCCGTCATGGAGACCAGTGTGTCCCCGTCGGCCATCACGCGCTCCGACCCGGTCAGAGCTCCGGCCACTGCTTTGCGCTCGCTGTCAAATCGTTGCTTCTTGTTCATACCTTTGTCCTTCTGCTGCTCTTGCTTCCATTTTCAGACTCATTCTGCCTTCGAATATTGCTGCTTGTTCCTGGTTCTCTTGATTCAGCCGGCCTGGTCGGCCCGCGTTGTACCCGCGTTCGGCGTTGATCCCGCCCCCGGCGTTGAACCCACGCCGTGGGTTTGCTCGCCACGCACGATGAGCAGGCCCTCCGGGCGCAACACGGAGACGAGCTCTGCTGCGCGCCTGACGACGGCCCCAATCACCGACAACTGAAGCTCCGTGAGGTTTCTAGGCGGCGGCTCCCAGGCGTCTGCCGCGACCTCCAGGATATCCGTCAGTTCGTCGGCGAGAATCGCGATGTGATGGTCCGGGTGCTTGATGCGAACGATTGCGGATCGCGCGTCGTCGAGCGCATCGGCCGCAGTCGCGGGCCACTGCTCGCCGACGAAACGTGGAAGATCGATCACAGTGACCACGTCTCCCCTCAGATTGCACACTCCGGCCACGTAGGTCGGCGCGAGGGGCAGCCGAAAGAGAGAGGCTCCTTCCTTCACTTCGCGACAACGTTCGAGTGCTAACCCGAACGATTGGCCCTGACGCCGCCAGGTCAGGAGTTGACCGGCATCCTTCATACGAGCGCCTCCTCCGGAGCTTTCTGAAGCGGAGCAACGTGTTCCGTCCTCGGCTGAGGCACCACGTCTCCCTGGGCGACCAGGCCGCCGCGGAAGCCATCTCGCTCCAGTCGGCGACTGATCGAAGGCACGTGAAGGACCAGGGCGGTTCGGCCGTTCACGAGGGCCTGGCCGGAACTCTCGGACTCGCGGAAGACATCCGCCTGCTGAAGCGCAAGCCGCTCCTCGACGCCGAAGATTTGGTCTGCGGCAAGCGCGAAGCAGGCCGTCTCGTGACGCAAAAGCACCAGAAATGGTGGAGCGCCTGCGCCCTCGACGCCCCCCGCGAAAACAATGGGAACGATTCGTCCCTCGTGGTGAAACACCCGGCGGCCGAGCACCGTCTCCAGCGCGGCGCCTGCGTGCCGCAGAATCCGGGGACGGTAGTCCGTGGGGAGCGCGTAGAGCGCGCCGCCGGCCAAAAACAGCAGATGACTGCCACCCGCCGCGTGGCCCGAATCACCCTGCTCTGTCGAGACTTCCTCGACTTCCGCCTGCAGACCTGCAAGCCGCGCGATGCCGCCGGGATCCAGAATAGCGGTGACGCTCCCGTCGCCGAGTACCGCGGCGCCCGCGTAGGCGGGAACGTCGTCGAAGTGCAATCCCAAAGGTTTTACAAGAATCTCCTCCGGATTGCCAATTTGCTGAACGACCATCCCGAAGGTGTGTCGCTCACTCCGCACCACGGCAATGAAGCACTCCTGCGACGTATCCACCGGAATCTGGTAGAGCAGGTTACCGAGGTCGACGAGGGACAACAATCGATTGCGGAGGCGGTAGACGGCCTGAGAACTCATGCGGGAGAGGTGCTGCGCGTCGAATCGCACCATCTCGTCGATGACAGCCTGGGGAATGGCGTACCGGTCAGAGCCGACGAGCACGGTAAGACAGGTCACAATGGAAAGCGTCTGCGGGAGCATTGCATAGAAGTGCGTTCCTTTTCCGGGAACCGAAGTAACCGTGACCGAACCGCCCGCGCGTCGGAAGCTTTCCCGCACCACGTCCATGCCGACGCCGCGACCGGAAGTTTCGGAAACGGTTTTTGCAGTGGAGAGCCCCGGCGCAAAGATCAGATCGGCTACCTCCTCATCGGAGAGGCTGGCCGCGTCCGCGGCGGACATCAAGTTCACGCGAACCGCAGCCGCCCGCAGAGCGGCCAGGTCCAGGCCCGCGCCGTCGTCGCGGATGGAAAGCGTCACGTTGCCGCTCTGCATGCCGGCGACGATCCGTATCTGCCCGGTGGCGGGCTTTCCACGCCGGAGCCGCTCTTCCGGAGATTCGATTCCATGATCGACCGCGTTGCGAACGATGTGCAGGATGGCCTCGCCGATCGCATCGGTGAGGTTCTTGTCCAACTCCACGTCCTCTCCCTCGAAGCTGACCGTGGCCTCCTTCCCCTTCAGCCGGCAAACATCACGAACCACGCGCGGGATCCGACTGAAGAGCGCCCGCAATTCCTGCAGGCGCGTGCGCATGATCTCTTCCTGGAGTTGAGTCACCATCTGCCCGAGGCGATTCCCCACCAGGTGCAGACGCGGATCTTCATACGTTTGAATGTGTTGCGTCAGTTCGTTGCGCGCTCCCACCGTGGCTCCGGCCAGGCGAATCAGCCGGTCGATCAAAGCAAGCGGCACACGCAATTGCTCTGATTGCTGCGCGGCCGTGGCGCCTTCGGGCGAACCACCGAGTGCCGGTGCGGCTCCTCCCGTCTCGGCTCTGTTCGAGTCGCCTCCCTCTGCTCCGAGCCCGGGAAAGTTCCGTTCCGAAGATCGTGGCACGAGAGCGGTCGGCGTTGTTCCCGTCGCGTCAGACCCGCCCTGCTTGGGGGCGAAGACGATCTTGGCACGACTGAACCGAAAGCCGTGCCGCTGGAGAGCTTCTGCCACGGGCGGTCGCCCCGCGACGATCAGCGCGGCCGGTAGACAACCCCCGTTCTGCTCCTCCAGCAGAGGCATCTCATCGACCCGCAGACGGCACAGGAGTCTGAATCCGTCGCGGCGCACGGCCTCGCAGCGTTTCTCAAAGTCTGCGAGCAGCGCATCATCCTGATGCGAGAGGTCGAGGAGCGCCACGACCACTTCGTGACCGGACTGTTCGGCTTCGCGGATGAGCCGTCCCGGCACTCGCGCGCGGACCGCCCGAGGTTGAGAGGCTGACGCACTGGCGCCCTCCGCTTTGGCAGGCGTGGACGCCGGCGCATCGAGGGAGGGCATGCTGGCGCGAATTTGCGATTCGATGCCATCGCTCTGGGCTGGCTCGGACCCGTCAGCAGCAATGCCCCGACGCAGCCAATCGAGCGCGGTCAACACGACATCGATCAGCGCGCCGTCGACGGTCTTGCGCCCGTTGCGCACGTGGTTCAGAAGCGATTCGAGCTCGTGAGCCACACGGAGGAGCCGCGCTTCGCCAAGAACGCCGACATTCCCCTTCACTGTGTGGACGAGACGAAACAGTTCGTTCACGACGGCGGGGTCGGACGAGCGCTCGAGGCGCAGAACGACTCCCTCGGCGCGTTCCAGAAGCTCGCGCGATTCCGCGAGGAACTCGTGACGCAGAGCGTCGGTATCGATGCCCGCGTTCATGCGGCGGGCACCTCCAACACCGCGAGGTGCTCGTGCAGTCCCATGGATTCAAAGAGCAAACGCTGAGCGGGCGCGCACCGAATCTCCACGGTCCGTCCCTGAGCCTGGAGCGTACGGGCAAACGCCAGCAGAATGGCCAGCCGGCGGGTACTGATGTGCTCCACGTCGCGCACGGAGATGCGAATCTGCGAACGCAGCATGCGCACGAGGGCTGATAGTTCGTGTTTCAGCGGAGCGGCGTCCGCCTCTGCCAGGTCGTCCTTCTGGAGAACGAGAGTGGATACTTCACCATTGCTAAAAAAGTTCATCGCCCGGCTCCTGAAGTGGAACCAGGATAGAACGCAAACGACCGTTTGCGCAATTCGTAGGGGCACCGTTTGTGTCGGTAGTAGTACGGTCGCTCGAAAGCCCGCGACCGGAGTTCAGATCAACGCGTTCTGGACCGCAAAACGCACGAGACCCTGCACATTGTTGATGCGCAGCTTGTGCATGATCTTGGCCCGGTGAGACTCCACCGTCCGCACGCTCAAGAAGAGTTGCTCGGCGATCTCCTTGTTCATCTGTCCCTTCGCTATCAAGCGGAGGACTTCCTGCTCCCGCGGCGTGAGGAGCGCCACGGAATCCGCGCTGTTCTGGCGCATCTCGTATTCCTCCACCATCATGTCGCGAATGGCGGCTGAGTAGAATTTGCGGCCCGCGTGTACCGAGAGGATCGCGTCAATGAGCGTGTCGAAAACGTCATCTTTCAGAACGTAGCCCCAGGCGCCCCTCGCAATGGCCGCCCGAAAGTACTCGCGGTCCCGATGCATCGTCAGGGCGATCGTGCGAATGTGCGGATGACCGTTCGTCACTTTTTCGAGTAGCTGGAGGCCGTCCACCTGCGGCATCGAAAGATCGAGGAGCAGCACATCACAGGGAACGGCGGCGAGCGTTTGTTCCAGGCGCGGTCCGTCCACAGTAGCCGCCATGCGCAGGCCGCTGCGCTCTTCGATCAACTTGCGCAGCCCCATGCGGAAGAGTTCGTGATCGTCTACGTGTACGACCTGAATCGTGACGCTGTCTGGTGATGGGTCAGGAGCCCCGCCTGCGTCGGTTTTTTCTCGGGACGCTCTTTCTTTTCCGGCCGGCTTGGGTCTTCGAGCGCGGCCCTGCGCGGCTCCTTTCGACTTCCGTTGTGCACTCAAAACGAACCTCCGTACCAGCATCGGGCGCGCTGGACAGTCGCAGTTGTCCGCCCATCCGCCGCGCGCGCTCGTGCATGAGCAGAATGCCGAGACCGCCCGCCCTTCCATGGAGATCGAATCCGCGTCCGGTGTCACGCACAACCACGGTCACGCGCGCCGTCCCTGCCCGGAGCGTCACCTGGACTCGCGAAGAACCGGAGTGGCGGATGCTGTTGGAGATGGCCTCCTGCACCAGCCGGTAGAGCTCCTGGTTCCAAGCGATCGGCCGGTTCTCGAGGTTTCCCGTCGCCCGGAGGTGCAGGGTCACGGAGGGCGCCGCTCTCCGGAAAGCCGCCACCAACTCCCGCAATGCGGGGACCAGGCCCAGCGTGGCCAGGGAAACGGGGGATAGCGCGTGAGCAATCGCACGCGCGCTCTCGGCCGTTCCATCCACGAGGTCCAGAATTTCGAGACGCCGGTCTTCGTGGAGTCGCTTGGGATCCAGGTCCCGAAAGGCAGTCTGCAAGAGCAGCTTGAGCGTCAGCAGCGAAGACCCGAGCGCATCATGAATTTCACGCGCAAAGCGGCCCCGCTCCTCCTCCTGTATCTCCATGACCCGGTTCGAGAGAAAACGAACGTTCGCCGCGGTCCGATCGTGCAGGTCTTTCAAGCGAGTGGCCGCCGCGACGCGGGCCAAGAGCTCGGCCGGGTCGATGGGCTTGCGGATGTAGTCCTCCGCTGTTTCGAGCCCGCGCAGGACATCGGGCTTCTGATCCCGCGCGGAGATGACAATGGCGGGGATGAAGGGCAGCGCCGGATTGTGGCGGAGACTGGCCAGGAGATGCAGTCCATCTTCGTCCGGGAGATTGAGATCGCTGATGATGAGCTGCGGAGGGGCTCGGAGAACCTCACTTCTGGCCGTGGCCGCATCCTGAGCGGTGCGCACCACATGTCCGGCTCCGCGCAGGACGGCCGTGACGATCCGGCCGGTCACCGGATCATCCTCCACGACCAGGATGGTTCTGCCCTCGGAACGCTTTGTCACGCGATCATTGTTTCCAACTCGGCAAGCGATTGCGGATGGCCGAACAGGAATCCCTGCGCATGGTGGCAACCCTCACGCAGGAGCAACTCACGCTGCTCTTGATTCTCCACGCCCTCCGCGAGAATCCCCAAACCCAAGGCTTCCGCCAGGTGAACGATATTTCTGACGATAACCGTGGAAGCAGCATCCTCCGGGAGTTCCCGCACAAAGGCTCGGTCAATCTTGAGCGAATGGACGGGCAGCCGCTTGAGGTAGGCCAAGGAAGAATAGCCGGTGCCGAAGTCGTCAATCGCAATTGTGACGCCGAGTTCCGTCAACTGCCGCATCGTCCGATTGGCCAGGTCCGGATTGCGCATGGCAGCCCCTTCCGTGATCTCGATTTCGAGCAGATCCGCGGGCCAGCCCGTATCCGCCAGCGTTCGCCGCACCTGCTCAACGAACGTTTCGTCATCCAGCTCCGGCCCGGAGACATTGACGGCCAATCGGATTCGACTCTGCGAAAGGACCGGTGATGCTGCAAACGAACCGCAGGCCGTGCGGAGAACCCACTGAGTGAGCGGCGAGATGAGTCCACAGCGTTCGAGGGTCGGCACCCAGCGACCCGGCGGAAGAAGTCCTTCGGGCCGACGCCAGCGGACGAGCGCTTCGGCGCCCATGACTTGCCCCGTGTCCATCTGCACCTGCGGCTGGTAGAGCAACTCCAGTTGACCCTTAGTGAGGGCCACACCGAACTCGCTCTCGATGCGGACTTCATCGAGCATGCGCTTCGGAGTGTCCGCCGTGAATACGTGGTAGGCGACGCTGCTGTCCTGGGCTTCGAGCACGGCCAGTCGGGCGGCCCGCAGTGCTTCGAGCGGATCCAAGGTGGCCACGGGAAGGACGACGCCACAGAACGCCACGAGGTGCACTGTCCCGGCCGCCGTCTGGAGTGGTCCCCGCGCCGCCTCCAGAAGCTCCGCCGCTCGCGCTTCGTGTCCCACCCCATCCACCATCTCGTCGAGCAGGAAGAACTCAGCTTCGTGACCCGTATAGATTCGCCCACGGTGGCGCAGGGTCCCCGCCACGTGCGCCCGCAGTTCCTCGAAGCCCGTTTCGCCGAGCAGGGCGCGCAGTCGCTCCGTGGACTGCAGTTGCACGAGCAACAGACGAACCGCGGTCGCCCTATCCCTCGCCTCCCGAAGATGCTCCAGAAGCAGAGCCTCCCGGGGCAGATTCGTGCGCGCATCGAAAGCTTCCCGGACCAGACGATTCTGCTCGTCGAGCAGACGGTCCTCGCGGTGGCGTCGCTCCGCGACCTGCCGCCGGCGAATCCGAGAACGCACAGCGCTCACCAACTCGTCGGGACGAAAGGGTTTTGCGAGGTAGTCGTCGGCTCCCAGGTTCATGCCCCGCCGGACCGTAAGTGCGTCAGAGCGCGAGGAAATCAGCACGAACGGTACGTGGGCCAGCGCCGGGTTGTGCTGCAGCCGGCGCAGAACCTCGAATCCATCGATCGATGGAAGTACCAGATCGCACAGGACGAGCTCGGGGGCGATTCGCTGAATGCCTCCCAGGGCCTGATCCCCGTCGACGTACCAGTGAACCTCAAAGCCCTCGCGGTCGAGGATGGCCTGTACCATCCGCGCGACCACCGTGTTGTCCTCGATGAGCAGGATCTGTGGTTTTGTAGTAGTCCCCATTGTGTGCGCCTTCCCTTCTTGATCTTTGTAGCACACGCCCGCAGGGCAGGCAAGCGGCGTCACTACGGGTTTGATCCGTAGCAATACGCAAGGCCGAGGGAATCCTACGTGAGACTCTACAACCCGGACAGCGTCTCCTTCTTGGATGAGGAAACGAGGCACACCGTAACTCGAGATTTCGTGCAGCAGTTGGGTGAGTTGGTGCCACTCGCCTGCGCGGCCCTAACGCAGGATGAATACGCGGTCGCGGGCCAGCACATGCACAAGCTTCGAGGGTCTTGCCTGGCCTTCGGCGCGGATCCCCTGGCTGATATTTGCCGAACGATTGAGTCCATGGCCAACGAGCGCGCCCCCAAGCAACATGAGCAGCTCATCGCCAACCTGAGAGACCTGGCGGAACGAACTCGCGTGGCTCTGATCGAAAGCCTCCCCCACGATTCCGGCTGATCTTCTCCGATTCAGGCAATCAGCGGCGCGAGCAGGTCCGCCAGTTGTTCTCGCTTTAAGGGCTTCAGAAGAAACTCGTCGAAACCGGCCTCGAGAGCAGCGGCCCGCGAAAAGGGATCTGCGGTCAGGGCAACCACGACGGCCGTGCGGTCACGGGAGTCCGGCTGTACCGATCGGACCTCGCGGATGAATGCGAAACCGTCCATGTCCGGCATGTGCAGGTCGACGAAAACCAACAGATGTTGGTTGAGGGAGATGAGCCGCAGAGCGTCCTTGGCGCCGTCGGTTGCATCGACCTGAAGGCCAAGGGCGCGTAACTGGTGCACCAGAATCTGGCGATTCACGGGATTGTCCTCCACAACCAGGACGCGATCTCGGCCGGAGGCCAGATTTTCCCGCAACAACTCCGGGACGCCGGCGCTCAGCCGCAAGCCCGCACCTTCTTCGACTCCGCCCGGCCGTTTCCCGTCGTCTGACGCTTCGAGCGTGGGAACAACCACGACGAAACGCGCGCCACCACCCTGCTTTGTTTCTGCGGAAACCGTGCCTCCGAGCAAACGCACGATATCGCGCGTGATAGCAAGACCAAGCCCCGTTCCGTCAAAGCGTCTGGCGGTTCCCGTGTCCGCCTGCACGAACGGCTCGAAGATTCGCTCCGCCATTTCCTCCGCAAAACCGATTCCGGTGTCTTCTATTGTAAGGCGCACGCCATGATCCTGGCAGGCAGCACGCACGACGACCCCGCCCGCATCCGTGAACTTGACACCATTGCCGACCAGATTGACCAAGATCTGCTGCAACATGGTTCGATCCGTTCGGATCGACATGCCATCTTCATCGCATGCGAAGCGCAATGCCAGGCCTTTCGCAGCCGCCCACGGCCGGAAGATGCTCTCCACTTCTTGGAACACCAAGCTCACGGGGAACACAGTGGCCCGCACCTCCAACTGTCCCATGGCGATTCGCGACATATCCAGGGATTGGTTGAGCACGCGGAGCAACTGCTCCCCCGCTGAGCGCAGTTGACTCAAGTGGTGCCGCTGCTCGCTCCCCTCGACACTGTCCGACAGGATGTCGGCCCAGCCCAGCAGAGCCACCAGCGGCGTTCGCAGTTCATGACTGACCTGCGCCACGAAGCGGGTCTTGGCACTGTTTTCAGCCTCGGCCTGAAGGCGCGCGACCTGCTCCCTTTGTTCGGACCGCCGCAGGTGAGTCACATCGACAGCAACGCCCACCGACAACCAGGGCCGGCCGGATTCATCCCTGAGGTACCGGGCCTGAACGCGAACATGACGCTCGTCGGCGCCCGGCGGCAGGATGCGGTACTCCTCGTCGAAGCTTCGCAATCCTTCACGCTGCGCGCGAAGCGCGCTGGCGACGCGTTCGGCGTCCTCGGGATGGACAATGCGCAGAAAGGCGCGCGAATCGGCGTACAGGTGGTCGCGGGACATGCCCCAGACGCGCTCGAAGGCGGGGTTCACATAGACAATGCGTTGCCTGGCGAGATCGGTGATGAAGAAGACATCGTGCATGTGCTCGGCCATCGAGCGGAACAGGCCGTCCGGATCGACGATCAGCAGGTCTGCTTCCCTTCGGGGCGAAATGTCGATGATGAGCCCGTCCAGCCAAAGCGGCCGACCGCTGGGGTCGAAGCTGGGTTTCCCCCGCTCGTAGACCCAACGCACGCCACCATCCCTGCACACCAAACGGTAATCCGCCGAGAAAGGTGCCCGCTCGCACACAGCGCGGGCCACGCGTTCCTCCACTCGGCCGAGGTCGTCGGGGTGGATCAGGTCCCCGTACAGACGGGGTGAGTCGCCCTCAAGAAACTCGGCGGCCGCGTAGCCGGTCAGCTCCTGAATACCGGAACTGATGTAGGTTACACGCCAGGGCGCTTCGATCTGGCAGCGGTACACGACGCCCGGTATGTTCTCGATGATGCTATCGAACATCTGGACTTTGCCAACTCGATCAGCGGAATCCGGCGGAGCAGACACGGTCCACAAGAAAAAGGCAGACGCGACGGCACGAGACGGAACGGCCGATTCTTGCTCGACGGCCCTTCCCAACTCGCGGCATTTCTACCCCGCATGTCCACTCCCCTCATTGCCGGCTCGGGCAGAGCGCTCTTTTGGGCCATCACCTGGCGCGTGGAGCTCTTCACGTACCTCGTGCCGGTGCCCGTGGCCGTGTACTTCTCCCTGGTCGGCGTTCCCATGTCACCGGAGGACCGGATGGTCGGGCTGTACGCGGGCGTGGCCATGGGCACCCTGATGCTTGCGCTCGGGATGCTGTGGCGCTTTATCAGAATCCGAAGCATCTGTGGACGCGTGGTCGAGGCCGGGGCCCGCAGTCGCCTGAAGGATGATTTGCTCGATCACCCCCGACGCGAAGCATTCGTGATAGCCCTACGCTGGGTCGTCGGTATGACTCTGGCGCACGCGGCCTACGCGGTTTTCGTCCGTTTCGAACCGGCCGTACACCTCTCTCTGCCCTTCGCCCTCAGCGCGATCGGCCCCGTTTCGGCTCTCGCCTACTTCATGCTTTCGGAGGGGGTCATTGCTTCCGCGCTGGCGTCGTCGCAGTTGCGCGACGTCGAGCTGCCGAACGGACGACCCATCAACCGGACGGGAACCTACGGCCGGATCCTCTTCACGGTCCTCGGGCTGCTGCTCATGCCGCTCTCCATCATGGGTTACCTCCTGCACCAGGTCGTGGAAGGTCGCATCGACCTGGAGCATCCGCTTCTGCATTCGTTCGGAATGATGGGCCTGTTTCTGATTCCGGCAGTCATTGCCGCTCTGGGCGTGGCGCGGGCCATCCGTCGCGGTCTGGCGGAGGCCAACACGACTCTTTCTGCCCTCGGCAGCGGAGACTTTTCGGTGACCGCCGCGGCGCTCACCGCCGATGAGTTCGGTGAACACGCCGCGCACCTGGACGCCGTCATCGCGCGATTGCGCGCCATGTACGGGGAGATCCGCGAGATGAACGTCTCCCTCGAACATCGCGTGCAGGAGCGCACGGCCCAACTCCAGGCGACTCTGGCCGAGGTCCACGCGCTCAAGACGCAGCAGGACGGAGACTACTACCTCACGTCCCTTCTGACCGCGCCGCTCGCGCTCGCGGACACGCAGAGCACCACGGTGTCCGTGAGCACCTTCGTCCGCCAGAAAAAACAGTTTGAGTTTCGCAATAAACAGGCGGAGATCGGCGGCGATTTGTGCGCGGCCCATCAGATTGAACTGCTCGGTCGCCCCTACGTGGCCTTCCTCAACGGCGACGCCATGGGCAAGTCCATACAGGGTGCGGGCGGCGCCATCGTGCTGGGCACGGTCTTCAAGTCGATCGTCTCGCGCACCAAGGTGATGGCCGCGTACTCCGAAAAGGAGCCAGAATTCTGGCTGCGCGACTGCTATCTCGAATTGCAGACGGTCTTCGAGTCCTTCGACGGCCTCATGCTCGCCTCGGCGGTCGTCGGGCTCGTGGATGAAGCGCGGGGCGTCTTCTACTTCTTCAACGCAGAACATCCGCACCCCGTGCTCTACCGGGCGCAGCAGGCGCAGTTCCTCCAGACTCCCGGGCATCTGCCCAAGCTGGGCATCGTGGGCGTAGGGGATCCCCTTCGCGTTCAGGTCGAGAGGCTCGAACCGGGGGACGTGGTCATCTGCGGCTCGGACGGCCGCGACGACATCCAACTGGAAGTCACGACCGACGGCCGCCGCCGCATCAATCACGACGAAACTCTATTCTTGCGTATAGTTGAAGAAGGTAAAGGTATGCTACCCGCCGTAGCCGCGGCCCTGTCGCACGAAGGCGAACTCGTGGACGACTGCGGGCTTCTGTCCTTCCGCTATGACGATGGCGCTGCCGCTGCGGGCGTCCCCGCCGACCGCCCCTCCCGGCAGAAAGCTGAGGAAGCCGCGCGCTCTGTTCGAGAAGACCTGGCCGCCAAACGGTGGCAGGAAGCGGCCGCTGCGGCTCTGCACTGGTCGGAGGCGGATCCCACATCCACGGAAGCGCTCTTTCGCGCGGGCTACGCGCACAAGCTGGCGCGTCGTTTTCCGGAAGCGGTCCGACTTGCGGAGCGCTGCCAACTGCGGGATCCCCGGCACGTGGGCAACCTCGTCAATCTTGCTGATGCCTACCGCCTCACGGGCGCAACCGATGCCGCGCGCGCCACACTGGCCGCTGCGCTGGCTCTGGCGCCCGACAGTACTGCCGCGCACTCCCTCGAACGCCTCCTGGTTTGAACGCGGCGTATCTCCTTAACGAGGAGCTCTTGACAAAGGGACCACCTTTGTGTACCTTCTTTTCATGAAGTCCGTCCCCCTGAAAGAGCTGAAGGCCAACCTGGCCCGCTACACCCAAGCGGCGGCGGCCGGTCAGCCTATCGAAGTAACCCGCTACAACCACCCCTACGTCACCCTGATGCCCGCCGGTCACGCCTTGGTCCATATCGGCAAGCGCGCGGGGCAGGGCACCGTGGAACCCATCGGTCGTGCCCTTTCCAAGGGACAGTTCTTGAAGGTTCTGCTGGAGGATCGTGAGTAGGGTCTACCTTGACACGTCGGCCTACATGGCCCTGCTGCTCGGAGAGACCCAGGCGTCCGCGGTGAATCGGCGCGCCAAGAAGCGTACTCTTTGTACAAGCGTGCTCCTGTTTGTGGAAGCAGAGCGAACGTTGGTCCATCTGGTTCGAGGGGGGCGGCTCTCCGCGAATCGTTTTGAGTCGGCCTTTGTCCGATTGGGAGACGACGTGGATCTCTTCTTGCTGCGTGACATTACCATGGACCTTTGTCTGTCAAAACGCTTCCCGCTTGCCCGCACTCCAAAGTCGGCCGATCTCATTCATCTGCGGACTGCGGAGTGGTTTCTCCAAAACGGCGGTCTGGACGATTTCGTCTCCCTTGATGACAGCCAAAATCGAGCTGCCACCGACATGGGCCTGCCAATCCGAAAGGCTCCGTCAAAGGGTTGAGATGTGCTCACCCATTTTCGCAAGACTCTTCTTTCGCACGCGCCCGAGAACAGGAATGCGCCGGTGGTCCCAACGGCCTCTCCTTTGGATGATGGCGAATGCGCTCGTGCTCCCGAACGCGCGCGGCACGCGCGCTTTGCGCGGCCGAGCGGCGCTGGCCCAACAACGCGTCCTCGCTCGGGACCTCGTGAGCGCGCGACGCAACTTGCGGCTCCCAGGCGCAGGTGACCTTCCCCGTCATCACCGGCGCTCCATGCGGCAGCAACCGTTCAACGCGCCCATGGTACGCGGCAGGTTGACGAGCGGACCACGAAACCTCTCCGGCGTTTCGGCGCGGCCGACCAGTTGGAATCGCCACCGGCACGCTCACCCATTTCGTAAGACTCTTCCTTCGCACGCGCCCGAGAACAGGAATGCGCGGATGGTCCGACCGGCTTTCCCTTGGGAGGGTGGCGAATGCACTCGTGCTCCCGAACGCGCGCGGCGCCTCTTTGCGACAACAGACACTCGCCGCGCGCCCCGGTTGCATGCGGAGCAGCGCACGGCTCTGCCGCGTCAGCCCTTCTTCTTCACCGGCCCGGCGATGGCCACCATGGCCTTGAGCGCGGCGTCGAAGCCCGTCTTCCACTTCTCGAGCAGGTCGGGCTTCGTTTCCTTCGTGTGTTCCGCGTCGTCCAGCGTCCGCGCAAATTCGTTGTAAACCTGTTCGAGGGCAATGATCCGCGATTCGACGTCGTCGAGCAGGCGACCGCCCCCTTTCTCCTTGTCCGCAAAGTTGCCGAATTCGTACTCGACGATGTCTTCGCGCACGTTGCCCTTGAAGAGCAGGTGCAGTTCCACCTGCATGTACTTCTGAATCAGAGCGAAGCGACCCTCCTTCTCCAGGCGCCGCACACTGACCTTGAGCTCCACCGTCTTGAGCACGCGCAGCGGTCGAAATTTCGAAGCCCGCTGCACCAGATCGTGGTCTTCAGCCAGTTTGAGCGTCTCGTCGAAGCCGCCCACGCGGCGGAACAGGCGACGCGTGATGAAGATGCAGAAGCCCGCCGCGCGCGGATTCAGATCCTGATTCATCTTCACCGAAAGGTTCGCAAAGCGAAACATCACGTCGTCCAGCCGCAGGTCGGACTTGGGACGGAACTCACAGGTGGCCAGGTCCAGAAAGCGATCGTCGAGTTCCTTCACGGCGTCCCCGATGAAGTTGGGCGGAACCTCCACGTCGGCGTCGAAAAAGAACAGGAACTCTCCGTTGGCGACCTCCGCGCCCCGATTGCGGCCGGGTCCCGGCATGCCGCCCGGCACGACCCTGGCACCGTACTTCTTGGCCAGGTTCACCGTGCCGTCCTTGGATCCGGCGTCGGCCACGACGATTTCGAAGTCCCGGAAGGTCTGCTTCTTTAGCGATTCGAGCAGGACCGGCAGATCCTCGGCCTCGTTCAGGGTGGGGATGACGACGCTGACCTGCATGGCGCTGGGTAGCAGGCGCCCGCCTTCGATCAATCTGATTTTGCGCCGCGATCAGACGCGAAACAGCAGGGCCCCGTACGACGGCAGCGGCCAGGAAGACTCCGGCAGCAGCAGTTCCAGCCGGTCGGCCACTTCCCGCAGCGATTGCATGGCCGGGAACACGCTGTCCCGGAAAGCCTGCGCGTGCTCGCGACTTCCCGCATGACCGGCGTCGGCACGTTCGATCGCTTCGCGCAGGGCTTCGGTTCGATCCTGAAGAACGCCCTGAAGCTCGACGACCTGCCTCAGGAGCGTGGTCGGTACCGACGCGTCCATCCCCGCGGCGGAAAGTGCGGAAGCGCAGTCCGCCAACTCCTTTGCGTAGCGCAGGACTGCCGGTCGGATCATGCGCGTGGCGATGTCGTGCGCGGAAAGGGCCTCGATGCGGATCGTCTTGGTGTAGTTTTCCAGACTGATCTCGTAGCGCGACTCGAGTTCCGACTTCGAGAACACCTTGTGCTTCTCGAACAGGGCGGCGTTCTTGGGAGCCACGATGGCTTCGAACGCGGCAACCGTACTGGAGATGTTGGGCAGACCCCGCCGC
>CAZPFB010000086.1:0-22956 GCA_964585735.1 uncultured Leptospiraceae bacterium
ATGCCCGAAATGACGGATGCGATACGTGCCGGGCGTTGCGTTACTCGGAATCGACCAGGTAATGGTGATCTTCGAGTTGGCAATGCCGTCCCGCGCCCAGCGATACGTAGTGTCCATGTCCCAATCGTAAGCAACCGTATACCAGGTGCCGCTGATGTTGCGTTCCACCGAAAGGTAGGTGCTCTGCGTCTTGAGGTTGTTTTTGGGATGCGCACCCCAGAACACCACGGTGGCTGTTTGACCGCGATTGTAGGAGGAAGCCGCGTTGCTCACGATGTCCCCGAAGTTCTTGAACAGCGGTTTGTCGTCGAAGACCACACCGGTCTGGAGCGTCATCTGGTTGTTCTTCAGATCACGGGGAGTGGGACCGGCAGAGGTGGAAACACCATCCCGCATGGCCACGGCCAGACGGTTGAATTCCTGTTGCCAGCCCGCCAGCGTCCAGGGTCCAAAGTGGGTGGAAGCACCCTCGTAGTTCTGGGTGGCGTACTCCTCACGCGTCGACACGTAGCCCGCGTAGGCATTGGCCAGGCCCGCAATCACGACATCGGTCACACCCTTGCTGGCCAGGTGGGTGAGGACCGTTTCGCGCAGGCGACGCCCGCACATCGTGGTGCACTCGTAGGGCACCGCGAGGATGGCAAGCTGCCCGACGCGCACAATCTGCACCGGCAGGACTTCAGGTGTCCATGGGTACGGGCTCATCCGTCCGGTCGGGACTGCGATGACCTTCTCGGCATGGCAGGCCTGATCTTCGGGAACGAGCGTGATGGTCGGCCAGGAGACACCGTCGTACTTCAAGCCTTCGGCCAAGAAGCTCAGACCCGGTCCATCCTCCGTGCTGCCCGCGAGCATGCTCATACCGATGGCGGCCTTGCAAAGAGTCTTGGTTCCCTGTCCGGTCCAAACCCCACCGACACTCAGGGTGGAAAAGTTCACGTACGAGTGGCGGTAGTCGACGCCGCCGGTCATGACCCGCGTGGCTCCGTTGTAGAGCGACACGGCCGTCTGGTACTGTTTGTCCGCAATATAACGGGCGCGGGCGTAGTCGTTCACGTTGTCCGGGACGCCCCACAGGTTGGGAGAAACGTCGCCCTCGTTGGCGTTGGCGAAAGCAGCCACGAACGTCTTGGTGGAGGTGTAGCTTACCCCCTTGAGTTTCTCGAACCAGTAAGCCGCGAAGCCCTTGTTGTCTCCCGTGATGAGCCGGTTCTTGTTCCCCACGTTAGTCGCGTGAACCGCAAACCAGTTCAGGGCGCCGATCTGAACGCCGTTCTCCTGCTGGAAACGCAGGAGCGTCATGCGACGGTCGGTGTTCGTCGAGTAGCGGGAGCGTTCGGCGCTCGGGTTGCGATCGTAGGCCTTGGACGAACGGTTGAAGGCTGCTCCGACCACGTCGCCGCTGTTGATGCGGATGTTCGAATAGGCGAGGTTGTTGTGAGCGCGCACAATCGACTGATAGATCCCTTCGACGATGGCGTCGTAGTTCTGCTTGTCGAAGCCCAGGATGGTCAGATTGTAGAGCGCGTAGTGCGAGTAGCCGCCCGGTCCGCTGTGGGTGTGCGTGGCGGAAATCAGGACGTTGGCATCGGAGTAGGCGCTGCCGTATGCTGCCTGCAATTTGCGAACGACCCCCTGCTTCACAGACTGGAACACCTGCCCCAAGTCTGCTGTGACCACGGCCACGCGTTTGCCATTGCACGGACTTTCGATGACAAAAGCACGCGAACGCAGGCGCATCTGGATTCCCAAGGTCTTCTGTTCGACCATGGCGTATCCCATCATCCCCAGTTCGGCCGCCGCTCCGGTCACGTCGTAGATGCCCGCCCCGACCCTGTATGTATCTTCGCCGAAGCAGGGATCCGATTGCGCGGACAACCCCGAAAACGCTGCAAACGGCAGAAGGCCGAACAGCAGAACTCCTATCTTCTTTTGCATGATCCTCTCCTGGAAATGCGGCCGGGATGAGACCGGGCCGTTTCGTATGTTCCTATTGTGCCTGCGAAGCCGGCCGCCCGCTTACGGGGGGCTTACCGGCAGCTTATTTTTGTCGGGACCCCTCCAAAACACCACCCAAAAACGGGCCCCCGAAAGAGCTTGACGCGGCGACTTTTCTTGCCGTGGTTGCGAGACATGCGCCCCCTCGGGCATCTGCGAGCCCCAGCTTTGGCCTTGGCCCTTCTGGGGTCCGTCGGCGGAATTGCTGGAAACGGCTGGCATACCCTGTTTCACGGCTCGGCCGAGGTGGGGCGGGTGGATGCGCGCACCGCCTCCATTCATTGCGACTGTGAGGAGCGGATCGCCGCCGAGGCCTTTTGTTTCCTGTGCCGGCCGCAATCGTCGGATCACTCCGGCCTGCAGCCGACCCTGGCAGCAACCGCCCCGGTCGCCCGGATTGCAATCCGGCTGCCCGAGCTCCGGGCCGCTCCCGCTGATGGTTTTTCCTTGGGTCGGCGCGCCCGCGCGCCTCCGATTCTTCGCCCGCAGTACGCGCGGCCGCATCAATCCTGAGCGCGGGGCTCCCGTCCGCTCGATTCCACGAGTCCCACGCTCCAACGGCCGCCCGAGGTCTGCGGGTTCCCGACCCATGGCTTTGCCAGGGTCGCCTCCAGTTCGATCGGAGTCGAGCATCCATTTTCAACGAGAAGGTAATTCACATGCATTCATATACCAAATACTCCGAACGGATTTCTTTCCGGAAGGGCGCCCTGCGCCTCGGCGCCATTCTACTTAGCGCGACCGGCCTCGTCACTTCGTGCACCGGCGGTTCCAAGGACGATGAGCAGGCCCTGGGCGCGGTAGCTCTCGCTTTGCTCCACGGTGGCAACTGCGTCATGGGCGGGGTGAGCTTCTCCCGAGCGGGCGTGACCTGCGCCGGAAACGGCGCCACGGGAACCGGTACCCTCACCGCAAGTGGCACCAGCCAGGACGATCTTTCCATTCAGATTGCGTTCTCTTTGGGCAGCGGCGGATCCATCCAGTTCCTGGGGGGCTCCAACTTGAGCGCTGCCGGAGGCGTCGTGAACCGTGGGATTGGGTTTCAGATCTCTGCTTCAGCCACGACGCCACTGGGCATCACGGGTTCGGGCACGTCGGTAGCGGCGCTGGCGGGCGGAACCGATGCGGAGAAGACTTTCTGTCTGGAAATGCACCTGGCTGAGACCTACGGTCACCTCGGCGGCAAGGCAGCGGCCTGCCCGTCGGGTACTGAGCTCCTCTCCGCGCAAGCGCTTGAGAAAGAGGGCAGCACGGATCTCGGCGGGGGCGCTCACGGCAGCAACCGTGGCTGGGGCTTCGTGCTTTCGAATGCAAGCATTCAGAACATTACGGTCAACGCCAGCCGGAAGTTCACGGAATGAGCACGGATACCACAGTCGGCGGCGGAGTCTTCCGCCGCCCACCGCACAGGATCAGACCATTGGGCAAATCCAACTACCTGCGTGCCCTTCTTGCCGCGTGGCTGCTGCAGGCCGCTTTCCTGTGGGCAGGCACGGACGCGCCCGCGGCGCCGGCGAATGGGGCCGAGTCAGGTTCCGAGGAGGAGCTCAATCGCCTGTTCGATACCGAGAAGCAGCGGGAAGCTTCCAAAAGACAGGAACCGCCCGCTTCGCGCAGTCTCATCCAATTTGCCGATCGCCGTGGGCGGTCGTACGAACTCGACCTGCTCCTGGCGGGCGACATCGTGGGCGGGTGGGACAATGAGGCAGAACACACTACCGAGAACCGTCTGCTCGTGCGGGAAGTCGAGCTGGGCTTGTTTGCCAACGTAGACCATCTGGCCCAGGGATTCGTGACGTTCGCGGCCCACCATGAGGACGGGGAAACGGTGGTCGAACTCCACGAGGCGTTCCTGTTGTTTCCTACATTTGTACCTCGCAGCACCTTCAAGCTCGGTAAGTTCTTCTTCGATGCCGGTCGCCTGAATACGATCCACCGCCACGATTGGAGCTTCACAAACGCACCGATCGTGCACGAACAACTCCTGGGCGAAGAGGGGACCGCCGACACGGGCCTGGAATGGCACTTTCTCATGCCGTGGGACTTCTGGCAGGAGTTCAGCGTAGGCGTCTTCAACGGGGAGACCTTCGGCCACGCTCACGGAGAAGGACCGAAGAAGCAGAATCCGCTCTTCACGGTGCGGCTGAAGCAATTCTTCCCGTTCTGGAAGGATTGGGGCACGCAGTTCGGCTTCAGTTGGCTGCGCTGGCATCCCGACGAAAACCCCAATCGGGTGACGCAACAATCGGGGCTCGACTTGCTCGTGAAATGGAAGCGCGGCAGGCAGAGCTCGTTTCAGTGGCTTTCAGAAGTCTGGTACCGTGAAACGCGTGAGACCAGGGAGCGCCCCTTCGATCGGCCGGGCGCACCCGTCGAGACGTTCACCGGCGCGTACACCTTCTTCGAGTATCAGTTTGCGCAGAACTGGGCTGCGGGTCTGCGCTTCGATGGATTCACCGAACCCAACAAACGCGGGCAACTCGGCTACACCTACGCGAACGGTACCGTGGCGGAGTCCCTCGTACTCACCTACAGTCCCTCTGAGTTTTCCAAGTTGCGCATCAGCGGCGAACGAACCACCGATGTGGAAACGGGCGAGCGCACCTACCAGGCCTATGCGCAGGCCACATTCATTCTCGGGTATCACCCCGCACACGTCTATTGATAGGAAATAACCATGAACGAAACTAAACCAAAAGCGGGGCGCTGCCAAACGCACCCTCGGGCGTCTGATTTCATGCGCTTGGCCAGGCGAGCCGCCAGGTCGGCGTGGTTGGGCGCAGCCCTGGGAGGCTTTTTCGTGGGCGGGGTAACGCTCGCCGCCGAACCGGTGCGGGTGGTCGCCACCACCGAGGACCTGGCCTACCTGGCCCGTCGCGTGGGCGGCGCGCATGTGCAGGTGGAAGCGCTCGTGCGCGGCTCGGAGGATCCGCACTACATGGACGCGCGACCGGACTTCATCGTGAAATTGAGTCGTGCCCACGTGTTCGTGCAGGTAGGCTTGGACCTGGAAGTCGGCTGGGCCCCCACTCTGCTGCGCCAGTCACGGAACGCCGGAATCCAACCGGGCGCCCCCGGCCACTGTGATGCCAGTCGCGGCGTGCACGTCCTCGAAGTACCGGATCGGGCCGACCGCTCCCAGGGGGACATCCACGCTTTCGGGAATCCGCACTACTGGACCGATCCGGTGAACGCCACGATTGCCGCACGCAACATCCGCGACGCTTTGATCCGGGTGGATTCCAAACGCGCGGGAGATTACAACGGCAACTTCCATTCGCTCGCCGAGGACCTGCGCGCGCTGACTCTGAGCGAGTACCGGTCGTTTGCTCCCCACCGCGGCGCTGCGGTGGCAGTGTATCATCGAGACCTTATCTATCTGGCCAAGCGGTTCGGCTTCGAGGTGGCGCTGGCCATCGAGGAAAAACCGGGTGTGCCTCCCTCCGCGGCCTACCTCCAGAAGGTCGTGACGGAGATGCGCCGGCGACGCATCACGGTCGTGCTGCTTGCGCCCTGGAACAATCCGCGGTATGCTCAGAGTGTTGCGCGCCAAACGGGTGCGCGGGTCGTGATCATGCCCCTTTCCGTCCGCTCTGAACCCGCTGTGCCCACGTACGAGGACACGATCCGGGTGATGCTCGGACGGTTGCGCGCTGCCCTGGCAGGGAAATGATATCCGGCGCGCCCGCATCCGAGGGTCATGGCACCATGTCCGGGATGATCGTGGAGGGATTGGCGGTGGCCCAAGGGGGCCAGCGGATCCTCCACGACGTGAGCTTCTCTCTTTCGCCCGGCGAGGCGTGCATCATCTTGGGTCCGAACGGTTCGGGCAAGACAACGCTCCTGCGATCCCTCCTGCGTCTGCATCCACTTCAGGCAGGCCGAATCCAAAATGACTTTCACCGTTGCGGTTACGTACCGCAGGCACGAACTCTCGACCCCTCCTTCCCGGTCACCGTACGCGGCGCGCTCGAGATGAGCTTCCCCGGACCCATGCTCCACGCCGCGCGGCGCAAACAGGTCCGACAGGCCATCGGCAGCGCTCTGGCGTCCGTCGGGATCGGCGAACTCTCGCACAAACTGCTCCGCGAGTGTTCCGGTGGCCAGCTTCAGAAGGCGTTGCTCGCGCGCGCCCTCGTCCACAGGCCGCAACTGATCGTCCTCGATGAGCCGACCAACTCCTTGGACCAGGCGGGCAAGGAGGATTTGATACGTCTGCTTTCACAGTTTCGCGCCGAACGAACGGCCATCCTCATGACCACACACGAAAGCGAAATCGCCGCAGACGCTCTGTTCGATTCCGAGCTGGTCATCGACGGCACGTCCGTATCCAAGATCGAACGCAGGCCCAGGGGAGGGACCACATGATCGAGGGTCTGTCCTTCTACGCCGTGCAAATCGCCGCGGGCGTTCTGTTAGGGTCGGCTCTGGCGTTTCTGGGCGTCTTCGTGGTATTGCGCAAGTTGGCGGTTTTTGGAGTGACGCTGGCTCAGGCGACCACGGCCGCCGTCTCTTTGGCTTTGCTCCTCGGGCTCAAAGGCCCCGAATCTTCCGAGCACGGCAGATTTGCCGGGGACGCATTGGTGCTCGCTCTGACGGTGCTTTTCGTTTTGCCATTCTACGTCGCCGTACTGCGCGCCGAAGGCGATCGCGGCGCCCTCCTGGTGCTGGGCCTCGTCGTGTTTGCCGCGCTTTCGCAGGTCATGCTGGCCGTGGGTGGTCGTGTGCAGAATCACCTCGTGCAGGCTTTTTTTGGAAACGTGCTCACCACAGCTCCCGAGGATCTGAAACACCTGTGGCTCCCGCTCTGTATCCTGTCCGTGGCGTTTGCTGTCGGGTATCGGGACCTGGTCGCGCTCTCTTTCGATAGGGATCATGCCAGGCTGTCCGGGTCACCCGCCCTGTTGGTAGAAGGTTTGTTCTTCGTGGGGCTGGCCTACGTGACGGCCGAGGCCATCAACCTCATGGGTTCGTTCTACACGCTGGCGCAGATGATCGTGCCCGCGCTGCTCTCCCTGATGGTGGCGCGGTCGCTGGCGGCCGCGCTGGCGTTGGCGGTCGGCTACTCGGCAGTGACCACGGCGGCAGGATTTGCGCTGAGCCTGCAGCCGGTTCGATTGGCCGGAATTTCGCTCCACCTGCCAACGTCGAGCACCATAGTGCTCCTCCTGGCAGCAGGCCTGCCGCTGGTGGGCGCCGCCACTTTCATCCGGCGGCGCGTTCGGCAAAGCGGCTCTGCATGAGAGCGTGAAAACGCTCGTTGGGAACTCCGCGCTCGTGCAATCCCTCGCGGATGCCTTCCAGAAAGTACATGGCCAGCTCCCCTTTGTTCTTGGCCTGGATGCGACCGCGGAAGGTACATTCGAAGAAGTCTAATACGGCGTTCCGCGTGGCTTCGGAGACGTTGATGCGGCCGGGCTCTCCCGCCGATTCCATGCGCGCCGCCGTGTTCACCGTGTCTCCCCAAATGTCGTAGGCGAACTTCTTCTTTCCGATTACGCCCGCCGTGACCGGTCCGGTATGGATTCCCACCCGCACGACCCACGGCGACCGGCCCCGCTCCGCGGCGCGCACGCGAAGGTAGCTCTGCATTTCCAGAGCGGCCAGGCAGGCCCGCACGCTGTGGGAGCCACCCGGTTCTGGAAGGCCGCCCGCGCACATGTACGCGTCGCCCATCGTCTTGAGCTTTTCGAGGCCGTGCTCCTCGACGATCCGGTCGAATCCAGAGAAGCACGCGTCGAGCTCGCGCACCAGTTCCTCCGTGGACAGTTGCTCGGTCAGTTGCGTGAAACCCACGAAATCCACGAAGAGCACGGTCACCTCGGCGTAGTGGAGCGGCCGTACGGCTCCGGTTTCCTTCAGCTCCTGAGCGACTCGGCCCGGGAGGATGTTGCGTAGCAGAGCGTCGGACTGATGCATGGCTTCGGCCAGTTCGCGCGTGCGTTCTTCGACGCGAAGCTCCAATTCCCGCGAGAGGCTTTCGGCCGTATTGAAGGCCCGCGCGAAGAGTTTGGAGAGGAGGAAGGCGTGCGAAAAGAAGAACGCGAACAGACCGAACGGCGCGACGAGAATGGAGTCCAGCACCCTCTCCACAACCAGAATGTCGTGTACGAGCGAAGCGAGGAGGATCACGAGGCCCACGAGAAAGGTGCGCGCCGCTTCCCGTCTTCGAACGACGGCCAGCACGGCACACGCCAGGATGTAGACGCTCGATGCGACCGTGAACAGATGGTAGGCCAGTACCGTTTGCGAGTAATAGTACAATGGCGTCACGATGACGTACGCGCAGCCGAGGGCGCCGATTGCATAGATGGCGTAGTTCACGTAGCGAAGAGTCTCGCGCGGGTAGAGCGTCCGAAAGAAGAGCATGAAAAGGGGCGTTGCACTGTAGTAGCTGAAGTACTCGAAGAAGGTGCTGATCTTCCAGGTGAGGCCGGGAATCATTTCGAACGCGTACGATTCCCCTGTGGCCAGGATCCGGACCGAAACAGCCAGGGAGAGGGCCGCAAAGAACAACGCCACTCGGTCGGAACGACGCAGCAGGAAGAGACCGAAATGATACAGTGCGATGAGGAAGATGGCCCCGAAGAGGAAGATTTCGAAGGCCAGCTTGCGTTCCGTGAGTTTGAGGATGTCTTCACGCAGGCCGATCGTGATGGGGTCGCGCAGCCCGGGCCTGGGGTACTGGGAGTTGGCCACATGCACCAGGAGCTCGATCTGCGTCCCCGGCACGTCCAAATGCACGATCAGCGGCGTGTAGCGTATCGGCACCGAGCGGGTCGGATCAGGTTCGACTGTTCCGTTCGTCATCGCTTCCCGGCCGTTGACGAAGAGTCGGAAAGCGGAGTCCGACGAGGGGATTCGCAGCGCCAGTCTGCCCCGCGCAGAGGTGGGCACTCGCAAACGCAGGCGGTAGGTGGCCACGCCAACCACGGGGAGCGCGCCACCTTCTGTTTGGTAGGATACCCATTGCGCGGGTACGGACACAATCCTGTCGAGAGGCTCCTTCGAATGTGGGGGAACCAATCGGCCCCATGCAAACTCCCACGCGCCCGTCAGCTTGAGAGGACCGCCGCGGGCGAAGTCCCATTTCGAGAGGTCGAAGAGGCCGGCGTGAGCTTCCAGTTGCGGAGGATTCCAGATGGGGAGTTGTACACAACCGGCCAGCGCCAGGGCAACGGCCGCAGGACCTCCGACCGAAAGAAGTCGCCTGTCTCTCATGTTCGCGGCATTCGGTTCCGTGCTGGCTGACCTACAAGCGATTTCGGGGGACTTGACACGCCAGGCGGGGTGATCCAGATCATGCGACGCGGCTCTGCTTTGAGGTCACGATGGCGTACGACGAGAAGCTCGCGGATCACATCCGACAGGAACTGCGGGGGAAACCCGGGATCGACGAAAAGGAGATGTTCGGGGGGATCTGTTTTCTTTCCGACGAAAAGATGTTCGTCGGTGTCGTGAAAGACGAACTCATGGCCCGCGTAGGCGCGGACAACGCGGAGCGGCTCGTCCAGCGGAAAGACGTTCGTCGCATGGATTTCACCGGCAGGCCCATGGCGGGCTACCTGTTCGTCGGACCGGGGGCCATGGCGGGTGAGAAACTTCGCGAGTACGTCGAGTTGGCACTCGATTTCGTGGCCACGGTCAAGAAGCGGCCCAAGCGCAAGAAGGCGGCTCCGACGCGCCTCAAGCCGAGGCCATCCGCAGCCCGGGGCTCGCGCTCTGCGGCCAGCGGCAGCGCGCAAGCAGGCACCAAGAAGAAGAAAAAGGCGAAGGCCAAATCGAAGAGGTAGGTCTGAGGCTGTCCCGGTAAAAGAGACACCGATTTCAGGCGGCCTCCAGTAACAAACTGGAGGTTGACAATGGGTAGAACAAGAAAGAGGTTCTCGGAAGACTTCAAACGGGAGGCGGTGAATCTGCTGCTTTCGAGCGGAAAGACCTTAACGGATGTCTCCCGGGAACTGGGAATCGAGCGGCGCAGCATCGCTCCACGTTTGCTGTGGGGGCGATGTCCAGAATACTCGAAGTGTCCAGGAGCGGATTCTACGACTGGTGCAAACGGCGCGTTTGTCGGCGTACGTTGACTGACCTGAAGCTGATGGTCGAGTTGCTCAAGATCTTCATCGAAAGCGGCCGGACGTATGGCCGGCCACGGCTGCTGGCGGCCATGAGGAGGCTGGGCCATCGGATCAGCGGCAAGAGGTCGGAAAACTGATGAAAATGGCCGGAATTGTGCCCGTTTCTTTGAAGCGCTTCCGTGTCAAGACGACCGACTCCGAGCACGCTCTTCCGATCTCCGCGAATCTGGTGCGCCGGAGCTTCCGGGCCGCGGGCCGAATCAGGTTTGGGTTTCCGACATCACCTATGTCCGCGCACGAAGGGGCTGGGCCTACCTCTGTGTGATCCTGGATCTCTTCTCACGGCGCATCGTCGGCTGGTCACTGAAGGGGTACATGCGAACGTCCCTGGTGAAGGCAGCTCTGCGGAACGCACTGAATCAGCGCCGCGTGGAACCATGGTCACTGATCTTTCACTCCGATCGCGGATCGCAGTACTGCAGTCGCTCATTCAGAGAGATGCTCCGAACTCATCGAATCATTTCCAGCATGAGCGCAAAACGAGATTGCCTTGACAATGCGGTTGCCGAATCTGTTTTCGGTACGATCAAGACGGAGCGAATCCACACGCGCGAATACGAGAATCTCGCTGAAGCGCACGCGGATCTGTTCCGATACATCGAGGGCTTCTACAATCGCAGAAGGCTGCATTCCTACCTGGATTCAGAAGCCCCGAGGAATTCGAAATGAACCCGGAGTCCGCCTGACACTGTCCGTCAAACCGGGACAGCCTCAGACCTTTCGAATATTCTCGGGCGATGTTTTGGTTCCCTCCGCCACTGGGTCCGAGAGCGCGCACATCGCGCGTCGCCAGAGCAGAACCAACGTGGATCAAGGATCTACCCAAGCGAGAAGCTCCGCCGCCTTCTTCAGACGGCGGTCGCCATGGAACTTACTTGGCTCGGCAGTAACCGCGACGGACCCACTTGCCGTTCTTCTTCACTCCCCGGACCCAAGAGCACTTGTTAGCAGCTTTGCACTGCTTGAAGGTCTTACCCTTGCAGGCGGGTGCAGCCGAAACCGGAGCGGATACGGCCAAGACCGACAGAATTCCAAAAACAGTAGCGATTAGTTTCGTTTTCATGGTACGTTTGGAGCCCCCTCTGTGAATCTCCAGAATTGAGACGAGTCTGGGACCTTGAATGTTCCCGGGTCAAGATGTTTCTGAGGGCCGGATTAGGTTGAAACCGGCCGCCTCAGTCTTCCCGCCGAACGCTGCGCACCACAAACAGGTGCCCGGCAAAAAAGGGCGCCAGGATGAGCGCCTCCATGAGGTACTCGTGAACATACGTGCCGCGCAGATCCCCCATCTTCAGCAGGGTGATGACGCGCAGAGTATCAGAGAGCACAAGAAGCAGGACTCCAATGGCCAATTCCCGCGCATGGCTGTCGCGCGAGCCGCTCCAAAACGGGCGCAACCCGAAACCCACCATGACCGTCGTCACGAGCATGTAGACGAAAGCCGGTTCCCGAATCAAACCGTAGGGCTGAAGCCATAGGAACATGGTAACCATCAGGATGGCCACAGCGCCGAAGGGCAGAAGCGAACGGGGGCTGAACCCGCCTCCCTGGCGCAGCGCAAAGCCCGTGGTGTACATGATGTAGTACAGGGCCGTGGCTCCAGCAACGATGGACCATTGACCCGGAAAGTTGCCGCGCTGGACGATCTCCGTAACCACGGCCATACCCAGCCCGATCAGGACAAACAGCTTCGACCGTTGGTTTTCAGGCGGTAGGAAGAACCCATGGGCGAGTATGGCCACAAGGGCCAGGGGCCGCACGTAGAAGTCCAGGATTGCGGCGCGGGCCAGGACGGAACCCAGGTCCACCACGACCAGGGTAATGGCGACGTACAGAGTGAGTCGGACAGCTTTCATTCGGAGTCATCGGCCGGCCGGACAAGAGTTTGCGCAAGTCCAATTATTGCCTTGCAAGTGGCGAAAGGGCCGTGGCGTCCTTCCGCCAAATGAAGAAGTTGTTCATTCCGCCCGCCTTCAATCTGGCCGCCGCATGGTTTGCCGATGCCACCCTGCCGCTCACGCTCCGGCAATACCAGAATATCGAGGATATCGTCATCTCCCCGCAGGATCGGGAGCTGCTGCGTTCGCTGCGCAAGGATCGTTTGATCTTCTTCACGAATCA
The DNA here is from genome assembly GCA_964585735.1 of uncultured Leptospiraceae bacterium. Taxonomy (GTDB): domain Bacteria; phylum Spirochaetota; class Leptospiria; order Leptospirales; family Leptonemataceae; genus CAZPFB01. The sequence goes on from CAZPFB010000086.1 coordinate 12,258, forward strand.
TCCCAGCCAGGCCGAACCCATGATCGCCTACCACATTGCCAACGTAATGGGCGCCCGTTTCCATTATATGGCCACGCGCCGTGCTTTCGATTTTCTCTTTGGCGCGGTCGGCAAGCTCTTTCAAGGCGTGGGCGCCTACTCCATTCTGCCTGGGGTCGCCGACCGCGAGTCGATGCGCATGACCCGGCAGATACTCGCCACGGAAGGAGGCAAGCTCGCACTGTTCCCGGAAGGGGAACCCATGTGCGGAGAAAACGACAGCCTCATGCCATTCCAGCCGGGGTTTCTCAAGCTTGGGTTCGCGGCCCTGGCCGATGCGCGCAAGACCGACCCCGGGGCCGACATCACGGTGCTGGCCGGCTTCATGAAGTACGTGATCCAGACGCCGCGCGCGACGGTCGTTCGCCACCTGGAGGATTCGATTGCAGCGGTCGAACGCCGCATCGGCGCGGATCCGGGGGGACGCAACCTGTTGCGGCGTTTTCTCATGGTGGGGCGCGTTTTGCTCGAACAGGCGGAACGACAGTACGGCCTTCCCGAGCAAACGACTTCCGATCCGCGATCCCTCGGCCCCGCCGACTTCGACTTTCGTGTCGGGCGCCTGCGCCACCGGATTCTCGACAACGTCGCCGAGAGCATGCGCCTGAAACATTACAATCGCGACGCGGATGCGATTCATAAGCTCCGACATTTGACGAGCGTGATCGAACTGCTGGAGGTGGGCTACGAGTCACCGGAACTGCCAAAGCTCACGGCGCAGGAACTTGCAGCGGCCAATCGCGAATGCATCAAGGCCTACGACTTCATCGTCATCAAGACCGACTATCTACTCTCTCGACCCACTCCGGAGCGCTTCTACGAGTGGCTGCAACGTTTCGAGTCTCTCGCTCTGGGGAAGACACCGCGCGCCCTGGGCGGCGAACCGCACCCCCAACCGCGCCGAGCGCACGTGACCTTTGCGCCTCCGTTTCGGTTGGGTTCGGAGTTCAGCGCCTACCAATCCGACAAGGCCGGGACCGTGGAGCGACTCACACAGCAGATTCGCAGCGCCATCGAGGAATTGTTGAAAGCGAGCGAGCCGCTGACGTACACGATCATCGATCCCTACGACGTGGGCGAAATCGCCGGCGCTTGATGTGACCGCCGGAGCGCGTGCCGTTCGCGTTCATGAACACGGGCGCATTCGCCACCATCCAAGAGAAAGGCCGATCGGAGGCCGAACGCGATCCTATGCCCGCTTGTTAACGAGTACAGAGTCCTTTGAAATGGGTGAGCGCGTCCCGTGGCGATTCAGGCTGGCGGGCCGCGCCGAAACGCCGGAGCACTGCGGCCCGCGACTCTGCACACCTGACGCAGCTCGAGGGCGCGGGGAAAGCCCGTAGCCGCAGGCCCGCGCGAAACGGTTGCCCCGTCTCTCTTTCGAAGACGGGACTTTCGCCGCGCTGTCACGAGGTTCCGGGCGAGGGAGCGCAGTTGATCCCGCCATCGGCCGCTGGGAGCGCGCGTGCCGCCGGCGTTCCTGAACACAGACGCTTTCGCCACCATCAAAAGGAAAGGCCGATCGGAGGCCGAACGCGATCCTGAAACCCGAACGCAGGCGAATGAAGAGTCTTATTAACGCAAGCACCCGGGGAGCAGATCGCCCCCGTTCTACAGCCCCGCTTGGACTGTGTACAACGTCCGATTCCCGCGCTTGCCTTTCAGTGAAAAGCGACCCATACTGCGAACGGGAAAGAAGTCGCGCACGTCGTCGGCGGTTTCCTTCGAAAAGAGAAGACGAGCGCGGCTCTTGCGCGTGGCGGATTCGATGCGTGCGGCCACGTTCACGCCGTCGCCGATGGCCGTGAAGTTCTTGTACATCTGTGTTCCCAAATTGCCGACCAGCACGCGCGCAGTGTGGATACCGATGCCGATTGAGATGTCGTAGCGGCAGCGACGATTGAAGGCCGCGGTCCGCTCGAGCATGGCCAGACCGCAGGCGACCGCGTTGCGCGAGCAGTTCTCCAAACTCTGCGGCGCGCCGAACAGGGCCATGACGCCGTCGCCGAGGTATTTGTCGAGAGTGCCTTCGTGCCGGAAGATCTCTTCGGCCATGAATTCGTAGTAGCGGTTGAGCATCGTCAGCAGGGCCTGCGGCGTCGTGCGCTCGGAGATGCGAGTGAAGTCGCGAATGTCGCAAAAGAGGATGGCCGTGCGGGTCATGCGGCCGGTGAGATCCAACAGAGCGCGACCGGATTCGATCTCCGAAGCCACGTTGCTGCTGACGAACTGTCGCAGTTGCTCTTTGTGGACCGTCGCCTCCACGCTCGAACGCAGAAGGATCCCCACCCTGCGAATGAGGTAGGACATGAGTCCACCGGCCAGGAACAGGATGAGCAACCGCGAGAGCAGGTCGCGGATGTTGAAGACGCCGGGATTGAGGAAACTCTCCCGCCACGATGTCGTCAGGCGATACTGCTCGAGCGTGGCGCCGTAATAGATGTAGCCCGCGTACAGAACGAAGGTGAGCGCGGCCACGTAGAGTACAGTCTTGAAGTCGAAGCGCAGGCCCGTGAGGATCACCAGCACGAGCAGGCTGCCGAAGCCGGCGGAGAACTGCAACTGTGCGGCAAAGTCGTCCGCACCCCGATACATCGACCAGATGAGGTTCGCCATGGCGATGAGCAGAAAGTCGAGCGTGGAAGAAACGTAGCGATGGTAGCGACGAAAGCGAACCCGGCGCATGTAAAGAAGCCAGAGGTAGGCGTAGAGCACCGCCGCCGCCATGAGCAGCGTGGTTCGGAACTGCTCCTCCAACTCCTCGATAGGGGAATAGAAGAGATACGCGAGCGCAGCTATGAGCCCGACGGAACACACCCACAGGCGCGCCCGCGCCAGTCGCATCTCGCCCTGCTCCTGCTCCCCGCGGAGGATGGACGCGGAAATTTCGGCCAACGCTGAGGGCGCGGTCGCCTGGCTTCCCGTGCTGCTGGCAGGGGTTCGGGCCATGCGGGAAGGGGGCCGTCGCCGGGCAAAGCCGGGCAACAGAAATCGCCGGGAGTTCTTCGCCGAGAGCCATCCATCTCGGTGGCCCCGGCAGGCGACTGAAATGAGTGAGCAGTCACTCATTTCTTGGTTGACGGTGTCCCCGGCTCTCTCCTTCCTGTGCCCCATGTGTAGGAACTCCGACAGGCCCCTCCGCAATGGAGGGCGCCTGCGCTGGACGAGGGCGGTATCGATCGGCCTGCTGGCCTCGCTGGCACTGGCCACCTGCTCGGGCCGCGGCGCCATTCCGCAGGGGGAGCGTCGCGAGCGGTTCCTCAAGTCACCGCAGTTTCGCGAGGGCCGTTTCCAGAATCCCCTCCCGCGCTGGCAGGCCGGCTACGCTTCGATCCTTTGGATGTGGATCAAAGGCTCCGAGCACTCCTCACCCGAAACGGAGCCGCCGATTCAGACGCGGACGGCGGCAGACTTCGCGACCCCGCCAGCGGACGGCCTGCGCGTCACGTGGTTGGGACACTCCACGGTTCTGCTCGAAATCGAAGGCGTGCGCGTTCTCTTGGATCCGGTGTGGAGCCGGAGGGCTTCGCCCCTTGCCTGGATCGGGCCCACGCGTTTCCATCCGGCGCCTCTTCCTATGGAAGAACTTCTGCGAATGGGCATCGATGCGGTCGCCATCTCGCACGATCACTACGACCACCTGGACCGCGACACGATTCGCGCCCTCGCCAAGACGAAGGCCGTCTTCCTCGTGCCGCTCGGCGTCGGCGCGCATCTGGAACGTTGGGGAGTTCCGACAGGCCGCATCCGCGAGTTCGACTGGTGGGAAGAAACGAACATTGGGCCGGTGCGGGTGACCGCCACGCCGTCGCGGCACTTTTCTGGACGCTGGATCACGGCTCGCTGGCAGGATTCGACACTCTGGTCCGGTTGGGCGTTTCGCGGTCGACAGCGCAGCGCGTACTACAGTGGAGACACGGCCATGTTCCCCGGCTTCCGCGAAATCGGGCGCAGGCTGGGTCCCTTCGACGTAACCCTCATCGAAGTCGGTCAGTACAACCCGAAATGGCCGGATGTGCATCTCGGCCCGGAGCAGGCCGTGCAGGCCCACCGCGACGTGCGCGGCCGCGTGCTCGTGCCCGTACACTGGAGCACGTTCGAGCTTTCGCTGCACACCTGGACCGAACCGGTCGAGCGAACGCTTGCGGCGGCGCGGGACCTGGTGGTCTTCACACCGCGCCCGGGGCAAAGCGTGGAACCGTTGCGGCCGCCGCAGACGGCGCGCTGGTGGCCGCAGCTCCCGTGGAAGACGGCGAGCGAAGTGCCGATCGTATCCACCGGCCTTACTTCGACGGCGGGCGTCACTCCGTCGACGCGGGCAAACGGAAACATTGCGTCGGCGACTTGGACCGGCGGCCGCGAAGCCATGGCTCTGGCCGAGCAGGCTCGTTGACCATGGCCGAAGACCGACGCGCGAAACTCCTCGAAAGTGCCATCGCGCTCTTTGCGCGCGAAGGCATGGACGCGGCCAACACGAACACGGTGGCCAAGAATGCGGGAGTGGCCGCCGGTACGCTCTTCAACTACTTCCGCAGCAAGACGGACCTCATCGTCTCGGCGTATCTGCACTGCAAGACCGAAGCTGCGGCCGCCATGCGTTCGGGCCTCGAGCCAAACCGGACGACGATCGAGAATCTGCGCTCCATCTGGAAGGCTGCCATCCGGTGGCATCTGGAAAACAAAGACGCGCACCACTTCATGGAGCAGTTCCGTAACTCACCGCTGGCCCGGGACGAGCAGGTCCGTGAGCGCGCCGAGCAGGAGTACTCGTTCCTCTGTGACCTGGTCGAGCAGGCACAGAAGCGCGGGGAGATTGCGGATCTTCCGATGGAATACCTCGAATCCGTATTCACGGCGCTCTTTCTGTCCACCGTACGCTTTCTGAACGAATCAGGGCGCAGCGGTGGGGACGCGCTCGTCGAGCGTTCGTTTGGCATGCTGCGGCGGGCCATTCAGCCGGCAGGCGCAGGCGCAAACTGATTGCGTTCGTGTTTTGCTTCGGCGACGGTGCCCCGATGTCTCTCCTCGCACCGCCTGCCGACACTCCGAGCCGAAGGCGAACGCGCGCATTCATGCGACTGCTGCTGGCTGCAATCCTGTGCGTCCCCCTGTTCTGGCCTCCTCCCGTGGGCACGGCGCCGAGCACGCCGGACCTGACCGTGGGCACCTACCACGAAGCAATTCGCACGCTGCAATCGCAGCGCATCCTTCCCGTGCGCGAAGGCGCAGTCGCGGTTTCCATTCCGTACACCCGCCTCGACGTCCTCGTCGAGAATGGCGTCGCCTTCCAGCGGATCGTGCAGACCTACCACAATCACGGGACGGAGAACCAGGGCTTCGCCTTTCAGGTAAACCTGCCCGAAGACGGTCTGGTGACGGCTTTCACGATCTGGGATCGGGGCCGCCCGTACGAAGGAGTCATCGAAGACCGACAGAAAGCAGAAGCCGTCTACAAGAAGGTGACAGGCGACGAGGCTCCGACGATGAACAAAGACCCGGGGCTCGTGCGCACGGCGGCCGGTCGCTTCGAAGTGCGCGTCTTCCCGATCTTTCCCGGAGAGACCAAGCAAATCGAGCTACTCTTCATGCACCGACTCCGCATGGTGGACGGTCGCCTGACCGTCCCTCTGGCGTTGGATGCGCTGACTCTGCCGGCCGACACGAGGCACGGCAAGGTGCAAAGCCGCAGCACGGATGTTTCGGTGCTCTGGAAAGACGAAGTGAACCTGACCGCCTGCGAAGCGGGTCGCCTCACCTCCGTCCACGAAGTTCCCAAGCAGAAGCTCTTTCGGCTGCGCGCGGGGGGCGGGATGGCCGCTCTGCAAGTGTCGTGCACTCTGGAAGCAGGCGACCGACCTCACGTCAGTCACTTCACCTACAACCAGGGCGGCCGCAGCTATTACCTGCTGCGCATTCTGGGACACAGGACCACGCTTGCGCAGCCCGCTGCCGATCCGCAGGAGTTCTACATGGGCGTGTGGCGCTCCACCGGGGAAATGGTCTCCGAGAAGGCACATGGCAACGAACTGCGTCACTTCACGCGCGAAGTGCAGGCCTTTAGAACATTAGGGTTCCTAAACAAAAAGGACACTTTCATCGGCGGCTGGCAACCCGTGCATACAAAAGCAAAGGGAGGGCCGGGTTTCTTGCACACCTCGCGCGCCTTTTCCGTGCAGGACGCCGGCCCCGCCCTTCAGGACGCGTTGAACCGCGGCCGGACCGCCAAGAAAGACGAAAAGGATCAGCCACAGAACACGGTCATGCTGGCAGACCACCTCGCAGAGACGCTGCGCGCGGGGCGCATACGATTCGTGATCTTGTTTCTGGGCTCCCTCGACGAACGGGAATGGCAGCGCCTGCTCTCGCTGGCGCGCGCACATCCCGACCGTCGCTTCTTCCTCTACAGCGACCCACCACCGGAAGGAGTGAAAGCCACCGCACTGCCCAATGTGAGCTGCTACTTTCCGGAGTCCGGTTGGCAGGGCTCACCGGCCGTTTCGGCGAATCCCCGCGGGCGACTGCTCGAACCAAACGACGGGATGATCGACTTCTTTCGCATGCTCACGGGCGGCCGCGCCTCGGACCTGGTTTCCTTTTGGTCGGGTCTGCCGAACCCGGATCCCGGCTTTCCCCAACTGCTCGCCACCTCCAAGCGCATGGAGCTCCTGACCGTTCAGCGGGGCCTGGGGGGCAACCTGATGATGCAACGATTCGGCGGCGCTTCGGCTAAAGAGCCCAAGCCCGAGAGCCTCGCCATGGAGTGGCTGAGTGGAGAATTGCGGGGCAGCGGACAGGTGAAGCTCCGTCTCACGGCCCGCGCGGGCGCCGAAACGAGCGCCTTTCTTCGCAAGCCCGGTCAGGCGCTCGGGCCGGTGCAGGTCCTCGAGGCAGAAGCGTCGCTCGGCACCGGAAGTGCGGGAGCACGGTTTGCGGGCGCTTTTGCCGTGCAACCTCGCATTGCGGAACTGGAGCTGGCACGCGCCATGGCCGCGCAGGAACTGCAGCGACTCGACAGGGCCAAACGGGAGCACGATAGGCAGGCTGAGTTGGCCTCGCGCATTCGCGCTCTGCGTGATGAACAGGTCGACCTTTCGCGCCGGCTGCATTTCATCACCAGCGAAACGGCATTCATTGCGCTTCCCGAAGACATGCGCAAACAGTATGGAATTGGCGCGGACCGCTATTCTCCAGCGGGCGGATCATCTCCCTTTCAGGCAAACGGCCAGGCCGGCGGCGTTCCAGAGCCGGAGGAATGGCTGCTCTTGGGGGTAGCCCTCGCGGTGCTGGCGGGTTTGGGCCTCGCCTTCGCCTACCGACGTTTGCGCGTGCTGTACCAAACCGCGTCATGAAGTTGAAAGGCCGTCTGCCCGGAGCTGCGCTGCTCCTGCCGCTAGTGCCCGCACTCTGGTCGTATCTTGCCACGAGGCACTTGGGCTTCGCAGTCTACGGACTGAACAAGCCGCTTCTGGTTTTGGGAATCGCCTTCCTGTTCGTCACGTTTCCCACCACGGTCAGGTTTTCCGCCACGCGGATGGCAGTGTACGCAGCCGCGCTCGGACTCATGTTGTGGAGCCAGGCGGCCTTCTTCTCGGTCTTCGCGGTATTCTTTGGGGTGGCCGGGTACCTTGTGTGGTGGTCCGTTCTGCCGGGCCGCCTGGTGCGAGGGCTCGTGCTGTGGTCGCTCTTCGGCATAGTCCTTTTGCCCTTCGTACATTTGGACACGGTCCGCCTGCTGCGCGACGTTTCCCTAACCCTGGTCGACATGCTCCTTTGGCTTTCGCGCACGCCCTTCGAACGAGCGGGTTTCACGTACTTTGTAACAATCGGTTCGGGTTCGGAAATGGTACCGGTCCTCGAACAATGTAGCGGGGCAAGCACAGTGCGCGTGCTATGTGTCGCATTCAGCGCCCTCTTTCTGTGGACCCGCGGCCCCTCGCCTCTGATCCTCTCCGCTCTGCCGCTCGCCGTGCTCGGTGGCCTCTGCTCGAATGCGCTGCGCATTGCGCTGCACCTCTGGGTGAGCCGCGCCACCGGACACATCCCGAGCGACTCCGGGCACGAATTGTTGGGATTGTTTACTTTTTCGCTGGTGCTCGCTTCGGGGTTGGGCGTGGCGTGGCGCTTCCGAACCAGCTCGGGGGGGCTCGACGGCGGCACGATTCCCGTGAACGCTGCCTCCTCGAACGTGGCTCGGCCTCCAGGCGGGTCGCCGGAGCAGTCCGTCGCGCCAGCCTTGCGGAAGGCTCTGGCTCCGCGATCCGTGCTGGTCACGGCGGGCGTTGCCTTCGCATTGCACATCGGCGTCGTCATGCCCCAGCCCGCCACCAAGGAACTGACGTCCGACTACCGTTCTGGCCCCGCGTTCGCGGAAGCAGAGGGAACCGACACGCGCGTGCCCCTCCGCCTTCACGTAAATCATCTGGTGGAAGGGAGAGGCGGTGGCGGCTGGGTGCTTCTGGAACACCCGCTCGAGTACTGCTTCGCGGTGCGCGGCCTGGACCGCCCGAACGTGGCGCTGGAATCTCCGCTGCCGGTGACGCCGACGGTCACAGGCGTGTACACGGTCGGTACTCACACGACCACAAGATCAGGCGCGCTCCTCTTGAAGTGGGTTCACCCCGGTCTCTGGAGTGCGCCGGTGCATGCGGAAATTCGGGTGGTGGAGTCGCTTGGGCTCTGAAGGGGGGCGTGGATTCCCCAGCCAGACGCGGGTAGCGGTGGGCGCATCCCTGCTCTTGACAGGGGGCTCGATCGGCGGACATCCCCCGGGATAGGCCCCGGCTCGATCAGACAAACACCGGCCAGCTCCCAAGCGATCAGCGCTTGGAGAACTGCGTGCCGCGGCGGGCTTTGTGCAGGCCGAACTTCTTGCGCTCGACCATGCGCGGATCCCGGGTCAGGAGCCCGGCCTTCTTGAGCGGGCTGCGCAGGTCCGGTTTGTCCACCTGTAGGGCTCGGGCCAGTCCGAGGCGAACGGCGCCCGCCTGACCCGTGATCCCACCGCCGACAACGCGAATGTCCACGTCATACGCTTCCGTATGGCTCGTAACCTGAAGACCATAGAGGGCGTGCTGAAGCATGCGCGGGACCGTAAAGTACTCGCGTGCCTCCCGGCCATTCACACGCACGACGCCCTTTCCGGGCCGGATCCGCACGCGCGCCACGGAGGTTTTTCTGCGGCCGACCGCCAACTTGTTCTGTGCCATACTCAACGATACCTCGGTTCCCAGACCTTCGGCTGCTGGGCCTGGTGCGGATGCTGGTCATCTGCATAGATGTGCAGCTGATTGAAGAGCTTCCGACCCATGTGACCCTTGGGCAGCATGCGCTGGACCGCCTTCGAAAGCGCGAAGGTAGGATCGCTCTCCATCTTGTGCTGGAGGGTGTCGGTCCGCAGCCCACCCGGAAAGCGGGAATGGTGGTGATACTTCTTCTTCTGGAGCTTGCTGCCGGTCACCTTGATGTGACGGGCATTCACCACGATCACGTAGTCGCCGACGTTCTGATGGGGAGCGTAGTCCGGCCGATGCTTGCCACGCAGTCGGTGCGCGATACGCCCCGCCAGGCGGCCCAAGACCTGCTCGCGGGCGTCCACGAGGATCCAATCCTTGCGGATATCCGCGTCTTTGACGAACTTTGTTCCCTGCGATGGCAGCAGATTGCTCATAGCCGACTCCCCGAAAAGCCCAAAAAGGGACAATCCGCGGTGATCGGTCGTACGGTCAAGTCGAAAAGACGGACGCGGGCGCGTGCCGATCGCCGATGGAGCCAGTCCGGCGTCGGTTGCGGCCGCGCCGCCAACTCCGCACGGGCCAGGCGATCAGGAACCGCGCGAAGCCGCCACCCACGACCCGGGGTAAGTACGGATCTCCGGGAATCACCCACGTCGAACGGAAGTATTGACAGGCACAAAATATTGGTGCATTGACATTTGTCAGCACACGAGCGAAAACTCACCGGTTCCTTGGGGGCGACCCGCCACCCGCACGGAATGGGGGAGTGGGAAGAGCAGGGAGGCTACAATGAGCGAAACGACGGAATCCGTGTCGCAGGGATTGCTGGAGCGACTGCAGGCACGCGAGGAACTTCTCAAGAACCAAAACGGCATCCTCCTGAGGTTGGCCAAAAGCGAGGCGCTCGACGCCGGCCTTTTGGGACGGGCCCTGCAGGAGATCACGGAGGCCGCCGCCGAAGCGCAGGACACAGAACGCGCCAGCGTGTGGGTGTACAACGAGGACCAGACTGGCATCGTGTGCCTGGATCTGTTCGAGCGAACCGCTGCCAAGCACAGCAGCGGGCTTTCCCTCAACAAGCAGGACTTCCCCGCCTATTTTCAGTACCTCGCTGAGGAACGATCACTTCCCGCCCACGACGCGCACACGGATCCATCGACGTTCGAGTTTTCGGAAGTGTACCTGAAACCGCTCGGCATCAATTCCATGCTCGATGCACCGATTCGCCTTTTTGGACGCATGGTGGGCGTGATCTGCCACGAGCAGGTGGGACCTGCACGCACCTGGAATCAGGAGGAGATCAACTTTGCGGGATCCATGGCGGACATCATCGCGCGAGCCATGGAAGCAGCGGAACGCAAGAAAGCGCAGGACGACCTCCAGAAGGCCAACGCCGAACTCGAAGAGCGCGTCCGGCAGCGGACGGC
>CAZPFB010000087.1:0-22838 GCA_964585735.1 uncultured Leptospiraceae bacterium
GGCCGAACGCTCGCCGCGCCGACAACCGCAAGTTCCAGCACACGGCGGGCTGCATCCCGCCAGTCGGCTTTCATCCTCGCAAGGACTTCCTCTCGCGTCGGCGGCTCGGTCTTCTCCCAGCAGGCGCGCAGAACGTCTCGAATGCCGGAAAGCGCCTGTCCATCCTCTTCAGAGGCGGTCGGCGCTTGCGCTTCTCGGGTCTGGGCCTCCACGCGCTCACGCGCCACGCGTCGGATCTCCTTCTGTGCGCTGGCGGTGGCGGCCTTCTCTTCGCGGACCGCAACGGTCTGGATGCGACGGGAAGCTTCGGTCCTACGCTGATCGCGGAGGGCCGTCATCCGACCATCGCTCATCTCGGCGCTGGACAGAAGCATCCACATCCTCTGCCACCAGGGAAGGTCCCGGGCATAGGCCCGCTTCAGGGCCGCGCGCAGCTTCTCCAAATGCAACGGCGGGACGAACTCCTTCATTTCACGGTCGTTGCGGACTCCCAGGCCCAGTACGTTCTCCAGGATGTGCAGCAGAAAAGAATCGCCCGACTTCTCGAAGACTTCGAGAGCCGAATCGATGGCCTGCGCAACTACACGACGGTCACGCAGCAAAAGATATACACTCGTGAACACGGAAAGCGACGGCGGTAGCGCGCGACCCCTCAGATCCAGAAACGGCTCGGTGCAGGCCAAAACTCCCGGCAGGCGATCCGCGAGCGCGAGTCGAAGGTATCGGTCCGGCACGAGAACCTTGTCTCCGTGGCGCGCGCGATAGACCGAACCCTGTTTCTCCAGCCGCTCCAGAATGGAGCGCACCGCATCGACCTCATCCTCGCGACGGCGCGCTTCCTCGGACTCGTGCCGCCGGTCGCCGAGCTTCATTGCCTCAACGGCAGCGTCGAGCACGCCGGCCGGAATCGGGTTTGCGGCACCATCCGCCACCGCCCTGTCAAAGAGAGCCCGCCCGATCCGCGCGAAGTAGCGATGGTCGCCAAGTTCCGCGCGTTGCTGCTCGATGTCCGCCAGCACGGAGGAGTCCAGTAGTCCGCGAATCCGCGGCGATTCGAGCATCCCGCAGACGATCCGAAAGCGCCTTTCAAGCGCCTCGTCGTCGGAGGGAAAGATCAGATCGGTGAAACGTTCCGCGCCGGGGATGGACGAAACGCGCAGCTCTTTGCAGCTCAGCGAGACGATGGTCTGGTCCCGGAGCAGTTGTTGCAGGCACGGCAGGATGATCCTCCGCTGGATGTCGTGGTTCACTCGCTTCAGGCCCGCCGCTGATTCGGCAGAGAGCGAGCGCGTCGGTGTCACAAAAAGCATCCTTAGAAGTCGGTCGACGCGACCGGGCCGCAGATCCGGCTCCTCGGCGGCCTGTCCGCGCACCAGTTCCATCTCCCACGGGAACTGCTTGCGATTCTGGGCCACGAACAGCTTGAACGCTTCGGCCGAATTGCGCACAACCGCCTGAAAGGAAACCTGCACCTTGTCCTGATGTTTTTCGGTCGGGGCTGAGTACCGAGTCACGACCGAAAGTCGTCCGGTGGGATCACACTCGAGCTCGCGCAGGACCTGGATGAACGGAGGGGATTGTACTGCCAACAGAAGCAACTCGTCCTCCAGGACTTCTCGCGACGGCATCGGCACCCTATCGCTGATCGTGCGCTTATAAACTTGGAGGTCCTCGAAGACATCGTCCGTAGAAGGATAGTACGACTCGGATCGGCGGGCCATACCCATCAGGTAGCGCTGGATGGTTTCGTAGATTTGAGCCAGACTGCGCTTGCGCGCTGTGAAATCCGGTGTGACCGAGTAGCCGTGATCCAGGTTGAGGGGACTGAGGACCCGAGCGGCCGTGTCCGGCATATGCACGCCGACCTGCTTCGGGGCTTCTCCGACGTGGCCCTCGTCGGGCGGGAGGCGCTGCGCTGCGTCCATGGTCAGGTCGTTCCTCGGACAATACTACGAAAGTTTCTTGGCCAGCGCAAACCGGATCATTTCGGCCGTGGTCTTGAGTCCGAGCTTCTCCATGATGCGCGCGCGGTGGCTCTCCACCGTCCGCGGGCTGATGTTCAGGTGCTCGCCAATGGATTTGCTGGTGAGGCCGCGCGCCACCATGGCCAGAACCTCACGCTCCCGCTTGGACAACAGGTCGAGCGAAACCTGGTCGGCCGGCTGTCCGACGAACTCCTCGACCAGCTCTGCCACAATCCCCGGTGATTGCGCCTTGCGGCCCGCCCGTATCTCGGCGATGGCCCAGAGCAGACGGTCGTAGGCGTTCTCTTTGAGGATGTAACCATCGGCGCCCTTCTGCATGGCCTTCTTGAAATAGTCGATGCTCGCGTGCATGGACAATATCAGGATTTTCAGCTTGCGGTAGTGCTTCTTGATGAGTGCCAGCGCTTCGAGGCCGTCCAGCTTCGGCATGCTGATGTCGAGGAGGACCAGCTGGCAATCGTGGGCCCGTAACTGTTCCAGCAACTGCTCTCCATCTCCGGCTTCGCCGACCACCTCCAGGTCCGGCGCTTCCTCGATGAGCCGACGCAACCCTTCGCGCAGTATGCGATGATCGTCGGCGATGATGATGCGATACTTATCACCAGGGGACCGTGACTTCAATTACCGTGCCTCCACCGGTTTCCGAACGAATGCTCGCTGTGCCGCCGATCAGCGCCGCCCGTTCACGCATGACCAGGAGTCCCATGCCGGCGGCTGAGTGGCTTTCCTCAGGGAGGCGATTCGCATCGAACCCTCGGCCGTCGTCCTGGATGCGCAGACGAAGCAGATCCCCCACTCGCCGCGCCTCAAAGTGAACGTGCGACGCGCGCGCGTGCTTGATGATATTCGTAAGCGCCTCCTGCGCAATCCGGTAGAGGTTGGCATCCCGCTGCGGATTCTCCGGCAATCCCTCGAGGTCCACGGACACGTCGAAGCGGATCGTCGTCGAGGAGGACAGATTCTCCACCAGGCGAGAAAGCGCCTTGGGTAGGCCCAGGTGTTCGAGAACGAGCGGACTCAGGCGATGGGACATTCTGCGGCAGTCGTCGATGATCCCGTCGAGAAACTCGACCATCGAGTTGCACTCCTGATCGAGTGGCGGAGTTGGTGCAAAAGAACGGTGCATGTGCTGGAGCTTCAACTTCAGCGCAATGAGCGACTGGCCGAGTTCGTCATGGATTTCGCGGGAAAGGGCATTGCGCTCCGACTCCTGGATGTCCATGAGGCGCCTGGTCAGAAGGGAAAGCTCTGCCGTGCGTTGCGCCACCAGCCCTTCGAGATTCTCCTGATATTGTCGGTTGCGCTCTTCCAGCCGGCGGTTGCGCTGCCGTAGCGCCGAGAGGCGAATCGCGTTGCCGACGCTGTTCACGATGCGCTGACGTGTGACCGGCTTGGGCAGGTAGTCGAAGGCCCGGCCCCGCAGGGAGTCGATGGCCGTCTCGGCGTCGGGAGCCCCGGTGATCATGATGACTTCCGTTTCGGGGTACGCCTCCCGGACGGTCTTGAGGAAATCGGTGCCGTGCGCATCCGGCAAGATGATGTCCGAAATCACCACATCGAACGTGGACCTCCGGAGGATCTCCAGAGCCTCGTTCACGCCACCCGCGACTTCGCAGGTGTGACCGGCCAGCCGCATGAATTCGGCCAGAGTGAAGCGCACGCCCGGTTCGTCATCGACGACCAACACGTGGCCCTTCGGCGTGAGGGCGCGCTTGGCTTGGCCCTCTTCTTTGGGGGCTCCTTCGGGACGAACGGACTCCGGCTTCCGGGTCTCGAGTTCGCGCATGCAAACATCATGACAGAGGGCCTCGGAAAGGTCCACCGGGAAAGAAGCCCGTGAAATCCCGAGCGGAGGCCAATCGACGCCCCATTGCAACCTCCCCGGTCGAGACACCGGAACCCGGCGGCGCAGCAACGAAAATTGTTGACTGACATGTCAATCAACGAAGGCTGGCGCCGGGGGCCAGAAATGCGCATTGGAATCATCGGTCATTCGGTCAACGTGCAACGGGAGAACCTGGACCAATCCATCGAGGATCTGGTCTTCGAATCGGTGCGGGGTGTGCTTGCGGAGACGGGCCTTGCCCTGGCCGAGATCGATACGGTCGTGCAGGCCGGGGACGACGTGATGGACGGCATCGCCATCAACCACGTCTACACGATTGAACCCGCCGGCGCCCTCTTCAAAGAAGAATCAAAAGTAGAGCGCGACGGCGCCTGGGCCGTGCACTACGCCATCGCGCGGCTTTTGACCGGGAAGTTCCGCACGGCCATGGTCGTGGCCTTCTCGAAGGGGAGTCAGTTGGACCCGTCCGCGTTCAGCGGCATGAGCGCGGACCCCTTCTACCTCCGACCGGTGGGCGCGGACGCAAGCACCATCGGGGCGCTCCAGGCTCAGTTCTTCATGCAACGATCCGGCGCCACGCCGGCGGACCTCGCGCGCGTGGCCGTCAAGAATCGCGCCAACGGGATCGGCAACGCGCGCGTCATGCCCGGCGAGGCCGGCAACTTCTCGCTGGAGGACGTTCTATCCGCGCCACCGCTCGCCGAACCGCTGACCGAGCTTTCGGCGGCGCGAACGGGCGACGGTTGCACCGTGATGATTCTCGCTCGCGAAGACTTCGTAGAGGAGCGAGGGCTCGACGTACCTTTCATCACCGGCGTCGGTTTCATATCCGACGCCTACTACCCCACCTACAGGGAGTTCGGACGGTTGCGCGGCGCGGAGGCCGCCGCCGCGGCAGCCTACCGAATGGCGGGCACATCAGCGCAGGCCATCGACCTCGCGGAAGTCCACGACCTCTTCGCGCACCAGGAGCTCATGTTGTACGAAGCGCTCGGCTTCTGTGAGGAGAATCGCGCCGTCGCCTTCCTCGACGAGGGTCATTCGAGCCGTTCGGGCAGGCTCCCGGTGAACCCTTCCGGCGGCGTGCTTTGCGGCAACGTCATCTACGCCTCAGGGCTCTCGCGAATGGTCGAGGCCGCTTTGCAGCTCCGGGGCAAAGGCGGAACCTCTCAGGTCTCCAAGGCCAGTCGGGCTCTCGTTCACTCGCAGGCCGGACTGGGGATGCAGGCAAATATCGTCTACGTTCTGGAAGCGTAGTCAGACGAAGGCAAGGGTATGAGCAAGAAACCACAGGCACTGAAATCCGCCATCGTCGGCGTGGGTCAGACGATCACGAAACTCAAACGGCGGGACGTGAACTTTCCCGAACTCATGGGAGAAGCGTGCCAGCTTGCCCTGCGCGACGCGGAGCTGACCTTCGACGACATCGACTGCGTCATGTACGGCAGCGGCCCGGAATTCTTCGAGGGTACCGCCGAACCGGAAATGTGGGCTGCCGATTTCACGCTGGGAGTGATGAAGCCGCACTACCGCATTCAAACAGGCGGCACCGTGGGCGCTTCGACGGGCATTGCAGGCTGGTACATGGCCGCCTCCGGCCTCTTCGACACGGTGCTCGTTGTTTCAGGAAACAAGCTCGGTGAATCATCCGTTCAGAAATGCCTCTCGATGGTGTACTCACCGACAATGGGTCGCGACTTCGCGGCCGGAGCACCGTCGGCCGTGGCCAACCAGACCCGCATCTACATGCAGAAGTATCCCGCGGTTAAGGAAGAGCACCTGGCCAAAATCGGGACGATGATGCGCAAGAACGCGCTCAACAATCCGAGCGCGGCGCTGAAACTTCCTCAGGTGAGCGAAGAAATGCTGCTGAACATGGCCTGGTTGTCCACGCCGTTCCGCCTTCTGGACTCGTGCCCCACGAGTGACGCGGCCTGCGCGATGATCATTCAGAACGAAAGAAAGGCGGATCAGAACGACCGGCCGAAGGCCTGGATTCAGGCGGTTTCAACCATTGCCGACGGTGTCAACTATCCGGATCGTGACTGGTCCGACCCGGTCGCGCTCAGACTGGCGGCGCGCTCCGTCTACGAGCAGGCCGGCATCAAGAGCCCCCTGGACGAACTCGATGTCGTCGAGATCTACGACGCTTTCACGAGTCAGCACCTCATCTGGCTCGATGGACTGGGGCTATGCCCTCCTGGTGAATCCTATCGTCTCTATGAAGAAGGTACGGTGGCCATGGACGGCAAACTCCCGGTGAACCCCTCCGGTGGCGTCCTCTCCAACAATTCGATTGGGGCCTCCGCCATGTTGCGGCAGGCCGAAGTGGCCCTGCAGCTCATGGGGCGCGCGGGCGACCGGCAGGTTCCTGACGCAGAAATCGGGCTGGCCCACGGCTGGGGCGGAGCGATCCAGTTCCACACCGTGATGCTGCTCAGCCGCGAAAAAGAGATTCGGGATTCGCTCGCCAAGAAGGCGAAGGTTTGAAGCAGTAAAGCGAGCCGCGCTCGCTCCCTCCGAGCATTCAGACTGCCTGGCGCGGTAACCAAGTCGGGTCGCCTGCGTCAAAACCGGTGCGCCCATTCGCGCGGAGGACATTCATGAATTTCATTCCATTAGTAGGACGAATACTCTTTTCCATCCTTTTCATCGCTTCGGCCATCATGGGGCACTTTGCGTCCCATGGCGCCACCGCAGGCTACGCCGCTTCGATGGGCGTGCCCATGGCGGGCGTGGGGGTCATCGTTTCGGGGATCATGATCCTTCTTGGCGGTCTCTCGATTCTCTTGGGCTATCAGGTGAAAATCGGTTCCATTCTGCTCGTTATCTTCCTCTTGGCCTCGAACTTCATGATTCACAAGTTTTGGGCGATTCCGGACCCCATGATGGCGCAGGTTCAGATGGCCATGTTCATGAAGAACCTGGCATTGGCAGGGGCGGCCCTGTACTTCTTTGCCGTCGGGACCGGCCCAATGAGCCTGCAGAAGTAGAAGAACCTGAGCGGGAAACGGGTCTCGAACCCGCGACCTACAGCTTGGGAAGCTGTCGCTCTACCAACTGAGCTATTCCCGCAGGCAAGGGCGCAGGGCGCCTGCGGGATGTGTGGCTGCGGCGCGCGGCAATGTCAAGCTTGACGCCGCGCGATCCGCGTCCGACACACGGCGCATGCCCGGTCGCGAATCCTTCATCCCGCCGGAGTTCCACCTCCCTACCGCGTGGTTCGTGGACGCGGCCCTCCCTTTCATCAACAAAACCGTCCTGAACATCGATGGGATCGACCTGGACCAAGACGTGATCCGCGAACTCGAGCCCCTGCGCAACGGCCGGCTGCTCTACATGAGCAATCACCCCACCATGGTGGAACCTCCGGTCGCCTACGCTGTGGCCAATCGATTGGGCACGCGCTTCCACTACATGGCGTCCCGGGTCGTTTTCGATTGGTACGGGGGAGTGCTCGGCGCGCTCATGCGTCGCATCGGGGCTTTCTCTGTTCTGCCAGGCTCAGGCGATAGGGACTCCATTCGCACGGCGCGAAGGATCCTCGCCGGAGCGAAGGGAAAGCTGTGTATCTATCCGGAGGGAATGATGAGCGGGGAAAACGACAACCTCATCAGCTTCATGCCCGGCGCCATGCAGCTTGCCTTCTGGGGCCTGGAGGATGCGCAGAAAGAAGAGCCGGGCGCAGACATCCCCGTGTTGTGCGCCTTCGTGAAGTACCTGGCCACGGGACCCAGGCACGAGTTGGAGGCCGAAATCGTCCGCTCGATCGGAAGGTTGGAAGTCAAACTCGGTATCGATCCGGGAACGCGTCCGCTGCTCCGTCGCTTCCTGGCAGTAGGTCGCGTGCTTCTCGAACAGGCCGAACAGGAGTACCGGATCCCGATGGCTTCGCAGACGGACTACGACTACCGCGTGGGCCGCGCCCGACACGCGGCATTGGACGCAGCGGCCGAGGCCCTCGGCTTCCAACTCGACCCCAACGCCGATGCGCTCGTCAAAATCCGGGAACTGTTTGCAGCCGTCGAGTCCGTGGAGATGGGTCTCTCCGGTTCGCTGCGCTTCCGTCCAAACACGCATGGGATCAGCGAGGCAAAACGACACATTGAGAAGGCCTATACGTTTCTGTCCGTTCGCCCTGCCTACCTATTGGAGCGACCGACTGTGGAACGCTTCTTCGAATGGTTATCGAGGTTCGAGACGGTGGTCTTCGGTGAGAGCAAGCCGCGACCACGCCGCGCCCGTGTCCTCTTTGCAAAACCATTTCTCATGAGCGAATACCTGAACGAGTACCGCGCGAATCGTCGACAGGGCCTGCAATCCGCCATGGACCGCGTCCGTCGTGAACTGGAGACGCTCTTGGCCCAAGCCATCGACTACAGCGAGCCGATCGTCCGTCCCGGAGCTGTGGACTGATACGGCCCGGACGAGAGCCGATGCGATCGGCCGTGGTGTTCGAGGAGCGTGGCCAGCAGGACTTCGGCCTCCACCGGCTTGGGTAGAAAGGCAGCCACTCCGGCGCTCAGGAGTCGCGGTGGGAGTGTGGAGTCTATTTCTGAGCTCATCACGAGGAGCGGACAGGCGCGACGGGTTTCTTTCAGGAGACGCAGAACGTCGAGCCCATCGCCGTCCGGCAAGTTATGATCGCTGAGGACGATGTCGAAGCTTGATTGGCTCAGAGCTCGTCGCGCAGCTCGGACGGTGCTATGCCCCTCTGTTGCATACCCTCGCGCAAAGAGGAGCAGTTGGACGATGCGGCGGACGGCGTAGTCGTCTTCGATCACAAGCACACGCAGCCCTTCCCGCTCCTGCTTCGGCAGCGCAACCCGGTCGAGACCAAAGCGAATGAGCAGCAGCGTTGCCAGGCCCGCCACCAACGCGCAAATCAGGGAGTACAGAAACTTGGCGAATACGTACGCGTGGGTTACATACGATAGTCGGGAAACAAAGACCGAGTCGATGCTGCTGAAAAAGACCCAAGAAGCGGCCACCGTCAGAGCCACCGCGTTAGGGAAGTTCTCCGGACTGATAGCGCCCGAGAGGATCCGCGACAGCAGCCATGCGGCCGCAAACAGGGGATAGCCAAAAGCCAGCACGCGCAAAACATGAATCTCGGTGGCCATGTCGCCGCGTATCCGGGCGACTATGAACTCATCGGCACCAAGAGACGGCCACAGCGTAAAGCCGCCCGCGTAAAGCGCCACGTTTGCCAAGAAAGGCAGTGCGACGAGCCACCAAGCTGCCTTTGAACCGGATCGGAGAAAGCCCTTCATTCAGATGCACGCCCTCACAGCCAGCCGCGGACAAGGAACGACACAGGCCGTCGCCGAACCGATCGACTTTTTCCACCGGGCAGGAAATATCGTTGACTGACTCGTCAATCAACATCCTTGTGGCCCCACGGGCCATTTCGGGGCCCGGCTGAGGAGATTCCTGGGTATGGCCGACGAGATCGTTCGCGTGCTGGAGCAAACAGTCGAGATCGACTACAAGTGGAACCCGGGTCCCGTAGTGGGCCGGTTCCTCACCGACCTGCGCGATCGCGGAGAACTCACCGCCATTCGCTGTACGAAGACGTCGCGCGTTTTTCTTCCCCCACAATCGTGGTCTCCGTACGGTCAGATCAAGATGGACCGTTTCGTTCCCGTGACGGGAACGCCCACGCTCCAGGCCGGAACCATCGTTCACCGCCGTCCGTGGAACGCCCCGGAAAACGTGGAGCTCCCGTACATGCTTGCTTCGATCGCTTTTCCCGGCGTCGATACCGGCCTCATTCACATCGTGTGCGCACCACTCGAGAGGCTCCGCTCCCTCAAGGCGGGGCATTCGTTGCGGATCGTCTGGAAAGAAGAACGCACCGGTACGATTCGGGACATAGTCCACTTCACGCCGGCTGACTGACCGGACGCGGCCGGCGCCCGAAAAGGGTTGCGCATCCCGGTCGTTGCCTTCATCTGCCCGGGCGATGCATCATGAGACAACCATCCTGACCGACATGGCGCTCGGCATCATGTTTGCCGTGGGCGCCGCCATCCTGGCCCGATTTCTGAGACAGCCGCTGCTCCTGGGGTACGTGGGCGGCGGGATTCTGCTCAGCCACCACATGGGCCTGGGGCTCGTCAAGAGCGAGGCTTCCATCGAACTCATCTCAGAGATGGGCCTCATCTTTCTTTTGTTCATCATCGGGCTGGAAATCAATCTGAGGGAACTGGCGAAGATGGGCCGCTCGATGATCGGGCTCGGCCTTTCGCAGTTTGCGCTCTCGGTCCTCATCGGTCTGGTCGCGCTGCGCTTTCTCGGGGACTACATCGGCCAGAGCAAGTTCGGAATCCTATACCTTGCCATTGCATCTTCCCTGAGCTCCACGCTCATCGTGGTCAAGCTCCTCCAGGACAAGTTCGAAACCAAAACCCTGGGCGGACGGCTGACGATTGGGATCCTGATCTTCCAGGATATCTGGGCCATTCTCTTCATGGGGATCCAGCCGAACCTGGAGAAGCCGGACCCGATCAGCATCGGAAAGTCCGTGGGCGCTGTGATCGTTCTCATCGGACTGGCGTTTCTGGCCAGCCGCTTTGTCGTCTCCCGGCTGTTCTCCTGGGCGGCGCGCGCACCGGAACTGATCTTGCTTTCGTCGATCGCCTGGTGCTTCCTCGTGAGCGGCGTGGCGCAAAAGCTGGGTCTCTCCATGGAAATGGGCGCCCTCATCGCGGGCCTGAGTATCGCGGCTTTCCCCTACGGAAATGATGTCATCTCCAAACTCGGCGGAGTCCGGGACTTCTTCGTGACGTTGTTCTTCGTAGCGCTCGGGATGAAGATTCCCGTTCCGACGCCAGCCACGCTGGGAATTGGGGGCTTCCTGCTCATCTACATCTTCGCCAACCGGATCCTCACTATCGTTCCTGTGGCCGTGGCTCTCGGCAACGGGCTGCGCGCCGGATTCGTCACCGCCCTCAATCTTTCGCAGATCAGCGAATTCTCCCTCGTGATTCTCGCGCTGGGTGTGGGCTACAAGCACATCGATCAGGGCCTTTCGGCCACGGTGCTCACGGCCATGATTGTGACTTCGGTTGTGTCGACGTACGTGATCAAGTTCAACGACGTCATCGCCTCGACGTTCATGCGATTGTTCGCGCGCACGGGGCTCCGGGATACGCCCACGCATGCTGAAGGCGGCTCGGGCGGCCACGGACACGACGCGGATATCGTCGTTTTGGGATACTTCCGGATAGCGCGCGCCTTCTTGGACCGGCTCAAGGCCGAGCAACCGGAGTGGCGCAGTCGGACCCTGATCGTCGATTTCAACGTGTCCCTATCCAAGAAGCTCCAGGATGACGGTTTTCATTGGGCCTACGGAGACCTCTCGCACCCCGAAACCCTGGCGCACTGCGGCATCGAGAACGCCAAGATCGTGGTGTGTACGATTTCCGATACTTTCCTCAAAGGCATCACGACCCGTCGTCTGCTCCAGAACCTGAAGCAGCTTGCCCCCAAAGCCAAGATCGTGATGGTTGGCGAAGAACAGGTCGATCGCGAGGACTTGATGGCGCTGGGCGCGCATGACGTTCTCGTGGCCGGCGAAGTGGCCGGCCAGGGTCTCTTCCAAAGCATCCGCGCGGCCATGACCGGGCAGGCTGCCTAATAGGTAAGCCCCTTTGAGGCTCCTTCGTGCCGTGCGGGTATTCTGAATGGAGTTCGTGACCGGGTTTGGGACCCTGTTCGGATTTCTGCAGGCAGCAAGTCAGCTCCCGCGCCCCAGGTCCCCCAGTCGCGATTGCACCATTCTCATCTACCTCATCAGCGCCTGCTCCAACCTGAGGTTCACGATCAACTACGTCCAGGGAACGACGGTTATTCACTACCTGGACGTACCCCTGGGCTTCTCGCTCGCGTTTGTCCTCTATCTTTTCGTGAAGAGGATGTTGCTGAAGGAACCGGCCGGTCGGATCATTCCGGGGGTCCTGTTGGCGCTGCTCGGCGTGTCGACGGCCCTCCTCGTCGTGCTGCACCTTACGGCCTTCAATCCGGGTACGCCCCCGCAGAGCTTCGCCCGCGCGCTGATCTTCTTGGGCGTAGTGCTTTTTGTGGACGCAGGCATCGTTTGGGTACTGCGCCATCTGTGGATTGTCCTTGTGGAGAATCTGAAGAGCCGGGCTTGGGCCTTTCACATACTCCTGTTCTGGTTGCTTGCGATGATCAGTACGAACATTCGTGTTCTGACGACTTTTGTTCACATCTGGGACGTTGGGGCTTCCGAGATTGCCGAACGGATCGGGGTCATCGGCGAGGTACTGAGCGTCGTGTACCTATCCTTGATCTGGTCACGCTATCCCGAGGTCCTCGGAGAACTGTCGAACAATGTTCGCAAGAAGGCCGCCAGGTACTCACGCTCCTCGTTGGTCTCCACGGATCTGGCCGGCCTCGAACAGCGGTTAGACGAGGTTGTTGCCGAGAAAGTCTACTGCGATGAGGACCTGACCCTGGCCAGACTCGCTTCTATGCTGAGTGTAACCCCGCATCAACTCTCGGAGTTTCTCAATGCCCGCAGGGGCGTGGGTTTCTCCCGGTTCATCAACGCGCACAGAGTATCCGAGGCGGTCGCGGTACTTGCGGACGAACCGTCCAGACCGATAGGGTCGGTCGGTTCGGCCGTGGGATTTTCCTCCTCGTCGGCGTTTTTCCGGGCTTTCAAGTCTGAGAAGGGCGTCACGCCCAGCGAGTATCGGAAACTCCTCGGGCGTGCCCCTCAATAGGCGGTTGGCATTACGGCGCCGCAAAGTAGCCCAATAGGACCTCGAAGCCGAAAGCGTCATCCACCCGAAACTCATTCCTCGTGGCCCTCACGCGCACACATAGAAAGTCGCCCGGCGGGCCATTTTGGACGCTGCCTACTCCGTATTCGTCGGCATTGAGGGGGTCGTCACCGTCGTTCGGTCCGAAGTGACTGATCATGGCGAAAGGCGCCAACTCCTCCTGGCCAAACGGAATGGGAGTTGTCCCTTCGATATCGAGTTCCACAAGGTAGGCCTCGTTCGCTTCGACAATTCGGGTGGCTCGGTACTCGAAGGTGTTTCCCGTCTGCGACCCGCGAATGCAGAACTCATCGCAGTCGCCAATGCTTCCGGGCAAAGCCACGGCGCCCACGCATGTGCGGGCATGCTGCACATTGACGTCCTGAACGGACGTGCCAAATTCGTTGCGGGCCACTACAAGAACCTTGAGCCGTCTGTCTGATGGCATGTTGAGAATGATGGGGGCGGAGTTGGTGCCGGCCGTTCGGGTTTGACTGGCAAGCGAATCCGTTACCGTCCCGTCTTCCTGCAGGGCCATGGTCCGCAGTCCGAGGAAAACGGTGATGGCAGTCTGGCCGTGCACCGGTTGCAGAAAGCCGGGTGGTTGCACGCGAAGAACAGCCCGGCCGTCGTCCACATGGTTGAAAGTCTGAATCTGAGGAGCGCTCAGCTCCGGCGGATTGTTAGGTTCGCCCGGAAGTGCGGGGCCTCCCACCGGGGGGGGCACCGGCGGCTGGGGGGCGCCGCCCGCCGGAGTGCCTGCCGTCGGAGTGCTCCCGCCACCCGCGCTCAGACCCAGCATGGCAATCCCGTCCATATCGCTGGTCGCGTCGGTCTGCGAGCAGGTGCAGAAGCACAGGCACGCGCCCAGACATATGAGCCTGGCCCATTGAGAAACGTGGCGACCACCGGGGCTCACCTCCCTCTTCTTCTGCGAATGTTGCGACCTCTCGAACCAGTTTCGAACCATCTGCGTTTTCCTCGTTTTGGCCCAACCATTTGGGGCGGAATACGCACAGGATACGCCAACTGGGTCCCTCGATTCCAGGCAGATGATAAAATGCCACTTCCGAATCCGTTCCGACCGGGCGGCCTGCCCGCCGAAACTCAGTTGCACTTCAAGGAAACGATACTCTGAGAGGCACGCATGGAGTTGGCGTTCAGACTCGCACTCATCACCGGTGGATCCTTGGGCGTGCTCATGGCCATCAGCCTGGCTTGGAATCGTAAGGATCGGCTGGCCGCCCTGAGCGGAGCGTGCCTCCTTTGCCTCAGTGGGGGCCTCTTGATTGGACCCGGTGCGGCGGGCTCCTGGAAGGAGGCACTGCACTTCAGCCTGATTTGTGTCGGAGCTCCGATTGTGTACTATCTGTTCCAGTATCTCGGGC
Organism: uncultured Leptospiraceae bacterium; assembly: GCA_964585735.1. Taxonomy (GTDB): domain Bacteria; phylum Spirochaetota; class Leptospiria; order Leptospirales; family Leptonemataceae; genus CAZPFB01. The sequence goes on from CAZPFB010000087.1 coordinate 14,012, forward strand.
AGGAAGGGGCGACGCTCAAGGTGCACGAGAAGCTCGTCCTCGGACTGTTTTTCACAGGTATCGGAGCACTCGTGCTCAACACCGGCGTAGGCGGTCCCGGCTGGGTATCACGGGCCTCATACACTGTGGTCGGCCTCGGCGTGTTGGTCGCGCTGGCCGGTGCTTTTCGCGCAGTCTGGAGCCTGCCGTATTCGGACCTGGTCAGCTCAAAACGGAGGTACGGGCTCTTCGCCGTCTTCACGGTGGCGATCGCCGGGGAGGCTGCCGCCTCCGCGGGGGCCGTTTTCTCACAGCCGCAGCTTTCGCAGTTGGGTGGATTCCTGCTGAGCGTCGCGATGATCCTGCTGTATGCGGCGCGGGAAACATTTCCGGACCTTGGTGCCTACCTGGCGTTCGCTGCCGCAAAGGGCAGGGCCACGGGCGAAAGGCTCTCCTACGATGCCCCCCGGCTCCGGTCTCAAGTCCAATTCTTGTTCGAGCAGGAGCGCGTGTTTCTCAGGGAAGACCTGCGCTTGAGCACGCTGGCCGCGGAGCTGGATGAGGCCATCCACATCGTGTCGCATTTCCTGAATTCCGAAATCAAAGTGACGTTCACCGGACTCGTGAACCAGTATCGAGTCGTCGAAGCCATGAGACTTCTGCGAGCGGAACCGGATGTCTCCATTGCGGACATCGCGCTCCGCAGCGGTTTCAACTCCCTGTCGGCGTTCAACCGCTCCTTCCTCAAAGCCGCAGGCAGAACGGCCAGGGAATTCAGAATGGACGCCGACGCCGAACCATCCGCCCTCCGGTTCTTTGACTGACCAAGCGACGCGACCGCGCGGAGTCTGCTGCGGGGAACCTGGCAACCGGAACCGAGCGGACCGCCCCCCGCGAGACTTACGCGGAAAAGGGACCGAAAATCGAACCAGTTGGGCCCCAAATTTCGTTGACTGACAAGTCAATCAACAATAGTTGGTATAGGCACGATGAGCGCCACCGAAAGTGTACCTGCTGCCAACTCGGCCCTGGTCGGGATTCCCACCCAATCGCCCCAGCAAACCGTGCCAGAGCTGATTGCGTTTCGGGCAAAGCAGCAACCGGACAAAGTCTACCTCGTATTTCAGGAGAGGCAGTGGACGTACCGGGAGTTCCACGAAGCCACGAACCGCGCCGCCGACGGCCTCGGCAGGCTGGGTGTCCGCAAGGGAGAGCACGTGGCCATCCTGATTCCCAATTCGCCCGAGTTCCTCTTCTGCTACTTCGGGGCCATGAAGCTCGGCGCGGCCGCTGTCACGATCAACACGCTGCTCAAGGCGGACGAGCTCGACTACATCCTCAACGACTGCAACGCTCCCGTCCTGTGCACGACGCCGCACTATCGCAAGCTGCTCGATCCGGTCTGGGAGAACCTCACGGGCATTCGGCATCTGCTCCTGACGGGCGACTCCGTGCCCGCCGCTTACGCGGGCGCGAAGTTGCTCGATGATGCCTTTGCCGCGGGGAATCCCAACTTCGAAGCCGACGTGAAGCCTGAAGACGTGGCGGCGATGATCTACACGTCCGGAACAACCGGTCATCCCAAGGGCGTCCTCCTCAGTCACGCGAATATCATGTACAACAGTTTCGTGGCGCCGCGCTTCATCGACCTGCAGCCGGAAGACGTGTCTTTGTGTATCATGCCGCTCTTTCACGTGAACGCACAGATCGCCTCCATGATGGCCACGATGCAGGCCGGGGCCACGGTCGTCCTCGAGGAGATGTTCAAGCCGCGCACGTTCATCAAGACCCTCAAGAAGCATCGCTGCACGACCTTCTCGGGCGTGCCGACGATCTACAACTACCTCAACGAAATGAAAGAAGCCGACGGTGAGGACCTCTCCTTTCTGAAAGCTTGCATCTGCGGCGCGGCACCCATGCCCGTGGAGGTCTTTCAGAGATTCGAGCAGAAGTTCGGCGCCAAGATCATCGAAGGATACGGGCTTTCGGAAGGTACCTGTGTCTCGTCGCTCAACCCCCTCCAGGGAACACGGAAGATTGGCTCCATCGGCGTACCCATAGCCGGGCAAGAAATGGCCATCTGGGACGACGACGGCCACCCGCTGCCGGCCGGAGAGATCGGCGAAATCGTCGTTCGCGGTCCCAACGTGATGCAGGGCTACTACAACAACCCGGAGGCCACCGAGTCCAGCATTCGGGACGGTTGGCTGCGCACGGGTGACCAGGGCTATCGCGATCAGGACGGCTACTATTTCATCGTGGGCCGTAAGAAGGAAATGATCATTCGCGGCGGTGAAAACATTTACCCGAAGGAGATCGAGGAGGTCCTGTACGCGCATGAAGGGGTGCAGGACTGCGCCGTCGTTGGAATCCCGGACAAGAAGTACGGAGAAGAAGTGGCGGCGTTCGTCGTCGTTCGGGCCGGTTCGAGCGTCACCGAAAAGGACCTCAAGAACTATCTGCGTACCCGTCTTGCCGACTACAAGCGACCCCGCGTTCTGGAGGTCGTCACTGATCTTCCCCGCACCGCCACCGGGAAGATCCAAAAAGTGAAGATCGTCGAGGAGTATGCGGGAAACCTGAAGCTGATCAGCAAAGTGAACGGCACCGTGCGCATTCCGTATCGCTGGGTTTACGGCAAGGCGCTCGGCCGCTTCTACAACGGCCTGAAGTATGAAGGCCGTTTCTACGGAACGCGATGCCCCAAGTGCAGCCGCGTGCAACTGCCGCCCAAGGGTTTCTGCGGCGTCTGCTTCGAACCGTGCACGGAGTGGGTGGAGCTGCCGAACCGCGGGGTGCTCGAAAGCTTCACGACGGTCCACATGGAGTTCCCAGGGCAGCCCATGAAGCCGCCCTACACGTACGGCTACATCAAGCTGGAAGGTGCGAACACGCACCTGTACCACTTGATTGAGGAAATCGAGGAGAAAGACATCCACGTTGGTCTCAAGGTGGAGGCCGTGTGGGTGGAAGCTGAAAAGCGGAAGGGAAATCTCTACGACATCCGCTACTTCCGCCCGATCCGCTGAAACGTCAGCGGACACACGAGCATCGTTTCAGAGCTTGATAGGCCCTTCCGCCCTTCCCTGAACGAACTGCTGCACCAGCGGGTTGTCCGTGGTCCGCACTTCGGCGGGCGTACCCAGGAATACAATCTTCCCGGCGTGCATCATGGCCACCCGGTCCGCCACCTTGTAGACGCTGGCCATGTCATGCGTGACCACAATGGCCGTATTCTTGAGGTCACTGCGGACCTTGATGATCAAGTCATTGATGATGTCCGACATGATGGGGTCGAGGCCCGTCGTGGGCTCATCGTACAGGACATACTTCGGCTCGTTGATGATGGCCCGCGCCAGACCCACGCGCTTCTTCATCCCCCCGCTCAGTTCCGACGGGCGTTTGGACTGAATGCCCCGCAGACCGATGATGTTCAGGATGCGCTCCGCTTTTGCGGCAATCTCGTCAGGGGGCGTCCTGGTGTGCTCGCGCAGCCAGAGGCCAACATTCTCACCGACCGATAGGGAATCAAACAGGGCGGCGCTCTGGAAGAGCATACCGAAATTCTCTCTCAGTCTGTAGAACTGCCGTTCGGAAAAGTTGGTCGTGACCTGTCCGTCGATGACGATGGTGCCTTCGTCCGGGCGCAACAACCCGACCAGGTGCTTCAGAAGTACGCTCTTGCCGCAACCGCTCGGGCCGATCACGGCCATGGTCTCGTCGTCGTGGATCTCCAGATCGAGCCCTGTCAGAACGGGTTTGCCCTGAAACGCCTTCTTCAGTCCGGTGATCTGGATCACACGCGAAGCAACTCCGATGGCGGCCTCTCCGGAAAGCGATTTTTTGCTCGGACCGATCTATGCTGGCGCGCTATACTTCAGGAGAGAGGAAAGAAGCACGCCACGCTGTCTCCGTTGCGAGCAACCGTGCCGGGCCTCTCTGCGCGACAACGGCTCTCGGCCCGACTGCAGCGAGTGTGGAAGGGGCAGCCCTCCGGCTTGTTCACGGGAGAGGGGATTTCCCCGGTAAGCACCGCCGGGCGACGGCCGGGGTGGAGGGTCGGGATCGAGTCCAGCAGGGCGCGTGTGTACGGATGCGCGGGGCTGGAAAAGAGCGCGTCCCTGGAGGCGGACTCCACGATGCTGCCCAGGTACATCACGTGCACTACGTCGCTGACGGTCTTGATGACCGAAAGGTCATGCGATATGAAGAGCATGGCGAGTCCCATCTCTTTCTGCAGTTCTTCCAGTAGAACGAGGATTTGCGCCTGGACAGAAACGTCGAGAGCGGCGGTGACCTCGTCACACACGAGCAGCTTCGGACGCAGGCCGATAGCGCGGGCGATGCAGAGTCTCTGACGCTGCCCCCCGGAGAACGCGTGCGGGTAGCGCCGCATGTAGTCGGCAGAAAGGCCCACGCGCTCCAAGAGTTGGGCCACCTGGTCCCGAACCTGGGCACGGTCTGCCAGTCCGTGCGCAAGGAGGGGTTCGGCCAGAATCTCGAAAACCGTGTGGCGCGGATTCAGCGATGTGTTCGGGTCCTGGAAGATGATCTGGTACTCTCTACGAAAGGGTTCCCAAGCCGCCGGTCGGCGAATGTCGATCTCCCGGCCACCGATCCACAATTGCCCGCCGGTCGGCTGCACGAGACCCAGAATGGAATTTCCCAGCGTGCTCTTGCCGCAGCCGGACTCACCAACCACAGACACCGTCTGTCCGCGGCGCACGGTGATGTGCACGCCATCGACCGCCTTCACGTATCCCACCGTCCGCCGAAACAGTCCCTCTGTGACCGGAAAGTACGTACGCAGGTCGCGCGCTTCGACGAGTACTTCTTCCATCAGCCTTCCTGCTTGCGTGGGCGAGGACCGCCCTTCCCGAGCCCTTCACGAATGGAGGTCATGAGGTCCTGCATGTCCAGCGGTTTCGGCGACAGATGATCGATGCCGGCTGCCGCAACGGTGCTGCGCATCTCGGGGGTCGTGTCGGCGGTGACGGCGATCAGCACTCCCTTCCAGCCCTCCCGTCGCAGGGATCGGGCCGCTTCGGTCCCCGGCAGATCTGGAAGGTGAATGTCCATCAGCACTACGTCGAAAGGATCCCGGCGAACGCGGTTGATAGCATCCGAACCGGATTCCGAGACCGCGATGTGGCCGACTCCTTCGCGGCGGAGCAGCTTCTCCAGCACCAGGCGATTCACAGCGTCGTCCTCGACGATAAGGACACGCACGGCGGCCAGGCTTGTCAATTCAGGCGGCGCCAATGCTTCCCGAACCCCCACGCGACAATCGCGGCAGGAGGCCCCGCGCGCGCCCTCCTCGACCCATTGCCGACAGGGCTCGATCGGGACTACGCAGGAGAACCGAGAACCGCGCCCAACTTCCGATTCCAGCTCGATCGTGCCGCCGAGCAGATGTACGTTTGCGCCACACAACGCGAGGCCCAGCCCCACTCCCGCGTGGTCCCTGGCCGTGGGCACGGGCAGTTGCGTGAAGGGCTCAAAGATCAGGTTGTGGTCGTCGGGATGAATGCCGGGACCGGTGTCCGCAACGCTGATACGGACGGAGCGACGCTCGGGGCTCTGCCAGCGGACCTCCAGCGAAACGGTACCCGAAGCAGTGAACTTCGTGGCGTTGGATAGCAGGTTTCTCAGAATCGTCTGGAGGCGCGCGGCGTCGCCGTTGAAGTGGCAGGGTAGGTCGGGCTCCAGGTAGCTCTCCAGACGAACACCTTCGGCCAGATGCAGGGAGTACATCGCCAGGAGTTCGTCCACCAGGGCACGCAGGTCGAATCGTTCGTGGCGCAGACTCTGCTTCTGATGCGTGAAGCGCGACATGTCCAAGAGGCTGTTGACCTGACCGCGTAGATGTGAGCCGCTCTTCTTGAGGATCCGAAAGAGGCGACGTTCCTCCTCGTCGAGTTTGGGCAGCGCGGTTTCCAGGAGTTCGAGACCCGCGAGCATTGCATGCACGGGCGTCCGCACTTCGTGATTCACAACGGCAAGGAAGTCCGCTTTGGTCTTGGACAGTTTCAGGATGGCCTCGGCCGGTACCGTCCGCGAGCGCTCGCGGATCGCGAACGCGCGGGTCGCTCCAAGAACGATCAGGAATACGAGCGGGGGCGCTGCCCACAATTCCAAGGTGGCCCCGGGCGGGACAGCCAGGAGCGTTGCGATGACAATGCCAGTCAGTCCAGCGCCCACTCCGAGTCGCAGCAGTCTATCCGATGGTGTCGATGCAATTCGGACGACGGCAGGCAGGGTGAGCAGCCAGACGGGCGCAGCCGGGCCGGCAAGCAGCAGCATCCCCAACAGCAACAGGAAGGTCCCCGATATTCGTATGCGCTCGAGGCCGCGCGACCAAGCGGGCCTCGTGATTCGAAGTACCGCTGCACCGAGGTCCACGAAAACCAGAGCCGCCACCAGGCCGGTCGCCACAAACGGCCGCACGGATGCCAAGACCACGACGACACCGGCCAGGACAGTCCAAGAAATCAGGAAGAGCTCCCGCGTGGGGCGCGCCGAAGGGGCGGAAAGGGACCAGGGAAACAAGCGCCGCAAGCGCTTTCCATCAGGAGGAGTGGATCGCATGTGCCTTCAGGGTGCAACACGGGGAGAGTACAAAAAACACGCCACCCGTGATTCATTCTGAGACACAAATTCTGGTTTGCGCGCGCAATCCTCGAAAGCGCGCGGACACCGGGTAAAGTACCGGCAACCCTCCGGAAACTCCTGGGGTCTGGGTACCTGCCCGGCGATGGGTTTCACGCTCGGATGCGGCGACTCGAGGTCCGGTATCGCGGCCAGCAACCCCTGGCTGTAGGGATGGAGAGGTCGCTCCAGAAAGGACGGCACGGGGGCTTCTTCCACCAGCCTCCCTGCGTACATCACGCCCACTCGATCTGCATACTGAGCAATCAGGCCCATGTTGTGAGTGATGAGCAGGATCGAGGTGCCCTCGCGACGCTGTAGCTCCAACAGCAAATCCATGATCTGCGCCTGAACCGTCACGTCAAGGGCCGTTGTGGGCTCATCGGCAATGATCAGAGCAGGATCCAGGAGCAGCGCCATGGCAATCATGACCCGCTGCAGCATGCCGCCCGAAAGTTCGTGCGGGTACGCTCCCAGGATTCGCTCCGGATCGGCTATTCCGACTCGAGAGAGCAGCTCACGCACGCGCGCGCTTCCGCTTCCCGAGAACTCGTGATAGTCAAAGACTTCCAGCAACTGCTTCTCGACCGTGACGAGCGGATTGAGCGCCGCCGAGGGTTCCTGGAAGATCATCGCAAGCTCCTGCCCCCTCAGCCGACGAAGCTCTTCGTCGGGAAGACTCAGGATGTCACGTCCGCGAAAGCGCACGCTCCCGCCCATAACCCGCCCTCCTGGTTCAGGCAGCAGGCGCAGGAGCGCGAGCGCCGTTACGGTCTTGCCGCAGCCGGATTCCCCGACCAGACCGTAGACCTCCCCCGCTCGGATGTGGAAGCTCACCTCGTCGGTGATCTGCACCGGATTGTTTTGGGAACCGAAGGCGATCGACAGGCCCTCCACATCCAGTACGGGCGATTGCGTGGTTTCGGACGCGCTCACGGTTCGTCTCCCTGCGAAGACTTTGGATCAAAGGCCTCCCGGGCGCCTTCGCCGATGAACGTGGCCAAGAGGAGCGTGAGGAAGAGTGCGCCTGTGGCCGAGACCGCGATCCAACGAGCGTGGAGATTGTCCAACCCCTGCTTCATCAACTCCCCCCACGACGGTGTTGGTGGCTGCAAACCGAAACCCAAGAAATCCAGAGCCGTCAACGAACCGATCCCACCGATCAGGGTGAAGGGCAGTATGGTGATGGCAGGAGTGAGGCTGTTCGGGAGGATGTGCCGGAAGAAGATGCGCAGCGGGCCGAGCCCCAGCGCGCGCGCCACCCGCACGAAGTTCATGTTCTTCACCTTGAAGAATTCGCCGCGCATGTAGTACGAAAGCCCAATCCAGCTGAAGAGCGCCATCACACCCAAGAGCACCGCAAAGTTCCGTCCGAAAACCGCGCTCATGAGAATGACGACGTACAGGAACGGCAGAGCGGACCAGATTTCAATCACCCTCTGGAGGAGCACATCCCAACGGCCGCCCAAATAACCCTGTACGCCTCCCACAATGATGCCCAACACTGCTGTAACGAAGGTGAGCAGTAGGGCGAACAACATGGAAATCCTGAAACCATAGATCAGGCGCGCCAGAACATCGCGCCCGCCGCTGTCCGTTCCCAACCAATGGCGGGTGGACGGCGGATAGGGCGGGCTCCCATCGTGGCTGAGATAGTGTCGCAAGGGATCTCGGGGGATGGGTGGCATCACCATGAAACCGCCCGCGGCCGCAAACTTCGCGTCTGACCGCAGGCGTGTATAGTCTGCCTCCGTGCCGTACTGACCGCCGAACTCGCGGTCCGCGTGAAAGTTCAGAATCGGAAAGAAGATCTTCCCCTCGTAGCCCATGACCAGCGGTCGATCGTTTACCCAGAGCTCACAAACAAGGGAGAGTACAAAAGCGACTCCGAGAACCCACAACGAAACGTACGCTCGTCGAATGCGACGAAAGGCCGCAAACCGTGCCCGTGTGATTTCCGAGACCCTGAACATACTTTCGCTTTTTCAGTCCAAGCGGATCCGCGGATCGACCACAACGTACAGAATGTCAGAGAAAAGGCGACCGAGCATGGTAAGTACGCTTGCAATCAATATGATTCCCAAGACCACGTTGTAGTCCCGGCTGACCACGGCATTGAACGTGAGCAGACCCATCCCATCGATGTCGAACACCTTTTCGATGAGCAGCGCGCTCGCAAAGATGAGAGTGAATATCTCGC
>CAZPFB010000088.1:0-14004 GCA_964585735.1 uncultured Leptospiraceae bacterium
TTCATCGCGGCCTCGAGTTGCGACAACGACAGCGGGAAAGTAGCCGGGCCGGTCCGTCGCTCAGGCGCGGCTGACTGACCCGAATCGGCAACGCTGCATTCGCATCATCTCCAAAGCCTCCCCTCAATATTCTCCGGAGACGATCGCGCTCCGGAAACCCGAACCACGGAACCACGCATTTGCGCGCCCAAGAACACGCGTCTGTCAACGAGCGCAGTCGAGTCCGGAAAGGCTTTGGCTTTGGAAGCGTGGCGATAGCGGGCGTGTCCGAGAGCGCTGGTTTCACGCGCGCCTTTTGCGAACGAATGTTCCGGAGGCGAACGCGCTGCCTTGACCGGGACCCATGGGCGCGCGACAAAGGTGGTCTTTCTCAAGAGAACTGCTGCCGGCTGCATCGGAGACCCACATGCTGCGGATCTCCAGACTGCACAAACGAAGCGCCTCACTGCCCGCGCCCGTCGGCGGCGTTCCAAGACTCGCGAAGCCAGCTCTCGACTTCCTCATCCAGGTCAGCAGACGAGCGAACCTCGAGGTGGTGTGTCCCAGGCGAAGGCTGTTCTCCGGCGAACGGCGACCTGGCTCTTTGTGACGCGAATGCTGCTCGCTCCCATCGACGCGATGAGCTTCTCGATTTCGAGGAACAGACGCTTCGATTCCGGGCGGCCGGAGAAGAATTGTGCAAGGGTAACCGTCTGAGTTGGGCGGGATCCAGTCATGGGCCACGCAGCGTACCGGCAACCACTCGCACGTCCGGCACTGCTGTCTGAAAGGTTTTCTCCAGTAGTAGTCAAGGAGGAAAAGATTAACTGCATCGGAGACCAGCGCCCACGTCGCCCTCGAGCTGCGACAACGGAGCGGGAAAGTAGCCGGGCCGGTCCGTCGCTCAGGCGCGGCCGACTGACGTGAATCGGCACCGCTGCGCTCACACCATCTCCAAAGCCTCCCCTCCAAACTTTCCCGAGACGATCACGTTCCGGAAGCTGCCCCGGAATGTACGCCTGCTCAACGAACGCACTCGAGTCCCGAGAGGCTTTGGCTTTGGAAGGGTGGCGCGAGCTGGCGTGTCCGACAATGCTGGTTTCACGCGCGCCTTTTGCGAACGAATGTCCCGGAGGCGATCACGCGGCCTCGATCGGGACCACTGGGCGCGCGGTGAGGGTCGGTGTTCTGATGCATGCGACATGCGACAGGCGCCGCTTCGGAAAGCGACATTCATCGCGGCCTCGAGTTGCGACAACGGCAGCGGGAAAGTAGCCAGGCCGGTCCGTCGTACAGGCGCGGCTGACTGGCCTCAATCGGCACCGGCGCGCTCACACCCCTTTTTCCAAAGCCTCCCCTCCAAACTCTCCCGAGACGATCGCGTTCCGAAGACCGGAGGCACCCAGTCTGCGGCCCATGAACGCGCCCCTGTTGAACGAACGCACTCGGGTTCGGAAAGGCTTTTGCTTTGGAAGGGTGGCGAGAGCGTATGTGTCCGAGAATGCTGGTTTCACGCGCGCCTTTTGCGAACGAACGTTCCCGCGGCGATCACGCTTCCTTGATCGGTACCACTGGGCGCGCGACAAAGGGGGTGGTTCCAAGAGGGCTGCTGCCGCTGAATCGGAGACTCGTCCATCGTGGGGCCACTGCGATCCATACCTCATCCGCACCAGAGCCCGGACCCTTCGGCGGCGTTCTCGGCGTCCTGGCGGACCCGCACGCACACCTCCCAAATCGCCCAACCAGTGCCGCGCGGCTACTCCAGATCGGCGCGGCGCGTGCCTTCGATCACCTTGTCGATGTCGATGTGGAACTTGCGAAACACGGAGTTGCGGGCCAATTCGTAACGCACCAGCGAGATGTTGTAGTTCACGCGGGCCTGCATGAGCGCCTGCCGCGACTGAGCCAGGGCATCGAGCGCGTTCTTCACGGCGACCGCAGTGAAGCGGCCCTGTCGGTAACGGTAGACGAGACCGTAGTAGAACGCGGCGGTTTCCTTTTCGGCGCTCTTGGCTTTTTCGAGCACCTCGTGGTTCGCACGAATGCGATCCAGACCTTCCCGAATCTCATCCTCGACGCGACGTTTGAGCAGGCGATCCTGCTCGTCGAGCTGGCGCAGGGAGACTTTGGCGTTGCGCACGTCGACCCGCGTTCCTTCGTCCCACAGGGGGTACTCCACCTTGAACTCGATCCCGTACTCCGGATAACGACCGGACGGCACTTCGCGAAAGGAGGAGTTCTTTTCGAACGAAAAGTCCCGATGCGCCAGGGAACCGCCGATTGTGACGGACGGGTAGCGCTGGTTCTTGGCCAGCTCCAGCGCGGCTTTGGCGTTGAGAATCTGGAGCCGAATGTTCTTGAGGTCCGGTCGCGTTTCGAAAGCAATCTTCAGATCCCGGTCCTTGTCGAGATCCGTGGGCAACCCTTCTTCCAACTGCGTCTGACCGGTGAGCTCCATGTCGGGAGGAAGGTTGAGTGTGCGCAGTAATTCGCGACGCGCCGTGTCCCGCTGGACCTCGGCCGTGCGCACCTGAGCTTCCGCCTGGCTGACCAGCGCATTCCACTGGTTCAGTTCGAAGTACTCGGCCAGACCCAGCGCGCGTTTGCGGGCGGTAATGGCGCGCACGGTTTGGGTATTCTGGAGCAGCACCCGCGAAGTGTCCAGAGCTTCCTCGGCAATGGCCAGGGACCAGTAGTCCACCATGGTCTTGACGATGAGCTGGCTCAGGTTGTAGATCAGGGTTTCGCGTTGGATCTTGCTTTTGTTCCGCGCGATCTCATTGAGGCGACGCTGGCTGTAGCCGAACGCGTTCCGCGCCAGTTCCTGGCGGAGAACTACTTTCAGCGCGCCCGTGTACAGTGGCGGTTGCGCGAGCTGGGCAAGCAGGGTCCCCTGCACCGCGGCGCTTTCCCCCGCGTTCGTGTCGTAGCGCTGATGGGAAGCTTCGACCTCGAAGTAGGTACCCGAGGAGAACAGCTTGCGGACCGACGCGGCCACGGTGTCGCTCGTGGTCTCGGTTCCTGTGAAGATCGTCGAGCCCAGCGCTTTGTCGGTCTTGCGTAAACCCTGGTACTTGAGGCCCACTATCGGCGAGTACTGCGAATCGTTCTTCTTCTCTTCGGTATCCGCCTTGAGGAGTTCCAGGCGCTGCAAACGGAGGTCGGAGTTGTGCTGAAGCAACAGCTGAACCACTTCGTCGAGCGAAAGGGCGCGCGGTTTGCCATCAGGACCCAGAGGGATCTGAGCGTAGGCATCCTTCCCGGTTTTGCCAGCGGCCTTACCGTCTGCTTTCACGGCATCCTTGGCTTCGGGCGCGGTCTTGCTCTGCGCCTTTGTGTCCTTGGAACCCTCGGCCTTGACTTCCTTTTGGGGTTCCGTCTTTGCTTCGACCTTGGCTTGGGCTTTGCCTGTGGGCCGCCCGCCTTTCGGTGAAGCGCTCGGCGCCGCTTTACCCGTGGGCGCTTCTTTGCCAGCTTCCTTCTTGGGGCTCGGGGCGGGCGCAGAAATCAGCGGAAGCAGTGCGACCGAACCGAAAAGAAGCGCGAGGGCGAGGAGAAGGGACGGCCGCATTTGGTTGCCAATATTGCAACCAGGCGTCCTCCTGGCGAGATCGTTTTGTTATCGATGACTACGTTCCTCCACAGGCGAGCTCTCGCCGTTGTGCTGCTGCTTGCGGCCTGCTCCGCGCCGAAGAAGGCGAAGGGTCCGGTGGCGCCGGACTCACCGTGGACCGACGGGACCACGTTTCTTCTGCCATCCCCCGCCGCAGCCGAACTTGCCGCGCTCAGGGACATTCTCGCGGCTCCCCTGCCGGACCAGAGCCTGGCGCTGGAGTTAGCGGAGCGGCATGAGGCCAGGGCACGCGGGGAACTTGCCTCGGCCAGGAAGCGTTGGCTGGACGCGTACTGTGGTTCCGGGATGACCCAGGAGCAGTTGGAGCACTCGCAACGGGCGCTTGCGTCGGCGGCTTTCTATGTCGGCGCGGCCAGGGGGCGTTTCGAAAGGGCTCTGGCAGGTCGCCTGGAGCGGTCGGCCGGTGCGGGACAACGTGGCGCCGGTTGGAAGGCCGGTCGCGCCCTCGTCCGACAACTCGGGCAGGAACGGGCCGATCTGGTTCGTACCTCTTGGGAAAAGCTGCTCGTCCAGGCCGCCCGAAAGCCCCGGGACGTGTGCGCCAAGAAGGCCGAAACGGCCGCCGAACTTCCGAAAGAGAGGCTTTTCGGCCCCTACTACCTGGCCCTCTTTCGGTTCTACACGGCTTTGCCCGTCGCCCTGCGCCAGGAACTCCTGACCTCCCTGCACGGCCCGTCCGCCTCATCCGGGCCAAGCGGCCGATAATAGTACCGTGCATTCCTCAATATGGCGCTCGCCTGAGCACTCCCCTGCGCTCGGCTCGTTATTGCTGCTCGGCGCACTCCTTCTGCTGCCGGCCGGAGCGGCCGCCGACGTGCTGGAGTTCGGCACGCGCGCTCATCCCAGCTTCGGCCGTGTCCACATGGAGGGTGTTCGGGAGGTCCGCGGCCGCGACGCCACGCCCGAGTGGGAACTGAAGCCCTGGGGTCACATGGGCGACGCGGGCAACCTGCTCTACCTCTCCTTCGATGAAGAAGTGCCTGCGCTGCTGCGCGACGCGGCGGGCCACTATCGCCTGGAGACAGCCGCGTACGCGCCCAGCGACGACTCGCGCGTCGGCAGGCGCTCGGCCCTGTTCGTACGGCGCGAGCATCGCATCGTCGTTCGTTCCCCCGAAGAGCTCTGGCCCGGTCGCGGTCCTCTGGACGACTTCACCATCGAGTTCTGGCTCAAGCCCGTACACTTTTCGCGCAAGAACACGATCTTTCGCAAGCAATCCCTGGAGCCGACGCTGACATCGCAGTCGCCCGCGGGGATCGAGATCTTCATTCGAGACGGTCGCGTCCACGTGCTCCTACAATCTGTCTTTCGGGACATGCAGGGGCGCACCCGGTCGCTGCAGCTCGTTTCGCGCACACAGGTGAGGCGACGGACCTGGCAGCATGTCGTTTTCGGCTACGAAGCAGCGCGCGGTCGCGCGGTCCTCTATGTGGGCGGGCGCGAGGAGCGCGTGGCCTCGGCGCGCGATCGCGCGGGGATCTGGACCGCTTCGTTTTCCCGCCTGGACCGCTCGCCCATTCTGATAGCGGAATCCTACCTCGGGCTCCTCGACGAATTCCGGATCGCCTCGGGCGTACCGCGCGGAGAAGACAGCCTGCGCAACTCCATGTACCCTTCGTTGCGCTACAATCCCGTGCACCTGAACGCCCGCCAGATCACCGGGCGCCTGACCTCGAAGGTGATGCGTCTGCCCGGAGAACGCCCGGCCCGCCGGGCCGCGCTCCAGGTAACCGGCACCGAGCCTGCGGGCTCGGCCCTCAACTTTTTCGTGCGCACAAGCAATCGTCCCTTCACGGACCGCACGCCGGCATCGTCCGTACCGTGGCGCCTGGTGGACAGTCGCGCGCACCTCAGCGACTTCGCGTACTGGCAGTGGCGCGCGGAACTGCGCGCCGATCCCATGGGCGACCGCTCGCCGCGCCTTCAGGAGGTGCGCCTCGAATACACGCCCTACTCCGTTCCCGTACCACCGCAGCAGCCCGGAGTCGTTCGCGAGCTGACCCGCGGCGAGCGCGTTACGATCGAGTGGACGCGCAATCCCGAACTCGAAGTGGCGGGCTCCGGAGGCTACATCATCTACTACGGCTACCGTCCCGGCGAATACCTGGGACGCCTGCAGTTCGTGTTCGAGGACGGCAAAGCCCGACCCATCAACTTCCGACCGATCGAAACCCTGCCACTGACGCCGGCGGAACGTCGCCTGCGGGCCCGTCGCCCCGACGCCTTTGCGCGCCAGTTCACGAATCGGATCCGTCTGGTCGTGACCAACGAGCTCATCGAAGAAAACATCGTGCACCTGAATCGCGTGCCTGATGACGTAGAGTCACCCCCCAGGCCGCGCAGCGCGGGCAAGCCGCTCCTGACGCGCAACCGCACCTACTACGTCGCGCTGTCGGCCTACTACCGCACCCCGACCGGCCTCGTCATCGAGTCACCCCTTTCGAAGGAGGTGGTGGCGGTCCTGCGGCCGGCGCGCGAGCGCAGGTGATGCGTCTGACAATTGTCATGGAACCGCGGGGGATGGGTCACTACTCTTGAGGCTGCGGATGAGACTGGGAGTGAGCGCACGCGGCCCTTTTGCAGCTTACGTGCTCCTTGCGGCGGCGCTGCTTGGACCCGAGGTGGCGGGCGCGCCGAAGACAGAGGCCAAAGGACCAGGTCCAGGCGCAAAAGGCGCACCCCCTGGCCGGGCTGAAGCCGGCCTCTCCCTCGAGAGCGCCCTGGAACGATTGGACCGCGTGACCCTGCACCGGGCCCGCCTGCGCGCCGTACGGGAGCTGTACGGCGCCGAAGAAGAGCAGAGTGAAACTTGGGACAACCCAATCATTCAGGGAAACGTCGGCCGCATCGACCTGCCCTCCGAGAGCGGAGCCATCTTCGACCTCACCGTCGAGCAGCGCCTGCCCGTGAAGGGATTGCGCGAGTTGCACCGCAGGCGCGCGCGGGAACGCCGGGACGGCGCGGAGGAAGACGAAACGACGCGCGCCCTACGCGAGCGTGTTGCGGTGATCCGGCTCCTGTACGAACTCGCCAGCGAAGTGGCGCATAACAACCATGTCCGCGAACGTCTGGAACGACTCCAATCGTTGCGAACTTTCCTGCGCAGCCGGCCGCTGGCCTCCCCCGCCCGTCGCGTGGAGGCTTATCTCATTCAGTCCCGGCTGGACGCCCTGGAACGCAAACTCCGGCAGGGACAACGGGAACTGGATTCGCGGTGGGCCGAACTAGAAGCCTACCTCCAGTGGCAGAAGCGACCGCCGCTGGCCATCCAGTGGTTTCGGGGCGGTCCCAAGCTCGAACGGGAGTTCGTGCTGGGACGAGCGCGCGCGGCTTCACCCGAACTTCGCGCGCAGAAACGCGCCGTGAGGGAAGCGGAGTTGGCCGTTTCCGCCGCGGATGCGGAAAGATTTCCGGCGCCCATGCTGCGCGCCTACTTCGGCGGCCAACGCACGCCTGTGCCGGAGAATTACTACGGCGTGGGCGTCGCCATCGCGCTTCCATTCAGTGCGCGGGCCAGGCTCGAAAAGCAGCGCGCCCTGGCCGCTGCCAACATGCGCAGACTCGAACTGCGCGAAAAGGAAAGACACTTCACGGGCCGTCTTGCGGCTGCTCTTGCACGCTACGAAAACGACGCGCGGGCCGTGACCGAACAGCCCCTCGAAATGCACGAGCAATCGGACCGACAGGTCGCCTACGCGCTTGCTGAATTCCGCCGCGGGCGCGTGGACCCCAGCGCGGTGCTCGACCTCGACGACCGGTCCGACGAATTGCACGAAGCGGTGTACGGCGCGCAACTGCGGCTCGTGCATTCTTATACGGAACTCATGCTTCTGTCGGGGGAGCCCAAGTTTGGGCTCTCCGAATGGCGGCTGCCGGCAGAAACCGGGAAGGCACCATGAACCGACTCATTGAACGCGCGCTGTCCAACCGGGTGTGGACGCTGCTCGGCGTGGCCGCGCTCGTCGGGCTCGGCCTGGTTTCTCTGGGCGGCATCACGCTCGACGCGGTGCCGGACATCACCAACGTCCAGGTGATGATCAACACCAAGACCGGCGCGCTCGACCCCGAGCAAATCGAGAAGACTGTGTCGCTGGCCGTGGAAACCGAGATGGCCGGCATGCCGGGTGTGCGCGAAGTGCGCTCCCTTTCCAAGTACGGGCTGTCTCAGGTCATTGTTGTGTTCGACGATGGAACCGACATCTACCGCGCCCGACAGATCACGGCCGAGCGTCTCCAGAACCTGGCCGGTCGCCTCCCGCGCGGCGCGGCCCCGGAGCTCGCGCCGGTCACTACGGGCCTGGGCGAAGTGCTCATGTACGTCGTTTTGCCCAAACCGGGAAGCGCCCTGGAAAAGAAGTCGGAAGTGGAACAACTCACCTACCTGCGCACGGTGCAGGACTTCGTGATCCGCCCCCGCCTGAAGCGAACGGCGGGCGTGGCCGACGTGGACTCGAACGGCGGATATAGAAAAGAAATACATATCAACATGCACCCCGACCGCATGGAAGCGCTGGGGGTGACCCTTCCCGGACTGGAACAGGCTCTGCGTTCCCTCGGAACCAACTACGGCGGCGGGTACATCGAGAGCAAGGGGCGCCACGTCATTGTGCGCTCGGCCGCGCACGCCGATTCCCTGGAACAGATCCGCAACCTCCCGGTGAAGATCAGCGTCTTCGGTGCGTCCGTGCTCGTTCGCCATGTGGCCGACGTTCGCGAGGATCATTCCCAGCGCCTGGGCGCGGCCGCCTTCAACGGGAAGGAGACGGTGCTCGGCACAGTTCTCATGCGCATCGGCGCCAACGGGCGGGCCGTGACGCTGGATTCCATTGCGGCCCTGGAAGCAGTGACGCTGCCCGAAGATGTGGTCGTGCGCACGGTCTATGCGCGGTCGCAGTTGGTGAACGCCGTCATCCGCACCGTGGCCATCAACCTCGCGGAAGGGGCTGCGCTGGTCATCGTCATCCTGCTGTTCATCTTGGGCAACTGGCGCGCCGCTCTGCTGGTTTCCATGGCCATCCCGATCTCGATGCTCTGCGCGGCGGTGGGCATGCGCTTTTTGGATCTATCCGCCAACCTCATGAGCCTCGGCGCCATCGACTTCGGTCTCTTGGTGGACGCTTCCGTCGTGATCGTCGAGAACACGCTGCGGCGCATGGACGAGGAGCCGACCGTGCCCACCGCACCCCGGCGCCTGGCCATCATCCGCGAATCTGCGCAGGAAACGGCCGGACCGGTCATCACGGGTCTGGTGATCATCATGGTGGTCTACGTGCCGATCCTTGCTCTCGGCGGAACGGAGGGCAAACTCTTTCGCCCGATGGCCTACACAGTGCTGCTTGCCCTCGGCGCGAGCCTCGTCGTGGGCGTGCTCTTCATGCCGGTGTTCGTCTATCTGCTGCTGCGCGGCAAACCCGGCGAATCGCACTCGCCTGTCTTCCGTGTCCTTTCCCGCGCGTACGACCGATGGCTGGAGCGCGCCATGGCCCGTGTTTGGGTCGTGCCGAGCATTGCGCTGGCTTTCACGCTCGTGGGCACGATTCTCTTCGCGCGCCTGGGTTCGGAGTTCGTGCCCACGCTGGACGAAGGCGACATGGTGATCGGCCTGGTCCGCAACGCGGACTCCTCGCTGCAGGAATCGTTGCGTCGCCAGAAACTCTCGGAGGCGGCGCTGCTCACGTTTCCGGAAACGCAGTTGGTGTTCTCGCGAACCGGGACTCCGGAGTCCGCCACCGACCCTATGGGCGTGAACTTCACGGACACGTTCGTGATTCTCAAGCGCGATTGGCGCAAACAGTCGCGTAACGCGGACGGTAGCCGACGAACGAAAGAGCAGCTCTTCTCGGCCATGAAGGCCAAGATCGAATCAGTCGTACCGGGGCAGGACGTCTCTCCGACGCAGCCGATCGAGATGCGCTTCAACGAGATGCTCGAAGGTAGCCGCGCGGACGTGACCCTGCGCATCTTTGGACCCGAGCTGAAGGGGCTGCTCGACTACGGAGAAAAGGCTGCGAAGGTCCTTGCTACCATTCGCGGTGCGGAAGTCGAAATGGATCCGCTGACCGCGCTGCGTGAAAGCCCCATCCTGGACGTCAGGCCGGACACCCGCGCTCTGGCCCGTTTCGGCCTGACCCTCGAGTCCGTCAACAGCGTCGTGGAAGGCTACATGAGCGGCATTCAGGTCGGCTCCTTCTACGAAGGCGACCGACGGTTTCCCATCATTCTGCACCTCGACGAGCCGCTGCGCAATCGCACCGGCGTGGTCGGCAACCTGCCGGTGCCCCTTCCGGAAGGGGGCTCGGTCAGCCTCGGCCGCGTGGCTTCCGTACGCGAACAGATGCAGGTGACCACGATTGCGCGCATGTGGTCGCAGCGCTACGCAGCGGTTTCCATCTACCTCCAGGGACGCGACCTGGACGGGTTTGTCCGAGAAGCCCAGGGTCGCATCGAGCGCGAACTGAAACTCGGGCCCGGCTACTCGGTGGAGTGGGCCGGACAGTTCCGCAACCTTCAGGCCGCCCGCGCGCGACTGGCCGTCATCATCCCGCTCACGCTCGCTGTCGTTTTCATTCTGCTCCTGCGCAACTTTGGGAGTTGGTCGCTCGCCCTACTGGTCTTCTCCAGCGTACCGTTTGCCGCGGGTGGTGGCGTGTTCGCTTTGTTCCTCCGGGACATACCCTTCAGCGTTTCGGCCGCGATTGGCTTCATCGCCCTTTCGGGCATTGCGCTTCTCAACACGACGGTGCTCGTCACCTTCATTCGCGATCTGCGCAGGCGCGGGCTGGACGCTCGCGAAGCGGCCATGGTCGGCGCGCGCATCCGCCTGCGTCCGGTCATCATGACCGCGCTCGTGGCCGGTTTTGGATTCGTGCCGATGATGCTCAACACCGGACTGGGCGCTGAAGTGCAGCGACCGCTCGCCACGGTGGTCGTGGGCGGGATCGTGACCTCGACCCTGCTGACGCTTTTCGTGGTGCCGCTCGCCTACGCCTTCTTCTTTCGGAACTCCCTCGTCAACGAATCGGAAGAGCCAGAAGGCTGAGCGGGTGCACGGGCACGTCGCGGATGTAGAGTCCCGCGTGCAGGTGCGGACCGGTAACGCGGCCGGTTGCGCCGACTTCGCCGATGAGCTGTCCCGCGCTCACGCGATCGCCCTCTTTGACGAGCATGCGACTCTGGTGCATGTAGCCGGTGAAGATTCCCTGACCGTGATCGATGACCGTGAAGTTGCCTTCGTAGAACATGAGTTGGGCGGCAACGACGACTCCGTCAGCCATTGCGTATATGGGCGCGCCCTTCTGGCCGTAGAGGTCCAGGCCGTGGTGCTTGCGGATGAAGGGCTTCTTCCAGTGCTTACGGCGATTTTTTACGTAGTACTGAACGATCTTGCGGGAAACGAAAAACGGGTCGGTCACGTGATGCCGCCCGCGCGGATGCGCGAGACGCGCGTCGAACTTGTCGGCGGTGCGTTTGGCAAAGGCTTCCTTCTTTTTGGCAGAGGCGCTGCGCAAGAGCTCGCGGGCTCGACGCGCGCGCTCGGCCGCTTGCCGCTTTTGTTCTTCGGTAAGCTTGGGTCGCGGTCGGTCGTAATCGCCGAGGAAGGATTTCCACACGACGGTCGGGAAGTCGCCGCGGGCGATCGTCACCCGGTAAGCCCGCCGCGCGGCCGCGCCGGAAGGCGCCAGTTCCAGCGACTCGGTGCCGGGCTTTCGGTACGGTGAGAACGCAAGCAGCGCGCGAAAACCGTACTCGGTCTTGTGGAGCGGAACCTCGCTTCCTGCGAAGTAGACCCGAACATTGGCCTGGGAGGTGGTCGCCTGACCCCTGCCTGCCTTTCGCACGAGTTCGAGGTAGCCAGCTTCACCCTGTCGAAAGGCCCGCGCAAAGAGGCGCACTTCGAAATCCGGATCCGCAAATCGCAACTCGCGCGGCTTCGGCGCTTCGAATCCTTTCGGCAGAAGAAGTGCGGTACCGGAAGGTGCCTTCGACCACGCGTGGCTCTCCGGCGGTCGCGCTTCCTTTTTCTTTTTCGAGGCAGCCGCGCGCGAACGGCGCGCTTTCGTTTTCACAGGAGGCACGAGGATGCGACTGCCCGCGCGCAGTTGACCCTGCTTCTCGATGCTGTTCCAACGAACGAGCACGGCGGGCGTGGTCCGGAAGCGGCGCGCAATACGACCGAGCGTGTCCCCGCGTCGGACGCGATAGTAAGAAGCCCTCGCCCGCGCCACCTTCTCCGCCCGCGAGAGGCTTGGGCGACCGTTTGTCTCAGCGCCGACGGGCGTCCGGTCCCCTGCCACCACGATCAATGCGAGCAGGGCGGCCAGGAGCTTTGCTCGGGGTGCAAAAAGAAAGCTTACGCTCTGGCTCAAAGGCGATGACATGAAGGAACCCTCCGGAATTCCGCCTCCGGACTGCAAGCACAAGCGGGACTCTTCCTGATTATCGTGCTTCGGGAGGGGTCCGTTGATTGCTTTTCGAAAAAGGGTTGTGGCCCGCGGACGCGAAGTCAGGCCATAGCGTGGGCACGTGGATCATCGGAGACATTCACGGCTGCATGGATCCCCTCGAAGCCATCCTCTCGGAGATTCCCGAAGAGGACGACCTGGTGTTTTTGGGTGACTACATCGACCGCGGGCCGGAGCCGCGCGGAGTAGTGGAACGCCTGCTTCGCGAACGACACCGGGCCGTGTTCCTGCGCGGCAACCACGAAGACGCGATGCTGGCGCACTTCGGAAGGCTCGACTTTGCCAGGGAGCATCCGGAGCTTCTTGGCCCCGATTCCCATTGGCGCCGGGCCAACTTCGGCGCCGGTACGACCCTCCAGTCGTACGGCCTGGAGCCAGAGGATCCGTGGGAAGCCCTACCCCCTGAACATCGCTCCTTCTTCGAGGCCCTGCGCTTCTACTACGAGCATGACGAGTTCCTGGCCGTACACGCAGGGCTGCGCATTGCCGATTCTACCGACCCCCGAGAGCAGGACCCCGACGATCTGTTTTGGATACGTTGGGACTGGGTGTCGCGCGAGGCCGAGTGGCGCGGCAAGTTCGTGTACTTCGGCCACTTCACTTCTATCCAGATGTTCGGCAGACAGCGCGCGAGCGAACTCCTTCACGGCCAGCGCTCGCTGGGAATTGACACCGGCTGCGGGTACGGTGGATACCTGACGGCGTACTGCCACGAAACCGGGCAGGTGCTCCAAGAGCCACAGACCGGGAGCGGCCGCGGAAGCGGCTGAAGCGCCGGCGTTCGGGAGTACTTCACGGCCGCAGACACCTACCGCATTTGGTGCGGCGCAAAAAGTCCTTTGCGCACCGCAACCATTCACGGCCCGTGCGCACTTTCGGGAAACATTTTTCAAGGGGCCAAGCTTTTCGTGGTTGACGATGTTGTTTGCCGGGATCACCGTTTGACTGTGTTGTGCGCATCGCCCCGCTCTGCGGAGGCTGGCAGCAGCACAGACCGTACCCTTCTATTCGTCGCCCCGGTGCAAGCCGGGGCCGGTTTTTTTCCACCCTCCGCTTTCAAGTGCCGGGATTGAAACGCAAAGTGCGACAGGTGGAGTCGGTGGTGGTCGCGGCATCCGGGCGATCGGCGCCGATTTGCAGGGGGGCGCTGCGAAGGACCACCATCTGTGCTCTGTTCTGCGCGTGGGTCCTCGCTCGCCGCAAGAGTTGTCGTTGAGCGCGCGCCGGAGTTTCGCGCGCGCTACAACACCCTGGACGCGGTGAGGCGCGCGGATATCCTTCGGGCACTCAGTCCCGAGAGAAGCCGGGAACCGGTCTTGCGCCACCTGGCACTCGGTCTGACCGATCCCTCGGCTTTGGTTCGTAGCGTGGCTCTCACGGCGTTCGGATTCAACCGCGAATCCGAATTCGAGGACCTCTTCCCATCGGAGCCTTGGGTAGAACAGCTCTTCACTGCTGCCGCGCGGACAGCCCTCGAATCGCTTATTCATCCGGATGGCCACCTGCGATGGGCAGCGGCCAGGGCCTTGCGGATGCCCGGGCGCTTCATCGCCGTGCATATGGGCGAAATCGTTCGGCTTACGCGAAGCCCGCAGAGGAAGGAGCGCAGGGAGGGTGTCTTTGTTCTCGATCGGCTTTTCTGGGAAGGTCGTTTTGGCGCCGAAAGGGCGTTCGATCCGCCAACACCCGCCCCTGATCACCTGCTCCCGCACCTGGCCACAATCGAGGCCGTGCTGACCGAGCGTTCCAAGGACGAGGACCCTACCGTCCGGTTGGTCGTCGCAGACGTTTTCGCGGCCATGGGGCGATTGGCCGTCCGGAACCTTGGCGTTGTTCGCAGCCTTCGCGCGGATACCGACGAACGCGTGCCCCCCGTACTGCCCCAAGATCGACCGGCGGTGGTCGCTTTCTTGGAGAAGTATGACCTGT
>CAZPFB010000088.1:14014-22696 GCA_964585735.1 uncultured Leptospiraceae bacterium
GTCGGCGCTCGTGGCGTTGCGCCTGATCGCGCGCGAAGGACGGTCTGCCGTCTGGGCCATGCCGGAAATCCGACGGCTGGCGCGCGCTTACTTCGCTCCGGCCGGACCCGAAGAGCCTGTCGACATCAAGGCAGAGCTCACGGAAGAAGCGCGCAGGCTTCTCGCTTTGCTGGAAGCTCGGTGACTTTGGAGATCGAGCACGGCCCCCTCACCCCTTGCAATCCGCCCAGTTTTGCCCGAACCCAAAGTCCACCTTCAGCGGCACCCGCAGTTCCATGGCGCCCTCCATACCCGACCGCGCCACTTCGAGGACCTCGTCCTTTTCGTCGGGCTCGACGTCGAAGACCAACTCGTCGTGTACCTGAAGAACCATGCGCGAAGCAAGCTTCCGCCTGCGCAGTTCGCCCTCGATCTGAATCATGGCCAGCTTGATGATGTCCGCGCTCGTGCCCTGAATCGGCGTGTTCACCGCCGTACGCTCGGCGCCCTCTCTGCGAAATCGGTTGGATGAGGCGATTTCGGGAATCTGGCGAATGCGACCCGAAAGCGTCTGCACGAAGCCCGTTTCGCGGGCGCGCAGGATGGTGTCGTCCATGTAGCGGCGAACGCCTGGATACCGTTCGAAGAAGCGGGCTATATAGTCGCGCGCTTCCGGACGCGAGATGCTCAGGCTGCGGGCCAGTCCGAACTCTGTGACTCCATATATTATAGAGAAATTTACTACTTTGGCCTTGGACCGCATTTCGGGCGTCACCATTTGCTCAAACACGCCGAAGAGCGACGAGGCCGTACGCGCGTGCACGTCCAGGTCTTCGGCAAAGGCGGAAATCAGCCCCTCGTCCTGGGAATAGTGCGCCATCAAGCGCAGTTCTACCTGCGAATAGTCCAGCGAGAGCAGTGTCCGACCCTCCCCCGCCACGAAGCCCCGGCGGATGGCGCGCCCCTCTTCCTCGCGAATGGGGATGTTCTGGAGATTGGGTTCGTTGGAACTCAACCGGCCCGTGGCCGCAATCGTCTGATTGAAGCTCGTGTGGATGCGGCCGGTCTGCGGGTTGACCAGTCCGGGCAGCACATCGATATAGGTGCCCTTCAGCTTCACGAGGCGACGATGGTCGAGAAGCGCGTCCACGATGGGATGCACGCCCCGCAAGCCCTCGAGCACGTTCTGGTCCGTCGAATAGCCGGTCTTGGTCTTCTTTCCGTGCGGCAGACCCAGCTCGCTGAACAGGATCTGCTGGAGCTCCTTCGTGGAGTTGATATTGAACTCACCTTTAGCCAGATGGTGGATCCGCGACTCCAATCCCTGCACAGAGCGCTCGTACTGTTTGGACAGGCCCTCAAAGTACGCCGCATCAATCGACATCCCCGCCTCCTCCATTCCGGCCAGCACCGGCACGAGGGGCAGTTCGATTTCCCGAAACACATGGTCCAACTGGAGCTTCTCGAGCTTTTCGGCGAGCACGCCCCGTAGGCGCAGGGTGAGATCAGCATCTTCGCCCGCATAGTCGCGCACGGCTTCCGGAGGAATTTCGGCCAACGTCACCCGATTGCGACCCGTTCCCACGATGTCGTCGTAGCGTATGGTCGACAGACCGAGGTGATCGAGCGCCATGTCGTCCAGATTGTGCCTGCGTACGCCCGGGTTGCACAGGTAGGAGGCGATCATGGTGTCGAACTCGGCGCCCGCGAGCTCGATGTCGTGGCGCCGCAGCACGAGCAGGTCGTACTTCAGATTCTGGCCTACTTTAGCCGGCCGGGCCGCGCGAAGCAGCCGGGCGAGTATGGGGCCCGCCACATCCAGTGGAAGGGACTGCTGCGCATAGGGCGCGTCGGCCACGGCAATCGGCACGTAGTACCCCTTCCCCGGCTCGGCCGCGAGCGCCACGCCCACGAGGCGCGCGCGCATGGGTTCTTCGCTGTCGGTCTCGGTGTCGACGGCGAGTCGCTCTGCCTGGGCCAATCTTTCGACGAGCGATTCGAGCGCCTCCTTCGTGTTCACCAATTGGTAATCGCCGTTGGCCGCACCCGACCTGCCGATCGGACCAACCGAACCGCCGCGCGAAGTGCGACCGCCCGGTCCGTCGCCTGTTTCGCCTTCTTCAACCGCGTCACCCTCGTCGCCTGCGTCGTCCCCGGCTGCGCTCCAAGTACCGACCCCGCGGCCAACGTCAGCGCCGGCCGCCTGCCCGGCGGGCAGCTTCGCCGTGCGCCGTGAGCTGCGCGCCTTCGTGAGGTCCTGGTAGATCTGCTGAAAGCCGCGCTTCCGAAAGAGAAGGGCGACGGACTCCACCGTGAAATCCGGAGTGAGCAGCGCGGCTTCAGTGAGCTCGCGGAGTTCGGGCACATCCGTGTCGATGGTGGCGAGCCTGCGTGATACGAGCACATTCTCCTTGGACTCCAACAGTTTCGTTCGCGTGGACCTGGAGGCGACCTCCTCGATTCGTTCGTAGATCCCTTCGATGGACCCGAATTGCTGGATCAACTGCGCCGCGGTCTTGGGGCCGATGCCGCGAGCGCCGGGAATGTTGTCGCTCGAGTCCCCGACGAGCCCCATGTAGTCGGGGATCTGCGCACAGGTCACGCCGATCTCCTGCTCGACCCAGGCTGGATCGATCACCACGAAATCGGTCACGCCACGGCGTCCGCGCAGCATGGACACGCGATCGCTGAGCAGCTGGTAACAATCCTTGTCCGACGAAAGGAGGAGCACCTTCTTGCGCCGACCGAAGCGAAACGCAAGTGTTCCGATGAGATCGTCGGCCTCGAAGCCGGGCACCTCCAGGCTGGCGAAGGCGCACTGAGCGCACAGGGCTTTGATCTCTTCGATTTGTCCGCGCAGTTCATCGGGCATGGGACTGCGATTGGCTTTGTATTCGGTGTAGAGCCCGTCGCGGAACGTGCGGCCGGGCGCGTCCCAGACGATGGCCGTCATCTCCGGCTTGCGTTCCAGCAGGATCTTGAAGAGCATCCGAAAGAAGCCGAAGAGCGCGCCGGTCGGCTGGCCGGTGACCGGGTCGGTCAGATCCGTCTGCTGTAGGGCGAAGTGGGCGCGGTAGGCCAGAGCGTGGGCATCGACGACGAGCAGTCCTAATTTGGTCTTCGACATGGGGCCGAACCCGGCATAAAATATTGACATCCGGGAATCCCGGACAAAAAGTAGCCTCCAACCGTGATTTAGGGGAAGGGCCTTGTTGAACACGAAAAAAGTCGGGGACAAACTGGTCGTTTATCTGGAAGGCCGCATGGATGTGTCCGTTGCCAATGAGGTGGAAGAGGAACTGGCCCGCCTCATCGACAACGACAACCAGAAACACCTCGTACTCAACATGGACCGTGTGGAGTACATGAGTTCCTCTGGATTCCGCGCCTGCATTGCCACCCTGCGCAAGCTCAACGCGCGGGAGGGCACCCTAAAACTAAGCAATATTAAACCATCCGTAAAGCGTATCTTTGACGTCATCGAACTCACTTCCCTGTTCGACATCTACGAGACGGAAGAAGAAGCCCTCGGAGCCTGAGTGGGCGCCGCACATTCCCCCGCCGGTGACGCTTTGCTCGACCGGATCGTCGCTTCCAAGCGCAGCGAGCTGGCCTCTCTGGAACCGCCCTTTGCCGAGCGCAGCGGACCGGTCCGAAGTCTGAAGAAGAGCCTGCAGCGCCCGCCCGGCGCGCCCCTGCGGATTCTTGCCGAATGCAAGAAGGCGAGCCCCTCCCAGGGGTTGATGCGCGCCGACTACGATCCGGCGGCCATCGCGCAGGAGTACGAACAACTCGGTGTGGCGGGAATATCGGTACTCACCGACGGGCCCTTCTTCCAGGGTTCGCTTGCGGACCTGCGCGCCGTGCGCCGGTCCGTGGGCGTGCCGGTCATCCGCAAGGACTTCACACTCGAGCCGGTTCAGGTGGAGGAAGCCTGGTCGGCGGGCGCCGACGCCGTTCTGTTGATCGTGCGTCTGCTTTCCACCGAAAAGCTGCGCAGCCTGCTTGCGTGCGCTTCCGACTTCGGCCTCGACGCGCTCGTCGAAACCCACAACGAGAGGGAGGTGGAAGTCGCGCTCGAAGTGGGGGCCGACATCATCGGCATCAACCACCGCGACCTGGATACGCTGCGCATGGATCTGAGTCTGACCGAGCGGCTGGCCCCGCGTATCCGCGGGGTGCGGCCGGGCGCGGTAATCGTCGCGGAGTCCGGAGTCGAGTCGCGGGAAGGCCGCAACCGGGTCGAGCCCTTTGCGGACGCGGTCCTCGTGGGAACGGCTTTCATGCAGAGCACGAACATCGCCGCCACATGGCGGGCCGTTTTCGGCGAATGAACTCGCTCGTTCTGTTGTTCGGGCTCCTGCCGGCGCTCGCCTTTCTCGTGGCCGCCCTCTTCTTCCGGCAGCGCACGTCCCTGTGGATCGGCGCGGGCTGTGCGCTGGCCGAGATGGCCTACACCGTGTGGGTCTTTCGCACCCTGGATGCGCTCACGTTCCTTTCGCTCCTGCTCGTGGTCGCGCTCGGAGCGGCCGCAGCCCTCCGCGAGAACGAGCGAATCTTTCGCCTGTATCCGGCCGCCCAGAGCCTGCTGTTTGCGCTGGTGTTTCTGTTTTTCTACCATGCGCTGAACTCGCCGCTGTTGTCGTTCGCGGTAGGTAAGTATTTGGGCGACCAGGCGCAGGCCCTGGCCCGCGTCGGCCCTCCAGGTTTCTTTGCGAGGTACCTGGAGTTGCTCTCGCGGGACCTCGGTTGGTGGTTTCTCGGTCACGGCCTGCTTGCGCTTTGGACCGCGGTGCGCGGTGGTCGCCTGACGTGGACTATCCTTGCGGTGTTCGGGCAGCTCGCGGTAGTCGTCTTGGGTGTACTGGTGGCCGCGTTCTTCGCGGCGCGTCCGTGAAGGTCACGGCGACCAAAATCGCCTGAGCGCGAACGCTACTTTTGGTTTCGCGCGTATTCTTCAGGCGACAGGGTGCCCGTCGCCTGCCACCTTCCGCGTTTGTCTTTCTTGAGGGTTGCCACAACCTCGGCGCCTCTTTGCATGTTGGGGGCCACCGGCGGTCGCGTGTAGTGCACGCTCGGACAATCCTTCTGCCAGGGATACTCGGCTTTCCGGGGAAAGAACACGTCGTAGCTGAAGGTGAAGCGCTCCGGCGCCCCCTCCCCCCTCAAACGGGCGACGGTCTCCAGTTGAAAAGTCCAGGAAGAGTAGCAGCGGGCCCGATCGAGTTCGGCCTCGACGACTTTGGCCCGGACAATCGCGTCTGCGTCGGCAAGTACCGCGCCCGGTGCAAGCGGATACTCCTTGTGGCCGGGAAGCGGCGGGGCGACCAGGAACAACAGCAGCGAAAGCAGCGCGGATCGCTGACTTCCTGGCCGTTTGCTCTGACAAGAAGCTCGCGCCATCACCCGCCCGTTGTGGGACGGGACTCGCCCGATGTCAACGGGAAGCAGTCGAAGAAAGGCCGCTTGCCTTTGACCCCGGAACTGGAGGTGCACCCGCTCCACAGGGAAGACAGGTGTGCACCCGATTTGGGCTCGACATCGAACTCCACGGGCCCGCCGATTCGGCCCATGGCCGAAACGCAGGAAAAGCTCAAAGAGAAGTTCGCCCCCCACAAAGTTCCCAAGTTGCTCGGTGCGCTGGCCGACTACTGGGACAAGCACACGGCGTTCTTCTCAGGTTCCTTCGAGGTGGACCACGACGAGTGGGACGGCGTGCGGGAGTGGTTTCGGGGCAACGAAGCCGGGTGGTCGCACGTGCGGGTCTTCGGGCACGACGGCATTGCCGGGCTCTTTTGCTTCTGGCTCTACGACACTCGAACGCCGGAAGAAGCGCCGGTGATCTACCTCGGGGGCGAAGGCGAAGGCACGACGGTGCTCGCCGACAACTTCTCCGAATTCCTCTCGCTCCTCGCCACCAACCGGGACTGGGAACCCTTCGACGGTGATTTCACGGACCCGGAGGAACAAAACGAAAAGGAACACAAAGCATTTCTCAAGTTTCTGGCTAAGCACGACATCCACCCCGCCAAGAACCCGCTGGCCGTCGTGAAGGCTGCCCGCAAGAAACACCCGGACCTGCATGAGTGGTTGTCGCAGGTTCGCCCGGGCTGGCGCGGTTGATCCGGGGCGTAGCCGCTTCCCACATTCGGCCGAAGCCATCGGCGCGCCCTTGAGTTGCGTCACGAGTGCACAATCGCGGCCGGAACTCTCCGGCGTCTCGGCGCGGCCGACCCGCTTGAATCGCCACGAATGTCATCGCACTCTTCCCCAGACTCTGTCCCACGAATGCATTCCCGTCCAGGACAGCGATCGAAAGCAGGAGGGCGTGCGGAAAAGGGTCTTTGGGTGGCGAATGCCCGCGGGTTCGGGAACGCGTGCGGCACGCGCGCTCTCAGCGGCCGAGCGGATCGGGACCAACAGCGCAGCGTCGCTCGGGACCTCGCGAGCGCGCGGCGAGGGTCCGTCTTCCCGGGCAGAGGCGCCCAACCGGGAGCGCCACTCCCGCGAGAATGCGGGGGGCGCGCGTGCTGCCGCGGCCCGAACCGGACCGAAATTTTGCCTTGACCGGCCCCCGGAGTCAGCGACAGGAATACGAACCCCTGCGTGGCCCGCAATCCATGCTTGGAGGCGGCCTTCCGTACATTTGCGGAGGGTGGTTGGTGGTCCGGGGAATTCCATGCGGAAGTCGGAAAGCGAACTCAATCGGATGATCAGCGAAGCGGTCGCTTCGAACCTCATCATTTCCTTTCGAACATACTATCTGTCCGACTACGGCGAGATGGTACTCAAGATCATAACGGGCACGATCCTCGAACGGTTCGGTCGCCTCGATTTGTTCGATGTGGTGTACACAGCGGCCAAGGAGCTCGTCATCAACGCCACCAAGGCCAACCTCAAGCGGATCGTCTTCGAGGAGCAGGGCCTCGATGCCAACAATCCCGACGACTACGAAAAGGGTGTGGCTTACCTCAAGGAGCACCTGGTCGAAAACAAGGTGGTCGAGTACCGCGAACGCTTCAAAGAGCGCGACTACCCCGTAACCGCAACCTTTTACTACCAGCCGAACGTCCTCAACATCAAGGTGAAGAACAACTTCCATCTCCTCCCGTACGAAGAGATGAGGATCCGCCGCAAGTTTCGGACTGCGCAGAATTTTTCGAATCTCTTCGAGTTCTACGCCGAACACGGTGACGACAGCGAAGGAGCCGGGCTTGGTCTGACCATGGTGGGGATCCTTTTGGATCAGTGCGGGATCGATAAGCATTCGTTCGTCGTCTACTCGAACCGCTTCAATGAGACGGCCGCGAAACTCGAGATCCCCCTTCGCGATGACTACGTCCCCAAGCGGGCCGTCTTCCAGCAGGAACTCTCGCGACGGGACGGCCTTTCGGCCGACGAACTGCGCCAGCAGTACGCGCCCCGGACTTTCACGCCCGATCGCCCGTAAGCCAGCATGTTGCGCGAGATTCTGTTGCCGCCGCGACGCATCCTTTCGGACATCCGCTACGTTCCTCTCAAGTCCGGCCTGGCTGTCGCGTTCGCGCTGGTTCTGGACGTGCCCCTCGGCAACCGGGACCATGTGTCTTCTGCTTTTGTTTCGATCATGTGTGTCGCCCCCACGGTTCTGCTTGGACTGAGGCGCGCGAGCGTACAATTTTCGGGCAGCGTGATCGGCGGAATCTTCGGCGCCATTGCCATGTGGGCCGCGGGCGAGTTGCGCCTTCCTCTTTTGTATGCGATCGCTCCGGCCGTGATCGGCGCTGTGTTCCTCATGCTCGCCCTGCGCCGACCCGAGGCCGTGCCGGTGGCGGCCTTCACGGCCCTCTTTCTGCCGGCCATGCCTCAGGCCACCACCGCCGAGACCTTCCTTTCGCGGATGTTGGCCATCTCCATCGGCGCTTCCAGTGGTTTCATCGTCAACGCCGGCATTTCCTTCTTCGGCTACCGAAGTATTTTTTCGCGCCGACTCCGCGTAGCGGAAGATACGGTTCTGCGCGCCGTTGCGCAACTGCGTCTGCCGGAACGAAAGCGCGAGGAGCTTCGCCCGGTCTTCGAAGCCCTCGATACGATACAGGACGAACTCACTGCCGCCCTCGACGAACCAGGATGGGCGCACACGGCGCGAACCCGCGAAATCCTCACCCAGATCCGAGATCGCATCGACCGCTACCGGCGCATCGTGCACCTCCTGTACGATGCGCTCATCCTCATGGACGAAGAGGAGCTGCCACAGGAGGATCGCACGCCGTTCCTCGATCTGGTGGCGCGTCACCCGAGCTTTGGCAGCAGGGGCGCCGAAGAAGAGGCGCGACGGACCACCATCCTCTATCCGAATTTCAATCGCTCCCCGCAACTCCAGCCGGTCTTCGAGCGACTCAAGCGCGAGTTGGACCGACGTGCTGTCGTAACTGCTCCCGCTTCAGGAACCTGAGCCTACCACATCGAAGCGAAAGACGGTCGTCTGGCGATACACCGCTCCAGGTTCGAGAATGGGCGATGGCCAGCGAGGATGGTGAATCGCGTCCACGGGCAGCATGCACTCGAGGCAGACACCCGCATGGTTACGGTACGAAGCGCCGCGACCCCTCGTTCCGGCCAGGCCGTTCGCCGTGTACAACTGCAAGCCCGGGGCGTTCGTCTCGATGGTGAGCCTGCGGCCGCTCTCTGGGTCGAACAAAACCGCGAGGGGCCGTGACGGGG
>CAZPFB010000089.1:0-7304 GCA_964585735.1 uncultured Leptospiraceae bacterium
CGAGAACAGCCCCCTCAAGCTCGAAACGCGCGGCCACATGCAGGGGCGTACTCTGATCGGAATCCTGCCTGTGGATGTCTGCGCCTGCGCCGATCAGAGCCGCCGTCATTTCCAGCTCCCTTTGATGAACGGCCGCATACTCCTCCCGACTAACCTTTGCCAACGTCGGAGAGTTGCGAAAATTGCGGCGATACTCCAAGAAGCGATGCAGCGGCGGCGTAGATTTTTCGCAGCCGTTTGGGGCTGCGCCCGAAGAAACCAGGAGGGCGATCATTTCCTTGGACTGCGCGTGATGTAGAACGTTGGTGCAGGGGTTCTCCATACAGGCGGGCAGCGGACCCGCCCGCAAAACCGAGGCGACATACGTCAGGTTGTTTGCTCGCACCGCGTTCTCGAAGATGCTCGGGCAGCCGTAGCTATCCCGGGCGATATCCGGCGGCACGTTCGTTGGCGCCTCTGCAATTTCCTTTTGCGCACGGACGATTGCGTTTGCGTATGTCCGGCGCGGGTCTTCCAGAGCGCTGTAATCGAAGGCTATCTTCGCAACACGCGCCTGCGGGCGATAGCGCTCGAGCAGGCGCAATGTTGGGCCGTGATAGAAGGCCAGCGCGTGCTCTTTGAGGTTCTTGTGCACACCACAGCTCTCGTCAGGAGCGCGGGCGCCGGCACCCAGGAGCAGGGCCAACATGTCCGATTGCTTGCGCCGCACGAGGGAGCACAGGGGCGCTGCCCGGACGTTCCGCGGGGAAGCCCCGGCACGCAGCAGCATACGAACCACGGACAGATCCGCGTTTTCCTGCTGAAGCGCGGCGTACTCCAGAAGGGTCTCGGTGTTGAAGACAACCCGGTTCGGATTCAACCCGGCTGCGAGCATGCGACCGAGGAGTCTGGGATGCAATTGGGACAGCGGTCGCCCCAAACCCAGCATCGCGGTTCGCTCCGTTGCCGAAAGAGCGCCGGCCGTCTCGGCAAATGCGGCCAGCGATGCCGAGCCACGCTGAAGCGCCAGGCGGTACGCTTTGGTCCACGTGTCCCGGCCCGGTTGCAGGCCGAGCCGCTGCAACCGCTGGAGCATGCCGTAGGTCCGGCGGCCGACATAGTCATGGTAGGCGACGTGGTAATCGCGCACGCCCTGGCCACTTTCCCCCAGAACTCGCGCGAAGGCCCCCGCGTTTTCCTCGAAGTACGAGAGAGCGCACGCTGCCGCTTCCTGACGGTGCGCCGCCCCATCAACGCGCGCACCGGAGGCAAGGAGCACGTCCATGCCTTCCACCCATCCCCGCCGGCAGTAGTGAACCAGAGGCAGCATGTTCGACCCGGGCATGGGCAGGTTGGGATCGAATCCGGAACCGAGCGCTTCTCTGAGGCCGGCCACGTCCCGATAGAACTCGAAGCCGGTGAGTTGATCTTGCGAGAAAGGCTTCTGCAGCGCCGCTAAGAGGGTCGCACACCAAAGAATCAGTAGAGCCAGTGGTATCTTTCGAGTCATACTACAGTAACCTGCCTGCATCGCTGCTACGCCTCCATGGCGCCTTTGGCCACAAAGGGAAGATGCGACCAGGTCCAATCGTTCAGGCCCTGCGCATCGTAGATAACAAAGCGTGCGGCCAGTGCGTCCTTGAGTTTATCTTCAAGGAAGTTGAACGTCGTTCACGCACTGCTTGCCACCTGGTTTCCCGCCGCGACACAACTGCAAATTACCGGCAGCGGACTTCAAAGCCCCCGAAAAGCGAACGTGCCGCCTATGAAATGCTCCGAAATGAAGCAGGCAAGAAATTTTCGCGGACGTTGGGCGTGTCGGGGCCGGGCGCGGAGCGCTGCTGAAAAATCGGATGGCTGCGCGGGTTGAATGGACGAATGGAAGCCGAATTTTTCATCACGGTGGGCGGATGGGGCGGAAATAGCCTTCGTGGAAGGTGTACTGGCGGCGCAGGTTGCGCTCCAGTTTGCGCGCCTGAAATGAGAACACCAGCGAGCGGAGCACGGTTTCTCCGCAGTCCGGGCAGGATTCGGGATCAGCCTCGAAGGAGTTGGAAATGGCTGCCGCCCAGGAGCAGGCTTCGGGCTTCTTCTGGATTCGCGACTTTCGGTACGCGGCGGCGTAGAAGCCGTAGTACCTGACGGATTTGCGGTGGTGGTCCGGCAGGTAGTACAACATGCGCGCCATGAACTCGTGAACGGGCAGCGTCAGTTCGGCGAAGCGCTTCTCGCGTGTGCGGGCGTCGAGTCGGCTGCGGTAGCGGAACGTGATGGTGGCGTTGTCATGGTTCACGTTCTGAATGCGGCTGTTGTGAAAGAAGCCGGATGCCAGGTATTCAGCGGTGCGGTAGAGCGCCAGCGTCCGCGTGACAGATGCGAGTGCAGGTGCGCCTTGTTTCGAAAGACCGTTGCGGCAACGCGGTTCATGAACTCCGGTGCAAAGCCGCGTCGAAAGACACGGACCAACCGAACAATCGCTTGCGATTGCATGACAAGCAGAGTCGGCTCTTGCAGGTGAAGGGCACGATGAGCAATGTTGCGGACGAAGGTGTTCCAGTGGCGGTGCCAGATGTCCTTGTACAAGGACCGGCGCTCGACGGCCGGCTTGTAGTGCGGTCGCGATTGGACTGTGGCGGAAATGTAGATGGCACGCCTTCCGCAAGGGAGGATCGTTGCGCTTTTTCCGTCATTAAACCGCGGAGGGTTTTGTTGGAACTTCCGGTGCGCCAAGCATGTCTATTGGCTCGGGCTTGACACAAACAGCGCGCGGTCGCCCGTGTAGCCCGAATGGCCACCGAATTCCCGGAGCTCCAGGACATCCTTCGTTATTTCACGAGCCGCTCGCCGGAGGGCGCCGCAAAACTCCTCGGCGCTGCGCTCACCCCTGAGGAGATCGACAGGTTCGAGGCGCGCTATCAGTTCCGACTGCCGCACGTACTGCGCGCTTTCTACCTCATGCACAACGGCCTGGGCGACGACATCCGGCGCGGGTCGCCGCATCACGTCATCGTCCCCATGCAATCGCTCGGCGAAGTGGCCGGGGCCTTTCGCAACACGCTCCTCAATCACCGCCAGGAGGTAGAGGAAGAGCGCCAGCTCACCAAGAAGGAACTTCACCTGGTCGAGCCTGAAGTACCGGAAGCTCTCTATCCCATCGGGATGGATTCCTCAGGCGATGTATACTATTTGGATCTCAGTCGGCGCACGAAGCAGGGCATGCCCGTATTCCTGCTGCATCACGACGCGGCGTTCGAGACGGATGCTGTGGCGGAGTCGATCGAAGAGTTCGTGCTCGACTTTCTCGAACGTCGCCTTGGAGTGCCCGAGGGCAAAGAGCGACCGAGACTTCCTCGCTACGGCAAAGTCGGGAAGACGACGGAAGGAGAAACGCCGGCCGCGTTGGTTCGTGCGGCGCTCCCCACCCACCTGAGAACGACCCCGATGCCGGAGACGGCAGCCGCGCCGGCCGAATTGCGGATCCTGTCGGAACACGGCAGTTCGAACTGGCGCCACAGCTCGGCGCCCGAGGGTGGCGGTGGCGGCATTCGCGACGTTCTCTTCACCGCTTCGGGCTTTCTCGTGAGTCTCGGCCAGGATGCGCTGATTCACGTGTGGGACCCAGCGAGCGGCCGGGTGGTCCGGACTCTCGAGGTTCCGGGTACCGAGCCCGACCAGATCCTGCTTTCCCCGGACGAAACGACTCTGGCGGTGCTGTGGCGCGAAGAGTACGACAGCGAAGCGGTGGATGTCACGGTTCTGAATTTTGCAGACGGGGCAGAAGTCTGTCACTTCCAGGCAGACGGTTTTCGCTCGGGAGAATTTGCGGCGAGCGGCGCGCGCTTCGTAGTCCTGACCGAAGGCAACATCCTCACCTTCGATTCACGGACTGGAAAACGCCTGCAGAGCGTCTCTCTGAAGAGGGAGCCCTCCCAGCACCTGGCAGTGTCCTCGGATGGGGAACGGCTCGCGACCGACATGGACGGTCAATTCCCGGTGGTGCTTCGCGACGGTTCCGGCCGCAAGCAAAAGACCCTCGAGGGCGGCGAGGGGGAGATTCGTCACCTCTGCTTCTGCGGCCAGGGCGATCGTTTCCTCGCGATTGCAGCCGACGGGCTGCTGGTCGTGGATCTGGACACGCTCGAAGCGTGGTCCCATCCTCTGCCCGTTTCGGACTACCGTGTCTGTCGGTCGGGCAGGGACCGCCTGGTGCTGACGGAGTTCCTCTATAGGAAGTACGACCGGATCGGTTTCGTGGTCGGCATCATGGATCTTCCGAGCGGCGCGGTGCGAAGCAGTCACAAGTTCGACTACGTCTGGGGGCAGGTCAACGCGTGTCTTTCCGCGGACGGAGAGCGGATCGCGCTGGTGTACGAGCAGGACCTGCGCGTGGACCTGCGCTCCCTGTCTGATTGGAAGCGCCTCAATCCCCAAGAGGCTACTTTCATCGATGCTGTGTTGGAGGGAGTCACCGCGACGCATTGCGTCTGGATCTGTCGGGATACGGTTCGGGTAACCGACCTGGCGGGCCGTTCAGTGAGCACCCGCACTCTTTCCGGCGATGACCCCACGCTCTTTCAGGCTGCCGCAAGCGCCGACGGTACGCTTGCCGCCGTTTCGGATTCGGATTGTCGCGTGCACCTGCTGACGCTGCCCGACCTCGAACCCGTCACGGTCTTCAAGACGGGGCGCCACGCAAAGGCCCTGGCGTTCTCTCCTGTCGACCGGCGGCTGCTCGTGGGCTGCGACGACGGGACTCTGTTACTCCTGGGCGAGGGCGCGACCAAGCCAACCAAGCTGCCCAAGTGGCTCAGCGCGTACACCGGGCAGGTGGCGTGGTCCGCAGACGGCTCGCTGGCCCTGGCCGCTGACGGCGTGAAGGTGGTGCTGTTCGATGTGGCCCACCGAAAGCTGACAACGGATCGGCTCTCTCAGGGCGAGTACACCTGGGCGGTCGACTTCTCGCCGGACGGTTCGCGGCTTTTGGTGGCGGGAAGGGACGTTTCGCTGCGCGTGCTGGACCTCGAAGGCCAGGAGTTGCTGCGCGTGCCCGACCTGGACGTCGGGCGTGCGTACTTCACCGGCGACGGTCGCATCCTCGTCATTCAGTTGGACGGCAGCATCGTGATTCTCGATGAAGCGAGCGGAAGGCGCGTGAGCGAACACAACCTACACGACACCCACGATTGTTTTGTGAGCGTCGTGCCCGCGCGGGATCGACGCTCCTGGTTTCTGAAGTCTTCCCGCGGTCGCTTTCTCACCTGTCAGATCTGAGGGCGCGCAGGTCCGCGCACTGCCGTCCGTCGACGGTGGCGACCGCCTTCACTCGTAAACGAGATGTCGGCCGCGGCTGCGGATGAAGTAGTTGTAGGCCAGAAGCGCAAAGCCGAAGAACATTCCTCCGTAGCGCAGCAGTTCGAGAATGCGTCCGCCCGCACCTGGAACGACATAGAGCAGAATCCCGGCCGGCACGAGCGCCAACCGAATTCCCCAAATGAGAATGCGTTCGAGTGGCGTCTGGCTCGGGAGGACGAAGGAGAACAGGAAGAGACCCAAATAGGACGAATGGAACTTGAGCATGCTCTGCTGCGCGCGCTCCGATATCTCGGCCTGCAAAAGCGGGATTCCCGCCTGCACGCTGTCGATCATCACCTGGATGTGATGGTTTTCGAGGAAGTCCAGTACGGCGACGGCAACCAGCAGCAGTGTGGCTGCCACAGTCAGGTAGCGCGTTCGTTTTCGGTAGAGCGCACTTCCGAGCAACAAGAACACGGGTGTATAGAGCAGAATGAACAAGTTGTCCAGCGCGAGAATGATCCGCAGCGGCAGGTCGGCCGCCGCCAGAGCGCGAGCATAGGCTTCCGCGGGCATGACGCGCTCAAAGATCTGTTGCGAGGTGCCGCCGAACCAATACGCCACTGCGAGCATGCCCGCCAGGGTCAGCGCGCTTCCCAGGGCGCAAACGGCTACGTGTTGGTAGAGGACAGCCTTCTTCATATTGTTAGCAGGGCCCGTTCCGCGCAAAGTCTGTCAATATCGAAAAGGCTTTACCGGTGCGTCGCCGGCAGTGCTCCTGCCCCATGCGATCCTGTCGCGCGCGCGCCCGGGGCCTGATCGTTGGGCTCGGGATTGTCAGCCTGGTCTTCTTTCTGGAAGGGGCAGGTGCGGCGCCTGCTCGCCCGGCCGCAGGCAGGCCGCTGCGGTTGCTGGTCCTGCCGCTCGAGTCGGACGGCACCTCCGCTGATCTCGTGTATCTGGAGCGAGCTCTGGCCGAGTCGCTGGCTGCCCAGTTGCGTTCCGTCGGCAGCATCATTGCGCCGCTCGAACCGGGGCGCTTTCGCCTGCGGCCGGGCAGCGCGCCCCCCAAAGGCCGCGCTGCCGATGCGGGGGGGCCGCGCAAGACGGATTCCTCGAAAGAACGAGCCGAGCGAGTCGGTCGCGTGGATCTGGATGTTGCGGTCGTGGCTTGGAACAAAGAGAACTTCCGCGCGCGTTTGTATGATGACGTTCAGCGCGCGCGTCTCCTGGATGCGGACATTCTGGTTTCGGGTACGATTGCCCCGGGTACCGGGCAGGCGTCTGCTTCGACCGGTCGTTCGCTTGCGCTGCGATTGCGTTGCTTTGATCGATTTTCCGGTCGCAGCGCCAGTTTTGCCCTGGCCCTGTGGGAGCGGACCGCCCTGCGCGAAGCGCCCGCGCTTGCGGTGGAGTTGGTGCGCTTCCTTTCCCGCGAACCTCCCGTGGCCCTTTCGGTGGAGACGGAACCGGACGAAGCCCTGGTGTTTGCGGACGATCGCTTTCTGGGTCGCAGCCCCGTGCGCGCGGAATTGGTGCCGGGCCGCTACCGGATCGAGGTGCGTCGCGAAGGTCACCAACCCTACAGCCAGGAGATCCTCATCGAACGCACGGAAGTGCGCCTGACCGCGCGGCTCCAGAAGATCGTCGGGCGCGCGGGTCTCACCATCGTAAGCGATCCTCCCGGCGCCGACGTGTACCTGGACGCGGAACGGATCGGAAAGACTCCCCTGGAGCGACGGGACCTCCTCCCGGGCGCCCACCGCGTGCGCGTGTCCGCGCCGGGACGCATCGATCGCATTGTGGGCGTGGAACTCGCGAATGACAGCGTGAAAACCCTTCGCCTGGGAATGCGACCGGGGCATACGGAAACGGCCTACCGAACCTCCAGTCGCGCTCTTCTGGATTGGACCTGGTACGACCTGCATTTCTACAGCCTGCTGACGACGCTCTTTGCCTACGGTTCTTACATCTACCACCAGGTTCAGGAGGAACGTGTCGAGGAAAGCGTGCGTTGGGACGTGCCCCTGATC
>CAZPFB010000089.1:7314-22310 GCA_964585735.1 uncultured Leptospiraceae bacterium
CGCAGCTGACCGCTGCCGGCAACCTGCCTCAGGAAATCCTCCTGTACGAGATCGTTCGCTTGCAGTCGAACGATCGGCTTGCTGACCGAATGCGCTCGCGACAATCCCTGAGCTTCGGCGCGGGCATTTTCTCCCTGCTGGCCGCGGCCGCGTTCCTCTACCTGGACCTGGACACTCAACCGGAGACCGGAGAGCTCGGCGCGCTGTTGCGGTTCGAGGGAGGCAGGCTGTCTTCCGAACGAGCGGGTTCCCGGACCGCCCCGCGGACCATGCTCGGCGTCACGTTTCACTTCTAGCCGCAACATTCATGAAAGACAGGGTCAAAGAGGCACGCACACCTCTCACGTCGCTCCACTCATCGACACCCCTGAGCGCGTCCGCAGCCGCGCGCGATCTGGATGCGGAGCTTGCGCGACGCATCAACCCCGAGCGGTCTCGACGCTTCCAGCCGGAGCAGTTTGCCGCGAACCTGGAGTTCCTGGAACGCGCCACCCGACTGCGGCGTCCGCAACTGCCTGGCCTTCGCGTGGCCGTCGTGGGTTCCAACGGCAAAGGTTCGACGGCCTTCTTTTTGGCTTCCCTCCTCTCGTCGCTTGTTCCGGGGGGGCGCCCGAGCGTGGGCCTTTACACTTCGCCGCACCTGTTGGATGTGTGTGAGCGCATTCGCCTGGATCTCATGCCCATCTCGCCCGCCGAAATTCTGGGGCGAATCCAAAGCCTGCAAGAGTTAAGTGGAAACAGAATGTTGAGCTACTTTGAGGTGTTGACGGCGATCGCCTGGGACCTCTTTGCCGAGCGGGAGCTCGCTTTTGCGGTGTTCGAAGCCGGACTGGGCGGCCGCCTCGATGCCACGCGCATCGCCCGCTGCCAGTTTGTCATCGTCATGCCCATCGTCCCCGAGCACACCGCTGTCCTCGGCAGCGACCCGGCCCTGATCCTCCGGGAGAAACTGGGCATCTGCACGGAAGAGGCGCGCACCGTGATCGTATCGCCGCAGCCATTGCTGTCCAAGGAAACCATCCGTGAACTGGCCCAGGACGTGTGTCCCCGCGCGCACCTCGTCTTTGTGCCCGAGACGACCGGTTCGTCGGCTACGTATCTGGATTCGTCGCTCGCGCTGGCGCGCGCTGCCTTGCGCGAGATCACGGGCTCCGAACCCTCGCCCGATTTCCGACCGCCTGCGCCACCCGGTCGCCTCGAA
This sequence comes from uncultured Leptospiraceae bacterium, assembly GCA_964585735.1. Taxonomy (GTDB): domain Bacteria; phylum Spirochaetota; class Leptospiria; order Leptospirales; family Leptonemataceae; genus CAZPFB01. The sequence goes on from CAZPFB010000089.1 coordinate 8,516, forward strand.
TTGCGGCCGCGCGAAGGGGGCGTTGTCTGTTACGACACCGCGCACAATCCGGACGCGCTTTTGACCCTCGGTCGGTCGCTGCCGTTCCTGCCGGGATTTCCCGGCGCTTCGTCGACCTCTGTCTACTTCGCCTGCCTGCCCGACCGCGAATCGGCCCTCATGCGGCAGGCGCTGGCGAAGGGCGGCTTCGCTCGCATTGTGCAGGTCGAGGGGGAGGGCCTTGCTGTAGCGGAGGGCGACTGCCTGGCGCTCGCGGACCTGGAGGGCGTCGTTTCGACAGACCGCGCGGGGTGCCTGCTGTTCACCGGAACCCATCGCCTGTACGCCGCCTTCGACCGGCTGTTTCCCGAAAAATATGCCGGCCAAAACGGTCGCGCGCAGGGCATGTTCCCTGACGGGTCGGGGGACCGCACATGACGCAGAGTATCGAAACGTTTGTGGCCAGGAGGCGCCGCGTGGCGGACTGGATGGGGCGCGACGGACTCCTCATCGTGTTTTCCGGACGCGCGCCCGCGCGCAGCAACGATGTTCACTACCGGTTCCGGCCCAACTCCGACTTCTACTATCTGACCGGCTTCGAGGAGGAAGACTGCGCGCTGGTAGTCACGCACGATAGAACCGTGCTCTTTCTCCCCGATGCCGACCCCGAACACGCCATCTGGCACGGCCCGCAACTCGGAGTCTCCTCGGCGGCGGCCGCGTTGGGGCTCGACAGCGCCCTGCCCATCGAGAGCTTTCCGGTCGAGCTTCCGGCTCTACTCAAGAATCGTACGACTCTCTACTATCAGTACGGGCGCTCGCCCGAGCACGATGTCGTGATTCTCACGAAAACGGATCTCGCGTTGCGCCGCGCGCGACGGGGGGAAACCGCGCCGGTCCGTATCCTGCACCCGCAACTCCTGCTCCATGAAATGCGCCTGATCAAGTCGGCGGAGGAACAGGATGCGCTCCGCGAGTGTGCCCGCATCACGCAGGCCGCGCACATCGAAGCCATGGAGCGCACGAGGCCGGGTCTTCTGGAAAACGAACTCGAGGCCATCTTTCAGATGCACTTTCGTCGGGCCGGCGGACTCGAAGGCTACCCGGCCATCGTGGCGTCCGGTCGCAACGCCTGCGTGCTGCACTACATCCGGAACGACACGCGCATCGAGTCCGGCGATCTCGTTCTCATCGATGCTGGCGTCGAGAAGGGCTATCAGAACGCGGATGTCACGAGAACCTTCCCGGCCACCGGTCGCTTCCTGGGTCCGCAGCGCGACGTGTACGAACTGGTCCTGGAGGTGCAGAAGCGCGCGGTCGAGCGCGTAGTCGTGGGGCACAGCCTCGACGCTCTTCACCGCGAGGTCGTCCGCGAACTTACGGAGGGCCTCGTCCAACTCGGCGCCCTTTCGGGAAGTGTGGATCAGCTCATCGAGGCTGATACCTACAAGCAGTTCTTCATGCACGGCACGGGCCACTGGCTGGGGAGCGATGTGCACGACGTCGGTTCTTACTACGTAGACGGTCAGCCGCGGACGTTTGCGCCGGGCATGGTTCTGACCGTCGAGCCCGGGCTCTACTTTTCACCCGATGCGCCGACTACTCCGGAGGCTTTTCGGGGCATTGGCGTGCGGATCGAAGATGACGTGCTCGTAACGTCGGAAGGCCCCGAAAATCTGACACGGGACATTCCCAAGGACGTCGCCGTGCTCGAGGAGATTGTGGGCCGCAGAGCCGAGGCCGCGGGCGTCCGCTGAGGCCCTGCCGGTTCGCCGGTCGGTCTTCGGTTCCCGGTCTCGGTTTGCCGGTCGGGACCGCTTTGCTCAGGCTCGGTCGCGCGGCGTGCGCGCAGGTTTTTGCTTGTCCGCCCTCACGGGCCACGCGCCCTGACCCGAGAGGACTTCATGTTTCAGGAAATTCCGCTCCCGTTCACCATTCCCTTCGGCTGCGCCGGGCGCTCCTCCGTGGGCGGCATCTCGACGTTCAGCATCATGCTGGTGATCGCCTTTCTCACGGCTTCGTACCTTTGCCCGCGCGAACTCCAGCGCAAGGGGCTCAAACCCGAACACGCGGACTGGTCGCTTCTGCTTGCCGTGTTCGGCGCCATCGTCGGTTCCAAGATCGGCTTCGTGTTCGAAGTGTGGTCCCAGATCTGGGTCGTGGACAAAAGCTTTGGTGATACGTTGTATCACGTCCTGAGCTACTGGCGCGGCATGGGTGTGAAGTATCCGAACGACACCAACGTTCACGGCCTCTGGGAGACGCTGTTTAGCGGTTCGGGACTGGTGTTCTACGGCGGGTTCGTGGCCAGTTTCAGTTCCATCTACATCTATCTGAGATACCACAAGCTGGACACCTGGCGCTACGGTGATGCGTTCATGCCTTCGCTCGCGCTCGGTTATGCGATCGGTCGGCTCGGTTGCCTCGTGAGCGGGGACGGCTGCTACGGACACGCCGCCTCGGTGAATATCCCGGGCCTTACCATGATCTACGAACCCCTGTCGATCTTCAGCGACACGAAGACGTGTGGAACGGGCAAATGGAATGTCCCGGTCACCTGCTCTCACGGTGTTCGTGTGTGGAATACGCCGGTCATGGAGTCGCTGGCTTCGTTCACATTGTTTGCCATTCTACACTATTGGGGCCGCTTCCAGAATTTCAAGCCGGGGATGCTGACGGCGTCCTTTCTGGTCTACAACGGCGTCGCCCGCTTCATGGTGGAATTCATCCGCCTCAACGACGCCACGATTCCGCTGCTGCAGCGCCCTGAAGTGAGTCTCGCGGACCGCTACACCCGCGAAGGTCTGTTGAAGTGGCATTGGTACGGCATCAACCAATCGCAGATCGTGGCCTTCACCATTCTGGCCGTCGGCGTGGCCTGGATTGTGGTCGGTCGCCTCTACGAGCGCGAAGCGCCTCCCGACAAACGCGGGGACGGAACAAACGCGAGGAAGGCGTCCGCCAGGTCCGAAGCGGCCGGTTGACGGTCGCTTCGGCGCCGTAGCGCTGCAGCAAAGGCCGGTATCTTTTTGCGAGGGCCGGTGCGCGTCGCCATCTTGACAGCCGCCAGGCGGGCGTTCCACTTGGCTGCTAAATAAGGGCCGCGGGCCGGGAGGGAGCATGAGCGATCGTTTGGGAGTCTTGGGTATCTCGAGAGGGGTGGTCGCCACCGCCAGTCGATTGCGGTCAGGGCGCCGTGCGGGAGGCGGGATCCTGCTGAGGGCAACTTGCGCCCTGGTCCTGGCCGCACTGGCGGCAGCAGCGTGCGGGCCCGGAGCGCCGCCTGATCCGCGCAAGGCTCTGCTCCAGGCTGACCGCAAGGCCATGGATTCGAAGCAGTACGCGGGCATCGAGCCCCTGTCTCAGGTACTCGGGAAGATTTTCGTCGAGGGCGGCAACAAGAAGCTCCAGCCGGAGAAGTGGGACATCTTCACGCGCGCCAAAGGCGACCGCCTGCTCATCCTCGTGCGGGTTCCCAAACTCCAGAAGTCCGCGAAGGGTTCCAGGCTCGTCTTCTTGAAGATGGTCGAGTCAGCCGTCACCAAATCGAACACGTACCGAGGCAAGAAGCTCTACCTCGCCCTTCAGGGCCGCGCATTCCTTGGAGCCGCCAAGACGCCGACCTACGAATCCGACAGCTTTCCGGTGCGGGAGTCAGAGTTGTATGAGTTCTACGGACCGGCTTCGGAGTTTGCTGCGGCCAAGAAGGAAGAGGGCGCGAAGAAGTAGGTGAGCTGAAACTGCTTCGTTGCGGGGACGTTGGTGCGCGTGCATCCGGGCACTGCTGGAGCGGAAGTCCACGGCGGACAATCGTACAAGCGCATTGAAACTATAGTTGCGGGTGACCGGGTGCTTGCGTGGAGTGAGACCACGGGCGCGCTTTCATGGAAGCCCGTGCAGCAAACCTTCGTGCGCACCACCGGAGCCATCTACAAACTCACCTATGACGACGGGACGGTCGTTGAAACGACCTGGAACCACCCCTTCTACCTCGAGGGCCGTGGTTGGGTTGAGGCCAAAGACCTTACTCCGGCAGACGTTTCCGCAACGGCGGGTTCCCTGGCGGACAATCATCGTTTGTTGGCGCTGGCGGCCGATGGCGCGCACGGCGGAATGACGTACGCGGGAATGGTGTCCGGGCGTGACGTACCTCGGGGTCCGGCGGCGGCTCTGGTGTCCACGCGAAAGACCGAGCGGCCGGGTGTGACGGTGTACAACTTTGAGGTGGCCGAAGCGCATACGTACTTTGTGACGAAGGCGCAGGTGCTGGTGCATAATGCTTCCGGGTATTCGAGTCCAGTTGCGCAGAGTGATTTGGGCAAGCGGGTCACGGACAAGCTCAATGATGGTTCGTTCAATTACGACCGATTCGGAAATGCAACTGTCAACAGCGGGACGTTCGCGTTCCTATCAAACTTCGGAGAAGGTGCGGTCAACTTGCTGGGCGGCTATGGTTTCAACAGCAATGCCGAAGTATCGCTTGCCGCGATCACGGCACCCAGTGCGGGGGCTCCCGCCGGGGACATCACGGTAAACTTTCCTGACAGCAGCAGCATGACAAGATTGGGCGCGTCCAGTTGGGGTTCACCAATGGTCGAAATGCAATTTGCGGACGGTCATTCGGCACTCATGCAGGACAACAGGGCCCTTGCCCGACTGGTCGATGGGGCGGGCCTGACCGGTCCGGGCTATGGTGGCATCAACAGCGCCGCAGGGCTGAACGGATTCTTGTCTGGGAATTTGGGGAGCTACTATCAGAAGTTCGGCCAAACCTGCGCAGGTGAGCGCTGCATCGGTGCGGGAAATGCTGTAGGCGATCCACCCCATGCATATGGAGGAGCCCTTTTCAAATACGCAAACACGGGGCAGCCCGTCCTCGGTGACCCTGTTCCTCCTGAAGTAGCCGCGCGCTACCCGTACGGAAAATATGGCATTCTTGACCTTAACGACGTCCTGTTCTGCAGACCTTCAGTCCAGGTGGATATGCTGAAGTCCAAAGGCTTGCTGCGCCCTGATGTCACAATGTACGAACTAGATGATCCGCAAAAGCCCGATAATCTGGGCATAAGTCGCGTAGATTGGAGCACTTACCCGTGGGCAAAGGACAATCCCATCCTAAACGCCGCTGCCTCTAGTGACTGGGCAAAGCTTACCGGAGCGGATCGGAATAGTTATGCTTGGACGCGAGTTGGGTCAGACACAGCAGCCCCCGGGGCTGTCACCGCTTTGAATAGGGGAGAAACATTGTACGTTGGTAACAGTGAACACGTGTGGGCTAACTATCGGGATCAGACCAAACCGGGCCGACCCCGCATGGACGCCGATCCGCTTTATCCAATGCCGACCAAGGCACCGTTGCGGAAAATAGAGTACGTGTACAAGCTGGATGTTGCCAAAGGAGCTGGGCAATGAAGCCGCAAGCAGGTGGAATCGTGGTTACAATGATCTTAGTGTTCGCCTGTGCCAAGCCGCTCCACGTCCAGGATTCGAATGCACATACAGCCTTGCGCCACGTGTTCCCCATCCAGATTCGCGCTCAACGTGGTGCGTGTGAGGCTTTTGCCGAGGACCGGGAGGGCCAAGGGACTCCCTTTGCGCGGGCTCTGCGGGAAGATGCGCGCTCGCGTTGTGCGCTTTATGTTTGCGACCAGCTGGAACAATACTTCGTTTGTGTGGGTTTGAGTTCAAACGGGAGCTTCGGCACGCGCGTAGGTAGCCAATGTTGGGTCGACGTGAACAAATACCGCCAGGGAAAAGGGGCTGGTCCCAAAGGTGCACTTGCGAAAGAGATCGAACAGCAGTTTGCGGGGCGTGTTGCGGAACTCGAGGTTTGCCGGGCCGGTGGTTCGAAGGCCGATAGCCGGTAGTGCTGGGCTGGGCCGACAAGCTGACAAGCGGCTTGGCTGTTGCATTTGATGGAAGTGCGCAAAGCCCCCGGCGTATGTCACGCCATCTCGCGCAGCCGCCGCTTCACAATAAACGCATCGATCAGATTCTTTACCGTCTGTTTGTCCTCTTCGGGAAAGGTTTCCACCGCACGAAACATGGTGAGCAGATCCTGATCTTCGAACCGGGCTTTGGCGAATTCTTCGGTTGAGCCGCTCATCAGATAGTCACTGGAGACACCCAGGGCCTCGGCGATAGCCTGCAGGTTGGCTGATGACGGCCGCGAAAGTCCGCGTTCGTAGCGGCCGATGTGCGTGTAGTGCAGGCCGGCCATCTTTCCCAGATCCTCCTGTGATAATCGACGGCTGGTGCGCAGCTGCCGCAGTCTTTCGGGGAATCCCTCTACCGGAGGGGTCTTTTTGGTGCTCTTTTTGGCCATGGATCAAGCGGTCCCGCCTCAAAAAGCAGGTACATTCCGGGCATCCCAGCACTTTTTTGCTTGAAACCAATACGGGGCCGGATTAGACGGTCAAGCGAAAGGACTTTATCCTGATGCGCTCTCGCTTGATTCATCATCTCGGAAAATTTCTGCACCGGAGCCCCCGATGACCGTCCCCCAGCCCGAAATCGACCTCCTGAAACGCACCGTGGACCTGGCGGCCCTCGTTTCGGCCCGCGGCATCCGCCTCACCCCGCGCGGAAAGGATCTCGTCGGCCTGTGCCCGTTTCACTCGGACACGACTCCATCGCTCACCGTCACCCCGGCCAAAAACCTCTGGCACTGCTTCTCCTGCGGCGCGGGCGGGGATGTGATCGAGTTCGTGCGCCGTATCGACGGCGTGGACTTCCCGGAGGCGGTGCGCCGGGTGCGCGAGCTTCGTCCCCATCTTTCGGAAAGAGCGGCTGAAGGAGAAGGGCCCTCGGCAACGGACGCACACGGCGACTCCACGTTTTCTCCTTCAGCGGCGGTCCTGTTCGATTCGGTTCTTGCTCACTATCAGCGGACCCTCAAAAACGACGCGACCGCCCTGCGGTATCTCGAATTGCGCGGGCTCGTCGGCGCCGACATTCTCGACACGTTCCGCATCGGGTATGCGGACGGAACCCTGCTGCGCATCGCGGCCGGCGGCCAGACGAAGGAGGCCGCGCAGACGAAGGCGCTGCTGCGCAATCTCGGGATTCTGCGCGAGACCGGCCGCGAGCACCTTACGGGCTGCGTGGTCTTTCCGCTGTTCTCGTACGATGGCGTGCCCGTGAGTCTGTACGGCCGGCGCATTGCGGATCGCGGAACGGTGCGGCACATGTACCTGTCCGGTCCCCACCGCGGCCTGTTCAACCCGGACGCTTTCAAACAGAGCGAGCTCGTGCTGTGCGAATCGGTGATCGATGCGCTCACGTTCTGGGTCCACGGCATCCGCAACGTGAGCTGCGCATACGGCACGGAGGGCTTCACGGACGAGATGCTGGAGGCGATGCGGCTGGGCCGTGTGAAGCGTGTGCTGATTGCCTTTGACGCGGACCGACCGGGCAACGAGGCGGCGGTGCGCCTGTCCGCGCGACTGCGGGCCGAGGGCACCGAGACACGGCGCGTGCTCTTCCCGATGAACACGGACGCAAACGACTACGCACGGGCGGTGAGCAAACCGGCCGACGCACTGCACGAACTGGTACAGGACGCCCGTCCGGTGGAGCCGGAAGAATCACAGGCATCGGCACCGCGCGCAATCGAGGAAACGCCATCGAAGCAGCTGCGCCCTTCCTCTTCAGCCGCCTCTTCTCCCGAGGAAATCGAAGGCGACGAAATCCGCATCACGTACGCGGAGCGCCAGTACCGCGTGCGCGGCCTCTTTAAGAACACCGGCGACCACATCATGAAGATCAACCTGCGCGCCCGGCGCGGGGACGCGTACCACCTGGACACGTTGGACCTGCTCTCCGCCCGGGCGCGGCAGAACTTCATCGCACAGGCTTCGGAGGAGCTGCACGTCTCGGCCGATCTCCTCAAGCACGACCTCGGCCGGTTGCTGGGGCGACTGGAGGAGCTCCAGAGCGAACGACTGCAGCGCACCCTCAAGGAGCGCGATGCGGAGCCCGAAATCCCCCGTGACCGTCACGAGCGGGCGCTGGCATACCTCAGAGATCCGGACCTCATCCGCAACATCGTGCGCGACTTCGAGCGTGCGGGTCTGGTGGGTGAACGCACGAACGCGCTGCTCGGGTATCTGGGAACCATCTCCCGTCGTACCGAAGCGCCGCTGGCCATCATCATTCAGTCCTCATCGTCGGCCGGCAAATCGGCGCTGATGGAGGCCGTACTGGACATGGTGCCCGAAGAGGACCGCATCAAGTTCTCGATGATGACCGGCCAGTCGCTGTACTACATGCAGTCCCGGGATCTGCGGCACAAAATCATCGCCATCTCCGAGGAGGAAGGCGTCGAGCGCGCGAAGTATGCCATCAAGATCCTCCAGAGCGAGGGGAAGATCACGATTGCGACCACCGTGAAGGATCCCACGACCGGCCTACCGGACACGCAGGAGTTTTTGGTGGAGGGTCCGGTGATGTTTTTGCTCACGACGACCAACGTGGAAATCGATGAGGAGCTGCAGAACCGCTGCCTCGTGATCACAATCAACGAGTCCCGGGAACAGACCGGCCGTATCCAGAGGATGCAGCGGGAAAAGCGGACCCTCGCGGGCATCTTACAGAAGCGCAGCGCAACCGGTCTTGCGGAACTCCATCAGGACGCGCAGCGCCTTCTGCGACCGCTTGCGGTGTCGATTCCGCATGCGGACCGCATCATCTTTCCGGACACAAAGCTACGGCTGCGGCGGGATCAGGAGAAATTCCTGACGCTGATCGAATCCATCACGCTCCTGCACCAGTATCAGCGGGAGGTACACACGCGCCGGGACGTGCTCGGCGATCTGGAGTACATCGAGGCGACGGATGCGGATGTCGCGCTGGCCGCGTGGATTTATGCGAGCGTGTTCGGCACCTGTCTCGATGATCTGTCACCGCAGACGCGCCGACTGCTGGAGGAGACCATGCGTTTCGTTTTGGAGGAGTGCACAGCGCAGCGCCTGGAACGCAGACAGTTTCGCTTCACCCGGAGGCAGCTGCGCGAATACACTGGCTGGAGTGACACCAGACTGCGCAAACATCTTGACCGACTGGTCGAGCTGGAGTATGTTCTGGCGTACGCTGCCGGCCAGGGAAAGCTCGCGGAGTACGAGCTGCTTTATGACGGTGCGGGCACGGACGGCGGGCCATTTATTCCGGGCCTGACCGGCGGCCGCGCAATCGATCCGAAACTGCGCTCGTTTCTGGAGGCCGGGAGCGATTCGGCCGATGCGGGGCCGAACTTAGCACCCCCAAACGGCAACTTCGCACCCCGTTCGCACCCTGAAAACACCCCCTTCGCACCCGGTTCGCCGTTTCCCTCAACCGCGAAATTTCAACACGAGCCGGCCAATGGACGCATTCTGCGCGATTTCGTTTCGATCTCCGGGGAAACTCAGATCTAAGAGCGAGAAATGGAAGTCGTCAATGAAGTCATTCATACCCGCGCAGTGGGAAATCCGGGCGGCACGTTTTCCGCACTGCTGGACGCGTACCTGCTGCGGCTGAAGGAGGACGGCTGCGCAGCCGGCACGCTGCGCAACAAGCGGCGACTGCTCGCGGATTTCGTGAGCCGCTGCACGACCGCGGGAATCCTTCACCCGTCCGCCCTCACCGGGGAATTTCTCTCGCGCTGTACCGCGGACTTCATGGGCGCACCGGACACGCGGACTTCCCAGCTTTCGATCCTGCGCTGCTTCCTGCGTTGGCTGGCGGAAAACGATCACATGGACTTCGCACCCATTGCTTCTCTTCAGCCGCAGAGCCCGCGCCATCCCATGCAGGAACGCACGCCGAAAGACGAACCCACGGGGCGACTGGCCGAACTGATGCCCGCGTATCTCGATCACCTGAAGGATCGCAACTACTCGCCGGGCACCGTGCGCGGCCGTGGACGCGAGCTTTCAGGCTTCCTCACCTTCTGCATCGAGCGGGCCGTTTCGGAGCCCGCACAGCTCACCGTATCGCTCGTGGAGCGGTATCGCAGGGAGTTGGCCAGGCACGTTTCGGATACTACTGGCAAACGCCTCTCGCCTTCGACGCAGATCGGACGGCTTTCGATGCTGCGCGACTTCATGAAGTTTCTGGTGAAACGCGGTGAGCTGCTATTCAACCCGGCGCTGGAAGTGGAGCTGCCGAAAATGGGACTGCGACTGCCGCGCGGCGTGCTCACCGCAATCGAGGTGGAGCGCATGCTTTCGATGCCGGACATCGACGAACCGGCGGGTCTGCGCAACCGCGCGCTGCTCGAACTGCTGTACTCCACGGCCATCCGCCGTGCGGAACTCTCCGCGCTGGACCTGAACGACATCAACGCATCGGCCGGAACTGTTTTCATCCGGCAGGGCAAGGGACAGGTGGATCGTGTTGTGCCCGTGGGGGAACGCGCGCTGGCGTGGCTGGAGAAGTACTGCGATGCGGCAAGACCCGCGCTGCTGCTCGGCCGTCGTGATGACGGTGCGCTCTTCGTGTCTTCGGAGGGAACCAGACTCACGCCGGACATGGTGAGCCACATCGCCTCACAGGCGCGTATCGCCGCCGGAATCGAAAAACAGGGCGCCGCACATCTTCTGCGACACACGGCCGCAACCCTGATGCTGGAGAACGGTGCCGACGTGCGGCACGTGCAGCAGCTGCTCGGGCATCGGGAGCTTTCCAGCACGCAGCGCTACACACACGTCGCCATCCGGCAGCTGAAAGAGGTGCATGCCCGCACCCATCCGGGTGCCAATTTCCGGCGCGGAACAAAGGCACGCGGCGGGCGCAAAGGTGGGGGAGCGGCACGCACCAACGGAGGCGCGGCATGATCATCATTACGATTGCTTCCCTCAAGGGTGGTGCGGGCAAGACGGCGCTGGCGGTGAATCTGGCTCTGGAGTTTGCCCGGCGCGGGCAGCGTGTCCTTGCGGCCGACATGGACGCCAACAACAACCTGACGGACTTCTTTCTGCGCGGCGTGGCCACCGCAACCCTCGACGCTGCGAACATCCTGCATGCCCTTTCGGGCGAGCGGGCTGTGAGTGCCTGCGTGCACCGGGCCGAGAACGCGGAGCTTGATGTGCTTCCGGCCACCATCGCGCTTGCGGATCTCTCCGGAAAGGTGAACGGGGATCCGGTGCTGCTCCTGGGCCTGCGCTCCGCTCTGCGGGAGACGGACTACGAGTATGCAATCATCGATTCTCCTCCGTATCGCGGGCCGGAATTGCGTGCGGCTCTCTGGTCTGCGGATCTGGTGCTCTCCCCCGTTACCCCGCGCCGCTGGTTGCTTCAGGGGGCGCGATTTCTGGAAACAGATCTGGCAGCGGTGGAACGCTTCACCGGCCGGGCCGCCGATCTGCGCTTCGTCTGCTCGATGGCCGGAACGAATCAGCGGGACGTTGCCCGCATCGATGCTCTGCGCGGGCGCTACTCCTTCTTCAGCGGCACGATTCCGAAGAGCGCGAGCATCGACACGGCCCTTGAGGGTGGCCGGGTATTGCGTCCCGGTTCAAAGGGACAGATCGCTTTCGCAAACATCACCGACGAGGTTCTGGCATGGGAAAAAAGCAAAACGGCCGCAGCGCCGAAGAACGCGCGGGCCGGTGGTTGAACGAACAGGAAGCGCAACCGAGACCGGGTACGATTCCCGGGACGGACACATCCGCGCTGGACGCAATCATGCCCGAGGGTGTGCGGCTGTCTCCCGTCATCGAGTGGGTCTCTCCGGCAGAACTGCGACCGAACCCGCGCAACGACTTTGAGCCGCTGCCACCGGAGGAATACGCACACCTCAAGGAAGACATCGCCCGCAACGGTGTGCTGGATGCGCTCACTGCCAGACGGGACGGGACGATCATCACCGGAGAAAACCGCTGGCGCATCGCGACCGAACTGCTTGCTGCCGGAAGCGAGCGCGTGAAGAAGATTCCCGTCCGCTACTACGTGGGCGAGCTTTCTCCAGAACAGGAGTATGATATTCTTGAGGGAGACAATCTGTTTCGCCGACATCTCACGCCCCAGCAGAAGAAGGAACGGGTGAAGGCCAGGATTCGCAGGCATTTTGGGGAGGAATTGGACGGAGACAGGAGGGGCGGGGACCGGAAAACTGAGAGATCAGGATCAAAAGATCAGGGTGATCTTTTGATCGGCGCTGCCGGTGCTCTGGCCGAAAAAGTCGCCGAGAAGGAGAGGATTCCGCTGGGTACGGCCAAGCGTTACGTGACCGAGCTGCGCAAAGAGAAGGTGCCCCGCAGGCGCGGGCAGTCCGGCGCGCTCTCCCCGAAAGAGCGAAAGAAGGGTGAGAAGCTGGCGGCCCGCCTGCGAACGCTGCGCGGTGTGACGGCCCTGCTGGAGGAGAAGCTGTCCAAGGCCCGGGCCGCGGAGAAGAAAGTGCTGCGGGAACTGCGGAGTATCGGACATCTGGATCTGTTCGGGGTGAAATCTTGAGGGAGCTGAAGCTGTATCTGGATGCCTGCTGTCTCAATCGTCCTTTCGACGATCAGGATCAGGAGAGCGTGCGTCTGGAAGCCGCGGCTGTGGAGAACATCCTCATTTACTGTGAGACCGGTCCCTGGGTGCTTGTCTCCGGTTCAATCCTGCGCCGTGAGCTTGTCCGCAATCCCGACGAAGATCGCCGGGCTGCTGTGCTGGATCTTGAGGGGCTGCATCAAACATGGATTCCATTGGATCCCACGATTGTGCGCAGAGCGACGGATTTCCAGAGCATGGGAATTGCATCCGAGGATGCTCTGCATCTGGCGACGGCCGAGAAAGCAGGAGTTGACTATTTTCTTACTACGGATTATGTACTGCTCCGGAGGGCTTCCAGACTCGGGTTGCCCTTTCCTGTGCTGAATCCGCGCGAGCTTGCAGACCGGGAGATGACCGATGGCTGAAAAACTGCTGACCAGAGAAGAGATACGCCGGGAGGGAATGCATGCCCTTCGGGAGAAGCTCGGAGTTCGGGGTATGATCGAGTTTCTACAGGACATGGGCATTAACCGCGGCAACTGGACGGAGGACCGCAAACGGATTCTCGGCGAGAAGAGCATTGACGAAATTGTTAAAGAAATTGAAGCAATGAAACTCTGACTCTTTCTCCCTTCAGCCGCTGCCCTTCTGTCCCGGACGCTCCACCCGCCCACCCCCGCGTCCGGGCCCGCGCGCCGTCATGATTCTTTCGCCCTTTCCCCCTGGCCGCCCTCCGGACCTCCCGGCTTACCCCCTATCCCGAAAAAGCGGTGGGTGAATATTCCGGAGGCGCTCAACAGGGGGCAAGGGCTGTGCACTCGCGGCGCACACCGCGCCGCTCGGGGCAAGAATCCCGCCGGCGCGCGGGTCTGTGAGCCGGGTACGCAAAGCTGCCCCAAAGAGGCGGCTGAAGGGAGCAGGTCCCTGGCGCATGATCTTCCGCTTCCCGACGCGACCGCGAAGCGGGCGTGTCCCTCCGGGGCTGATGCGGGAAGCGGCGATTATGCGCCGGGATTACCAGGCAGAGGCCCGCGACCCCTTCACTATCAGAGAAGTGCTCTAATCAACTGAGTCACCTTTTCCCGGGCGGAGCGCCGCGCGTTTTGCTATTGCCCGAATTGCGCCCGGGCTCCAGAGTGCTCCCCATCGCGGGTGAGGATTCACGTCCCGAACGCGGCAGCGATCTTTCACAAATGCGTGTACCGGAATTTTTTTTCCGGCTAACATGCCAACTGGGATGCGCAGACTTTCGCGGCCGCACGCAACTTGACGATCGGGAAATATTCCTGAACGCGTACAGGATTCCTGAAACTGCTTCGTTGCGGGGACGTTGGTGCGCGTGCATCCGGGCACTGCTGGA
>CAZPFB010000090.1:0-22280 GCA_964585735.1 uncultured Leptospiraceae bacterium
AGCCGCACAGATTGAGCGGCGCTTTGAGTCAAGAAGGGGGAAATGAGCGCTTACGCTCCTTCTCACGCATGGCCACGGACGACGAACTTTGGAAGAGGATCTTGTGTTGGAAGAAGGGCGTGAATTTGTAACAGCCGCTATGCAAGGTGCTTGGCCACTTGCCAGCCTGAGCGGCGCGCAGGAACTCAGTCGGAAGGCCGGAGCCGATCGGAGGGCGACACTTTGCGACAAGAGACGGCGGTTGTTATGAGCTATTGACGGTGTCGGAAGAGTTCAGTCGCTTCCTCTTTTGGATGACGGTGAGCGCAGGGCAGAGTTTCTTGGCCGTTCGCGTTGCGCACCAGCTTGTGCGCGGGACTACAGCGTCAGGGCCGCCGGGTGGCCATCAATCGGCCATGCCGTAGCTCCTCTCCTCACACCTCAACCCAACGCCAACGCCAACTGCATCTGCCCGCCACGGTGCTCCTCCATGAGCCTCACTCGTCGTTCGCCGTAGCGCGCGGCCGCGTCGCGGACACCCCAGGCCAACTGCATCCAGATCTCGTAGTCGAGCGCCCCGGACTCATCGTCCGGGTATTCCGGTAGCTCCAGCTGGAGGCCAAAGCGGGTCGTCAGAAAGTTGAGGGCGATTGTCACGGGGCGGGCGACCTCCGTTGGGTATTCGTTCCCCACTCCCTTCACCTCGAGCAGCGTTGAGGAGCAAAGGGTGAAGTTCGCGCATGAGGCGCCATCGCGGTTGCGCAGGCTGAAATGCAGCAGGCCAGGCTCGGCCATCGTTTCGATGCAATTGTGCATCGCGGCGCTCTCGGCATGCAGGTCGGGACCGCTCAGGAGATGCAGCGTGTGGCCGCTGTAAAAGCGTGCCAGCACCGGCGACTCGCGGCGCGCACGCTCCGAGCAGCGCATGCGCCAACGCTGGCGGACGCGCGTCCGGTGTTGCAGTCGCTTGAGTCGCTTTCGGGCCAGGGTGCGTCGCTGCGCGCGACGGTCCTCCTTGTAGTACGCGACGGACATCGTGACCGCGCAGCCCAGGCTGAGCTGGCGGATCAAACCCCGCGGGTGTGGACGGCGCAGCAGCGAAGCCAGGTAGTCGAAGTCCTGGGAACGACCGACTTCTTCCGGGAGAAAGGTGGGGGCGTTCGGATCCTGGCGCAGAATCTCGCCGACCAGCCAGTCCGCGTGCAGGCGAGAAAACCGAATGGCCGCGTCAATGAGTTCGCGCAGGCGTAGGTCCCAGTCCGTCTGCCACCGGGTGAGAAAGAACTCCTCCGCAGCAGCCGAGTGCTGCGCAAACAGACGCCGCCGGAGGCCCACGCGGTGGCGCGTGGTCGCTTCCGGTTCGGGCGGGCCGTTTGGTTTCGTTTGGCGCTTCATGCGAGAGTATCGTCCCGCGGTGGTGTGACGGAACGGGGCACGGCAGCCGTGAGCTTGGCTCAAACCAAACCCCGCACCAACCCGACCACCCCGTCCGACTGGTCCCGATAGGTCAGAATCAGCGTGTCAATCGGCCGCGTTGCCGCAATGCGCAGCGTACGGAGAAAACGCTCCCGAATCTCCTTCGGGGTGATCTTCTGCGCATCGTCGGTCCCTTCGGCCGCTTCCTTCTCCATGCGCTTCCCGATGTTGCGCGCCTCGAGGTCAATCAGTCGCAGAATCGCCACCCACGACTCCAGTCCGCGGGCGGACTCGTAGTAGAGCAGGCGATACGCGTCCGGGTCGAGCATCGGGGTGGTACTGCGGACACCCCGGTCCGTGCCGACCCAAAGCGGTAGATCGAGGCGCTGAGCGATTGCGGGGAGGTCTTCCCCCCTGCGAAGATAGCTGGGCTCGAAGATGAGCACGTCGGCGCGACGGTTGCCATCCGGCTTTTCGACGCCGAGCCGTTCGTCGAGTTCCTTCCAGAAGGTTGCCTCTGTTGCGCGTGTTCTGATCGGGACCGACCGCCACGACGAGTCGACGCGGGTCGCCCGCGAGCCACTCAATGAGTGCTATTTCAGTCGGATGCCAATCCTGACCTTCGTCGATCAGAATGTAGTCTACGTCGAGTACCGGAAGCTCCGAAAGCGCCAGCTCGCGCATTTCCTTGCGCTCGTCCGGCTCGAGCATCGCTTCGACCGAAGCGAGTGCCATCGCAAAGCCTTTCATGTAGTTCTCGTCATACGCGCGCTTGAGGTCTTTGCGAAACGTCTCATTGCCCATCGCCGATGACATCCGAAAAAGAATCTGCCCGATCGTGCGGACCGGCAGGTCGAGGGACTCACCGAGGTCGCTCATGACGGCGACGAGGCGGCGGATGTCGAGGGCGAGCGCCTGGTTGTACGTGACGAGCATACAACTGCTGCCGTACTTCATTAGATGGCGAGCGAGCCCGAGCAGTCGCGCAGTTTTCCCCGTGCCCGCCTGTCCTTTGAAGATGAGCAGTTGGCTTCCGAGCTTCCGCAGATACTCAGAATCGCGGGCGATCCGCTTTTTCGTAAACACTTCGATGCGTCGGCGGTCGTGGGCCGCCGGTCGCCGTGCTTCGCGAAAAAAACCGAGCGTCTGACGCAGCGCGACAAACTGCTCGTCTTCCTCCTTGCGATTCGCGCCGGTCCACGACGAGAGCCAAAGGGCCGCGCCATGGCGGTGTTGCGCCTGCTCGGCCCTCCGAGCGCGCTGGCGGGCGGCCAGCGTCACGAGGGTCCTCACGCTGAAGGTCCCCTTGAATATCGTGCTCTCTTCCACGACCGGATGCGCGAGGACCGGGTCCGCCGGGATGTTCGAGAGGTAGAGCCCGCCATAGACCCAGGTCTTCTCAAGGTTGTAGCGTTTGCCCTGTCCTCCCAGGTACCACCCAAGGTTGGCCGCGACGTCGTAGGCCTGTTTCGTCGCGTTCTTCCAGCGGGCGCCCTGCTCGTATTGCACGTAGAGGCTGCCGCCGCGCAGTTCGCAGTAGACGCAGCGTTTGAGTTCTACGAGAAAGATGAGGTTGCGAAACGCGCAGTTGACTTTTTCGAACGGGCTGACCTGAAGCGGTCCGTCGAACTCCAGCGCAAGCAGGAGGTCGCAGTCCGACACTTCGCTGCCCGGCACGAGATAGTTGGCAATCGCAATGCCGGCGGCGATGGACGCGTCGGCTTCGAGAATGTCGAGCAGACTTTCGATGATGGGGATGTCGCGCTCCGGCGACCCTTCAATGCCTGCGACCTCGAGCTTCACGGAGGGGTAGGTTGGGTCGGTTGGGGACGAGGGTCAAGGTGTTTGCGGTGCGGCGGGTTGCGCGCTCAGGGAACGCCGAGAATCCAGCCTTCGTACTCGGCCTGGCGCTTTTCCGCCGGGGAGAGCGGCGGATGCAAGAGCGCGGTCAGCTGGCCGGTGCGATCGAGATCGCGGAGCTTGCTGGCCAAGGAAAATGCGTCGTGCTGGTCTGCTGTGCGGTCCTCTTTGGGGCACGTGGTGCTCCACAGCCGGGGATAGGCTTCCGCCAGCACCGATCGACCGCGCGGGCAGGACCAGCCGTCGAAGGGCCAGAAGTGCGTTGCGGGCGCGTGCTGCCGCACGTAGCGCAACCAGGGAAGTCCCGCATGCGTGCTCTTGGCCACTGACCCCGGCACGTCGAAGTGAAAGACGGACTTGGCCGTTCCCGTACGGACTTCCGTGAGCCGCTTCCAACGCGCGTGGCCCTGGCGTTCACTGCCGCGCCCGCACAGCCCGTCGCGAACAAAGTCCACGTACGTGTGCTCCGCGTCCGTCGGCCAGTGCTCGCAAAAATCATCGAGGAAGTGGGTCCATTGCAGAGGCAAGCGGTGCTTCTTGAAGTACTTATGCGGAAAGGAAAAGGCGTGATCAATGCCGACCAGGATCGGGCCGTCCGCATGAAGGAGTGCCACGAGCCATTCCGCGATTTCTCGCCGTGTCCAGTGCTTGTGCGGTCCTGCGGGCGTGGGAACTTCACGAGCCTCTGCGTCTCCGGCGGCCTCGTAGATTCGCAGGCCCTTGAGCCTTGCCGTCGACGTCTCGGCGCCCGAGTAGTCAATTCCGATGTAACGTTCGAACAGAGGTCCCAGTTGAACAGGCGCCGGCTCTGCGCCAGACGTTTGGCGTGGCGCGCGGGCTATTTTGAGCCGCGCTCGTCCCGGAGGGCGAACAGCACTAAGAGCAATCTCGTCCGCGTTGTGCGTGAAAAGTGCGCCAGATAGCCCGTTGCCTCCCAACCGGGCCCAGCCTCGACCGGAGGCGTCCATAGTTTCGTCCTGGCCAGCCCATGAAAACTCCACCAGCCATTGGGCATCGGTCTGTCGATAGCGGCAGTCGAGCCATCCGCGCAGCGACCCGCACGCAAACTCACCGCGCCCCTTGGGGCGGAACTCGATGTATGCACGCGCGGCGTCTTGGGTCGGCTCTGATGCATCGACACTTTCGAGGAGCCAGCGGCCGATGAGTATCTTCGGCGGTTCTTTGGAGGAGGAATTCTTAGAGCCCACAGGCTCAATTGCATCTGCGCAGTCTCGCCCGTCAAACCCTTGGTCCTATCTCTCCCCCGCGCTCCAACAGACCACACAAAGCCGCCTGTCTTGGTCATGGGCCAACGTGCCGGGTCTCCCATGGGCTCCATTTTCGCCCGGACTTCGGCGCAAACTGCCCTCGATGGATCCTGTCCTGCATCGTGCGCTTTGAGCACGTGCGAGGTGATCGCGTACCTTCCGTCGAGTTCATGCTTCCTCTCTTGGCACGGAAGACTTCGGTCGCATCGGGGAAGGGCGCTTTGCGCTTTTTGCCGAATGCCGGGAAGCGGGCCCGGACGAAACGCAGGACGACCGCGCGGACTTGACCGCGCGAGAGGAATCATGGTAGAATCTCGGCGGAGCGCCACGGCGCAGGAGGGATCTGACATGTACCAAGGCGCCGGAGTCTTGGCATTTCATCGGGGCGAAAGTCGATTGGAGGTGCTGCTGGGCCTGCGGGCAGGCAGCGCCGTATCGCTCTTCGGGGCGATGCGCGTAGCGGCCGCGCCGTACGAACCTTTCCTCAAGCGAATCGTCAAAGCCCCGCTTCGTGCCCTGAACCGCGGTCGTTGGTCCATTCTCGGAGGTGGCGCCGAGCGGGGCGAATCGCCGCTTGCGGCTGCAGCGCGCGAATTGGAGGAAGAGGCCGGTCTGCCTCCCGGCATCGCATCGCGGCAGGAACTGGAGTCGCGGCTGTCGGTGTTTGCGCCGCATCGCGTTCGCCTCGTTGGTTTCGTATGGACCACATACTTCCTCGAATTGCCCCAGAAGCCCCGCGACTGGCCGATTCGGAGGGGCGGCGAATGGACAGAGTGCCGTTGGGTGAGCGCGCCCGACCTACCGGATCCGGCACATTGGTTTTTGCCGGCCACGGTTCGGAGTCTCTTGCGTGCGTTGCGGTCACCGTAGCCGGTCGGACGCGGCGCGCGGAGCGGCGGAGGTAGGCGATGATCGGGGGGGCCGCGCCGCGTGCTGCCACCTTGGTGCGCGTGTCGGATCAGTTGAGCGAAAATGCATCTTTCACCCGTGAAAGGGCAACGTCATCTGCCGGCAGAGTCTCCGTGCAATCAGAAGCATCGGGTACGCATCAACCCAATCATTTGAGGAGTGCTCGAAGACATATTCCCGCAGCACGGCACAGAGTCGGATGAATTCGCTTCTCTCCAGGCCCTGCATGAGTAGCTCTACCTCTTCGAGCAGCCCAACACCCATGGGCGTTTCCTCCAGGTCACGCTCGGGGACCGGGAAAATTCCGGAGGCGATCCAGTGCTCTTTGTCTGCAAGAAACTGGCGCGCGGACTCGAGGGGGATCGGGCATACGGGCTCGACGGTGGCTGCCTCACCCATCAGCCCCCACATCAGAAACTCCGGAGTGAAAGGGACTGACTCGGCATTCGCGTCGTGAGCTTCGTCTACTGAATCCCAGAGGACTCTGTCGAGGCCGAGAGCAGTGAAAAGCAATAGCCTTCCCGTCGTGTTTTCAATGAGAAAATACAGCAGGCCGGTCTCCAGAGTCGTCTCCGCGGAGATCTCCAACTGCACTTCTGCCCAGGCTTGCTCGCCCTTACCGAAGATGGCGAGTGACCGCTCGTCGATTTGAACGACAGCCCGCGCATGATCGGCGAATGCAACTCGCATTCCCAAGTAGGCACTGAGTAGTGCGTCCGCGTCAGCCGCGCTCCGCAGGCTTCGCAAGCTCCGCTGCCGTTTTGGAAGGAGTCGCCGAAATCGCAAAAGCAAGGAAATCGCTGCTGCCACAGCGAGCAACCCCTTCGCGGGCAGGCCCTGCCTCGCCTCCAAACCGAGCATGACCCTTGCGACGGGCCCAATTCGATTTATCGGACCAGAAGGCACAGGGTCTCGGAATGGATCCGCCACCAGAATGCGGGCGAACCGCTCGAAGCTAATGTCGCTGTAGTATTTGAGATACGAAGAGGCGACATTCGGCGCCACCCGATTCAGGTCCGGCTCCATATTTGTGCTCCTTGGTCTTGGCTCTGCCAGGGTCTGCCTGGCACCAACGCGGCTCCGCCCATCAAGATCCCACAAACCTGCGGCCGATCGGCAGAACCCCTCTTCGGTCTTGCATTCAGCATGGTTGTCGGTGCGTCAGATGGTTCGGATTCTTCCCGAAGCGTGTAGGAAAACCGGCAACACATTGCGAAGAAGCCGATGGAGTTGTTGCTCGGGGAGCTACCGCCCCGGGACATGAAGGTCCTCATCGTCGAAATACCATGTGATACAATTGAGCACGCCGCCCTGGCGCGACAAGTGGGAAGCTTCCTTGCGCGCAGAGTCAGGTCAGCTTTCTGCTTGCAGATTGGCCTCTTCGACGCGCCGTACGTGCATGAGCCTCCCCATGCGACTGCGGCAACTCGGCAACCTGCTGCGGGCGCTCGACCTCATCGCGCGACCACAGGGGGCCCTAATTGCGGACTTGAGACGCACCCTCCAGGTCGATCGCGCGACTGTGTATCGCAACATCCGTCTGCTCGAGAGCCTGGGTTTCCCGCTCTACAGCGAAAAGGTCGTTGATGGGCCGGAGGTCCGATATCGCCTCGAAGAGGGTTACGTCCGCAAGCTGCCGAATCTTTCGATCCCGGACCTTCGCCTCACTCTCGGGGAGGCGATCCTGCTCCAGATGCTCCGCGGGCGAACGGGGCCGTTGCGCGAAACTGAGCTCGCCCGGCGCATGGATCTGCTCTTCAACAAGCTTGCGACGATCCTGCCAGCCGATATTCAGTCGCGGCTCGACCGACTGGCAGGTCTCTTCATTCCCGGCGAACGCGCTGGCCGCAAGAGCTACGGCAAGGAAGAAGTCATTGATGTGCTCGCTGGCGCGATCCTGGAAACGAAGACCTGCGTCGTGAGCTATCATTCCTTTCAGGCGGGAGCAGAGAAAAAGTTTCGGGTCGATCCTCTGCATCTGTTCGAACACCGAGGCGGTCTCTATGCGTTTGTCCGCGTGCCACGCTTCGGAGACATCCGAACTCTTGCCGTGGAACGAATCCAAGAGGTCACCACGACAGACGACCACTTCGAGTATCCTGAGGATTTCGACCCCGACAAGCTCCTCGAATCCGCGTTCAACCTGATCTTCGAAGAACCGACCACGGTGAGAATCCGCTTTTCGGCTGCCTCGGCGCCGTACGTGCGCGAGCGCTCGTGGGCGGCAAATCAGACGATCGCCGACGAGCCCGGCGGAGGACTCACACTCGAAATGACGACGTCCGGCATCGATGACGTGCGCGCTTGGGTGCTATCCTTCGGTTCGGGGGCCGAAGTGCTCGCCCCGGATGTATTGCGCTCGTCGGTTTTGGAGGAGCTGCGCGCTGCGGCACAGTTGTACGAGGTTAGTGGTTAGATGCGCGGTATTAGGGTGCCTCCGCAGATGAAGCTTCGAAGCCCCGCGTGCTCGCGAGTTTGCGCTGCCGCCCGCGCCGGCCGACCCGCACACGATGGCCTTCGACACGGCCGGGCGCATCGTCTTCACCGCGCAGTGGAGCAACTCCATCGGTCGCCTGGATCCTCGGTCCGGCAGGGTGGAAGTGCTTCCTGTCCCGGTTCCCCAGGCGCGGCCGTACGGCATCGTCCTCGCCAAAAACATGGCATACGTCAATCTTTTTGGTGCGAATAGGATTGGTGTCGTGGACCTCGCGAACTGGACGCTG
This sequence comes from uncultured Leptospiraceae bacterium, assembly GCA_964585735.1. GTDB lineage: Bacteria > Spirochaetota > Leptospiria > Leptospirales > Leptonemataceae > CAZPFB01. Next base: position 8,156 of record CAZPFB010000090.1, read on the forward strand.
CGAACAGTGGCGCTGCCACGCGCCGAGGCGCGTTCACGCCGCATCGTCGTGAGTGCGACCGGCGACGTTTGGTACGTGGATCACGCGGGAGGTCGCCTCGGCCGACTCGGGGCAGACGGCAAGATCGAGGAGTGGCCGAAGAGGGCGCAGACTGGCGCCGGCACCTGCAAAACCAGACAACCCTGAATCAACGGTACAGTACGTCCAGAGCCTTGAATGCCGTGGCAATGAAGGCCGCAAGCCCGATCAGCCAGCGCGTCTGATTCGTGATCTGTCGTTCGAGATCCGCGAAACGACCACCAAACTCGCCGCGGAGGCCACCCATTTCCCCGCGGAGGTCACCTATGTCACCACGCAGCTTGCCCATTTCTGCACGGACTTCCCCCCGCAACTCCGCAATGTCCGTGCGCACCTCTCCACGCAGGTCGGCAAATTCCGTGCGCAGGCCCGCAAACTCCGTGCGCAGGTCAGCGAACTCCATACGAAGCCCCCCAAACTGCGTGCGCAGCGCACCTGTCTCAACGGCGAGCCGTTTTTCAAACCGGTCCTCCACGCGTTCAAGAACGCGAGCCTCCCGGCGATCGGCGGCTTTCTCTACGTAGTCCACAAGCGCCTGAGTTGGTCCGTCCCCGAGGAAGAGACGGAGAGGGTCAGGGACATCGGCCAGGGTCATGGCGCAACGGTGATCGTGGCGGTGAAATGGTCAAGGGAAAACTATACAAATGACGGTATCGTCTTTCATTCTACTGTCGGCTCCGACCTCCTGTCTGCGCCCGCCGCGCGGGGGTTCCGGCTCTGGCGAGTCGGCGCGGACGTCCTGCGCAGGACCTGCTTGCGCACCATGGCGGGATCCGGGGCCGACCGGGTGAGGATTTCGATTCGCCGTCGGTCGTGCGCCGGGCCTCGTGTTACGTCACACCTCCAGTCGCACCATCAAACCCTGCACAAAGAAGTTCACCCACAGCGACGCAACCGGTTTCTCATGCGCGGCCGTGATGGCGTTCGCGTAGGCCTGAAGTTGCGGGGCGAAGGACAGGGCCTTTTCTTCCAATAGCCTGCGATTGCCGGGGAAGGACTTGTGGTCCACCAACACGTGGTCCTCGGTTCCTTCCAGCACAAGGTCGACGATTCCGCGCAGAACCTGGCCGGTGGACAGACGCTGGAAGATGGGCCATTCGGGACGCGCTTTCCGATCTCCAAAGACAGACAGCCCTTTGCGGAACAGATCCGCCTGCTCTACAACTGCCGCGGCTTCCACGTTTTGCGTCAGGCTGGCGGCGCGCAGCAATTCTTCGCAGATGCGAATGCGATCGCGCGGTTCGGCGGGCTGTTGGGTTCCCATGTCATAGGCAAGGTACGCGTGCAGAACCTGGCCGAGCTCCTCCATGTTCACATCGCCGCGCACGGCCAATCTGTCTGCATACTGCTCAATCCCGGCGACTCGGGCTGGGGCGCCCGCGGCCGCTTTCAGTTGCGATGGCTGCAGAAAGGCCGGGGCGAACTTTTTTGGGCCTGTGGCCGGCGCAACGTACAGGGCCGGCCGGGGTTCAGCTGTTCGTGCCGGAGCGGGCGCAAAGGTTCGCAGCTCCATCTTCAGTTCGACATCATCATGCTTCCAGACCGTTATTCCGTCCGGTCCGGAAGGCAGCCTGGTCGTCTTTGTGGGTCGGTTGAAAGGAATATCGAGCAGCGCTGTCTTGCTGCCCGTGAGAAAAATCTGAAAGTCACGGCTGCGGGTCAACGCCACGTACATGAGGCGCAGGTCTTCCGAGATGGCGCGCTCTGTGGCGCGATCCTGAATGTCGGCCAGGTTCGCTGTAATTCCGGGAACGTTTTTGCGGTTGGGTCCGAAGGGCCAGGGCCAATAGCGCACGTGACGGCCGGCCAGGGGACTTTCCAGATCCATTTTGTCCCGACCAATGACGCGCACGCCGAAAGCAGTCGCGGGGGAGTATCTGTCGAGACTGTGTGCCACGACCACCGGCCACTCCAGGCCCTTGGCTTTGTGAATTGTCAGAACCTGCACGGCGTCCGGTCCGTGGTCTTCGCTGCGCAGATCATCCTCCTCGTCGGCCAGTTCGGCGATCCAGTTCACGAAGCCAGCGATAGATGCGCCGAGTCCCAGCTTCACCGCTCGCGCTTCATACTGCCGCGAAAGTGCGCGCAGGCGTTCGAGGTTGCCGAGGCGTTCGGTGCCGCCCGGCCAGGCCATCACGCGTCGCCGGAGATCCAAGAGGTTGATAATTCCGTCCACCGCCTGCATCGGCGAAAGCCGTTCGCCCTGCGCATAGCTGTCGATAGTTGACACAACCTCATTATCGCCACCCCACTCCCATGGTGGGCGTTCGGCCGCCAGCCATTCCAGGCGATCGTCGAGCAGTGCTTCGGGATCCGGACTCCTGTCGGTCAGGAGGATGATGTCCGCCGCGGCAAGTGCGTCGCCCGGGTTGATCAGCCGCCGCAGCGCCGCCAGAAGAAGGCGCGCCTCTGCCGTGGCTGCGAGGCCACTGCGTGCGCGGGCGCTTTCGATTCCGAGTTGTCCGAGGGCCGCCGCGACGGCCGCACATTCTTTGTTGGTCTTGCAGAGTACGGCGAGGTCGCCTCCGCGCAACGGCCTCCGCTCGTTCGTTTCGGGATCGATGATCTCGCGGTTTTCAGAAAGGAGACTCAACACCCCAGCCGCGAGCGCTTCGGCGCGCACGCCGGCGTTCTCTTTCTGGTCTGATGGAACCGCGACCCGCCACTTGATGAGCGCGGGTGCGGTCAGAGGATCGGGAGAGCGGTGCGGTGCGAGTTCCACCCGCTCGGGCGGCAGCACCCCCGCGTAGGCGTTGCCAAACAACGTGTTTGCGAACGTGACCAAGTCCGGACGAGACCGGTACGATGTTCCGAGGATGTCATCCGGCCCCGGTTCTCCAACGGCGCGCACGGCGGCTTCCATCAGTTCGGGATCGCTGCCGCGAAAGGCGTAGATGGCCTGCTTGGGGTCCCCGACGAAAACCACCTCATCTGCAAACTCGGCAAGCTTCAAAAAGATGGCCAACTGGATGGGGCTTGTGTCCTGGAACTCGTCGACGACGAGCAGATCGACTTCCTGATGGAGGCGCTCGGCCACCTCCGGTTTCTCGAAGAGTCGCAATGCAAGGGCTTCCATGTCGGCAAAGTCGATGAAGCCGCGCTCTTTCTTGTAGTTCTGGTAGGCTTCCAGCGCGCCGCGCGCCAGGAAGAAGAGTGTTTCGATCAGAGTCTGGACATCGCGACGCAGCGCCGGGTGCTTGCAGAAGGGCGCGGCGAACTGGATCAGGTCTTCGGCGACATTCAGCGCACCGTCCTGTTTGCCCGGCGCACTTGTGGCAAGCCTCGCCCATCTGGCCCAGGTGAGCGGACGCTTTTCGTTGCGCACGATAGGAAGCAGATCCTTGAGGCCGTCGATGTAGTCCACCGTCCCAGCCTGAACGCGGTCGCCGCGTCCCGCACGCTGCGCGTTGAGTTGCTCCAATTTGGCGATGGTGTCTTCCAACAAGGACAGAAGGCGTGTTCGCGAAAAGTCCTCCTCTCTGCCGGGCTCGGGCAAGAACTCCGCGAACGTGGCCCAAGATTGCGTCGTCGATTCCGTGAGGTCCTCGGGGGCGATATCGTTCACGCGGGCCGCGATGCAGATGTTCATGAGATCCTCCCGCCAATCGAGAGGTTGGGCGTACGCGCTTTCGAAGCGGGCGGCCACGTTGTTGAGACGTAAGGTCAGCTCTTCGTCCAGGCCTGCGTGCAGGGCCTCGCCGAACATCTGCCTCGATTCATCTTCATCGAGAACCCTGGTTTCTGGAGATAGGCCCAGAGCAAAAGGAAAGCGCCGCAGCAGGCGCTCGCACACGCTGTGGACCGTGCCGATTGTAGCGGCCTCTATGGAAAGAGCCTGCCGCCCAAGACCGCGCTCGAACAGGCGTGACCGGATGCGGCCCCTCAGTTCGCGGGCCGCCTTGACCGTGAAGGTGGTGGCGATGATGCCTTCGGCGCGCACAGCCGTGTTCGGTGTGCCGAGGCGATCGGCAAGTAGGTCCGCGATGCGACGCGTCTTCCCGCTGCCCGCACCGGCGCCGATCACTTTCATCTTAGTTGCGGTGGTCTTCATTGCAAGTAAAGGCAAACTTTATGCCGAAGCGAACCGTCCCAAAATAACATCGTACTCCGGACGCGTGTAGAGTTTGCTGGGGAACGGAACCAAGGAGCCATCGCCATCCGGTTCTTCGGGCGGATCCAATACGACCTCCACCTCGCCTCGATCCAATTGCTCTTGTCTGTGTCGTAGCATGGCCTCCATGCGCGCGATGAGTTCTGGAAGGCCTCCGTTTGTGCTTTCGATGACGCGCGCGTCTCTGAATCGGCCGGGCGCAGGTTCCAGGTAGGTGGCCGCGTTGACGATGAAGTACCCGCTCACACTGCGCACGTTCGGCCCGGCCGTGAGTTGATACACGGCCAGTTGGAGCGCCCGGTTCTCACGCAGCTCATCCTGATGGTGGCGCAGCCCGGCGTGTTTGATGTCGATGATGGCCTCTTCGTTGTCGCGGCCGAGGAGCACGTCGATGGTGCCGGCGATAGGTTGGTCGCCCAGAAGTCCCGTCCGCTTCAGCTCCGACCCCTGAAAGAGAAAACCGTCCCGCTGCGCGAGGCGAAGGAGCGCGGGGCCCGCCGCAAGCAGGTTCCTTTCGAGCTGTTCGCGGGCGGGGGCATACTCCGGAAGGAGGAGCGGTAGTCCCTCTTCCTGCAGTGTTCGCGCGAGCTCATTACGAATCCATTCGTCCGGTTGCCCCGTGTCCTCCTGGCCGGCCTGTTTGAGCAGCTCCTGAAGAACGCGGTGTGCGATCGTCCCGCGCAGCATGACGAAAGGTTTGAGGCGAACGTCGGCCGAGCGAAAGGAAGCCGCATATTCGAGAACCCAGTACTGGGGCTGGAAGAAGAGTTTGGCCAAGCTGGAATATGACTCCTCTTTCCGGCGCGGTACAGCGTTTCGCAGTTGGAGTACTTCACGCGGGGATGGCAACGCCCGCGGTTCGGTGAGGGCGGTTTGCACGGAAGCGAGCGGTGATTTGCCCGCGAGCCAATCGTCATACGAAACGTGGAGGACATTCTTGGGGTCCATGCTGCGAATACGATCCACCAGCGGGTGAGGGGCTGTAGCTTCGCCGTCGACCGTGTCCGGAACGAAGAGCGCCAATTGCCTTTGCGCCGCGTGCACGGGCCGCTCCCAGGTCCGCCAGGCCATTTCCAGTTTTGCCTGCGGCGTGACGAGTTCCACACCCGCCGATCGCAGCGCGTCGATCTCACCGGGCGACCAGAATGGTTGTGGAAAGTGAACTTCCGGGTCGATGCAGTTCCACCAGAGGATGCTGTCCACACCGGAGGCGATGGCGCCCGGTGAGCGTACGTGGGCGGCGCTGCCCAGCTCGCGTTTCGATTCTTCCGAAACACCCGAGTCCATTGCGGTCCGTAACAACTGCTCCAGCTCCGGTCGCCTGATGGTGTCCTTGCGATGTTCGAGCATTCCCAAGATGAGTCCCGCCGCCGCATGCAAGAAGCTGAGGGCCCGACGGTCGCGTTCATCCACGGCAGCGCGTGCCGCGGCCCATGTTCTCAAATATACCAGCATGCTGCGCACCGCTTCCGGCGGGACTCCCACCGACGGCACGAAACGGTTCCTCCCCAAGAGCGTTGCGACTGGATGATTCAGCTCGTCCGCCGTGTGCATGGACCCGGGTTTGTCGACCAAGGACTGTATAGTATCTTCAAGTGATCTGCGCCACGCAGCACCCAGGCCGGGAGTTTCGGCGAAGGTTCGCGCAAGACGGGAGCGAATCCTTGCGTTCATGGGCGAAACGGGCAGCGTCAACAGTCCGAGCACGGCCTGCGGATCAAGCGGCTCCCAGAGGAGCGCAAGGGCCAGCGGCAGGAGTTGTAGTACGGGATGCGCGACGGAGGAATCGCCCGTCCCGATGCGAGGCAGGCCTCGCCGATGTAGCACGTCCTGCAGCATGCTGTCCGGTTCGGGAACGATCAGAAGGGGAGCTGCGGCCATGAGAGTCGAAGCCGCAAGAGCATCCGCGGCCACAGCATCCGAGGGCGCCCGCACAATGCAGAGACTCCCATCGCCCTGAAAGGCCTGTCCGTCGCCTGCGCCCGAACCACCGGCATCCGAGGCGAGGCGCTTCTGGAGAAGGGCCAGGTCGGAACCGGCTACCGCCCCGCCCCCAATTGGTGCGTGTTCTTCAACTATAGCCCCCGCCGCGCGCAACTTGTCCCAGATGCGCAGCCAGGGCCCGGGAAGGTCGCGCGCCGATTCATCCAGAGCGATGTGCCAGCCGCGAAAGCGCTCACCTGGCGCCTGACGGCTCAGTGCAAGCAGCCGATCCGCAAAACCCGGCGCGAGTGGAATTGCGGCCCGCTCCACCGCAGCCATCGTGGCGAGTCGCCCCGGCAGATCCATATCGGGCTCCCAGCCGCCAAGACGCAGCTCGTCGCGCAGAAAGAGGATGCGCCGCGCCGTACCGATGCCATCGGATGCAAGCGACGCGGAGAAGAAGCTGTTCGGCGCAACGGCCTCCAGCTTGCGCAACATCTGGTCCGTGCGCAACGGCGCGGGGAGGCTCGGGCCGGGAAGACCGATCTGCTGTTCGAGGGTGTGCAGCAGGCCCGCGGGACCCAAACAGGCGACGCCGAAGCCCGCGTCGGAAACATCCCAGGGCGCCGGATACACGGGTCCGTCGAAGTGTGCTCCAAAGGTAATGCGCATGCGGTGGCGGCCTGGGATGGATGGCGATTGTCGAAAGTTATCGGGGGCGCAGCAAGCAGGTTTTCGGGGAGGGCGATGCGGACGCGGTCAGGGAAGGATGTCCAATTGTCGCGACCGAGCATGGTTGGCCGGTCCGCACGCAAACCGGCGAATGGGAAGGGGAAACTGGATAAGACCAAAAGGTCGCCCGTCGCGCCAAGTTCCTGTGCATGCTCGACTCGAATGCAACGGAGCGCGCGTCCGACGTGGCCTTTGTGACGAAACAGGTCACACCCCGCCTTTCGCACACCGCTCCCAAAATTCCTTGCATTCCCCCAACCACCGTGCCAGGCTGTCCGGCCACCGCGCTTCGTCGCCTGCAGGCGGTCGCGCCTGGCCCTGTGCGCACCACGGACCATGACATCCTTCCTACGAATCGCAGCCTCATGCATGCTCGTCACCGTCGCCTTCGCGGCGGGCGCGGAGCGGATCCTGCATCGCGAGCGGGTCTACCTGAACCGCCCGCGCATCGTGAAGAACGAAGTCAGCCCCCAACAGGCTGCGGCCCGCAAACGGGAACTGGCCGCGGCGCGCGAGCGTCGCCGGGTGGCGGCAGACCTGGCGCGCATTCCGGCGGGTGGCCGCATCTTTCGCCACGCGGACGGTCGGCTTTTTGCCAACGCGCTGACGCGCTTTCGCATCGCGCTCCAGACGGAAGACACCGGAAGCCGCATCCTGTACCGCATCGATGAAGGGCCGTACCTGGATTACCGCGAACCGTTCGCGCTTTCGGGTCGCGGGCAGAAGCGCGTGCAGTACCACGGCGTCGATCAGGCGGGCAACGAGGAAGCTCTGCGCTCCTTCAGCGTCATCATGGACCCGGACCCACCTGAGGTTTTCGTGGAACCGGACGAGGCCTTCGGAGCTTCGGGGAAGCTCGCGGTGAAACCCGGTGGCACGGTGCGCGTGCGGGTCATCGACGATGCTTCCGGCGTGAAGTCCATCTACGTCGACGCGGGCGCGGGTTTCCTGACCGGCAGTTCGGAGCCTTACGCCTTCACGACGGAGGGGCGGCAGTTGTTGCGGGTGATCGCCGAGGACAATGTCGGTAACCGTTCCCCTGAGTTGCACTTCCCGGTGCTCGTGGACGGAACCGCTCCGTCCGTTTGGATTGCTCCGTCGCTGCCCCTGCGGCGTTTGGGCGCCCGCACCTTCTGCGACGCGCGGACCGAGATGCATATCGACGGCCGGGACGCTCTTTCCGGCGTGGCGGGATTCTTCTTTCGCTTCCAGGGTGAGTCCGTGTGGCGGCGCTTCAGCCGCCCGATCCCTGTCGGCGCCCACGCGGACTTTCAGCTCGAAGCGCGCGCGGTCGACGCAGCCGGTAACTCTTCGGCCGTCGTTACAGTCGCCTGCCGCGTGGACGGGGCCGGGCCCAAGACGCAACTGCGCGTCAGCGGAAAAGAAGAGCCGGAGGAGCCAGCGCCATGATGCCGAGCAAAGCAACACTAATCGCGCTTGCGCTGTGCTTGTTGGGTTGCGCTTCTTTGTTTCGCAAGGGCCCGCCGCCCTTCCGCGTGGAGCCGCACCAGACCTTCGTCGCGGGAGTCAAGTCGCCGACGCTGACAGCCCTGCCACCGGGACTCGCCGCGGAGATCCAGGCCCTCGGTCCTACGGGCGGCTGCAGCATGGAAGGCGATGGTCTCGTATGTCCGGACGGTCTTCGGCCCGCTGTGGAGAGCGTGGCCGCGGCTTCCGGGGCGCTCCAGACTCTTCCCAACGGGAATTTCCAGGTCTCGGATCCCGCGGCGCTCGCTGCGTTCTTGGCGCGGATGGCCGCGCCCCGCGCGCACGTCGCGGAGCGTCGCACTATCTCCGCGCTCGCGTCCTTGCGTCAGATCCCGGGGCTCGAACGCGGCCGGCTGTACGCTGACTGGATGCGCAGCTTGGACGCCACGATCGCGCGCGCCCGGGAGAGTGTGCGCGACGGACTGCAGAGTATTCGTGCGGGCTCTCTGGAAGCGGGAGGGCGCTTGGCTCGAGAGGGACTCGGCGCGGTGCCCGAACTCGAAGCGGACGCGAGCCTGCGCACTCTGGCGCAGGCGGCCGCCGAGCCACTCAACCAGACGATCCGCTGCGCCCTGTCGGTGGCCGAGCCGGCGGGTGGCGCATACGTGCAGGGCGGGCTCGACGGACCGCTGCGCATCACCGTGAGTTGCGCGCCTGGGACATCCGGCCTTGAGCTCGCGCTGCGCGCTGCGGACGCCGTACGCTTCCAGAACTCCGGTGGAGTTGCCGGTGGCAGTCCGGAGTGGCGCGCGGGGCTCTCCAATGAAGCGGGCGCGCCCGCCGTGGTCGATGCGTACGTGATCGCCCTCTCCATGGATGCCTCCAAGAACGCTTTCGACATGCGCGTCGAGCGCCGCCTGCACGGAGTGCCGGGAATACTCGCTCGACTGGGAGCGACTGTGAGCGGACTCGTCGAAGTCGAACCGGCCCGTTACGCCATCCGCAAAGTGCCCACCGCGTACTCGGCCGAATATGCCGAAAGATCTGCGGGCGCGCCTGCGTCCGGTGAAGTGGTCATGCTGCAATCCGGCGACGTGCAGGCAGCGGTGGCGGCCAACGGTCGGTTCTCGCTCGGGGTCACCCGCGGAGGCGAACCCAAAGACCTCATGTTCGGACACCCCAACGGTCGGTACGCCGAGGGGATCTGGTCTTCGTTCGTCACTGTGCGCGTGGACGATCGGACCTACCGCTGGGACGAATTGGAGGAACGGCGTCAGGTTCCGGGGACGGCGGGACACACACGACTCGAGGGACGTGTACCCGGTACGCAGATCCTGGTCGCCCTGCAGTTGGCCGGACAGAGCGCCACAGAACATTCATTTCGCCTCACGCTGGAAGCGCGCAACGGGGACTCTGCGCAACACGCGATCGGTTTTCGCGTCCTGCTCGATACCTGGGCCGGTGACAACGACGGGGTTCCCTTCACCATTCCCGGCGCGCCGGCTGGCGAAAACTACATCTACACGCGCGAAGTGAAATTCAACGCGGCCGCCAGTCCCATCTGGGAGACCTACAACCCCGTTGATCGCGGCACCGTCTACCTGCAGAGCCGCGCTGTCGGCCCGGGGCTCGTGCCACCCGACGAAGTCGCCTTTGCGAATTGGGGAACCGCTTACAGTTCCGAGTGGGAGTATCCCGTGAACCAGGAGCTCTTCATCACGGGCGACTCGGCAGTACTGAGTTGGTGGCATCCGTTGAGTGTGCCGGCCGGGGGCTTGCGGACCGTGACCACGGAGTACCGTTCCGTGGTCCGCTCGCGGCAGGCCGTGTTCGAGCTGTTCGATCCCAACAATGGTTTCGGCGTAGTCTATCTGAGGTACACGAACGAAACGGCGGCCCGGCAGACGGTGGACTTCGCCGTGCGCGCAACGGGCAGCGAGGTTCTGCTGCTTGCGGACGGGCCGCTGCGGTTCGAACTCGAACCCGGAGCTGAACTCTTCCGGGCGGTCCCGGTCCTTCTCGTCGGCTTGGGTGCGGCGCGATTGAAGGTTGAGCGCACCGTGTCCGGTTCCACCGTGCGCCGCGAAGCAACCGTGCAGCTTTCCGTCGCTCCCCGCGCCATCCTGCCGCCCATGTGGCACCCAACGCGCGCCTATCCGATTCGCTTTGTCTCCGAGAAGGGCAACCTGCAACTCTTCGGGCGTCTGCGGGAAGCTACGAGCGGTCGGGTGTTGGGCGTCGTCCGACTGCTTGCGCGGCGCGACGGGACTCTCTTTATCTACGAAGGCGCCGTCGGTCTTCCCACCGACTACGCCGGCGCCACCGAGGTCGAAATCTACGAGGAGTAACGCGGCGCGCCGGCCGCGCCGCTACTTCGCCCTGCGCCCTTTCCGTCTACATCCGACCGCCCATCTTCTGCTCGATGCGCATGATGGAGAACAGCACGCCGAGCAACAGGAAGCACAGGACCAGCATGAACAGCGCCGCGTAGATTGCTGCGGATCCCGCCAGAGCGGTCATGCTGTCCGAATCGCCCTGCTTCTTCTTGATCTCCGCCAGTTGTTCGTTGAAGTCGCGGTGAAACTTCGTCCAGAGCCCGCTCTGGGCAAACGATGACAGGGGAATGCCTCGGACCGTTAGCACTTCGAGACCCGCCTTGCCCGCAGATTCGATGTAGTCGGCAAGGCCATCCACGTACGCATCTTGCTGCTTCTCGTCGATGCCTTGGAGCGTGCGCTCCATGCTGGCGCGGCTGCCCGCTGTAAATGCTTCAACGGCCAACTTCCGGGCTTCCGCCACCTTGGCCGGATCCTCGGCAGCCTTCTCCTTGGCCAGGTACGCGTCCACGGCCTTGCGGTAACCGGGCAGCAACTCCTTCTCGACGAAGCGCTCAGCCAACTTGGCCTCACGGCTGAGCGGTTTTTTGACGGGCTCCACGCCACGGGGCATCTCTGCCGCACTCTTGAAGTCCGAGAGGTAGAAGGTGACGTCCGGATGCTTCTTCTGGAAGCAGGATCCGACCGTCCGCGAGACCAAGACCAAGAGAAAGATGGAAATGAGGAGCAGGGTGAGACCCATCAGCAGGGTCCCGAAAAGCCGTGACAACTTCATGAGCAGATCTTCAATGTTTTGCATTCTTTTTGCCTCCGAGCAAAGCGTAGCGGGTCCGTGTGACGAAACGGGTCACGAGCGCACCCCGAAAGCCCATTTTCGCGACTGGGAAGTGCCCGTGCAGCGCCCGCATCCCCCGAAAAGGGAGTGACGCCCACGAACATTCACGTATGCATACCGTATGCGACGGTATACGAGTTTCTTGGGCCTGTCGATAGGGAGACTCTGCTGCGTTTGATCTCGCACCTTAAAAGCAGCTCAAGTAGTTTCCGACCGTCGTGATGCAGTCCCGCGTCGCGCGGCATTTGAGTTAGCCCCGTGCTCGGACCCACCCCGCACGGACCTCATCGCGCGCCCGCGCGGACGGACGGCCAGCTACTCCCCGTACGCCCCGAGCGCCTTCTTCAACTCCGCGCGCACTTCCCGGCGCAGTTCCTCCGGTTCCAGAACCTCCGCGTCCCCACCGAACGACAGGATCCACATGAGGACTTCCTTGCGACCCGAAGTGGACATCTCGAGGATCGTGCGGCCTTCCTCGTCGTGGGTGAGCTTCTGGTCGAGGGCCCAGCGCCGTTCTTCGATGTAGCGGGTCACCGCCGGCGCGAAGCGAATGCGGACCGCAACGGGATCGTCGTAGGTGATCTGGAACGCCGAGTTGATGCGATCTTCGGGTTCAAAATCTTTTGGCATCTCGAATGTGTCCTGCGTCACTTCTATCGACAGAATCCGTTCGACGGCGAGCGTGCGGATCGTGTCGAAACGCACGATGCGGGCGAACAGGTACAGGCCACCGTCCACTTCGTAGAAGTGCAGGGGGTCGATGCGGAAGTTCTTCTTTCGGCTGTCGGCGAAGGAGTAGTAGTCGATGCGGCAGGTCCGGAGCTGAATCATAGCGCTCATCAACTCTTGAATCAGTTCATTTTTCTCTGTGTAGTCCTTGGTCAGGCGGGAACCGGACACGAACAGGGTGCCCAGTCGCCGGAGGCGTTCGATTGTCTCATCCGGTAAGAAACTCCCGAGTTTCTTGAACGCGCGGTCCATGAGCTCGGCGATTTCGGTCCCCGCGTAAAGACCCATGTCGGCCCGCAGCATGTTGAGGGCGGCGAGTTCTTCGAGCGAAAGGGTGAGGTCGGGAACGGTGATGTTCGGGAGCTTGCGGACGTAGTCGTCCATGAGCCGATGTCGCCGGCGATTTTCGGCGGAAAGTTCGGGCTCCTCCAGGGGAAACCCCAACTCCTCGATGATGGCCAGCTCGCGGTAGACGCTCCGTCGCCCGACGCCCAAGAGCTGCACGAGCTCCTCGATGGTGGCGCCCTGCGGCCGCGAGATGGCCGTGATGGTTCGGAGGAGTTGGATGACCTGCTTTCCGCGCGCCATGTCCGGATGGCATAACCGCCGGGCGCGCGGGTGTCATGCATTTCAGCGACAGGGCGACGGCGCGCTCGGCGTGAGTGGTACGCGGTCAGGGCGAGCGCGCGCGGTGGGCCTCAGTCGACGGCCCAGCCGGCTGCCACGAGAGCTTCTTCATCCGGGAAGGTCACCTTCTCTCCGGCCGGCTGTTCCCGGGCAGCCCCTGTGCCCGCATCCTTGATGTGCACGATCATGCGCCCACCAATGGCATCCGGGAGGGTGATGTAGCCGAACATGCCCGAGAAGTGCTTCATATGGAGGCGATTCTCGTTCATGAACGAATGAAAGGGAAGATCCCGAAGGGTCTGGAGGGTGAGAGCCCGGAGTTCCGGGGACCAGGAGCTGGGCGTTGAGGTTGAGGCGCGTTTCATGCTCACATCCTATACTATGGGTGTGACAGGACCGGACACAATCGCCGCTATTTTTCGGGTCCAAAGTCGCCTGTTCCGAGGGCGCAAAATTCGCGCTGGGGCAGGCGTCGCCAGTCCGCTGGCCTCCCAGGCCAGGCGGGCAGCGGACCCAAAACGTCACACCCCCGTGAGAGACTGTGAGCATGAAGCCACTGCTAACCATCACGGCCGATCAGGACGTCGCCCTCTGGATCACCGGTCCCTTTGTGCCACCCGCCGAAATCATCGGGGACCCCGAGGAATGGCAATTGGGCGAACCGACGGCCTGCCATCGCGGCGTCTTCTGGCTGCGGCCCGAGGAGCCACCGGTTCTCGCAATCGAAGTGGGCTTCCGGCAGGCGGAGCTCGGGTACAACGGGTTCTCTTACATCGCGCCCCGCGATGAGGCGTATATGGACCTGCTCGACTCGGTGATCATGCGGGACCGTCCGGAGGACGTCCTTGCCCACCGAATCGCCTGTCTCATGGACCTCTGGGAGGAAGGCATCGAGAAAGGCGAAGTCCCGGTACACCGCGTGATTCTGTTCAGCGAGTTGGGGTAGCGGCGAGTTGCGCCATCGCCAACCGTTTGCCCGCGGAGTTCGGGGCTGCATTCGCTCCCTCGTAGCCTCCATCGGCAAACGGATCGGGCGATGCGAATCTCTCGAAGACCGCGTGCATTTGGCAGTCGCGTGAGCTGGGGCCCGGTGCAACCCACGTTGCGGCTGGCGCGCAAGGTGCCCGAAATCAGAACACGTCGGCGCGACTGACCGAAAACCCGGACAGCAAACGACTTTCAATCCGGTCCCCTTCCTTCTTTTCCCACCGGTCGCCTGCGTTCTCCCACAAACGGATCGACTTGGCCTCGGGGTCGAGAATCCAGAATTCCTTTACGCCACTCTGCAAGTACCGTTCCGCTTTTTCGCCCAGATCGCGCGCGGCC
>CAZPFB010000091.1:0-21703 GCA_964585735.1 uncultured Leptospiraceae bacterium
TCCGGGTGGCAGGATTCAATCGGCCCAGCCGGCAGAATTCACCGGCGCACGCAACCGTCGAGAAACACCGCTGTTTCCGGCCCAAGCACCGTGCCAGCCCAGAAATCATCTGTCCCTGATGACATCAGACCCTGCCCACGGCCCACCTTGGATGAGGGCCAATTCCCTCAACCAGCCGAGCGCTGGATTTGGGACTAGAGCCAGGAGCAGGATGCACCAGTAGATGGCGGGGCGATGTCCCCACCTGGTGAAAGCGTAGAGGATGGCCGCAATCGGTAGCAGAGCGGACGTACTTTTCAGAAACTCAGAGAGCCCCCAGCGTGCCACGACCGGCGCAGAGCAGATGAGCACGGAAAGGGTGGCCGCCCAGGCGCGGCCCGTCAGCTCGAAAACGGTACGGAATACCAAGAGGTGTGTCAAGAGCGCAATGACAATCACTCCCACTTTGATACCGATCACCGAATCGGAGAGCAGGAGGGACGGCAATGCCAGGATGGGAAACAGAAGGGAAGATGCAAACGCCTCACCACCCTTCAGAATCCCTTCCACCCTCTGCACATAGTAGAATCCGTCGAGTCCCAGAGGTCCGGGGAACGCAAACAGGAATCGATAGTGGAGAAGCGTGGCTACCGCACACGCCCCGAATAGAAGGACCCACGCGCGAAGATGCAAGTCGCGCGGCATTGCGCCGGGCGCGATGGGTGCGCCCGGCCCGTTGGGTGCGCCGGGCGCGCGACTGCGCCGGGTCATGCTGTACCGCCGGAGCGGCTCATCGGTCCTTCTCTGTTGCGTACCCAGCGCTGATGTACTTTTGAATCCGGTCCTGCTTTTCGGGAGAATCGTACTCCTTTCTGGTGAAGTTTGCTATGTCGTAGGAGCGGGTCCTGTAATCGGGCTCCATGACCGGCATGACCTGCCGGTCGGGTTCTGTTGACTTGGCCGTTTTCATGGCCTTCATGACGGCCGCCGGGCCAAGTTCGACAATGTCCAAGTCAATTGGTTGATTGTCCCGCGTTCCGCGCAGGCCCACCAGAGTGAATGGACTGACCGCTTCTCGTTCGTGGAAGATGCGGCCGTAGAATGAGAGCGGCACGCTTTGTCGCCCCTGCTTCAGCTTCCCACGGAAGTGGGCTACGGCAATCCAGTCTCCGTTGGCGCCCTTGAGGTTTCCGTAGATGTCGTACCGACCGGGCATCCGGACATCCACGTCGACGCGCAGCACGAGCGACCCGTCCTTGAGTTCCTCTGAAATCTGATCCGTGAAGGTTGCCGGTGCGACAGGCGAACTAAAGCCGGACTGAATCATGGTATATTCTCCGCCCACCGAGTCGTTCTCAATTCTGAACTTGAGGTGAGCATTGAGCGTGCCCCAGTCCTGCTTCGTGGGGATGTACCTCATGGTATAGATCTGGTCGCCCGCTTTGAGATCTCCATCCGTCCCCCCATCGTTGAAGGTGATCGCATTCGAGGGTACGTCGCGTTCCTTTCCTGGAATCACGATCTGAATGCGCTTCTCGATCAGGGTGAGTCTCGCTCGCTCCTTGTTCTTCTTCCAGTCCTCCGTGCACTCCACGGTCACCAGAAAGGGCATCCCCTCGGTGATGTTGTAGACGGTGGGCTGCATGCGACAGTGGTATTCCGACTTCTTGGTCTTGTTGTTGTCGTCGATCACTCTCATTTCGCGAAACGGGATCGGAATCGTTTGATGGTTGATGATGTCGATGTAGTCCCCCGTCAATGGTCGCGAGTCCGGCGGATAGGCGGCCCACTGCATGAAGGTTTCGAAAACTCGGCGTTTCTCTTTGGCAGATAGCTCCTGACCGAACGACGAACCAGAGGGCGCAGTTGCCGGATTTCGAAACGGATCCCGGGCGGTCCCTGGGGGCGCCACAGGCGACGAGGTCGATACCAGGCCCGCGGCAATGAGGAGCGCCAGTATGGCGACGCTCGCGCCGATAATGAACTTTGTCTTCTTTCCTATCACTCTTCCATTATTTTTCATTTTTGGTTCCCCTTCACAACGGAACGTTCCGGGAGCCGCCTCCCGGAACGCCCCAGTGGCAGGCTGAAGTTATTCTACTTCAGCCTGTCGTCCGCAGCTCACCAAGAATAGTGAGTCGGACCATAGTTGCTTTTCAGCCAATCGTGAGTGTGGTTGTATCCCGTCCTCCCGGCGTTCTCCGTACGAGTGTGACCATTCCACCGCGGTGCCGTCTTGGTACAGGGCCCCCACCAGCACGTCGTCCAATAGTAGTCATTGGAGCATTCGTTTGCCTGGAACGGGAACGTGTATCCACACGAGCTGTGATGAGCGACAACGCCATCGTCCTGTCCGTTCAACACCCACGAAGTCAATGCGCTGCCGTTGTAGCCTGCATGGTGGATCCAGGGCACAGTTCCTGGCGCATGGTGGTTGTAGGAAGCTCGGACGTATCCAACTCCCAAAAGACCAGCATTCACGTTCCATCCCGGCCCAATGTTATAGTCAGAGACATAGTCCACAAGCTGCCCGAGGATCCCGACCAGTTGGGTGATACCGAACGTACCGTCGACCAACTCCGTTCCTCCCTCAGCTGAACCTCCCGCAACAACCGAAAGAACGTTCAGGTGCTGGCTCCAGCCCGATGCGAGGAGCTTGCCGACGATAGGACATCCAGTGGAGTGGCAGGTGACGGTGCACGTGTTGCCGGTGTGCTTGCCGCACCACCAGTAGAGGACGTGCAGTGTGGGCGTCATGCCACCGTTCCCCCAACCATACCAATCCCAGCCGTATCCGGTATGCCAGCCGACATTCACATTGGAAGCGTAGGTGCCCATCCAGGGATCTCGGCCACTCTGCCAGTAGGGGACGCCCCACTGATCCACAATGTCCGGTCCCTGAGGCTTGTCAGCCGCCACCTGGAATTGGACGTTCGTCCCCCAGTAGCTGCAGTAATACTTCTGTTCGCAGCTTTCCCGGCTTCCTCCGCCGGAATAGCCATGTACGAAAATGTGGGTGTGGTATCCCCAAGCACTACTGGTGGCCAAAGTGATGCCGGCAACCAGAACCAATAGGTGTCTCATTGTCTGAACCTCTTTCCTTTTGAATTTGTAATCATCTGTTTCCTCCTCTCCGACCGTGCCGGGACAGTGTCCACAACCCGTCGTGGGAGGCTTTTGCAAGAGGCGTGCCCCTTCGCTTCGGCCGATCGCGGCACTCTGACACCGCGTCGGTCGGACACTGTCCGGAATCCGGACAACTGGCGCCTCCGCGGCCGTCCTGTTGCCGGACGGTTTGCTGCCGTGTCGACAAAGGCTAGGTGGATCTCGCGGACCACGCGCCACGGGAGCGCCAAAAACCAGCGTTCACGGGCTTTGGTGTTGACTTCACCCTCCGGCGCGGCGGAATCTGGGACACGCTGTCGCGGTGTGTTGTTCGCGCGGCGGCACTCACCCAGGCAGTCCATGAAGCCCGTCTACATTGCGTTTCTTCTTCAAGCATGCGCGGGCCTGGCGCTCCTGCTTCTCGCCGTTGCTGTGTTGGTCCGCAAGGGGACCGACAGGAGGCTGCGCTCCTTTCTCATCATGACGGGCTGCGCCGCTGCCTGGGTCCTGCTCGATGCCCTTCGCCTTTTCTCGGCCTTTGCCGGCGGGCCGACGGCTGCGCTGAGCTCGACGGCAGGAATGTTCGTCGTATTTACGGGCTGGACCGTCTTCTCCTTTGCGTTGCGCTACCCCGACACCCGTCTGGAGAAGCGGGCCCGCTACCTTGAGATTCTGCTGCTGGTGGTCGCCTGCCTCGTGGCCCTGCTGCCCTGGCGCGGCGACTGGGTGTTCGATCGGCGCATCGAACACGGGATTCCCGTGGCCAGCAACGGCTGGCCGTTTCTGGTCACCTCCGGCCATACGCTGCTGCTGACTTCGATTGGCCTCGTGCTGATCTGGCGCAAACGCCGCCATGCTGCCACGCCGACGCTTCGCGCGCAGTTGCTGTACGTCTTCGCGGGGATCCTCGCGTTTACGTTCTTTGCGTACCTGTTCAGTCTGTTGCTGCCACTCTTCGGCCTGCGCCATCTGTTTTTCTTGGGTCCAACGAGCGCCCTTTTCTTTTTCGGCGCGGTCTTCTATGCAATCGTGCGCCGTCGCCTTTTTGATGCGCGTGGGTTTCTTCCTTACTTCGTTGCGGCGGCTGTTTCGCTGCTGGGGGCGGGCGCGATCGCCTATGGCGTCTCCGTCGCTCTGCTGACCGCTCGGATGCCCCACCCGCTCGAATTGGCCCTTCTCGTGTGTGCGCTGTTGGTTCTGGGCGCCGCCTCGTACTGGGCTTTGTTCTGGTTCCTGCGTTCCGGCCCCCTTCGCTCGGAGTACAGGATCGACGATCTATTGAACCACATGACGGAAGCCGCCGCGGTGTTTGCTACATCCGGGTTCGACGCCATGTGCATCCGCTTGGCGGCCGTATTCTGTCGGGTCGTGCGTCTGAAGCGGGCTGTGGTGTGCGTTCCCGGTCCTGACGGCTTTCGATTTCTGGCCGTTCGCGCCATGCCGCCGGCCTTTCCACAGGCCCTGGCCCGCTTCCATCGCATCTTCAGTCAGGTCACGCCACTCGTCCAAGATCCGCGTTGGCCTTCGTACTACTGGGTAGAGGACAGCGCGCCGACCGATGCCTACTTGGACTCCCGGGGAGGGAAGCGCATCAAGGAACTGACGCACCGCTTCCGGGACGAGCTCCTCCGTCAGGAGATCGACGTCTACATTCCGATCCGCTATGCGGGAGTGCACTTGGCTTTCTTCTTCCTGGGGCGCAAGGAGAACGAAAGGCCCTGGTACAGGCGCGAACTCGATCAGATCGGCGCGGTCACGGGGCTCATCGCGGTGGCGCTCCGCAACAACCAGATCTTCTCGGACCTGTATCGCCTCAAGGAGTCGCTGCGCATTCGCAACGAGGCGCTGATCGACTCCTCCACGGAGCTGACGCGGCGAATGGTTTCACTGGACGGAGACCGCTCGCTCATCTACGTCGACAGCCGCATGGAGCGCTGCGTGAGCGAACTCGAGCGTGTCGGTCCCACCAGCGAGAACGTGCTCATCCAGGGCGAGTCGGGCACGGGCAAAGAACTGGCCGCGCGTCTGGTGCATGAGCGAAGCCCGCGGGCCGGCGGGGCCTTCGTGGCGGTGAACTGCGGCGCCTTCACGGAAAGCATCTTGGAAAGCCAATTGTTCGGTCACGAAGCGGGCGCTTTCACGGGAGCGAATCGTCGTCACCGCGGCATTTTCGAGCAGGCGCAGGGTGGAACCGTCTTCCTGGATGAAGTCGGCGAGATGCCGCCGTCGGTCCAGGTGAGATTGCTGCGCGCCCTCCAGGAACGCACCATCGTTCCTCTCGGCAGCGAACGACCTCTGAAAATAGACGTGCGCTTGGTTGCGGCGACGAATCGCAATCTGGAGGAACTCGTGGGGCAGGGTGCTTTTCGCGAAGACCTCTATTACCGCCTGAACGTGGCCACGATTCGTGTTCCGCCGCTTCGTGAACGGCCCGCGGACATACCGCTGTTGATCCAGCACTACCTGAAGACTTTCGCCGAGCGCTTGGGGCGGGGCGAGGCGGCGCTCTCCGAGGATGCGCAGGCCATTCTTTGTGCCCACGATTGGCCCGGCAACGTGCGGGAGCTGGAGAATGTGCTGATTCGGGCTTTGCTGCAGAGCACGGACGGTCGGCTGCTTGCGCAGCATTTTGCTGAATTGCTGGGCCGCGGGCTCGTCCGCACCGCTCCACCGGAAGTCACCGCCGCGTCCCCGGGAGAATCGACCGATTCGCCCGTGAGCGCAAATGCCGAGGGCGACCTCTGGCGGCGCTCGGAGGAGGCCGCCATCATGCACGCGCTGAAGCTCAGCGGTGGCAATCGCACCCGAGCGGCAAGAATCCTGGGAATGAGTCGTTCGACTCTGTACGAGCGCATGAAGAAGCACGCGCTCCAGGGGTAGCGGCCTTCACGTTGCTGCTGCGTGAGGCCCGCCTCAGGGCGTGACGACCCTCGCAGGAAGTCTGGGTTTCCGCGCGCAAAAACCCGTCGTCCTCGCATTCTTTTGCTGCGCTTCCCCCCTGGATTCTGTTATTTACAGCGGGCAGGTCCATTTGGATCTTGGCCTGCGCAGGCTTCGGAAGCAGAAATTCGGGGCCTGTCGCGCGGGGGTGCGCCATGCAACCGAACTTTGGAACCGACCACAGCCAGCCGCTCGGCCCGCGGGCCCAGGGTCTCTATGAACCGGACCTGGACAAGGACTCGTGCGGTGTGGGTTTCGTCGCCGACATCAAGGGCCGCAAATCCCGGAAGATCGTCCAGTTGGGTTTGGACGCGCTGTGCAACCTGGAACACCGGGGCGCCGAAGGAGCAGACCCCCGCACCGGTGACGGCGCCGGGCTCCTGATACAAATGCCCGACGCCTTCATGCGTCGCGTGACCGCTCCGCTGCGCATCGAACTACCGGAGGCGGGTCGCTACGGAGTCGGCTTCATCTATTTGCCACAGCTTCAGGCCGTGCGTCAGGCGGTCGAGACGCTCATCGAGAAGGTCGTCGTGGATGAAGGGCAGCAGTTCCTCGGCTGGCGTGATGTTCCTGTCAATCGCGACGTGCCGGGGGACGGTGCGCGCGCCACCATGCCGGTGTTTCGCCAGTGCTTCATCGGCGCGGGGAAAGGCGTGCGGACCGGCGACGATTTCGAGCGCAAGCTCTACCTCGTCCGGCGCGTGATCGACAGAAGAGTGCGGGCGGAGTACAAGCTGGACCGCAGTCGCTACTACGTGCCTTCCTTCTCGAGCCGCACCATCGTGTACAAAGGCATGCTGCTCGGACCGCAGGTGCCGCAATTCTACGAAGACCTGAACGCCGAAGACATGATTTCGGCCATGGCGCTCATTCACACGCGTTTCAGCACCAACACGTTTCCCACCTGGGATCTGGCGCACCCCTACCGGATGATCGCCCACAACGGGGAGATCAACACTCTGCGCGGCAATATCAACTGGATGGCGGCCCGGCAGATGGTCATGGAGTCTCCCTTCTATAAGAAGGATCTCAAGCGCATGCTGCCCATCGTCATGGAAGGCCAGAGCGACACGGCCACCTACGACACCGTTCTCGAACTCCTCGTTATGGGCGGCCGCAGCGTGGCGCATGCCATGATGATGATGATCCCGGAAGCCTGGTCCAAGAACGACCAGATGGACCCGGAGTTGAAGGCCTTCTACGAATACCACGCCTGTTTGATGGAACCGTGGGACGGGCCGGCGGCGGTGGCGTTTTCGGACGGTCAGGTGATCGGCGCCACGTTGGACCGCAACGGTTTGCGTCCGGCTCGGTACATCATCACCAAAGACGACCTCTGCCTGATGGCTTCGGAGGCGGGCACGATTGACGTGGCCCCCGAAAACATCCGCTCGAGCGGGCGCCTGCAGCCGGGCAAGATGTTCCTCCTGGACCTCGAACAGGGCCGCATCATCGGGGACGAGGAGATCAAGAAAAGCATCATCTCCCGCAAACCGTACGGACAGTGGGTGAAGGATCAGATGATCCGCCTCGATGACCTGCCGAATCCCGGTTTCGTCCATCAACCGGATCACACCACCATCATGGAACGGCAGCGCGCGTTCGGCTACACCCACGAGGACATCTTTCTGCTCATGCGACCGATGGCCGTCAACGGCGAAGAACCGATCGGTTCGATGGGTGTCGATACCGCCCTGGCCGTCCTTTCGGAAAAGCCGCAGTCGCTTTTTCGCTACTTCAAGCAGAACTTTGCTCAGGTCACGAACCCTCCGGTGGACGCCATCCGCGAAGAGCTCGTCTTCGAGCTCACCAGCTACATCGGGCCCGAAGGCAATCTCCTCGACGAAACGCCCGAACACGCGCATCGCCTCGAGCTTTCCCATCCGGTGCTGACCAACATGGAGCTCGAACAGATCCGCAACATCGACCGCGGTCGCATGAACTCGGTTACCATCAACATTCTGTTCGACCCCAACGAGTTGCACGGGATGCGGAATCGCCTCGATCAGGTATGCGACGAAGCCGCGCAGGCCGTCCGCAACGGCGCGAACCTCGTGATCCTTTCCGACCGGGGCGTGACCAAGACGGTTGCCGCCATCCCCAGCCTGCTGGCCGTCGGTGGAGTGCATCACTTCCTCATCCGCGCGGGCCTGCGCACGAAGACGGGCATCCTGATCGAGAGCGCCGAGCCCCGCGAAGTGGCTCACTTCGCGCAGCTCATCGGGTACGGCGCCAATGCCATCAACCCTTACCTGGCTTTCGAGACGCTGGCGGATCTGGTGAAAGAGGGTTCGCTGCCCGAGCTCAAGGACTTCCAGGAAGCAAAGAAGAACTACATCAAGGCCATCGGGAAGGGACTGTACAAGGTCTTCAGCAAGATGGGCATCAGCACGCTGCAATCCTACTGTGGCGCGCAGATCTTCGAGGCCGTGGGTCTGGACACGGAACTGGTGAACATGTACTTCACCGGCACCAAGACCAGAATCGAAGGTCTTACGCTGGAGATGTTGGAGGAGGAGACGCTTCGGCGCCACCGTGCAGCGTACGATGTCACCTATTTCCCGGGGACGCTTTCGCCGGGCGGCATCCACTACTACCGCAAGCACGGGGAACACCATCTGTTCAACCCGCTGTCTGTCCATCGCCTGCAGCAGGCAACGAAGCTCAACAGCCGCGAGGAGTTCAATCAGTTCACGCGCATGATCGACGACCAGAACGCCAGTCGCAACACGCTCCGCGGGCTCTTCGACCTGGATCTGGGCGGCCCCGGCGTTCCTATCGAAGAAGTCGAGCCGGTCACCGAAATCGTCAAACGCTTCCAGACGGGAGCCATGAGCTTCGGGTCAATTAGTTGGGAGACGCATACCAATTTGGCCATCGCCATGAACCGCATCGGTGCAAAATCGAACACCGGCGAAGGGGGGGAGGATCCGGTCCGCTACACCCCGCTCGAAAACGGGGACAGCATGCGCTCGGCCATCAAGCAGGTCGCCTCGGCCAGGTTCGGGGTGACGACGAACTACCTGGTCAATGCCGACGACCTCCAGATCAAGATGGCGCAGGGTGCAAAACCCGGCGAGGGGGGCCAGCTTCCGGGCCACAAGGTGGACCGCTACATCGCGCAGCTCCGCTACAGCACGCCCGGCGTGGGCCTCATCAGCCCGCCGCCACACCACGACATCTACTCGATCGAGGACCTCAAGCAACTCATCTTCGATCTCAAGAACGCGAACCCCAAGTCGCGGGTGAGCGTGAAGCTCGTTTCGGAAACCGGAGTGGGAACAGTCGCGGCCGGCGTGGCCAAAGCAAAAGCGGATCACATCCTGATCAGTGGAGACTCCGGAGGAACGGGTGCGAGCCCCATCTCCTCCATCCATCACGCGGGAACGCCGTGGGAACTCGGCCTCTCGGAGACCCACCAGACTCTCGTGGCCAACGGTCTGCGCGATCGCGTGTACGTGGCGGTGGACGGGAAGCTTCTCACAGGCAAAGATGTGATCGTCGGGGCGCTGCTGGGCGCCGAGGAGTTCGGTTTTTCTACGGGGCCGCTGGTGGTGCTCGGCTGCATCATGATGCGCAAGTGTCATCTGAACACCTGTCCGGTCGGCGTGGCCACCCAGGATCCGGAGTTGCGCAAGAAGTTCACGGGCCAACCGGAACACGTGGTCAACTTCATGTTTCTGATTGCCGAGCAGGTGCGGGAGTATATGGCTCAGCTCGGCTACCGTACGTTCAACGAGATGGTCGGGCAGATGCATCGCATTCGGCCGCGCAAACTTCCCGAACACTGGAAGGCGCGTGGGATTGATTTCAGCCGCGTGCTCACTGTGCCCAAACCGGCCTTCGACACCGGCGTGTATCGGATGCGCGGCCAGAAGCACGGTTTGGAGCTCCAGCCTGACAACGAACTGATTCGCCAGGCGGCGCCCGCCCTCGAGCGCAAAGAGCCCGTCCGTCTGACGCTGGCGATTCGCAACACGGACCGGGCGCTCGGAACGATGCTCGCCGGGCGGGTGGCCGAACGCTACGGAGAAGAAGGCCTCCCGGACGGCACCATCGAGGTCACGACGACCGGGTTTGCCGGTCAGAGCTACGGCGCTTTTGTGAACCGCGGGATTACCATGCGCCTGCACGGCATGGCGCAGGATTACTGCGGGAAGGGCCTTTCGGGCGGCCGCATCATCGTGCGTCCGTTCGAGGTGGCGGACTACGAAGCCGTCGAGAACATCATCATCGGGAACACCAGCTTCTACGGCGCCACCGCCGGCGAAGCGTACGTCAACGGTCTTGCGGGCGAACGATTCTGCGTACGCAACTCCGGCGTGCGCGCCGTCGTCGAAGGGGTCGGGGACCACGGCTGCGAGTACATGACCGGCGGCCGCGTGGTCGTTCTCGGGAAAACGGGACGCAACTTTGCTGCCGGCATGTCCGGCGGCATCGCCTACGTTTGGGATCCGCAGGGGAGCTTCAAGGACCTCGTGAATCGGGCCATGGTGGACCTCGATCCGCTCGAAGATCCGGACGACATCGATGGCGTCCTCCACATGATCACCCGGCACAAGGAGTACACAGGTTCGAAGCGGGCGGCCGAGATTCTGGCCGACTGGAAGGAGCAGATTCGTCACTTCGTGAAGGTAATCCCTGGCGAATACAAGCTCGCGCTCCTGCGACTCGAAGAAGAGAAGATGGACGAACTCAAAGCGGTGGGCGCAACGAAGCCGTAGACGCTGCCACAATTTCCGCTTTTCGCTTCCGTGCGGCCGGGGGACAGAGGGCCATGAAGGCGCATCTGGTCCGCCAGCTCGGCCGCGCGGGTTTGTCCGAAGAGGCGGCCGCGCTCGTCGACCAGGAGGAGCTGCGGGCTGCCCGCGTGCTCAACATCTTCCGCTACGTCTTCCTCTTCCTCATCAGTTTTCCGGTGGGTGTGGCGCTCATCTTCAACCTGAACCCGCTGGAGAACGTGGGGGTCATTCTGGCCTTCTCCATCTTTGCCGCTACCGCTTTGGGTCACACTCTCTTTCTGCGAAGCAAGCAGCGGGATGCGCGCTCCCTCATGATCTCCAATCTGGTCGTGGCCACGGTCGACGTGCTCATGATTGCATTCATTTGTTTGTACTACTATTCCATTCAGCCCAGCCACAATTTTGCCTTCGTCGTCAAGAATAACCTCCACATCTACTTCTTTCTGCCGCTCATGACCACATTGGTTCAGTTTCGCACGAGGGTCGTTTGGTACGCCACAGGTCTCGTTCTGGCAACGCACTTCGCCTTCATCGCCTACGGATTGGCCACCGGCATGCCCGCCAAGCAGGATTGGTACGCCTACACTCTGGGCGAATCGGTCGTTCTGAGCGATGTCCTTGTCTCCAAGCCGATCGTCTATCTGGGTCTTGCGCTGTTGATCTCCTTTGCCATCCGACGTTCGTTGCGCATGATTTCCTCCATCGGGGAGATGGAAGCCCAAAAGGCCACCCTCTCGCGGTACTTTGCTCCGTCGGTGGTCCATGAGATTGCGTCCGGGTCTCAGGTTCTGAGCGCGGGACGCAGGCAAACTGTGACCATCCTCTTCTGCGACATCCGCAACTTCACATCCTATTCGGAGGGTCGGGACCCGGAAGAGGTCGTGCGCTTTCTGACGGAGTTCCGCGACCGCATGGCCGCGATCATATTCGATCATGGCGGCACCCTGGACAAGTTCATCGGTGACGCCATCATGGCCAACTTCGGCACGCCGGATCCGGCCCCCAACCCGGGAATCGACGCGCGCAACGCCGTGCGGGCCGCCCGCGAGATGTTGCGCGCCCTGGATGCCTTCGCGACCGGGTCCTGGGGCGGAGGCGCCGCGCTGGCCATCGGGATTGGCATTCATACGGGGCCCGTTTTTGCCGGTCGGATCGGGTCGGATGCTATGTTGGAGTATACAGTAATTGGGGACACAGTGAATACGGCCAGCCGTATCGAGGCGCTGTGCAAGAAGCTGGGCCGCCCGCTCCTGGTCTCGGAAGCCACGCGGCGGGCTATCGAAGGCGCGCCGGAGCAGGGCGCCGCTTTTCCCTTCGAGCACATGCCGCGCGTCCGGGTAAAAGGCAAGAGCGAGCCGCTGGTGCTGTTCGGCGTTGCACCCTGAGCGTTCACGTCCGCGCCTGACGGACGAACCGGAGCGGCCATCTTCCGAACACGGCGCGGAACGTCGAGATCAAGACGAAGCGAACGAAGGCCGGCGCGCGGATGGATCAGGGGCGCGACGGGTTGCCGGGATGGATGCGGCAGATATCTGCGTCTGCCGGACATTGTCTGAGAATCTCGGGGTCGTGGTTGGGCAAGACAACGAGATGAGACGTCCGTGCTTCGACTGCGAGCGCCCGCACGAAAGCCTCGTTGGCCCTGTGGTTGACGACCACGCCCTGTGGCAGCGGCCTTCCCAATAGGCAATCCTGTGCGAGATAGCATTCGTCGCCGACGAACAGAAAGGTGCGGTTCCAGGTCTTCATTCGCGCCACGCTCGAACCCGGTGCGTGTCCGCCGACCGGTACGAGTGTGAGCGGCCCCATCGGTACCTGCGAGTGGAACACCTGCAGCCGGCCATGCACAGGAAGAAGTCGATGTGCCCCCCATCGTTTCCGTAGTTCCCGGAGTGCGTCCACGTGTATGTGGATGCGCGCACGGGGCAGGGCGCTCACGCCATCGGCGTGGTCGAAGTGCGCGTGGGTCAGGACGACATCGGTGATCTGCTCGGGCGACACACCGGAGCGGCGCAGGAGGTCGGCCGGAGCGAAATATTGGTCAATGCGAAAGGTCTTGCGGGCTTGCGGATCCGTGAACCCGGTGTCAATCAGGATGTTTTGACTTCCGGTGCGGATGAGAAGCACCGACCAGATGAACGGAACGCGGTGGCCCACCGGCAGGGAAGTGGTGGTCCGGGAAGCCGGGTAGATGCTGCGGCCGTACACGAGCACGTCGATGTGGACCGGCGCGTCTCCCTGAACGCCGGGCGCACTGCACGCCACACAACCAATCAGCGTGCACGCAACCACGGACACGAAGCACCCGGTCTTTGCACTTGACGGACCTCCGCTTGCATGCTCAGCTGCTTTCATGGAACGTCTGCGCATTGCCGGTCCTCTTCCGATCCTGCTGGGAGTACTGCACCTCTTGGCTCTGGCCGTTGCCTCTGTCGCGGTGGTCGGAACGGAGAAGCTGTACATCCAGTCGTCCGCCGGCGCCGCCGGGCGTTCCCTGGCGTGGGCCTCGGTTCTGGCGGTCGCGGGGATCGGCGTCGTACTTCTTGTCGTGGCTGTCGTCTATTTTCTGCGCGGCCGCGCTTTTCCCTGGGCCGTTCTGGGGACGTTCGGCCTGTCCGTGGGTGGGGTCATCCTCCTGTTTGTGAAGGAGGGCCTCGCAGCCCTGCCGATTCTCCCCGTCGCGCTTCTTGTCCTCATTCCGGTGGCGGCCTGCGTGCGTTTGTATGTGGCTATCCGACGCGGCGAGGGGCGTGCGGTCGCGCCCACCTTCTGGCTGGGCCTGTACACGCTTGTGGTGTTTCTCCTGATCGGTCTTCTCGCAACGCTATCCGCGGCGGAGGATCTGAAGAAGGGTACACCGACCTTCGCGGGGATGATGGCCCTTTCGATCTTCGTTGGTGTCACGGCCTGGATCGGTTGGTCCGCCTTCGTCTTCCTTTCGGGTTCGATGCGGTCTTTTGCGTACCTGCTTCCCTGCGTGTTGCTTGCCCTCGTCCCCGCGGCCTTCTTCGGGTTCTTGGTCTACAAGGAAGGCCGGGGAAGCACGGACGCGTACATCTTTCTTGCCTTCGGCGTGTTCTTCGTCCTATGGGCCGTACTCTTGTTAATGCCGTTACGGCGACGATCCGCTATTGCGCCTGCGGACGAAGAGCTGTCCCGGTCGGTCGCACTGTTCCGAGTCCCCGTGCTGAGCGCGTTTGTCTTTGTCCTGGGCGGCGGACTCGGGGCAGTCGTGCTTCTCCATTTCTACGGAGTCTCGCAAAAGCCGATCGCGGCGCAGCGTGTTACGTACGCGACCAACGGATCCCGTTCCCAGGCCGGGCGGGCAGAGACAATCTGCTGGCCCGCGGGGATGCGCACGGGTGGGCTCGCTCAGGCCTCGGTTTCTTTTGCCCAGGGAACCTCTGTGGTCGGCTTTCGGGCCGCCGGCCAGAGCGGGGTGGACGTCGAGTTCGAATTTCCGAATGGGACACGTCGGAGACTGAACGTAGGCGAGCGTGGCGGTCGACTTCTCTGGCCGGAGACGGAGCTGACGGGCCTTCGCCTGCGCGTGTTTGCCCCGAGTACGAGCAACCGTTTCTGCCTGGAGAAGGGCCAATTTCTTCAGAAAGCCCCGCTGCTGCGCCCGTAGGGGGCCATCAGTGGTGGTGTCCGTCGCCGCGAACTCTGAGACCAAAATTCCTTGACGACTCCGGCGATGCCGCTCCCAAATTGTCAGGGTCGCGGCCGTCGTGTCGTGAGTCCAAAATAGTTCGTAAGTGGAGATGTTGAGATGAGTATACGAAGCGAAAAATGGGGCCGTGTCGCGGTCATTGCGGTTCTGGTGGCCGCTGCTGCAGTCGCTTGCAAGAAGCCGGGAACCGTCATGGCGGACACGAGCCTGGTCAAGGAACCGGGCGCCAAGAAACCACAGATGGTCGACAACGGCGCCATCAAGCGCGGCGAATACGTCACCATCCTCGAAACAAAGGACGTAAACGGAGAGAAATTCTCACTGGTCCAGCTCGAAGGCGTCTCTACCAAAGGGTGGGCTCCCGCGGACTCCTTCCGGTCCGGAAAGCTCGCCACCGTGACTGTAATCCGGGACGCGGATCTCTACACGCGCCCGAACAAGACATCGCCCAAGAGCGGCAAGGCCGCAGCCGGGATCCGGGCCTTCAAACTCGAGGAACAGGGAGAGTTTGCACTCATCAACTACCCGGGCAAAGAGGCCTACGTGCTCAAGGCAGACCTTGGGGATTCCGCGCAGGTCGTTCGCACGGTTAACATTCCGGGACTCGGCCAGGCCACGGTCTCGGCCAGTTCCACCTGGAAGCCCACGGAGGGCCGGGAAGCCGCGTACGACGTGCGCAACCTTTTTGACGGGAGCCTGCAGAGCATTTGGTGCGAAGGCAAGGACGGCGATGACGGGGTCGGTGAAACGATCACGGTCGCTTTCGATGGTTCGGTGACCCTGTCGGAAGTGCGCGTCGTGAACGGCCATACGGCCAACGAGGACCGCTACAAGGCGAACAACCGCGTGGCGGCGCTTCGCGTCGAGTCCGACGGCGGTGGCAATCAGAAGCTCGACCTCGTCGACGAGAACTACGACTACCAGGCGACTCCTTCCAGCCTGTCGGGCACCACCTTCAAGTTCGTGATCGACGGCGTGCACAAGGGTCGGGTCAAGGACACCTGCATGTCCGAGATCAAGCTCACGGGGACCAAAGGCGGAGCGGGCGGTCCGTGACGAAAGTCGTGAACCGGCCCGGTCTTTTCATCAAGGGTCGACTGCTTCTCGTCTTCGCGCTCTGCGGGGCTCTTGCCCTGACCGTAGGCCTGTTCGGGGACGAGTTTCAGCCGGGCAAGGCCAAGGTGACCGCCTCGGCCCTCAACGTTCGCAACATCGCCTCGGCGGGCGGGTCGGTCGTGGGGACCCTCCGGCGCGGGGATGTCGTCGAGGTCGTGGCGCGTTCCACGGCCGAAGCCGAGATCGACGGCGTCCGAGCGTACTGGTACAAGGTTACCTTCGCGTCGAAGGATCGCAAGGGAAAGGTCAGCACGTCGAGCGGTTGGATATTTGGTGGATACATAACATTTGAGCTGAACGTCGAAAGGGGACTGAAGTTCCGCAGCCAGAGGCCTTCCGGCTCTCAGAACTACCGCGGCGTCGCTGTGGCGCGCAACGGGAACGTCCTGGTTGGCGGTCGCGGCGGAACCATCTACATCACCTCCAACCAGGGCCGCAGTTGGCGGGGTATTGCTCCGCAGGCGCTCGGCAACGCCATCGGGGTGGCCCGCAAGATGGTCCTTTCGGGCAACGAGATCTGGGTGGCCGCCGAAGGCAGCAAAGGCGGCGGCGTGTGGAAGACGGCCAACAGCGGCGAGTCGTGGGCGCAGTACACGACAGGACAGGGGTTGCCCTCGAACGACGTTCGTGACATCACGCGAGCTGCCGATGGCTCCCTCTGGGCCGCCACCTCGAAGGGCGTGGCCACGAGCCGAGACGAAGGGCGCACCTGGAAGCGCTTCGGGCCGGAGGATCCCATCGATGCCCTTTCCATTGCCGTGGATGGAGGGACCGTGATCGTCGGGACCGCGAGCGGCCTCTTCACGGTCGGCGAAAAGTCTTCGTTCTTTGGGGGGAAGTCCACCGTTTGGAAGCGTCGCGGAGAAGGTCAGCCCAACATGGGAAACCGGGTGTACGCCCTGGCCCTTGGCTCGGGCGGCCGCATCTGGGCGGGAACCGACAAGGGCCTGGCCCGCTCAACAACATCAGCCTTGGACAGTTGGGCCGCGGTGGGCGGGGAAACCCAGGCCAATTCCATCCTCATGGACGGAGAAAAGCGGATCCTGGTCTGCACGGACAACGGGCTCAACATCTCGCTGGACAGCGGAGATACTTGGGTAACCTATAAGACAGAGTCGGGGCTCGCATCGAATCGCGTGTACGAAGTGGCGGTCGATCCCAAAACGGCGCGCCTGTGGGTGACCATGGGCGAAGGCGGAGTGGGCTCGTCCGATTGAAGCAGGCTGTCAGGGGCGGTCGCGGTCGCGTCCGCGGCTGGAGGGCGAGGAGGACGTTCGTGCGTGCGTGCGCGGGCGGGCGGGCGGGCGAGCGAGCGGGACTACTTTGCGTGCGCGGGCGCGAACTTCATCCGCAATCGGTGGATCGCAGGCAGTTCGAAGAAGCGGTAGCAGACGGCGGCAACGACGGGCATTCCGAGCACGAAAGCGATGAGTTCGGCCCAGTGGCCGTACAGCGTGCCTTCAGGAGGCAGCGGACCGCGTGCCAAACGCAGGATGCCCAAGAAGAGCGGCATGTGCAGGACGAAGATGCCGAACGAAGCCTGCCCGAAAATGTGAAGCGAGCGCGCAGATAGGACGCGGGCCAGGGGTCCGATTCCGTGCGCCAGGCTAACGAGAAGGCAAATCCAAAGCGGCGCGAGCAGCCCCTGGCGCAGCAGCAGGTACGACTCGGCGGGAGCCCGCCACATCACGAGCAGGATGACGACGGCCGCGCACTCGCCGGCCCAGTTCCAAATCGGAGTCGGACGATGATGCTGGGCCTGGCTGCTCTGCGTAGCCAGAAGGAACATCCTTCCGGCGATCACCCCCGCCGCGAAATGGGGAAGCCACACGAGAGGATTGAACTTCACAATGTCGATCCAGGCGAGCGGGAAGGCCGAATCCCGGGTGGCATCCGGCTGGAGCAGGTGATACAAAAGTGCCGGCACCAGACCCAGAAGAAAGGAACAGGCCAGCGCCGCGCGCAGCGCGCCCGAACCCAGGCGGGCAATCGCTCGCGTCAGAAAGGGGAAGACCGCGTAGGTCAGGATCATGACCGAGAAGTACCACGCCGGGCCGTTCCACCACAGGTCGCTTCTGGGAAACCACGCCTGCGTGAGTGTCAGGGCCAGAGCTGTGCTCACCACTGCCTCGCCGGTGGTGCGTCCCTCGAATGAAAAATACACCGGGCCCGCCAGGAAAAGGGAAAGAACGTATACCGGGATGATGCGCGTGATTCTCAGGAGGATGAAACGCCGGTCGGTGGTG
Organism: uncultured Leptospiraceae bacterium; assembly: GCA_964585735.1. Classification (GTDB taxonomy): domain Bacteria; phylum Spirochaetota; class Leptospiria; order Leptospirales; family Leptonemataceae; genus CAZPFB01. Next base: position 17,805 of record CAZPFB010000091.1, read on the forward strand.
CGCAGTTTGCCGTCCGAGTGGGTGTACGCATAGGTGAGCACGAAGCCCGAGAGTAACACGAAGAAGTTGGTGCTCACGGGGACGAGCATGAGCCGCAGCAACCAATCCGGCGCGTCCCGGACGAAGAACCAGAAGGTCATCGAACCCTCCCGACTGGCCACGGCCAGGTGCAGTAGGACGATATGCATCACGGCCAGGAACCGGGCGCCGTTCAGAGCCAAGAGCGGCTCACGGTGGGGGCCGACTTCATGCACGGTACGTTCCTCGCAATTGGACTCAAGGAGTCGCTTCCTTTTGCGATAAACATTGTGTATATGCGTCGGCCGTTTCCCAGGCTCCCAACCCTGCTGCTCCTGGCGCTTGCGTCGGCTCCGTGGCCTGCGCCGGCGGCTCCGCCGGCAAAGCTTCCGCCTGCCCGTGCCCCCGGCGCCAAAGAACCGTCTCCGGACGCCAAGGGCCCGGCCGAAAAGAGACCGTCTGCAAAGGATGCTTCCGCATCGGATCCTTTGCTCCGGAAGCCCTGGATGCAGGAGGACCTCGAACGTACGCGCGGCACGATCCATCGCCTCTCCCAACTGCTGGAGCGGTCCGGTTCTCAGTTCCCGATCCGTGACAACGCGGGTCGGGAGTTCCGCATGGATCTCCGCGGTCGTGTGACGCTCGAGCCGGACGACGGCAACTGGCGGACCGTCGTGCCGCGCAGGTCCGAGTCGGCTCTGGTTCTGGCGGAAGCCGAAGCTCTCTATGGTCGTGGCCTGCGCGAGCACGCCGTCTTCCTGCTCAAGGCCGTTGCGGATATGTCGCGGCTGCCCGAAGCGGACGGCGCCGTGCGGGCGGACGCAGCCCGCGCGGCCCAGAGACTCAACGAGCTTTCCCGTCGCGAAGACTTTGCCGACTGGGACACGCAGTCCGATCCGTTTGTACTGTATGACGATTTACGTGATGAAACTGTCGTTTCGAGTCATCACCATCGTTTTCGCCTGGTTCTGCCGGGTCCCTGGCGGTATCAGTTTGGTGCGCCACGGCGCGACCGCACGCAGTGGCCGGAGCGGGTGCTGTACCTGGGTCAGGGCGCACTCGTGCTGACGGTCGGCCTCGATGACTTCGGTCGCGTGGGTGCGGTTCGGCGGCTCGCGGGCCTCGTGGACCTGTGGGATCTTCGTCGCAGCCTCAGTCCCCAGCGCCGGGACCAGCTCGACCACAAGCGTACGCGGGACTCCGAGGTGGACGCCTTCTGTCAGCCTTCGGCCATCGGGCGGTTTGCGGCAACGCGCCGTTCCGGCATGCCCGTGCTGGATGCAGCGAGGCTGTCGAGACCAGAGCGCGCCGAGCCACCGGCCTGCGGACTGTTCGCGACCGAACTCACGGGCGTCACGCGCGGTGCAACGGACGCCGCGGAGGCCATGGAGCGATTCCGAACCGGGAACCTCCCGGAAGGCCCGCGGCGCAAGAGAATGCGATTCCTGGAGTTCTTCCATCTTCGCCCGTCGCGCGGCCTGTTCCTGGAATTTCGTCTGCCGGAAGGAGCTGAAGTTCCGGCGCGCGAAACCTTTCTGCGCGGTCTGCAGGGACTGCGGCTCTACTGAAGGCCGCGCTTCGCACGGAGGCGCAAAGAAACTCCATCACCGATGGCCATCCTGCTCCGATTGCTGCCCGGTCCGGGACTGTGGGTGTGATAGGAGCTTGGGAAGGTGCGATTGAGTTCGTGCCGATTCAGCGGGCGTGCCGCGCCGAAACGCAGGAACGCCTCGGCCGCGAGTGTGCTCCTGTGACGCACCTTGAAAGCGCCCGGTCCGTGACCTCTCTCGGACTCGTTTGCAACCTGACTTTCGGCGCCCGTGCGCGATCCCGGACAAGTCCACATTCTCATCCGGAACGAAGCCGGTGGTCCGCCCACGCGCAGCCGATCTTTCACGACCCTGCCGGTGACCGGCCCTTACTGCGCCATCAGTTCCAGGGCTTTCGCTTCCGAGGGCGCGCGTTCGAAAAGATCCAGGATGTTGGTGAGCCCCATCACGGTGCGCACGCTCTCGGACATACCCGCCACCAGGAACCGACCGCCACTCTTGGCGAGCGTTTCGCGAATCGAAAAGAGTGTCCCGATGCTCGAAGAGTCGATGGAGCTGACTTCACTGAGGTTCACGACCAGACGGTTCTCCCCTTCCGAGAGCAACTGTGTGAGCTGATTGCGAACCGCGCGGAACTCGTGGAGGTTGACCTCCCCCGCGAGGCGCAGAATGACCGGATCCTTGCCAATCAGTTCGAAGGTCATCGTGGGCCCGGGCCTGTGCAGAGGGAATCGGTTGACCGGCCCGGGTGTCAAGCGGAACAATGCGGCATGAGCGACTATCGGATCGAGAAGGACACCATGGGCGAAATCGAGGTACCCACGGACCGCTATTGGGGCGCGCAGACCCAACGATCGCTCATCAATTTCAAGATCGGCCACGACCACTTCCCGCGCGAGATGATTCGCGCGCTCGGGATCCTCAAGAAAGCCGCGGCGCTGGTCAACGCGGAACTCGGCCTGCTCACAAAGGAGAAAGCGGACCTGATCGTCCGCGCCGCCGACGAAGTGATCGAGGGGCGGCTGGACGGGCACTTTCCGTTGGTCATCTGGCAGACCGGCAGCGGAACGCAGACGAACATGAACGCCAACGAAGTCATCTCGAACCGCGCCATTGAGTTGGCCGGAGGCGAAATGGGCAGCAAGAAGCCCATCCATCCCAACGACGACGTGAACAAAGCGCAGAGTTCCAACGACACGTTCCCCACGGCCATGCACATTTCAGCCGCCGAGCAGGTGAAACGCCAGCTCATTCCTGCGGTACGCCTCCTTCGAGACACCCTGAAGTCGAAGCGCGAGGCGTTCGGGGATGTAGTCAAGATCGGCCGCACGCACCTGATGGACGCCACCCCGCTCACCCTCGGTCAGGAGTTCTCCGGTTACGTGCAACAGTTGGACAACGACCTGAATCGACTGGATCGGGTGCTGCCTGAGTTGTACATGCTGGCCCTGGGTGGTACCGCGGTGGGGACCGGGTTGAACACGCACCCCAAGTTCGCGCAGGAGTCAGCCAAGAAGATCTCGGATTTGACGGGACTGCCATTCGTTTCGGCCCCCAACAAGTTCGAGGCCCTCGCTTCCCACGGCGCGCTGACCGACGCGCACGGTGTTCTCAAGACCCTGGCCTGCGATCTCATGAAGATTGCCAACGATGTCCGCTGGCTGGCCAGTGGTCCCCGCTGCGGCCTGGGAGAATTGCTCATTCCCGAGAACGAACCGGGCTCCTCCATCATGCCCGGCAAAGTGAACCCGACCCAAAGTGAGGCGATGACCATGGTTTGCGGTCAGGTCCTGGGCAACGACGTGGCTTTGAACTATGGCGCGGCCTCCGGCAACTTCGAGCTGAATGTCTTCAAGCCCCTGATCATCTTCAACTTTCTCAACTCGGTGCGCCTCCTGGCCGACGCGTGCCGCAGCTTCAACGATCACTGTGCTGTGGGCATCGAACCGCATCACGAGCATATCCGCGATCATCTGGAGAACTCGCTGATGCTGGTGACCGCCCTCAACCCACACATCGGCTACGACAACGCCGCCAAAATTGCCAAGCACGCACATAAGACCGGCGGCACGCTCAAAGGCGCGGCCGTCGAACTGGGCCTGATGTCCGCGGAGGACTTCGACCGCCGGGTGCGGCCCGAGGAGATGATTGGGCCGTCTGTGGAAGGCTGACCGAGTCGCTCGTTCCCGTTGATTCCGCTTGACCGACGCCCGCGCAGGCCGTAGGGTTTCTTCTGTGCGCACCGAGCATCGCATCGTTGCGGCTGATGCGCGGGAGAGGGGCCTGGTCGATCCGGGCTCGGTCGATCTGATTCTCACGTCGCCGCCGTAT
>CAZPFB010000092.1:0-21605 GCA_964585735.1 uncultured Leptospiraceae bacterium
CAGAAGCTCTGGTGTCGCGCATGTCGGCAGAACTTGCACCTTTCGCGAAACACAGCGTCAGCAGTGTGGGGCAGCACGCCGACGACCTCACGGCCCTTCTCGAAGGCCTGCGCGAAGCGAACGCGAGCAAGACCTTCTTCTACCTGGACCCCGCCAGGATTTCCTCGGAGGACTTTGCGCGCAGCCTCCAGGCGCTGCTCTCCGGACTCAACCTGAATGCGCGAATCGAAATGCGCGGTGACATGCTCCAGGACGTTCTCGGCGGCGGAAGTTCCGTTCGCATTCGCCTCGAGGCCACGGAGCGCGCCGAGCTTCGCCAAGCCGCGCTTGCCGTGCGCGCGGAGCTCCAGAACAGATATGCGGCCTGGAAGAAGAGTCGCCCTGAGGTCGAGGCGCCCGGCCTCGAAGAGCAGCCGGAGTCTCGCTACCTCCCCACGCGCGACGCGATTGCCGCAGCGGGCCTGTCTCCGTCCGCCGTGGCGCGCGAACTTCAAGGCGCCGTCACAGGCGTGGTGCCCGCCCACCTCCGCGAAGGTGACCGGCGCTTTGCCATACGGGTGAGGCTTCCTCCCGAGGAGCACAATCGCGCGACGAGCCTGGAGACGCTTGCCCTTCGCAACACGGAGGGCGAGATGATCGACCTGGGATCCCTGCTCGCGCGATCCTCGGGTCAGGGACCGATTCAGGTGATGCGCGAGGACCAGAAGCGCGTGGACGACCTTCTCATCCCGACGCACGGGCACGATCCCGATGCGATCGTGCAGGAAGCCGAAAGCGCCCTCGCGAGCCTTCGCTCCAAGCTGCCGGAGGGAGTTCACGTGCGCGTGGGCCGCGGACACGACGAAGCGCTCGCCTCGCTCCGCGGACTCCTGTTCGCCTTCGTCCTTTCGTCAGCCCTAATCTACATGGTGTTGGCCGCGCAGTTTGAATCACTCCTGCACCCTGTTTCGCTCGCGGCGTCCCTTCCCCTCATGCTCGTCGGCGCGGGACCCGCCCTGCTACTCACCGGCAACGGCATCGACATCAGCTCGATCATCGGGTTGGTTCTGTCTGCGGGGCTCGTCGTAAATGCGGGGATCGTACTGTACGAACGCATTCAGCAGGAGCGCGCGGACAATGACCGCGCACCCCTACCCCTGGCGATTCGGGAGGCTGTTCGGGTTCGCTTCCGGCCCATCCTGCTGACAACCCTCACCACCCTGCTTGGAATGCTGCCGGTCGCGCTCGCTCCCTCCAGCGGTGGCAGCCTGCAGGGGGCCATGGCGGTGACCGTGATCGGGGCGTTGCTCGCGGGAACACTGCTGACCATCATCGTCTTCCCCGCGCTGTACAGCCTCATGGAGGAGGGGCGGTCCGCCCGCGCGCGATCGGCCCGGTCCCCGGGGTCGCCCGCATTGAGTCGCGAGCTCACCGCCGGGGGAGAAGCGGGATGAACGCAGTCGCGACGCTCACGCGCCGACCGGTCACGTGTTTGATGCTTGCGCTCGGACTGTGTCTGTTGGGGGCAACCGGGCTCGCGCGGCTGACACCGGGACTGATGCCGCGCGTGGAGCATCCGGGGCTTTCACTCATCACGCGTTGGCATGGAGTCGGCTCGGAGCGAATCGAACGCGACATCACCGTCCCCCTCGAACGCGCGTTGGGCGACCTGCCAGGCATCCGTCTGCTTCAGTCGGAGTCGAGCGAAGGCGAGTCGCGCGTAAGCGCTGTCTTTGCGCGGGATGTGGACGTTGCCTCCCGGATGCAGGACGCCTCCGAGCGAGTTCGGCGGGTCCGTCGGGCTTTCCCCTCGGATGTCGAGGAACCCTACATCATCCGCTACGATCCCGAAGATCGGCCGGTCTTCGTGGTCACCTTTGCGCCACACGGTTCGCTTCAGGAGACACGCACGCTCGTGGACCGCCGGCTGAAACCGCTCTTCGAGCGGATCGATGGCGTCTCCGAAATCACCGTGAGCGGCGGATTCGAGCACGAGATTGAGGTCCGCAGTCATGGTCTGGCCAATGGTCCGTCGCCCTTTGCGATCCAGGACGCTCTCTCCCGCGGAACCGGAAATGCCGGAGCAGGGACAGCGGGTCTCGGCACCCGCCGTCTCGTTACCTATCGCGGCAGTCTGCGCGGTTCGGCAGAGCTCAACTCCCTTTGGCTGACCGTTGCGAAATCCTCCGGCGGTCGCCTGGATGCTTTTGCGCAGGTGGCTGATAGGCACCGACGACCGACGAGCTACGCGCGCACGGACGGCGCAGAAAGGGTGAGTCTGTTTGTCCGCAAGGCCGGCGAAGCAAACGCGCTTTCCGTCTCGCGCGATTGCCGCCGCATTCTGGACCAACCTTCGCCCGACCTGCCGAAGGCACACGTGAGCTACGACCAGGGACTCCACATCGAAGAGGCGATTGCTCGGCTGGCCACCTCCGCCTTGTACGGCGTTCTGGCCGCCACGTTGGTCCTGTTCGCATTCCTGCGCAGAGCCGCCGTGACGCTCATTACCGCCGCTGCCATTCCCGTTTCCGTGCTGGTGACTTTTCTCTTCATGTTTCTGGCCGGCATCGATCTCAACCTGATGAGTCTTTCGGGGCTTGCGTTGGGAACCGGCATGCTCATCGACAACGCGGTCGTGATCGTCGACCGGACGGAAAGCGCCGTTCGCGGCGGGGAAGAGGCGCGCAGCACCGCCGAAAAATCCGTGGTCGCCTGCGGCCCGGAACTCGCGGCCGCCACGTTGACCACCATGGTCGTGTTCTTTCCCTTGGTGTTCCTCCCCGCCGACACGCGCGATCTGTTTGCGGATCTGGCCTGGACGGTTTGCATCTCGCTGTGCGTTTCGCTGGTCTTTTCCCTGACCATGTTGCCCGCATTTCTGGCGTGGGTGCTCCGGCAGGATCCTCGCAGCGGTTGCGCCACCGGCGAAACGGGGCGTTTGTCCGCTCCCTTTGCGAACAGTCTGCTTTCCGCACTCGAAAGGGGCATCGACTTCTGCGGGCGCGTGGGTCGCGCCGTTGCCGTCACGGCACTGAGCAGAACGAAGCGCACGCTCTTGGGCGGATGCGCACTGATGATGGCCGGGCCGCTCTTCTATTTGATGGCCCTCAAAGGCGAAGTCGGAATCAGCACGGAGCGGTCGCTTTCGGCACGTGTTGACCTGCCTACCGACACCACACTGGTAGAGACATCACAGCGGGTGGCTTCCGTCGAGGCATTGCTCCGAGAACATGCTTCCGTGGAGGAAGTCAGCGCTCGCATCGAAAAGGCGCAGGCCACGCTGCAACTGCGATTGCGACCGAATGCGCCCGATTCCGTCTTGCTCAGCGCCGAGTTGCATAAGCTCGCGAATCGCAGCCCCGATGTGTTCGTCACCTTCCAGAGCGCGGCCGACGGACGCGAGCCCGAGTTCGACATCGTGTTTTTGGGCGAAGCGGCCACACCGCTTCAGAAGTTTGCCCGCACCGCTGCGTCGCGCCTTCAGGCAGAAGTCCCCGGGGTCACGCAGGTGCTGATGCGCTTTCGTGAGGCCGGTCGTGACCTCGTGGTTGCGCCGGACCGTTTTCGACTCTTTTCCGCCGGGCTCGGCGCGCGCGAGCTGGGTCAGCTTCTGCGCCTTCAGCTGAGCGGGATCGTGGCCACGAAGCTGTACAACGGCGAACGGCTCGTCGACGTGCGCCTCGGCGGACTCGACTCGCCACCCGCTCGCTTTGAGCTCGCTGCGCTTCCGGTTCCCACGGCCCACGGTCCGGCCGCCCTGGCGGATCTCGCGCGCCTGAGCGAAGAGCCCGCGCCGCGACGGCTGACGAGGCGTAACCGTAGGCCGAGCGCAACACTCACGGTTCGGTACGCGGGATCGGAGGAAGCGGTGGTCGCTGCCGTTCGTGCTGAGCTCGATCGGACCACTTTCCCGGCCAACACCACCTACCAACTCGACGAAGAACTCGAGGCCCGCCGCACCGCGCGCCTGCAGATGCTTTGGGGTGTCGGCGCGGCGTTGTTGCTCGTCTACTTCGTTCTTGCCGCCCTTTTCGAATCTCTGCTGCGGCCGTTCTGGATCCTGCTCACGGCGCCTCTGACCGTTTCGGTCGTCCTCGGACTGCTCGCCCTCTTGAGGATACCGCTGCAGCTGAACGTCTACCTGGGCCTCGTGCTGCTCTGCGGTACCGTCGTGAACAACTCGATCCTGATCGTCAGCAACACACCTACTTCCGCTACGCGTCGGCAAATCCTGAGCATAGTACGCTCGCGCCTGCGCGCCATTCTCATCACGACGCTGACCACGCTCGTCGGCCTGCTGCCAATGCTGCTCGATTTCGGACGCGGCGCGGAACTGTTTCGCCCTCTGGCCATCACCGTCGGGCTGGGTATCCTTGTGGGACTCCCGGTGAGCCTCGGCTTCGTTCCCTCGCTGCTCCATTTTCAGGCGCGGACCCGCGCGTCCAAAGACCGGGGAGCGCACGCAACAGCAATAGCCAGAACTAGATCAATAGCAGACGCACAGGAGGAGCTGCCATGAGCAAGAAGACAACACAGCCGGAAGAAGGGACCGACATGCTGCCGGAAAGACCCGAAGCATTGTACGAAGAGCCGGCCTTCGAAGGCCGCGCGGGGTCGTCCTGGGAGAAGTTCCGGCGATTCGCGCACGCGCGCAAGCGCCTGCTCTACGGAATCCTGACTGCCGCGATCATCTTGAGTGTGGCGGGAGGGCTTACCGGTTCGGTGGCGCCTCACCCCGATCGATTGCTGACCGGTTACCTGGGCCGGTTGAGTGTTTCGCCCGCGCAGTGGGCGTACCGCGTTGGTCCGCTCACCATGCCGAGCGCGGAACTTCGCGAGCTGTACACCCGCATGGCGGAATATCGTCTGGGCCCGGAGGCAGCAAAGCGCGCGAGGGACGGGCGCGGTCTCGAGCGCTTCGCCCGGGAAGAAGCCGATACGGACACTCTGGTTCTCTACGGCCTGAAGCAGAACTCGTTCGCCACGGCCGAGGCGAGGCAGGTTCTGCTGCATGAGTTCCGACGGGCAGCAGCGGAGTACGCCGTCTATGCTGAGTTGCGCAGGCAGGGGTTTGCCGACAAATTGCGACCGGACCTCTCCGCCGAAACCGTGCGCAAGTTCCTACGCGAGAACGCCGCGCTCCCGGCCCTCCGGGGCCTGCGCGGCGCGGAAGCAGAACGAGCGGGGCGGGTGCTTCTTGCCGAAGCCCACCGTGCACGGTTAGCCGAGGAGTTGCGTGGTCGGCGGGAGGCCCTTCTCCAGAAGCTGCGGGAGACCCAGGGCTACCAACTCCGACAGTAACCGGGCGGCCGCGGTTCGGCGCGTTAGGCGCGTTAGGCGCGTTCCGCGCGTTCGGCGGAAATCGTTTACACTGGTCCCCTGGATGGGGCGCCTGTCCCCATGAGTCGCATCTATCGCCGACTGCCGGAAGCAGGTTCGCGGATCGGCATCGCCTATTCGGGGGGCCTCGACACGCGAACTGCCGTGGCCTGGCTCACCGAGCAGGGGATGCAGGTCCACGCCTACACGGCGGACCTGGCGCAGCCGGACGAAGCCAACGTGACCGACATTCCGCCGACCGCGGTCGAACACGGGGCGCGCGCCGCGCGGCTCCTGGATTGCCGCGAGTCGTTGGCGCGGGAAGGCGTTCTGGCCATTCAATGCGGGGCGTTTCACCTCAGTACCGGCGGTCGTAAGTATTTCAATACGACCCCTTTGGGCCGCGCCGTGACCACGACGGCCATCATTCGCGCGATGCGTGAAGACGACGTGCACATCTTCGGAGATGGCAGCACGCACAAGGGAAACGACATCCAGCGCTTCTACCGCTACGGGATCCTCGTGAATCCCGAGCTTCGCATCTACAAACCCTGGTTGGATCAGGCCTTCGTATCCGCGTTCGGTGGGCGTTCTGAGATGTCGGCGTACCTCACGCGCATCGGCAAGCCCTACCGTATGTCGGCGGAGAAGGCCTACAGTACCGACTCGAACATGCTCGGCGCCACACACGAAGCCAAAGACCTGGAGTACCTGGATCGTGGCTTCAACATCGTCGAACCCATCATGGGGGTGGCCTTCTGGAGGCACGACGTTCCGGTTGTGCCGGAGGATGTGAGCGTGGAATTCCAAGACGGCCTTCCCATCTCCGTCAACGGTCGCGCGTTTGACTCGCTCGCGGAGCTTCTGCTGGAAGCCAACCGGGTGGCGGGTCGCCACGGCCTGGGCATGAGCGACCAAATCGAGAACCGCGTGATCGAAGCCAAGAGTCGCGGCATCTACGAGGCGCCGGGCATGGCGCTCCTGCACATCGCCTTCGAGCGGCTTCTGTCCGCCATTCACAACGAGAACACGCTGGATGCCTACTTCACGATGGGACGACGACTGGGTCGCCTGCTGTACGAAGGTCGCTGGTACGACCCGGAAGCCCTCATCCTCAAGGACGGCGTGAGCCGCTGGGTGGCGGGCGCGGTGAGCGGACGGGTAGAACTGGAACTGCGGCGCGGAGACGACTACAGCATCCTGCGCACGGAGGCCGAATACTCCGCGTATCATCCCGAAAAGCTCAGCATGGAAAAGACCGAAGGCGCTTTCACGCCGGAGGATCGAATCGGCGCGCTGGAGATGCAGAACCTGGGGATCGGGGACAACAGGGGCCTTCTGACCCACTACCTGGACCGCCTCGCACGTCTCGAACGTTCCCGTGAAGCTGACGAGATCCGTCGCTTGGTGCGCTCTTCGGAGACGAAGAGCAAGGGCGACTGAGCCTCAGCGCGGCAGCCCGAACAACCAGTAGTAGAGCAGCGCCGAAGGCAGAGCCCCGACGAGGGTTACGGGCAGCGCCACGAGAAAGTGCGTGAAGAAGCCGGGCATGATGATGCCGGCCACCTCGGAGACACGGCGCCCCACGAGGTTCGCCTGATCGCTGGCGTAGGTCAGACCGCCGACGAGGGCGGGAAGGAGCGCGCAGAGCACAAACATCCCCGGCGCGTTCAGCAGAGTGCGCCACGCCTCCGGCGCCGGTGACGATAGCGCAAGCCCCGCACTTTCAGGCGGCAGACGCGTCGCCAGAACGCCCAGGAGAGCCGTGGTACTGTCCAGCCAACCGGCCAGCGCCTGCAGCAGCGCGAACAGAGGTTGTTTCACGACGAGCGCGCTCGCAGCACCCGCCGCCGCCAAAGAGCGACTCCACAGCGGCAGGAAGATGAAGGCCATGGAAGCAAAGAAGATCAGTGCCAACCACAGGAGCCCAAATGGCAGTCGCGGTCCGGCCGCAGCTTCCGGCCGCCGCCATAGCGCGAGCGCGGCCACGAGCGCAAGGCACGCGAGAACGACTTCTCTCCAATGGTATGCGTTTCCGAACATGCCCGAGAGCGTGATCGCGCCGAGACCCAGCGGAACGAGCATGCTCGTGCCACCCCGGAACATCGCCTTGGGCGACTCGAGGTAGTCGATCGTGCGCAGCAGCAGGCTCTGCGGTACCTGTTGGCTCTGCAATGCCCGATAGAGGTCCTCGTAGAGATCCGCTCGCGGGTCGGTCTGGATGGGCTCTTTCGACAGGACCAGCGCGTCGTACGCAAGGAAGACCAAAAGCACGGTGGCCACGGAAACGAGCCAGAACGGCAGAAGCTCCAGGAACCGGGCCGCATGCATACCCAGGCCGTGGAGCACATAGAGATGCGCACTGCCGACCGGAGATGGCAGGCCGCCCAGGTTGGTCACGACGATCAGAAAGAAGATGGGAACGTGCCGGGAGTGAAGTCGGGTCCGATTGGCGCGCACGAGCGGCCCCAGCAGAACCAGTGTTGCCCCGACCCCGCCCAGGACGCAGGCGCCAAGGGCGCTCAGAGCCAAATAGACGGTGTTGTTCAGTGGGGTGGGCGCGAACCGAAAGTCGACCTCGATGCTGCCGGCAACTAAGTATGTATAGAAGACATAACCCGAAATCAGCAGCAAGGTGGCGACCGCCGGTTCGAACAGGTTCGGCTCGAGCAGGGCAAGCAGGCCGCCGCAGGCCAGGGGCAGGAGCGGCAACACATAGTAGCGCAGCAGGCGACCGGCCCGAAACAGCAGGAGCGGCAGAAGGACGAACAACGCCACAATGAGCGCGGCGGCAATGAGCTTGAATTCCGGCGGCATGACAAACCGATCTCCTTGGATCATCGGCCGCCGGATGCTGCCTCAGGAGTCGTGGCGGGGTCAGCCCGTGTGTTCCGCAGTCTTCCTCGGCCGCTGAACCAGGGAAAACGCCGGGATTTTGCCTGCTTTGGTCATATAGTCCTTTCGCCCTGGAAAAATAGTCTCCCGAACCTATTGCGGGGCTTGACCGAATCGCGTAAAGTGTGCACCATGGGACGCGTTCGGCCACACACAAAACACAGAGGGCCGAAACAGTCTCAGGAAGCAGTGAGTCGGAAATGGGGGATGCGCCTTATGAACAGCGGGGCAAAATGGATTGCGGCTTTGGGAATCGCGCTCTTCGGGTTTGCGGGCTGCGCAACACCCGATGACCCGGCTCTGGTGTGGCTCCTGGGGGCCGGGACCGGTTCGCCTGGAACCGAAGAGACCATCTCGGACGACTACGTCATCAACGTGGGCGACGTTCAGGGAGATCCTGACTTCATCTTTTCTTCGACGGTGACCATTGGGTTGCACGTCACCGTGCTCGACCCGATTGCCCCTGTTTCCGGCACCGTAGTGCAGTTCCGCGAGCTCACCGGCAACCGAACGGGACGTGTCCTGTTCAATGCGGTCACCGGCGCCAATGGAAACGTGACCGGTAACTTCACGATTGATTCGCTGCAGAACATGGTGCGGCTCATCGTTACCTACAACGAACAGACCTATACCTTCGATATCAATATCACCGGGCTCCTCTTGATAGACAGGACTCTGCTCCTGACCGCGCAAGTTTCGCCGGTCCAGATTGTGGACAGCGACGGCGACGGCGTCCCCGACGGTTTGGACACCTTCCCGAACGACCCGACGCGGGCCGTGACGGTTCGCTTTCCAGGGGAAGGTCACCTGACCATCGCCTTTGAAGACCTCTTTCCGAAGCAGGGAGACGCGGACTTCAACGACTTCGTCATCCAGGCCGTGCACGAAGAGGACCTAAACGCCAGCGGAAAGGTCGCCCGCATGCGCGCCACCTACACGCACGTGGCCAAGGGCGCGGGATACAACCACACGCTGCACTTGAACCTGCCGGGCGCAGGAAGCGGGAACGTGAGCATCAAACGTTATTCCCCCGACGGTTCGCTGGTCTCGGAGAGCACGCAGCAGTACGCCGCGCTTCAGGGTGTGGCCCTGCTCCCGAACAGCAGCACCACTCTCGCGCAGTCCAACACCTCATCGGGGCAGACATTCGTGAGCGGAGATCGCTTCGAAATCGAGATCATCCCGGACGCGCCGGTCTCCCGTCTCGCACTCGGTGCCGCTCCATACGACCTGTATCTGTACGTCCTGAATACGAAACAGGAAATCCACTTTGCCGGGAAGCACTTCAATGCCGACGGCAGCGACCGCTACCTGGATTCCACAGGCTTCCCGTGGGCTCTGGCCACGCCGGGCAACTGGCGCTGGATGTACGAGCGCAAGAACATCCATGACGCCTACGTGCGCTTCGACGACTGGTACGGCTCGAACGGCTCCACGAATCAGGACTGGTACACGACGGTCACCGAGGGGCTGATTTTCTCCTACTGAACTCACGCGATACTTTGATTGCAGGCTCACGAAACTGGATCGGCCGCCACGAGTGTGGCGGCCGTTTTTCAATTGCCGGGGGCTCCCGTCGGTCCCATTGTATGGCATGAGTGTCGGACCGGACGAACAGGACCTCACACTCTACTTCAACCATCTGATTGAGGGAATCTCGCCCCTTGTGACCCTCGATAAGGATCTTTTGATCCGATTTTCCAACGATTCGTTCCTACAGGAGTTCGGGGCCGGACGGAGTCTGCGCGGACAGGAGATCACCGCGGTCCTCGGTATGTCGGAAGCGGACCGTCGCGACTTTCGGCGCAATGTCGTACGGTCCCGACAGAGGCGCATTTCGAACTGCGAGTTCGACGTGCGCGGCCGCATTTTTGGATACTCGGTCTTCCGGTTCCAGGAAGAAACCGGCGTCATCCTCAAGGACATCACCGAGCACCGGTTGCTCGAACGCAAGGTCGAGCGACTCCACTCGGAAATCCTCTCCCTCCAGGAGCGTGAGCAGGAACGACTGGCGCGCGAGCTGCACGACAGCGTGGGCCAGACGATTCTTGCCGCCAAGCTGCACTTCACGACCTTTCGCCAGGATGAAAATCGCTTTCGGGAGCGCTTTGAAACAGGGCTCGAGCTGATCGACCGGGCCAGCCAGGAGTTGCGAGAGATCTATGTGAATCTGTTCCCGTCGGCGCTGCGGGATCTGGGTCTGGAGGCAGCCATCCGCGGCCTGGTCCGGGATTTCCTCACCGTAAAGGGTATCGAGGCGACTCTGGAGTTCGACCTGGCCGAGACTCAGAGCGCGGGGTGGCGCACGACAGTCTTTCGCATTGTGCAGGAACTCTTCTCCAATATCATGAAACACTCGGGCGCCACAGAGGTGACACTGTCCATCTTCGAGAATGGTTCCGACGAGGTGGAGTTGGTGGTGCGGGACAACGGCCGCGGCTTCTCGGTGGACGAACAACTGCTCCGCTCGGCCGGATACGGCCTCCAGAATATTCGCCGGCGGGTCACGGATCTCGGCGGAGAACTCACGATACACTCCGAGCCCGGCGCGGGAACCACCTTCCACATCCGCCTCCCTCCTCCCCGGGAGGATTGACGCACAGACGGGACCCTGTAGGCTCCTACCAATGGCGGCGGGAAAGAAGCTCAGCGTGTTCCTGGCGGACGACCACGCCATCATGCGGGAGGGCCTGCGCCACATCCTCAACGCCGTGGACTTTCTCGAGGTCGTCGGGGAGGCGGGAGACGGTGGCGAAGCCCTCGAACGCATCGAAGCCATGAAACCGGACATGGTCATCCTGGACATTTCGATGCCGACGGTGACTGGCGTCGAGATCGCGCGCAAGCTGCGGCGTTATCACCCCGGCATCAAGGTCATCGTCCTGTCCCGATACGACAACCAGGAGTACGTTCAGCAGCTTCTCAAGTACGGCATCCACGGGTACGTGCTGAAAGACGACGCGGGCCAAGATTTGCTGCGCGCGATCGAGGCCGTGCGCAAGGATGAGACGTACCTCAGCCCGCGGATCACCAAACACCTGATGTCGGATGTCGGCGGCGAATCTTCAGGACAATTCACGCGCCTGACCAATCGCGAGCGCGAGGTGCTCAAACACATTGCGGAGGGGAAGTCGACAGACGAGATCGCCAAAGTGCTCTGGATTTCTCCGCGCACCGTGAAGATTCACCGGCAGAACATCATGAAGAAGCTGGATCTGCACAAAGTGGCGGACCTGGTGAAGTACGCGATCAAGGCTGGGCTCGTGGAAGCGTAGCGGGTGACGGTGACGGTAGGTCTACTGTTGGACGCAAACGAGGCTGGCGGTGTCGCTGCAGATCGGCGGAAAGCCAATCGTCGTGGTCTCAATGGCCCGCGCATCCGACTGAGGGGATCCGGCTGAACCCGTCGGCAGCCCGGCACTGTCGCTCCAGTCGCTACATTCAAGGTTCTGGAGCTTGCTTGTCCAGTTGCTTACGAGCCCCGTCCACCATTGACCGCTCGTGTGGAATGTGTTCGTGAGCGGGAAAGCAAAGAGGCCGATGGAGTTGCTCGTGCCAATGATCGTTGTGGAGGCACTACGACGATATTCCTGATTCGCGCGAAGCACCCAATCGACGTGCTCCGAGGAGCCGTTCGTCGCGCAGTTCGCGGACGTGCAGGCAATTCGGTTCGTGCCGTCCACAATCAGTGCTTTGTAGATGCCACCGGATGCGCGGCTGTCCGCGGCGCAGAGGGCATCGGCTCCGGCGACTCCGGTCGTCCGGTTCCCGGCCGTTTTGAGATCTCCGTTGTAGGTGGCGCTGGTGACGAAGATGTACTTGGGTGCATCCAGGAATCGAAGAATCAAGTATACATCATACGGCATCGTATCGTCCGTCTTGACGCTACAGTGCGCAGACCCAAGCACCGAGACCGCCGCCACACTCACGGTCAGGGCCCACCCGAACCAGAACCCGTTTGCCACGCGCTTCATTGTGTTGCTCCCGTGGGCGTCAAAACCTCAGCGAAACGCTGATACTCCAGCGGGCCTCCTCGGTTTGGGTGCGACGGTCTGAGAGATTCCAGGACACGTCCCACCGAAAATCGCTGTGCCCGGCCGTTGACCTGCTCCGGGTCCAGGCCAGGTCGGCGAGGTGCAGGGCGTAGAACAGAACGGCGGCGCCGCCAGCGCGCTGCGCTTGAAGCTCGCGGTCGCGCACCTGCGCCTGACCCGCGTGCAATTGCTCTCGCAGGACGAAGCCCGAAACGGGAACATCATCCCAGCGCACGGTCGACAGCCCGGCCATCCACAGCGCAGGTTGCCTCGTCGGGTCAGCCGCCATGTCGCGGGCGGATTGCAGGCGTTCAAAGCCCAACGCTGCAGAACCCAAAAAGAGAAGTCCAATCGTCGCGCCACGAATTCGCTCCCCCGCCATCCATTGCGAGAGTCCGGGAACGAGCCACGCGGGCTCGAAGAGGCGCCCTCCATCCGCTGGCTTCTCGGTCTTGGCCGCCTCGGTCTTCGTTGCTTCCGCTTTTTCTGCCGCCTTGGAGCTCGACGGTGCGACTTTTGGGTCGAGCGCATCCAGATTCAACCGCGCCGGTTCGGACTTCCGGCCCGCGGGAATCGCCGAGATCTGAAAGGTGCGCCAATCCGACCAAGCGCCGGGTTTGCGGAATTTGTTCAGTCCTGCCAGTCGAATGGAGTAGTCTCCCGGCCGCAGCTTCAGCTCCACCTGGCTCCGCGAAACCCTCAACGTCTTCACCGCTCCCGCGTAATCGCGCACCTCCATCACGTACCCGAAAGCGCCACGCACCGGGCGCCACGACAGGATCAGCGCCTGTTCGGGTGCGGGTTCGCCGGCAAGTTGCGTGAGGCTCAGGAAAACAAGCAGTCCCAACGACAGCGGGGCAGTTCGGAACCACTCCGCGCTCTTCGCGCTCCGGACGGCACTCATGAGTTCAGTAAGTCCCGGGAGCCGGTTACTTACCAAGCAGTTTTTGCGCGCGCGCGGTTACAGAAGTCGAAAAGTCCAAATCCGTGTCCCTGCGACCTGGTTTTTTTTAGGGCGAACGCACTACTTCGGCCGCGGGGGTCCGCGCCTCAAAAGGTCAGCGTTTCAGATCGAACTCGGGTTTGTCCAGGGTCTCGCTGAGCGTGATTCGAAATCGCGAGCGAGCCACGGTGCTTGGGCCTTTTCCTGCGCCGCGCGCTTCCACTTGGACTTCGAAATCACCGGTGTCGAGCAGACTGAGATCCGTGACCCGCAGCGCCACCGCCGCGGTTTCGCTTTGGAAAACTACCCTGCCGGAGCGAAGCAGCCGCACGCGGTACCTGGCCGCTCCCGTCGCGGCCGTCCACCGCAGAGGCAGATGATCGCGGGCGCTCATGTCGATTGTGCTTCCGTTCGCCGGCGAGACGATGCGCGGGACTCCCGGCGCAACCGGTCCCGTCGATTTCGGCAGCGCCGATTTCGGCACGCCGCTCTCTGTAGGGGCGGTTTCCTTCGCTGAGGCGATGCGTGGCTGGGCTTCCGATATCTCGAACATGGCCACGTCGGACGTGAGAGCCTCAGGTCGCCCGGCGTAGCGATCCACGACCCGCCAGTAGAAGCGACCGGCGGGAAGGGCGTTGCCGTGTCGCAGGAAGCCCGCGCCGGTCTGGGCGCGCAATACGACATTCCCGAACTGCGGGTCGGTGGCTATCTGCAGCTCCGAAATGGCCTCCCGCTCGTCGGAAGACCAGGTGAACACGGTGGAGGCGCCGACGGCCAGTCTTGCTCGCGACCGTGGCTCGAGCAGCCGCGGCGCGCGCACGGTTGCCTTCTGCTCCAGGACCAGGCGACGGACCTCGCTCGTCGTACCTGAACCCGGCAGGGATGGCTCCGCAACGACGCGCCAATACCAAGATCCAACCCGGACCGGAAGGGTGGTCCCGGTCGCGCGCAGGCTGCGCTCGATGGGATTGCGAAACTCCGGTGTGGCCGAGAGTTGCACGCGATACCCGGAAGCCAGCGAGAACTCCTGCCAACTGAAATGCAGTGGAAGCTCAGTTCCCGCGGCCATGAGGCGCGCTGCGTTTTCGGGTGCCACGAGCACGAGCGGAGGAAGACGCACGACGCGGAACTTGCGTCTTTCGCTCGTCTGCTGCCCGCCGCGCACACGCCAGTAGTAGACGCCATCCGGAAGCTCCACCCCGAGCCTCCTGCCCTGTGTCGTCCACCGACGCGCTCCCAGCGTAAAATCCCGGTCCAAAGCGATCTCCAGCTCCGGAAGATTCGCGTCCCAGGAAAACTCCACCCTGGCCGTAATGTTTGCGGTGAAGATACGGTGACTGTCTTCCGGGAGCGCCTGCCCCAGCAATAGCGCCGAACGCTGCGCGGGCTTTCCCTGCGCAAGCAGATGCGCGCCACCTGCATCCAGCTCTCGCTCTCGGCCGGCTTCTTCCTGCACGACCCGGCCGCGTCTCGTCTCCACGACAGCGCCGCTCTCGGTTGCCGTAATGCGAGCGTGCCCCCCGTCGAGCCGCAGGCGATGCCCGCCGGCTTTCACGGCCGCCCCCCGACCTCCCGTGTTGTCCACGGCAATCGAGCCCCGCCGCAGTTCGAGCGCCGGCCTGCCGCGATCCAGCTGGATGACAATCATGCTGTCCGGATCCAATTCGACCCGAGTACCGTTCTCCAACTCCACGATGGCTTCGGAGAGGCGATCGGTCCGGACGAAATTGTTATCGTACACCAACGAACCCGGTCGCACGTCCTGCCAGACCACGCGATCGGAAGCCCGCCTTTGCGCCACACGATACCTAAACGTGACCCGCCCCACCTTTCGTTCTTCGCCATCACCGACGGCCTGATCCAAGAGCAGCGAAAGGATACCACCGGCCATGATGGCCAGCCCCACGGCCAACACGATGAGTTCGCGTCGGGAAAGCATCAGCCCTCCTCTTTGGGCACTTCCAGCTCGTCGCCGGCGATGCGGTCGCTCGAAGCCGCGAGGCGCGCCCGGGCCACGTCCCGATTCCACTCGATGCCGATTCGTTCGCGAAGCTCACGCACGCTGGTGGGCGCGGTCGGATCGTCGCGTTTTCCCAGCACAGCAAAGACAGTCTCGGGACGGGCCTTGCCTTTGATTTCGATGGGTTGGGTGCGCGCCAGCCGGAAGCGGCCCTTCACCGCTTCGTAGGTGTACTGCGAAATCAGGATGTCCGTCCCGAAGAGCTTGTTGAGGTACTCGATCCTGGAGGCGAGGTTTACGGCGTCCCCGATGACGGTGTACTCCAGGCGTGTGCGCGAACCGATCTGTCCGGCAATCACTGGCCCCGTGTTGATGCCGCAGCCAAAGCGGACCGGCGGGTGACCGGCCCGGCGCCTTTCTTCATTGAATGTGGCCAGCGCCGAACGCATGAGCAACGCCGCCTCCACCGCGTTCTCCTCGTCGCGGCCGGTGCTTTCGATGGCTCCCCAATGCGCCATGATCGCGTCCCCTATGAACTTGTCGACGACCCCTCCGGTCCGCTGCACGCAATCGACCATCGCCGTAAAGTACGAGTTCAGGAGTTCCACGACCTCCTTGGGTTGCGCGTTCTCCGACAGGCCGGTGAAATCACGCAGGTCCGTAAATAGAATCGTGCAGACGCGCTCCTCTCCGCCCAGTGCCAGTTCGGAAGCGAGAGCCCGCTCCACAATCTTCGGATTCACGAACTTGCCGAACGTGGTCTTGATCTTCTCGCGTTCGGCAAGGCCGTGCGCCATGGCGGAGAACGACTCGGTGAGCATGCCGACTTCGTCCTGAGAAGTGGGCCGGATCTGGACGTCGAAGCGCCCGGCCTCGATTTCGCGCGTGGCCGCCACGAGCTTCACGATCGGGATGGTCAGCGTTCGCGCAAAGAAGAACACGATGAGGAAAGCGCCCGCCAGTACCACGACAGCCAGCTGGATGTTCCGCCTCTGGATCCGCGAGACGGCCTCGAAAGCCCGGTCGGCGCGGACCATGGAGACGACACCGAGCCCACCGAACCCCAATACCTGGTACGAACCGAGATAGTCCACGCCCTCGTGCGCAAACTTCTGCGAGCCATTGTCGATGCGACCCCGCAGGAGCGTCTGGATGATGGGTACATTTCGGCGATTGGCGGCCGCGAGCGCCTCTGCGCGATCGCTGGCCGCGAGAACCGTACCCTCCGGGTTCACGAGCATGAGGCGGAAGATTTCGGCCTGTCCGGTCGTCTCGAAAGCTCGCAGAAGCGGCGCCGATTCGAGCACGAGGATGTGCACGCCCCGCCCCGTTTGGGTCGGAAAGGCAACGGCCAGAGCGGGGATGGAGAGCCCGGTCGAGAGGTTCTCAACGACGATGCGACCGGAGCCGGCTGCCGACAGACGGGGTCCGAAGCTCTGGAGCCGCTCTTCCAGTTTCTCGCGGGTGACTTCGAGCGCCGCAAGCGCGCTATCGTTGTGCACTCGGGAACCAAAGGTGATGGTCCCCCCGCGTACTTCGCCGACACCCAGGAACAGGCACCAACGGTACGCTTCGAAAAACTCCGCGGCAGGTACAGCGGCCTGCGCACCGGAGAGCCTCGCGACCGAGCCGATCAAACGCGAAGCGAAAACCAAATCGCGCAGGTCCGCTTCGACCTTCTGGCCGATCAGGCGCGCGAGGCTGAGATTGTACTCCTGGATGAGCGTCTCGCTGCGTGTCCGAAAGAAGGACCCGGCGAAGTAGATCATCGCGCCCAGGCTGATGAAGATGATCAACGAAACGATGGCGATGAGCTTCAGGCGAATGCTGACGAAAGCCGGGCGACCCGCAGGCATGCAGGAAAGTTCGTGTCCCGGCCGTCTGCAGTAAAGCGGAAACCGCTCAGGGCTTCTCGGTCACGGCAAACTCCAGCTTCAGACCGGAGTCCCGCTCCAACTGCTGCTGGGTCCCTGGAGCGGCCACCACACGCGCGAGGCCAGGAACAATACTGATGTCTCCCCAGTAGTACGAACTGCCTCCGCGCCGAGCATGAAACGTCCATTGATCCCAAGTTCGATCCTCGTTGGAATCCCGAAAGGCGAGTCGATAGTCCCCCACCGAAACGGGCACGCGATGCAGCGTTGGCCTGGGTGGGCAATAGAGTTCCACCGGGTCTGCACCAACCAGCGGTACGAACCGCACCGACCCGAGCGAGCATTCGAGCTTGAGAAAGACGATGGCCGTGATCGGCATCGGACGAAAGGGCTCCTGGCGCGAGCTGCAACCGGCGGCCGCCACACCCGCAGAGAGCCAGGCGGCAAGGGTCAAGACAAAAGGCGCGCGCACCGTGACTACCTCGCGCCAGCCCCGGCTTTCCCTCACTTCTTGAGGAACTTCATCATAGATCGCAGCTTCTGGCCCACGATCTCGATCGGGTGCTTGAGCCCCTTTTCGCGCAGTTCCTTGAATTTCGGATAACCCGCCTCGGTTTCGGCCACCCATTCCTTGGCAAACTTGGCGCCCTTGTCCTTCTGGATTTCGGTCAACACTTCCTTCATTCGAGCTTTCACGCCGGCGTCGATGATGCGGGGGCCCCGCGTGAGGTCCCCGTACTCGGCGGTGTCCGAGATCGAGTGCCGCATGCGCGCAATTCCACCTTCGTAGATGAGGTCCGTAATAAGCTTCACTTCATGCAGACATTCGAAGTAGGCGATGTCCGGATCGTAGCCGGCTTCGGTGAGCGTCTCGAACCCGGCCATGATGAGCGCCGTGAGGCCGCCGCAGAGCACGCTCTGTTCCCCGAAAAGGTCCGTCTCCGTTTCGTCCCGAAAGGTCGTCTCCAGAATTCCAGCGCGACCGCCGCCGACGCCGGAGGCGTGCGCCAGCGCGCGCTTGCGGGCTTCCCCCGTGGCGTCCTGATGCACAGCGATGAGGCAGGGTACGCCGCCTCCCTCCTGAAAGACGCGCCGCACGAGATGCCCGGGGCCCTTGGGAGCCACCATGTAGACGTCCACATCCGCCGGCGGAACGATCAAGTCATAGTGAATGTTGAAACCATGTGAGAATACCAGTGCCTTGCCGGGCTTGAGGCCCGGTTTGATATGATCCGTATACAGCTTCGACATCACCGTATCCGGTGCAAGGATCTGAATGATGTCCGCGCGGGCGGCGGCTTCCTTGGGTTCGAGTACTTCGAAACCGTAGTCGCGCGCATCTTGTAAAGAGCTGGACCCGGCACGCAAGCCAACCACGACGTTCAGCCCGCTGTCGCGCATGTTCTGGGCCTGCGCGTGACCCTGACTACCGTACCCGATGACGGCGATCGTTTTGTCGCGCAGGACACTCAGGTCGCACGAATCATCATAGAAGACTTCTGCCATGGGGCCACGTTTGGAAGGACGGGATCCCGGGCAAGGAAAAAGCATCCCCGGTGAAGCTTGCGCCCGTGGCCGGCGGCCCTACTCCTTCACATCGAGCAACAGACCCCGTATCTCTTCGAACGCCCGCAGAAGTGCGAAAGCCGAATTACGAGGCGAGTGCATCATGACGGCCATCTTCTGGAGGCGCTCGTCGATGAATTCCACAACGCTGAGTTTGAGTTCCGTTCCCCGAGTCCCCCTGCGCACCATCGTCCGCACGCGAGCGTTCCTGCGAAGCGTGGCCGCCGCAATTCGACGCACCAGCTCTCGGTAGGCCGCGAAGTGTTGCGCGGAGGGGGTTTCCAGGATATCCCGTTCGGCCTGCGGCAGGTCGGACCAAAGCTGGTGAAGGTCCTCGTTCGCCGAATCCAGCGGCGGCAGCACTTCGGCGAGGATTTCGGTGAACGGTGTCCGCTTCTCCCCTTCCACTCGGGCGGCCCCGTCGGCGGCGCCCTCGGAACGCCCCCTTCGAATCCTGGCCTGGCGGCTCTGCCCCGGTCGGTCGCTTTGCGTGACAACGCGCATGATTATGTCCCGAACCCTGTACCATCTATCGGCGGGGTGGTCGATAGACCTGAGTGGCCGGGGCTCCGCCCGAGCTTCGGTTGAGCTACTTGGCCTTCGAAACGCGCCCGGGAATTCGTCTTGCGGAGCGGCGCGCAACTGGTCCCTTCGGCTGTAATGGCCGCCTCCCCTCCCACGTTCGACTTCCTCATCATCGGTTCGGGTTTCGGAGGCAGCGTTTCCGCCATGCGCCTGGCCCAAAAAGGGTACAGCGTCGCGGTGCTCGAATCGGGGAAGCGCTACCGAGCCGAAGACTTCGCCGTGAGCAACTGGAACGTGCGGCGCTTTCTCTGGCTGCCCAAGGTCTTCTGCTACGGTATCATGCGCATCAACCTCCTGCGCCACGTGATGATCGTCAGCGGCGCGGGGGTCGGTGGCGGCAGTCTTGTCTACGCCAACACACTCTACGTTCCCAAGGATCCCTTCTTCGAGAATCCCACCATGGACAGCATGGGTGGCAAATCGGCCTTCCTTCCGTTCTATCGCCTGGCCGCCAGGATGCTGGGCGTCGTCGAGAATCCGCATCTGTGGGAAGTCGACCACCACATGAAGGCCACGGCCGCCGAATTCGGAAAGGAAGACACGTTCGTGCCGACGCCGGTGGGAATCTACTTCGACGATGAGGGCCGGCCGGCCAGGGACCCCTACTTCGGCGGTGAAGGACCCGACCGAAATGGCTGCGTCTACTGCGGTGGTTGTATGGTGGGCTGTCGCCACAACGCCAAGAACACGCTGGACAAGAACTACCTCTACTTTGCCGAACAGTTGGGCGCGCAGGTCTTCCCCGAGACCAAGGTGGTCGACGTGCTGCCGCTTTCGCCAACGGGCAGCTCCGGTTACGAAGTGCGCACGGTATCGACGACGGGCTTCCTGGGTTTTCCACGCCGGACCTTCCGCGCAAAGCAGGTTGTCTTCTCAGCTGGGGTGCTCGGCACAGTCAACCTGCTCCTGAGGCTCAAGGCGTCCGGTCACCTTCCGCGTCTGAGCGATCAACTCGGAGAAATGACCCGCACAAACAGCGAGGCTCTGATCGGAGTGACGACTCGCGACGCGCATCGCGATTTCTCCAAGGGCCTCGCCATTACTTCCAGTATTCACCCGGACGAGCACACCCACATCGAACCGGTTCGGTACCCGCGTGGTTCCGACGTGATGCTGGGCCTGGCCACAACGCTGACGGATGGCGGCGGACGCATGCCGCGCCAGCTCCGCTACCTTCTGAACGTGCTGCGGCATCCGATCGATTTCCTGAGTACGCTTCTGCCTTTTGGGCTGGCGCGGCGCTCCATCATCCTGCTCGTCATGCAGACCCTGGACAACAGCCTTCGCCTCGTCCGGAAGCGGCGCTGGATTTGGCCCTTCCAGAAATCGCTGACGACAGAGTTGGGTGAGGGTCAGAGTATTCCCACGTACATTCCCATCGCCAACGAGTTTGCACGGCGATTGGCCAAACGAATCAACGGCATCGCGCAATCGTCGTTGAATGAGGTGTTACTCGACGTACCGAGTACGGCGCACATCCTCGGCGGGGCCATCATGGGGAACACGCCCCAGGACGGAGTCATTGACACGCAGAATCGCGTCTTCGGTTATGAAGGCCTCTACGTCTGCGATGGCTCCATGATCCCCGGCAACCTGGGCGTGAACCCCAGCCTTTCGATCACCGCTTTCACCGAGCGCGCCATGTCCTTCATTCCGCCCAAGGAAAAGTCGCAGAAGTTCTTCCGATTCGAGAAGAGCTGGAAGACCGTCGCGCTCGTTGAGCCGAAAACCAAAACCGGGTCGAAGCCAAAGCCTGCGTCCGCGCGGAGACCTGCCCCCAGGGCGAAACCTGCATCCCGGGCGAAACCGGGAGTTCGGGTGGGTCGAGGACGGGCGGGACGCAGTTGACGGGCCAAAAGCCATGGGACTCGAAGAAAAGCTGCTCATCTGGCCGAAGTTCGGAGTCCGGGATGTCATCTTTCTGTCCCTCATCCTCGTCGGCCTGATGATCCCGTTTGCCATCCTCGCTTTCTATCGCATCCGGGAAGCACGCCGACTCAATCGCTGGATTCTCGTGTCCAACTTTGCCCGCAAGCAGGCGCTCGATGTTCGTGAGACAGCTCTCCTCAAGGTCTTCTTCGACTCGCTGTCCTCTGACGAGCAGGAGGCGATTATTCACAATCGCGCGCAATTCCGCGCAGTGCTTTACGGCTATCTGAGGGCCCACCGCGAGTACGACGAACGCGCCGCGGTCCGGACGGTGGACAAGATGTTCCCCGATATCAAGCACTGGCATGCAGTGCTGTCCCCACGGGATCTGCAGCCAGGCGAGATCTGCGGGCTCGAGTTCGGACGGGATCATGTTCTGGCCACGCTGGTCGACATCGAAGAAGACGCGGTCATGGCTTCGCTCGCTCCCACCGGACCGCATCCGCCCTACCAATCCGAGGTCGGATTGTACGTGTACCGTCCGCGCATCGGCGGCTACATGCTCCACACCAAGGTCGAAC
>CAZPFB010000093.1:0-21348 GCA_964585735.1 uncultured Leptospiraceae bacterium
TCGACTTCGGGATGGCTTTTAGCCTGTGTCGATTCTGCATCGAGAATTCAGAACAATGTAGCCCTTACTTGCCCCACATACTCGGCGTTGGGAGGCCCCGGGCTACGCAGCAGGGCCCCCAACCCGAGAACGCGGATCGACTTCAGGACACAGTACTCGTTCAGGTACAGCCGGGAGTACTTCGGACTGAAGTACGAATATCCGGCGATGAAGGCGTGCTTCAGGCATCTCTGAAAGCCTTCGGCTGCCTGATTGTGGACTCCGTTCTTGCTCCAGCGGTCTCTGGCGAATCTGCCGCGCTTCTTGTCTTTGCTTTTAGCGTTATGATTGATTGTTCTGTGATTGGGTCTGTAGGGCTTCAGCCATCTAAAGCCTTCGTCCGTGAAGATGGGCGCTTCTTTAGGCAGGAACTCTAAAAGCGGCTGGAGGGTTTTCTGCTTCTGATCGGGAACCGATTCCAGAATCACCGGGCCGCCTTTCAGCGCGCTGGTGTTCACGAGAGTTCCGATCTGGTATTTGCCTTTCTTCTCCGCCACCGCATCCGTGAGATAGATGCTGCTTGTCTGACCGCCGTGACGGTATCTTGCCCGGCCGCCGTTGGCTCTCTGCGATGCGCTGAAAAGGGCCAGCGTATCCATGTTTGCGGGGCTCTTGCCCTTCACCAGCTCCGTGACATCCGCCTCCCGGTCTCTGGGGAACTCCGTGTTCGCGAAGTCCGCCTTGAGGCTCTCCAGCATCTTCTCCCTCACGGCCGGAAGCAGATCCGACAGGAAGAGCTGAAGCCTGCGCTTGAGCAGCAACGCCGTGTTGTTCGAGCAGCCGAGTCTTCTCTCGATTTCCGCGCCCGAGAGCACCTGCGGGTATCTCTGAATCGCTTCGTTCAGGAGATAGCCGAAGACCCAGAGCGGCAGCTTGAGATGATGCAGGGGAGTGCCCGACGTTCTGCTCGCCTGTCTCTTGCACTTCCGGCAGCGAATCGCCGTTTCCCGGCCGCCGACTTCCTGCTCCATCTCCGTTTCACAGTCCGGGCAGTGCTTGGGATACCGTTTGCGGAGCAGGTCTTTCGTGACTTCGGCGAAGTACTCCTGATTCACGTGCGGGAACTTTGCGCTGAATCGGTCCTTCGCGGACTTCGGTTCGACTTCGGGACGGCTTTTAGCCTGTGCGAATACTGCGAGCGATATATGCCGGAGCGAAGTGCGGTCCGTGGTAGTTGCGGTTCTGGAGTGAGGATTCTGCATACGATTCTTTCCTTATCGGGCTCGGTCAATCGTTCACCTTGATTGATGACCCTCCCAGCCACGAAGAGCCGCCGACCTTGTTGCCGTTCCCGTCCACAAGCTTGATCCGGACCATGTCGCGGTCGTGTTCGATGTAGCATTTGTTTGCGTACAGCTTCCACATGTTCTGGGCCGCCTGCAGACGGACCTGTTTCGGCTCATAGTGCCACACGTCGCGGACGACGATCGAGACCGAGCACTTGTGCAGCTCGCTGTCATTGGTTATGGCTGCTACGAACCTGCCGAGGCCGAGCGAGTTCACCGTGTCGATATAGGCTTTTAGGATCTCTTCCTTTTTCCGGTCTATGCTGGCAGACTCCGATTCTGTCCGTTCTGGCAGCTTTTCCGCTTTCTTCTGTATGCGGTCTGCGATACTCTCCGGGCCGGACTTCCTAAAATGAGCTGCGGCTTCCTTCGAGCAGTGCTTCTCGGCCAGTTCGGGCGTGGCCATGATGTGACCCTTGGCTGCCAACCGGTCTCGGCAATCTTCGGCGTCCTTTTCAGTGCGGCGCTTGAGAGCCATGGCCTGTTCTTCTTCCTGCTTCTTCTTGCGGGCCTCTGCCAGTTGCTCCTGTTCGTACTCGGCCTTGGTGAGGTAGCGCACTGTCAGCTTTTTCTCTCCTGCTTTGCGTGTTCCGGAGCCGCTCTTGGCCGTGTAGGCCACCGTGATGATGTTCGCCCCCTTCCGGAGCTTCACCGTCTTCTCAAATCCACCGTCTTGCGCCACCGAGACGGGCTCCCCATCGATTCGGACTTCCGGTTGCACACCGCTCACCGAGCCCTTCAGTTTGAGTTCCGGTTTTTGGACCATGGCGGGAGGCTTTGTTGCCCATTCGAGGCCGACCATTTGGGCCGTGCCCCATGCCGCTCCAATCCAGAAGAGGACGCACCCGGCCGCTATTCGCAACCATGTGCGGTTAAGCGGGCGGACGCGCTCCAGGAGGCGGGCGGACACCGGAGCGAATAGAACCGCCGCGATCAGAAAGAGCCACGGCCCCTTCAAGAAGCTGGTCTCCGTCGAAATAACCAAGGCCGAGAGCAGGGCGAAGCCCGTGAGGGCCCACAGAGATGCCTGACCGAAGAATCGAGCCAATGGCTTCCCCCCGTTCTTATGGGGTGTGTCCTTCATTGTTTCCATCTGCGCTTTCATCCTCCGCGCCATACTGCACGAGTGGGAGTTCGACCTTCAGGTCGTCGGTGAAGTACGACAACGGTTTGCCGTAGACCTTTCCCAAGATGAGCAACTCCAACACGTCGAGTCTGCGCTGGCAGCTCTCGATCTTGCTCAAGAAGTTCTGGGGCCTATCGAGGCGACGGCAGACCGCTTCTTGGGACATGCCACATTCGGTGCGAGCATTCTTGAGTCGCCGAATGATCTCTGCATACTCTTCCGAGAAGATCGACTTCACCGCCGGGCAGTGTATCCCCCCGATTCGGGAATACCAAATTGACCATACCGAAATCGTATATCCGGCGAGCTGCACGCAAATCGTAAACATGTCAGCTCGGCTCCGGGGCTCGCTCCCAATCGCCAACCTCCTCTAGAAGCTCACGGCACTGGACCGGTATCCGCGCTTCCACCTCGCTGTTGGGTGCCGTTTCCGTGTGCGCCGCAAAGAGGTCGCTCATGCACCTGATCATGTGAACCGGATGGTCCGGGTTGTCCGCGAACTGCTGCCGCTCCTCGTAGATGCCATCCTCATGCAGCCATCCGCTTGCCACCTGACCGCCGGAAGCTGTCAGCTTGGCCGCGACGAAGAACATCGAACCGCCCAGGTAGCGGATAAAGACTTCGAGATCCTTCGGCCTGCCGACAGCGAGCGCTCGCCGCATGTGGTGTAGCTCGGGTTGCTTTTGCCGGCGGTGACGGTGGGTCCGCTCGTCGAACTCGACTAAAAGCTTCAGAATCTCCTGGAACTCTTCCATCCGTTCGGTCAACTTTCTCCAAGCCTTCGGAGGGGCGTTGGCCCTCCCGTTCACGTTCTCATCTTTGCCCATACTGGCCTCCTGTTCTTGTCTTCCCGCCGCATTTGCTCGCGTACGATGTCTTCCTTCCTGCTTGGCCCGCGCGATTGGGTACCTTCCGTCCGAAGAACCGCCCTTGTGAGCCTCCCACGAGGGCCTATCCAAGACGCCACCTGCCAATTCCCAGCGTTCACCTCCTTGCTGCGCGGGCCCTGAATCCGCCCAGTATGGGGCCCTGCGCTCTTGCGGAGCCTTTGTCCTGCCACGGAGCTGATTCCCCAGTGTCCACCCCCGGGCTTTGCTACCATTGGGGCTTTCAGCCTTCACCTTTGTCGTTCTCCAAGACGTCACCGGCCCACTTTAGGTGTTCACCGGTGATTTCCCGGCGCCTATAGCTCCCAGCGTTCATTGCGAATCTCCAAGACCTTCCCGAAAGCGAAATGCCGTTCCTCTTTGCAGCCGTGGCAGTACGCGAGGAACAGGCGCTTGAATCGAATCCACTTCAGGGGTGTGATTGGCCGAGGCTTGAACGGCACAGCCCCGCCGCCGTACGATATCCAGATCGTCGTCTTTCGGTACATTGCGCGGTTCAGCAGGTGCAGCAGACGGTTCGCAGCCATCGCCGCCGTTGCCCGAGCGTCGTCAGGTTTCTCCATGAACCGCTCCAGCAGAAGGACGGCCCCAACCCGACGAATAACTTTTAGTGTGAGCCTCACGTCCGCCATGGCTCGGTGTCTCTGGCTGCCCGCGCCGAGGTACGTCGCAAGGCTCGCGAGCTTCAGATTCCCGGCGCGCATCCCGAACGACTCGGCGAGAATCTGGCGGGTATCTAAAATGGCACTGGCTCTCGGCGGCTCCCATCCCTCCCGCTCGAATTGCGCCGTCAGAACCGGGACGTCGAACTCCGCGACGTTGTGGCCCAGCCAGACCTGCCCTTCGAGCAGCTCCATGATGGCTGGAGCGACGTCCGTAAACTCGGGCGCCTCCGCAAGCATGGCCTGCGTGATGCCGTGGATCTCTTCACCGGTTTCGAGGCGGTTGGACCGGATCAGAGTCTGAAAGGAGTCAACGATGCGAAGGGTGTTTCGGTCAAGGACGAGGGCGGCGATTTCGAGCAGGTCTGCGGGTTCGGATGTGGTCGTTTCGAGATCGAATAGGACTATCCGGTCCACGTGCCTCCCTCGCGTTCCGCTTCACACTGGAGATTGATTATTGCGTCGTCCGAAACGGAGCTGTGATCGTAGAATCGCGCCGTTACCATCGGGGAACTGTGCCCGAGGTGTTCGCCTACCGCCTTCAGCGTTGCTCCTGCCACTAAAAGGTTGGTAGCCGCGCTGTGCCTCAACAGGTGACAGTGCAGGTCATTTCTACCCAGAATCTCCTTTCCCGCCGCCCTAATTTGATTGTGCCAGAATCCTGGACTGAATCTGCCTTCCTTGCTGCGACAGTGGTGGTTCTGTAGAAGGAACTCCTTCGACCGGAACTTCAGGAGGACCTGTTCGTACAATGTCACCGGAATCCGGACCCGCCGCTCTTTGCGGCCCTTTGCGTGCCGGATATGAATGGTCACGATTTCCTTTCCGGACCGACGACAGTCCCGAACCCGAACGTGGAGGGCCTCCGAGATCCGAAGGGCCGAAACATACAGGAAGCTGACGAAGATTCCGGTCCGCGGGTCCGTCTCCCGCATCAGCCTGCCCACCTCCATGGGAGTCAGGGCGTTTCGGACCGACTGGTCTACCTTGAGCGGTTTGATTTCCGTTCGGAAGTAGTGGTCAAGCTTGGCCCGGGCTTCCAGCGATTGAAATTCAGGAAGCGACTCCCGGACGGCTCGTTTTAGTGCCCAACGATGGAGGTTGATGGTCGCAGGGGCGTAGCGCCCGCGCATCTGCTCCAAAAAGAAACGGACTGATTCGCCGCTGATTGGGCGGCCGCCATTCCATTCGGTGAAGCGCCTGATGGCGTGGTCATATTCTGCGATTCCGAGGGGTGTCAGTTGCGCTGTATGAGCGCTTGTGACGATCGCAGTCATGGTGTAGTGAATTAATGTTTGAGTAAGTCAAGTAATCCGTCAAGAGTTTTGTGGAGGTTTGTGAAGTTTTTCCGAATCCGAAGAAGGTTCAGCACTTCCTCCGACGTTCGGCTCGATCTTCAGCAGCGAGAGTTCCCTGATATCCATGGCGCCCGTCCCGGGAGCGTGATCAGCCTGGTAGAACCGAAAGCCAGATCGATGATGTTCTTGGCACTTCTCATCGATGATTTCCATGATCTTGATCTTGTCCGCTGTGGAGGTCTTTGCGCCGAAAATGATCGCTTCCAGTGACTCAAATCGATACTTGAGAGTTCTGTGTTCTTTGGCCATGTGTGCATCCAGAATGTCGTGGAGTACCAGCCGGTGTTCCTTTTCGTAAGCCCAGTCCTGCGACTTCACGTGGTAACTTTCCTCGTAGGCTCTCCAGTGCTTTGCTCTCCAATCCGCAACGTCCGCAGTGCCCAAATGATCAGCGGAAGAACTCCGCTCTCCGTTATCCGAAGCGTACCACTGGTTGATCAGCCGACCCACAGTGAGTCTGCCGAGATTCCGAAAGAAGTCGATGCGCGGTCTTTCCCCGGCATAGTTGACCGCCCTGAACGGATAGGGTCGGTAATCGTAGAGCGGGCCGTTCCCGTATCCCACGATTCCGTGGAGATCGAGCGCTCGGCCATTCTTGATGTCCCTCGTTCGGAACTTCAGGCATACACCGCGGTGGCCGTCGCCGTAGTGAGCCCAGACCGCCGAGTTGGATGCCTCTTCCATGAAGCAGGCTACGTAAGCCTGCGGGTACGTCAGCTCGCCGAGTCTTTCCAAGTAGTTCCGCGGGAAATCCCAAAAAACAAGCGCGCTCCGGTTGCGTTCAAGATCGTCCCGCGCCCGGTACAGGCCAATCAGGTCCACCTGCTCCATCGAATGCCTCTGGATCCGGAATAGAGTCGGCAGCATGTCCGCGGGCGCGGTCGCATCCATGTCTACTTCCCGGAAGGCACTCAACATCTTGCGCACCGCGGGCAGCGGATCCGGTGGCAAGCTCTCGATCGGCCGTCGGAGGCCATGCCGCGCCTGGCATTGCGCGACGACCTGAAGCGCCCAAGTGTGGAGGATCTTCAGGTGTACAAACAGCTCGTCGCGCTCAATCGCCGTGTTCCGGGAAGCAAGAAAGTCAATGTACGCAGATACGCCGTCGCCCGCAAAGAAGTCTCCGTAGATCTCGCGCACCAGGGCCTTGTAGGTATCCGTGGGCAGATCATCGACATAGGCATGAACGGGTATCATTTCCGGAGCCAGCGTCTCATCCGGCCCAGAAAGCATCAGAAGCGTCGTGGTCTGTTCCAAGCACAGGAGGTAGTGCCTAAACAGGTTGCGCCACACGATGGCGTCGCCCGTCCAGAATAGTTCTCTAAAACCCTCCATAGGATCATTGAGCGATGCTACGTCCGAGAAGAAGATCTCCTGCTTGAATAGCTCCTGCCTCTCACCGAGGAGACTCTTGATCGACCGAAACCGGTACATCGCTGCCTGCCAGCCTGGATGGCCGCGCCCGGATGTCAACGTTGACCTGCGGACCACGGTTGGCCGAAGGCCGGCGTGGCTTCGACCAAAGCCGATTGAGGCACCATGAGTGGGCGGAGCCCTTGGAGGTTCTATCAGGCATGCTCCGTATTGATGCTACAGAATCCTTTGCCCCAGTTCGGAAACAAGAGACGAGTAAAAACGCAGCTCCATTTGGCCCTCGGCAGTTTCGAAGTACGGGATGCTTCGCCATTGCGCAGTATTCATGCTTTCGATGTGGATTTTCGTGGTTACCATCGGTATGATGAAGTCGTTATTGTTCTCGTTGCTTGCCCGCGTCTTCTCGGATACGGATTCGATCTGCGCGAGAACAGATTGGGCGGAAACTTCCCCAGATTCCTGCGCGAAGATGGGAGTGAATGAGTCGAACAGCGAAAGGTCGTGGTCATGGGCTCCGCTGTGTCGAACAAAGAACGCCACATTCATCTCGTAGGTATTGTATCGATTGATTGCAAGGGCGCCATAGTCTTTGGTCGAGGGAAACGTGATCCCATCATAGCCGTTTTCGATCAGGGCCGTCGTGAGCATTTGGGGCAGGGCATATTCCTCGACAAAGGAGCCCGGCTGCTTCTTGGGAAAAGTGAGTACTTCGGCAAGAATAGAACGTTGGATATCATACTGAATGGTCGCGTGATTGGGCCCAATGTCAGTTGAGCGATAGTCGACTTGGCATCCGGCAGCCACTATTGCGGGCAGGTTCGCCAGCACTTCGGGTAGGGTATTGCGCACTTCGTACATTCGCTTGTGATAGTGGATGCTGTAGTTAGGCAGGAAGCCGCAGCAGTTTAAGTTCGAGAGGTCCTCCTCCAGTTCCTGCACAATCCCAAGGAGGCACGTGCCGAAATACACCATCGGCTGTCCGCTCGCACTAAAACGTTGGTTGCCGATCAGGCGGCGCTGCGGAAAAGGAATGTGGAAGAGGTTCTTTGCATCCTTCGGGTCGAAAGAGCCAGCCCTCCGCCCCCGAAACAGCAGCCTACTGATGTGCAGGGGGTGTTCAGCGCCCCTAACGAGGGAATGGGCTTCAAGAAACGTCCACAGGGAGTCAAGGGCGGGTTTGCTGCTGCGTGTAATG
The DNA here is from genome assembly GCA_964585735.1 of uncultured Leptospiraceae bacterium. Lineage (GTDB taxonomy): Bacteria > Spirochaetota > Leptospiria > Leptospirales > Leptonemataceae > CAZPFB01. Next base: position 7,928 of record CAZPFB010000093.1, read on the forward strand.
TATGTAAGATAGCATTCTTGGAGCGCCCTGAAGGTCTCCTGTGCCGTGTCTGTATTCGAAACAAGGGCCTGCCGAAAGTCTTCCGTCCACTGGTGAAATAGGTCCGGTTTCGGCTCCCCGGTCTGGCAGGAGCAATCGCTGGTGGCCTCCAATGTTGCCAGTTGGGAGAGAAATTCGCGCGCGTAGAGGGCGAGGCGGTCTTCGAAACGAGTCGGAGCGGAGGCATTCCTCTTTAAGAACTTCTGGTACTTTCGGTCAAAGAAACAGGCCACACATTTCATGCTGGATTCCTCGGACCAACGTCTGGGGCCGGTCAGCCTGCCATCAAGGACGATTTTCTACGACTTGTGGAGGGGAGCTCCGACCGAAACCGAATGAGGCCAACAGGAGCTTGCGGTGCCTTTTGAGGTCCGGGTGGCCGCGTTTGGTGGTGGAGTAGCTGGGAAATCCCCTAAAATCGCACATTAGATAAGTGGGAATTATGTATTATGGGGCTTCATCGGATGCCTGCCGGTTCATTCCTCGGAGCCCGGAAACATTTCCTTGGTCCAATCGATGGGGTAGCCGCCACCGTTGCTTTCAGCCTGCAGCTTGATCATGATGTTCAAGGCCTCTCGGATATACCTGCGCAGAGCGTCTGCCATCTCCATGAGGTCCATCGGCTTTCCATTCGGGTGCTTGGGGAGCTTGCCGAGTCGGGATGAACCGTGAACGATCTTACTGCGCACGTCGTACGCCGTTCTAAAAAACTCAAAGGTGGGACGCTGCTTGCTCGGATCTTTCGACAGGAGCAGGGCTGCCCGATGGGCGAGCCGATGGCGCACCTCTGAAGTGGACCCGTCGTCCCCGAGGAAAAGCGCCTCGGCCGCAATGAACAGGTCGATCACGGAGTCGTGCAGGGACTGTCGGCCGCTGGCGGAGCTGAAGCGACCTACCGCGAGCGCAAGGTAGGGGGGCAGGCTGACCTTGTTTAGGTTCTCCCAGATCTGCTTGAGGCGAGAGAGATCCTCTTGCGTAAGCTGGACCGGGCTGTGCAGCACGGCAGGGATCGAGCCAACGCGCGCAATGGACGTACCGGCCCCAAAGATCCCGGAGGCCCGTGTCATGCTTCCGAGGGGAATGAAGCGCCCGTCAGTCAAGAGGTGAAGGGCCGCGAGCATGCGCGATAGGTCGAGGCCGATGAACTCTTCCTCCGCTGCACTGGGAGGCTCGCCGTCTTCCGGACCGATTCGTTTCGGAACGGGGAGCGTCCGGCGCAGAGCCACGTTGTCGATCTCGGGATGGAAGCCCAGGCTGGAGACCGGGCCCAATTGGATTTCGTGGTTCAGAAATGAGCGGGCCTCATCGTCATCAAGCCGTACCAGCGAGTTGTGCTCATCGATTTGGAACCTGTCGATAGGGAGCCGCAGCCCGTGGAAAGGAACTGTTTGTACGATGTCGACCCGATCGGAGTAGAATGAGACCTCAAGATCAAGATAGGCGCGCTCAAGTTCCTCTTCGGAAAGGGGGCGGGTTCCCTCCTCATTCAGGAAGGGCCAAAGCATGAACCAGATGATGTCTGTCAGTTCCAGTCGCTGCGCGCTTGCGAAAGTTCCAACCAGAGTGTTCATGTGCCTTGCGAAGACTGGATTAGCATCGACGGCTTCTTGAAGGTCCTTGTACTCTTGCCAATCGGCCGCCGCGTCCAGAACCGACCGAAGGGCAAAAGGCCAATAGATCACCTGAAGAGGCCGCCGAAAGAACCCGTTCGCTTCTCGAACCCACCGGTGCTCAACGCCGACGGCGAGCTTTGTCTGACCGCTCGCAAGGATCTCATGAACCCTGCCGACAATCGTTTTCAACCGGGCGAGAATGACTTGGTCCCTCATCTTGCTGTTCAGCTTCGGGCCATGGCCTTTGGGGCCAGTCAGCGCTGGCCCCCACGTTTCTTGCCCAGTCGCGCAAGTAGTGCCCGCCTCTCCGGTTGCTCCGGAGATTGAATTTGCGGCGATGGGTGCATCAACCACATTTGTGCTCACTTGGCCGAGGCGCCCCCAGCGAGGTCGAGAGATCCTGACTAAAAGTCTCCGGTTTTGTACGCCTGCCCCGCAGGGTCTCCTCCCGAGCGGGTCCTCCCGCTTCTTTAAGACATATCCCTTTCTCTATTTCTCTTTCTCTATTTATGTTATGTTGTTTTGACAGTATCGTTCTGCTGTTTTGAAAGTACACACTTGTGTAGTTATGCCAAAACGATAGAACTCCGTACTGTTATTTTGACATAACTCGACATCCGACGGGGTGTTCAGGCAGGCCGCTGAAAATCGGTCTCTTTTAGCCATACCCGCGGTCTGGACCTCGAAGATTTTGCTACTCGGTCAGGTCCTGCAGAACGATCTCGCGCTGCCTTTCGTCCGAAACCTCCTGACCCTTCTCAATAAACAGCAGGCTCGCCGTGTACACATTGCTGATTGTGGCCTTGCTAATACTCTCCGGGATGGGTTCAACAGTGTGCCCGCTGATTTTCTCGTTTTCGTCCAGCGACCAGAGTTCAAATCTTCTGGTCCGCACGTTGAGACCGATCAGCCTGGCTCTAACGGTCACTTCCTCGATGCTGTCTTCCATGAATGCGGACAAGGCATCGTACAAGGCGTTTAAGTCAGCAACCGCATAGTGGACCGTCACTTCTTTGGCCTGCTTTGGTCTGCCCCACCGGAAATCCATCGCCGCGCCGTTCTCTTTGAAAACCTGTATGAGGTTCCTGTACGTCTTTAGGGCGCGTGGTTTTAGGGGAACAAGGAGCTGGCGGAGTTCGTCGGTGTTGCCCTTCGCCTCAAGTAAGCGGAACAGGTGCTTGACCAGCGGGGCATGTGCGGTATCATTGAACAGGTCCGCACCCTCATCGAAGCTCAAGCGTACGCCAAAGGAGCCCGGGAAGGCTTCGGTGAACAATAGGGTCGAGGACACCGCGGCGTTGTTCAGTCTTGAGTGCAGAGCATTGTACAATTTCTGAAACACCTGTAGGCTCGCGCCCATGGCCGCAGCCTTTGCTCTGTACCCGGGCACACCAGGTGCAAAAACGAGATCGAGCACATCGCTCCCGAGCGCATTCGCGGCATGGGCGGCCGAAGTGAGATGGGTAGACAGTTCGGTACGTCCGCGGACCACGGCATCAGATGCCGGGAGTTCGGAATCTGCGAGGTCCGGGGCTGCTACCGCTGTGACTTCGAAGGCGTCCTTCTGGAAATGGAAGCTTACGCGGAACAGATAGCCTGACTCGGGTGCGCGGAAGGCATCCCGGAGAAGCAGGTTGGCGTTGTGAACTTGGCGGAGTCTCTCTTCCGAGAGCGGGAGGTAGACCCAGCGAAGAGTCTGCTCGTCCATCTTCGTCAGGACTGCCACGTACGTCTGGCCAGCAGCACTGCGCGCCGAAAAGGAGCAGGGTACATCGTAGAAATCATAGACCTCGATGAAGGACAGCGGTCCGAGCACGGTATCTTGCGGAAGATAGTTCATGCTACTTCGAAGACCTCTTCCAGCAGAACTCCGGCAAAAGGCCACAGAGTGATATGGTACCCAAATTGCTTTCTGGAATCCTTGTCCATGACCCCATGGTCGCTTGCCAAAGAGCCAGCCGCGATCTTCCGATCCTGAAAAGCGGGGTTACGCTTGCGCATTTCTTCGAGGTCCCGCCGGTCCTCGAAAACCGAAATGGCGCAAGCTTGGCAAAGGTTGCCGCTGCGCCGGTAGTCCTTCTTCGGGTAGAGCTCGACGTGACAGACAAAGTCTTGATTGGCCGGAGGGTCGTTCTCGACCAAGCGGTATACCATTCCGTCAGCCGGTTGGGCCTTGTCCGGAGGGCATCCATCCGGGAAGAAGTCTGGGAATCGCGTCCGTTGCACCTGCTCTGACTCGGTTTCTGGTATCATTGTCGGCTATCATACAGCCCCAGATCATGCCGCAGCACCCTGAACCGGGCATCGTAGTTCCCTTTTAGGGCATCGGTCCCGGAGATGATGGAGTATTCCATTTTGGAAGCCGCGCTCATCTGCTCCGCATACTCTTGTTTGGCCTTCACGATCTGATCCTCAATCAGGTTGTCCTGCTTGATCTCCACGATGTGCCATTCACCCGACTCGCTCTGCACGAGAAAGTCCGGGTAGTAGTGACGGACGGTGTGCGTCACCGGATCAATGTACGGTATTCGAAAATCGGACTGCCCGTGGGTGAGCATCCCTGTGAAGTATACCTTCTTCACATCATGCCGTTTGATCACATCGGTGAAGAACTGCTTCTCGGGCTTGGAATGGAAGACGTAGTGGGAGAGGTGGAAACTCTTCTCCGCGAACTGGCGCACGTCGAGGTCATCCCGGGCCACGTACATCCCCGGCCGCGCCCGGAATTCTCTGGTGCCCTGCTCGAACTTGTTGGCCAGTGGGATTTCCAGCGTTTCGTAGCGGTCCTCGGTCTTCACTTCGAACAGGTATTCAATCAAGGTGGGAATCAGGCGGTCCTGAACGAGCACGTTGTAGCGGTTGACCTGCTCCAGAATGGTGTCCATTCCGTCCCGCGAGTTCTCTAAAAGCTCCTCGATGAAGGCGCCGGGGCTCCCGAAGTGCTTCTGCAGCTCAAAGTAGCCAATCGTCCGCACGAGTTCGCTCGTGAGGGTATAGGCCGAATACTCGGTCCGCTCGATTTCTTCCGTGATGACCTGCCGTTCGCGTGGGGCTCCGTCCTGAAGGCTATTGCTGACGCGGAGAATCGCGTCGTAGTGAGCGGGGTCGAGGTCGCGCAGGCGGAAGTCTATGGGCTCCTTGAGGCTGGCCGGTGACTTCCGATTCAGGGAAAAGTCGCGGTGAATGCGCTTGAAGGAAATGGTCACGAGAGGCTGGGAAACCTCCACGGGAATCTTCTCGGCCTCTTCCACTGATTGGAACTCTTCCAGCGTGAGCCGGTGGTTGGCCTCCAGCTCCTTTTTGAGGGTCTGCTCGTTCTCCTCGGACAGGAAGATCCGGCCGATCTGCTGCGTGTCGGTGATGGACCGCAGACAGCGCATCGTCGCCTGAAGGACAAAGACTTTGCTCTTCGGGGAGCGGAACAGGGCCACCGCGAACAGCGACCGGCAGTTCCAGCCTTCTTTGCCCTTGTTGACGAGCAGGATCACCTGCTTGCTGCTTCCGGTGGTGTCCAGGTTGTTGAACTCCCGGATGTCATCGTTCGTTGTGAGCTTGTCGTCGCCAACGTTCACCAGCATGCGATCGGGCGGAATGTTCAGCTCGGCCATGACCTTCTCGACCACCGGCCGGAGCTCGTCTGTGAGTTCCTGAATGGTCGTGGCAAAGAAGGCAATCTTGCGCAGCATCCCCTCCGCGCGTTCTGTGCCGTTGTGTTCCCAGAATCGCTTGAGGGCCTGGCGCACGAACTCTTGCGTCTTTACATTGCTGAAGCTGTTGACCTCCGCCCGCTTGAGGAGGCCGGTATTGATCGCGTCGTGAAGACTGTAAGCGTACACAACCTCGGGCAGGATTTTGCCTTTTACATAGGGCGTTCCGGTGAAGTTGTAGCAGCCGGATAGAGTCGTCTCCTTGCTCAAGCGGTTCACCGTCTCGCGCAGCCGGGTAATGTCCTTTGATAGCGAGCTTCCGAAAGCATGGTGCGCCTCGTCGATATAGACGCCGAGGTGATCCAGTCGGCAGAGCTTCTGGAAGCGCTGATTGGTTGTCAGGTCGTCCGGCGTCTCGGGGACTACGTTGTCCAAGTCCAGCACCGCGGCGGCGCGGTCATGGATCGTCGGCGCTGCCTGCGGCACGGTGTCCTTCTCCACGCTAAAAAGGAGCTGGCTCGCCGATTTCTCCGCGGACTCCTTTCGTAGAATGATCTTTTGCATATTTGAGACCACGATGTTGAACTGGCTGTGGTCGTCAGTGGCAAGCGTCGCGGCCGCCTGTGTGAGGAAGTGAAACCGGATGTCTGTAGCTATGAAATTCTGGTACTCTGTCGGGACTACGAGCCGTTGCTGCCCGAACGTCTTGATTTCGTGCAACGACTGAAGGACGGTCGTATCAGGGGCGAAGACCACCGCGTTGTGGCAGAACCGGGAGTCCTTGCCAAACTTGCGCGCCATGATGAACTCATAGAAGATGCAGACGGCCATGAGGATCGTCTTGCCGGTGCCCATCGTCAGGGCAAAGATGTAGTTTGGGAAGCCGCCGCTGTTGGCGCTCAACTCTTTGAAGATTCGCTTGTAGTCCTCTTCGTTCGTTGGCCGAAAAAGTTCATGGTAGATGGCAAGGTCCGAGAAGTAGTCCTCCTTGTTGTGCCATTTGCGGAAGATCTCGTGCAGCGGCTCATTGCGGCAGTAGTCCTTGAGAAAGACATACACCTTTAGAGCTTCGAGTTGGGGCGCTCGCAGGTAGCCGCTATCTTCGTTGTAGGCCAAGAACCTCCGGCTGATTTGGGAGAGCCTGCCGCGAATGGTGCTCTCGTTGGCCTGAAAAGCATGGAGGAGTTCCTTGAAAAAGAGGAACTCCTGTACCTGCCCCTTACCCTCGCCCGTGTTTTTGGAGGCCGCCATCTCAAGCCCCGACCACTTCGAAATGGGTATCAGAGAGCAGGTCCGTGATCTTGACGGCGACGGTGGCGTGGTCGTCCGGCAGTTTGTACTCTCCCGCGACCGTTCCGTCCTTCTCGGGGATGTCGGTAATCGTGGGGGTGAAATTGGAGCCGTCGTAGTAGGGGTCAATCACGATGCTTTCGGCCAGCTCCTTCCACTCTTTGGCGGCTGTTTTCTGGATGGAGAGCTTCTGCATCAGGGCGTGCGGGTAGAAGCGTTCGATGCGCAGCTTCCCCTTGCTGATGCTCATCTTCGCCTCGCTCGGGAACTTGAGGGTCAGGTGGGCGCCATCCCGAAGAATGTCATACACTCTGAACTCGATGTGATACTTCTCCGTCTCCTTGGAGAAGAAGGGTTTCAGGTCGGGGTCGTGCCCCATGCAAACGACCATGATCCGCTGCTGGGCGATGGTCGGGTTCTCCTTCTTGCGTGAGTCGAGCTGCTTGTAGTTCAGGTTGGCGATGAGGTCGGACACATCCGCTTTCGTGGCGATTCTGTTGACGGGCATCAGTTTGACGTCGTAGCCGTCCTTAACTCCATCGAAGTAGGTCTCGCGTCCGAGCGGTTCAATCTCAAGGGCTTGAATGAGGAGATCGCGAGCCTGCGCCGGATTCCGGAATACGTCGTAGTTGTTCACCGTGTACACCTGGAAACCGAGATAGTAAGGAATACTTGGCGAGCCGTCTGGCAGCGAGGGCTGACGCGCGGCAGACTTGATGTCGTCTTGGATTCCGGTTAGACGCCGCGTTGCTGTCTGGATCGCCCCATTATTGATGTCCGCCCCTATGAAGCGGCGTCCGAGTTTCATGGCCACGGCTTGAGTTGTTCCGCTTCCCATGAATGCGTCGAACACAAGGTCACCCTGGTTGGAACAGGCCAACAGAACCCGTTCCAGCAAGGTTTCGGGTTTCTGGGTGGGGTAGTTCGTCCGTTCTGTGGCTTGGGAGTTTACTGGGTAGATTCCAGTCCAGACGGAGTCCACAAGAACACCCGGCAATTCACTCAAGTACTGTTTTATCCGCATTTTCCCGCCGCTCGTTACCACTATTCGGCCTTCCTTTTTCAGCCGGTCCAGCGTCTCTGCGGAGGGGTCCTGCAACTCCGCGTCTTTGTATCGGCCGCGCTCATCGGATTTTGTGAACCTCTCATTGATGTATCCCTCGCTGTACGGCGTGTATTGGCGGTTGTAGGTTCGTTCTTGGCTTTTCGCGTACCATAGCAACGTCTCGTGCCCATAGCTGAATTGACGCGCAAGGGCTTTCATCCCGCTCGGGGACTGGCTCTTCCAAACGATTTCATTCACAAAGTTCTCCGGCCCAAAGATCTCGTCCAAGAGACAGCGCAGCAGGTGTGCCTTGTGCCAGTCACAGTGGAGGACAATACTCCCCGCTTCTGCAAGCAACTCACGCAGAAGTGTGAGGCGCTCATACATGAACTGCAGGTATTCGTCATTCGACCAGATGTCGGTATACTGTTTTTCCTCGAATGCGCTGTGCTCGTTCTGGATCGATTTCCCGCGAAGCGAAATCGTTCTCTTGTACTCGGCCTTGGAATCGAAGGGCGGATCGATGTAGACGAGGTTGATTTGGCTACGGAACTCCCGCAGCAGATGACTCATCACCTGAAGGTTGTCGCCCCAGTAAATCCGGTTGAACCAGTCGCGTTCCTTCCCCGCCGAATCCTTGTGCACGGTTGATTCGCCGTGAGTCTCCTTTAGCTCGGCCGGGTAGTAGTGGGTCGAGCGAAACGGCCGCTTCCCCCGCCATTGGAGAACGGGGTAGCCCCGTATGGGCTCCTCGAACTCAAATGAGTCCACGGTGCCCTCATGGGGCTTCTTGATGAGTTCCTGTTGCTTGGCCATATCCTATGCCGTTCCTTTCATCTGGCAATACGTTCTAAAATCGCAGTTCTTGCAGAGGTCGAGGGGCAGCTCTCTGATCCGAAAGTCGCCGGTTTCAATCCTCTTGACGACCTCATCGAATGAGGAAAGTGTCCTGTCGATGTGTTCCTGCTCCCGCGCAAACGTCAGGTAAGGACTCCCCTCGGTCTCGGCGGTGTAGTAGATGTGCATGCGCGACACGCGCCAACCGAACTTCTCTTCCACAATGTGGGCATAGATTTCCAGTTGTCGCCGGTACTGGCTGACCTGTTCAGAATTGGAGAGGTCGGGCTTGCGCTGCCCTTTGAAGTCAACGATCTCGACTGTTCCCTCGTCGCCCGTGATCAGGTCCACCGAGCCGATCAGGATGTAGTCGTCCTTCACCAGTGAGACGTTGACCTCCGCTTCCTTGAGGTTCGCGAAGCGCTCCTTTGAGCGCTCGAAGTAGGAGATCACCTGATTCAGGGCACTTTCTAGAACCGCAGGAGCCAGATAGGCTCGTTCTTTCAGAATCAGAAGCTGGTAGTTGGAGTGCAGCCACTCCCGAATGCGCGTCTCTTCAACGTTCGCGGCCGGGTTCCGCAGATACTCCTTGTGGATGTCCTCGATCGTCTGGTGAATGAGCTGGCCAAATGCCATAGCGCCCTGACGCGTTGGCGCGAAATCCCAGTGCCGGAAGAACTTGTACTGTCGTGCACAGTTCTCGTACACCGTGATGTGACCGGTAAAGCTGTACTCCCGCTTCAGGTGCGCAGGTCGGACGGGTTTTAGCTCCAGCAGTTCTGGCCTGAAGCGTTCCGATGGCCAATCGACAGCTCTCTGGAAGGCTGGCTGCATGTACTTGCTTGGTGTGTGCCGCCCCCGGCCCTCCAGCTTTTCGACGTCCGTGAGCACGAGAACACTCTGCGCCCGCGAAAAGGCTGTATAGAAAAGCCTGCGCCAGTCGAAGAACTTGATTCGGTCCGCCGGTTCGAAGGGCTCCCGCCGCAAGTACGGCGCAACGGCATCCTCAAAGTCGTCGCTGTCCTTCCGCGGGACGCTGCCCAGCGACCCGACCATGACGACCGGGAATTCGAGACCCTTCGATTGATGGACAGTGAAGAAGGGGACCGCACCGGACGGAGCCGCGTTTTCCGGGTCCTCGTACTCATTGATCCCCCCTTCGCGGAGAAAGCGCATGAATTGGTTGAAAAGCTGGACCACCATCCGGTCAACATTGGCTGAAGTCAGAACCGAAAGCCTGTAGCTGTGCTCAAAACGGGTCAGGATCTGCGTCAGAACGGCGAGATTGCGTGCCCGCGGTTCAAAATCGAGGGTGGAGGCCACGGGCTCAAAGGCAAAGAGTTGGTACAGGATTCTCGAAAAGCTCAAGTCCGTGGACTTCTTCCCCTCGGGAAGGTTCTTAAAGAGCAGCGCCTTCTGGCGAACGTACGCGAGCAGGTCTTTGTGTTCCGGCTTCTGAATGCAGTCGAGGGCCGTGGGCAAACACTGCTCGTCGTAGTAGTCCCAGATGGATAGGTGAGCGTTCGGGGCCCAACTACGCACGGTGGGGTACTGCGGGAAGAGGAGCTGTAGGAGGCCGAGCGCCAGTCGCACTTCTTCGCGCTGAAAGAAGAAGTCGCTGCGCGGAGCATAGACGGGAATGCCGTTCTCCTCCAGGAAGGAAATAAGGCCTTGGACCTTCGGGCTGGCGAGGCTCCGAAACAAGAACGCGACTTGATTCAGGTCTCGAATCTTTCCTTCATCCCGCAGGCTTGTGATGAAGCGCAGCACATGCTCGTGCCACTGCTGCTCTGACTTCCCCGTCACTCGCAGGACTGCGGCCGAGTTCGGAAATTCCTCTTCGGGGGGCGCTCCTATCTTCTTGGCGTAGCGGAACGGACCTTTCTCCCCTTTCCAATCTTCCTCTTCAATGAAGCTGGTGTAGAAATCGATGATGTCCGGGTGCGAGCGGTAGTTAGTCTGAAGTTTCAGAGTGCGGCATGTTCGGCCATCGAACTGGCCGGGGAACTCCAGGATGTTTCGGATGGTGGCACCGCGGAATCGGTACAAGCCCTGATCGTCATCTCCGACCACGCAGACATTCGCATGGGACGCGTGAAGTTCCTTTAGGATGAGTTCCTGAATTGTGTTGGTGTCCTGATACTCATCGATCATGAGGTATCGGATTTGCTCATTGAGCTTCTCGTGGACTGCCGGTTTCGAGCGCAGCAGCTCCAGCGCCTCCTTTTGGATTCCCGAGAAGTCGATGGTGTTCTGTTCCTCCAGCAGATTCTGGTAGGCTCGGTAGAACAGGCCTCCGGCACGCACCAGCTCCTCCGGCGCTGCCACGAGGGCGTCAAAATCCAGATACTCTTCGGTGATGTGGTTGGCGACCGCCTGAAGCATTCCTGAACGACGCCAGTTGCTCTGGTCTTCCGGTGCGATGAGCTTGAGGTCGGGCAGCTCCTCGGCGAGCCGCTTGACGTTTGCATAGATCAGAAAGTGCTGATCGAAATCATCCAGAACGCTGAAGTTCCGGCTCAAGCGCGTGTGTTCTCGGTTCTCCTCAAGGAGCCGCAGGCAGATGCCATGAAAGGTTCCGAGATACATCTCGTTCAGATTGAGGCGAATCCCCTCGGACAGTAATCGGTTCGAAATCCGAGTCGTGAGTTCTGCCGCTGCCTTCTCGGTAAAAGTTGCAATGAGAATGTTCTCGGGACGGACCCCCTTCTCCTTGATGAGGTGGATCGTGCGCTCCACCAGCGTGTACGTCTTGCCGGATCCCGGTCCCGCAACGATCAGGACCGGACCCTCTGTTGTCGTAATCGCTTCTCTTTGGGCCGGGTTCGCCATTCCGCTCGACCGTAGGGCATGGGTGTGACAAAAGCCGTCACACTTGGCGCTGCGGGCCAAGAATCGGCGCCGGGGTGCCCTCGGAGGGCGCAGGTTGGGGGCTGCCAGCCCTTTTTGCAACAGCTTCTCGGTACGGGCCTGTCACAGCCCGAGAACGGTCTTTCTGGGCCTTCTGGAGCGCCCTCGGGCACATCTGCCACCCGGACAGAGCTGGCTCTCGGCGGCTCCGGGCGTGGCCCCGCCACAGCACTTGGCTCCAGTAAGTCCTCCTCCCCGGCTGCCTCCGTGGCCGCCGCTGCATTCGGTTGGCCTTCGTAACCTGCATGTCGGTCGCGTACGCCCAGAGACTTCCGACACGATACCGCAGCACCCGCTCAAACCGCGCCTCGTTCATCTTCTCCAGCGCCCAGTACTCTGTCCGTTGCCAGCGCGTCAGCTCGTCTAGGCGGGTGTTCCACTTCCGCTTCTGGAAAACAATGAGGGAGTCCCAGGGGGTCAAAGTGGAGGGGAGTTCCGGCGGATTCCCATGCCGGTAGTGCATCTTCGTGCAACTGGCCTGAACCGACGCGGTCCATGTCCGCCGCTGCCGACTAAAACGCCTCTGCCCATCGCGGACGAAGCTGTTGTTCCGGCTCCGGACCCGTTGGACGATCGCGAAGACTCGATGGTCTGCCCATCTACTTCCGGGACCGTCGGACTTCTCGAAGCGCAAAGCCTTTCTCCTTTCCCCGGTGCCGGACGACTTCGATGCAGATTTCGACGATCTCGGACTCGGAGAGGTACCGCGCCATGAAGGAAAGCGGCCTTGTGACCAAGTAGTGATTGGGGAAGTCGGTCCGTCCCTCCTTCTTGTACGGCTCTTTTAGTTCGACTTCGGTTGTGTCCGGTGTCAGCTCCCTTCCCGACAGGGCACACCTGCCTCCCTGCTTCTCCATCAGGTCCCAAAAATTCTGCGCGAAAAACCGCATCGGCTCTTTCTGCTTGCCAGTTTTCTTTCTGCTCATTTCAGTTTTTCTCTCCTTCGCCTGCGTTCCTCGCGACTCATGCCGTACTTGCTGCGTTTTCCTCTTCGCGCGGGTACCTTGATTCGAGCTGGCGGTTGCCTGGATTCCTGCGTCTGGTACTCCTCCATGCGCCAGCCGTACAGAACGGCAGGGAGATCCGCTTGCAGGCGGCGGACCCGGCAGTTGAGCCTCCTTCCTCCGCGTTCTTCCACGACTTCGGCAAGGCCGAGTTCAGCCCAGCGGCGGGCAATGCGTAGCAGAGTCTCGTAGGGCTTCACTTCGCGTCGGGCATGGTCGAACAGATGCAGGAAGTTCCTCCGTCGTGCCGTTAGCCACAGGTCCGCAGCATGTGCGCTAAAATGCGCTTCGCGCTGGCGGCGCATGTAGGTGCCGGAGTTCATGAAGCGGGCGTAGTCGCGTTGGGCTTCTTCCAGCTTCGAGGTCGGTTCGGCCTCGCGGGTCCGCGATGTCGCCTTCCGGAAGTGCTCCCGGGCGGCGAACGAGGGTTCCTTGTAGACCCAGGCCTCGATCTGGGCCCGTAGGGACCGGGGGTGGCCTCCCGGTTTCAGTCCTCTAAAACGCTCCGGGGAGCCGGGACCATATGTAGCCCTTACTTGCCCCACATACTCGGCGTTGGGAGGCCCCGGGCTACGCAGCAGGGCCCCCAACCCGAGAACGCGGATCGACTTCAGGACACAGTACTCGTTCAGGTACAGCCGGGAGTACTTCGGACTGAAGTACGAATATCCGGCGATGAAGGCGTGCTTCAGGCATCTCTGAAAGCCTTCGGCTGCCTGATTGTGGACTCCGTTCTTGCTCCAGCGGTCTCTGGCGAATCTGCCGCGCTTCTTGTCTTTGCTTTTAGCGTTATGATTGATTGTTCTGTGATTGGGTCTGTAGGGCTTCAGCCATCTAAAGCCTTCGTCCGTGAAGATGGGCGCTTCTTTAGGCAGGAACTCTAAAAGCGGCTGGAGGGTTCTCTGCTTCTGATCGGGAACGGATTCCAGAATCACCGGGCCGCCTTTCAGCGCGATGGTGTTCACGAGAGTTCCGATCTGGTACTTGCCTTTCTTTTCCGCTACCGCATCGGTGAGATAGATGCTGCTTGTCTGTC
>CAZPFB010000094.1:0-20937 GCA_964585735.1 uncultured Leptospiraceae bacterium
GGTAGAGGCCGAAATCATGCCCGGCGGAGAGATTGTTCCGTTTTCGGAAGTCTTCCCGGAGACCATCCCGATCGTCGCGTTGCAGCAAAGACCCATTTTCCCTGGCATCACCATGCCGCTCCACGTCAGCGAACCTTCGCTGGTGGAGGCGGCCCGGTCCGCGGCGGAATCCCCCGAGATGGTGCTCGGCGCGGTTCTTGCCCAATCGTTCAACGAAGAGCACCCCGAGCAATCCGAACTGCACGAGTTCGGAACCGCGCTCAAGATTCTGCGCTTTGGACTGGGAGACGGCTTTGCCCAGATGCTCGTCCAGAGCGTGCGCAGGTTTCGCATCGTCGAGGACCTCGGAAGCGCACCGGTACGACGCTGCCGCGTGGAATACTTCTCGGATCCCGAAGGCCGGCCGAACGACGAACTCAAGGCCTACACCATTGCGGTGATCACCTCCGTGAAGGAGTTGCTCCAGCTCAACAATCTGTTCCAGGAGCAGCTCAAGCTACTGCTGTCCAACATGACCTACGACCGCCCCGGTCTTATCATGGACCTGATTGCGGCTCTGCTGACCGCAGAAGGCGAGAAGCTGCAACCGGTGCTCGCCACGGTTTCACTGACCGAAAGGGCGGAGAAGCTCCTGAAACTCCTCCAGGAAGAAATCCAGCTCTACAGACTACAGAAGAAGATCAAAGAGAGCATCGAGGAGAAGATCACCGAGCAGCAGAAGAACTTCTTCCTGCACGAACAGCTGCGGGCCATCAAGAAAGAACTGGGCCTGGAGAAGGACGACAAGGAGTCCGAGATCGAGAAGTTTCGGGACCGCCTGAAGAATCTGAAGCTTTCCGAAGAGGCCCAGAAGGTCGTCGAAGAAGAACTGCAGAAGCTCAGCCTGCTCGAACCGGTTTCCCCCGAATACAACGTATCACATACCTATTTGGATTGGCTCACGATTCTACCGTGGGGCGTCTTCTCCGAAGACAACTTCGACATCAAACACGCTGCCGAGATTCTTGATCGGGACCACTACGGTCTCGAGGACGTTAAGGAACGCATCCTGGAGTTCATCTCGACCGGGATCAAGACCGGAAACATCACCGGCTCCATCCTGTGCTTCGTCGGTCCACCGGGCGTGGGCAAGACCAGCATCGGCCGCAGCGTGGCAGAGGCCCTGAACCGAAAGTTCTTTCGCTTCTCCTTGGGCGGAATGCGGGACGAAGCCGAGATCAAGGGACACCGCCGCACCTATATCGGCGCTATGCCCGGAAAGTTCCTCCAAAGCCTCAAGACCGTGGGTACTGCCAACCCGGTGCTCATGCTCGATGAGATCGACAAGATCGGTTCCGGCGCGTTTCGGGGTGACCCGGCGAGCGCGCTTCTGGAGGTGCTGGACCCGGAACAGAACCGCGACTTCCTCGATCACTACCTCGACGTTCGCTTTGACCTTTCGCGCTGCCTTTTCATCACCACGGCCAACCAACTCGACACGATCCCGGCGCCCCTGCTGGATCGTATGGAGATCATCAAACTGGCGGGCTACATCATGGAGGAGAAGATCGAAATCGCCAAACGATACCTGCTCCCGCGCGCCCGACGCGACCACGGGCTCGCTGAAACGGAAGTTGGCATCACGGACGATGGTCTGCGCTTCATCGCGGACAGGTACGCCAGGGAAGCGGGTGTCCGCGGACTGGAAAACAACATCAAGAAGATTCTGCGCCGCGTGACCCGCCGACACGCGGACGGCCGAACGGAACCGGTACTCGTGACGCCTGACAACGTAGAAGAGTTTCTGCGCCAACCACTGTTTCCGGAGGAACAGCTCTTCACGCGAGAAGTACCCGGCGTGGTAGTCGGCCTTGCCTGGACGAGTCTCGGGGGCGCCGTGCTCCACGTGGAGGCCACCGCGATGCTCGCCAAAACGCCGGGCTACAAGCAGACCGGTCAGCTCGGGAGCGTGATGCAGGAGTCCGCCGAGATCGCCTTCTCCCACGTGCGCTCCCGTTGCGCGCAGTTCGGCCTGGACCCGGAGTTCTTCGAAAAGCACCTCATTCACCTGCACGTCCCGGCGGGCGCAACCCCCAAGGACGGTCCCTCCGCGGGCATCACCATGGCGCTTGCGCTCTATTCGATTGCTTCCGGACGACCCGTACCGCGCACCGTCGCCATGACGGGCGAATTGACGCTCACCGGAAAGGTTCTTCCCGTCGGCGGGATCAAAGAGAAGGTGATTGCGGCGCGGCGCGCGGGGATCCGTCGCCTGATCCTGCCCAAGGACAACATGAAGGACTACAAAGAATTGCCGGACACCATCCGCGCCGGATTCACGTTGTACTTCGTCAGCTACTTCGAAGACGTCCTTCGCGTGGTCTTTCCGGATTCCACCGGTGACGGTAGCACCCAGGCGACTTCCACCTGACCGGGCCCGGCGCGGAACTGCCACGCTCCCGGGACCTCCCCGGGTCCAAAGTACTCACGCGCGGCCACCTCTTCGGGTGAGTGGCGTCGGTATTGGAAGGCGGCCAGCGCCACGAGGAATGCGCCGGTTCCCCGCAGCTCGGTGTACGAGTCCCGCCCGCTCGTCCCCAGGTGCAGGTAGGCAAAAGCCGTGAGCAGGAGCAGATGCGCCCGCCAGTACCGCAGACGGCGAAATCGCTGAGCGTGCTGAAGCAGACTATGCTGCGGGTTGGCGAGGACACCGCGCTCGTACTCCGCCGCGTCGGACAGGCTGGCTGGCGTGGCCAGCAGGCGCAGGACGCCGTCGCCGAAGCGCACCACGTTCACGGCCAGGAGCGCGCGCCCGACGTTTTTTTCCGAGCGGGACGCTTCCGGGTCGCGCAGGATCTCCCAGCCCCGGTTCAAAGCCAGCCCTGCGAACAGGGTCGTGAATCCGCCGCCGATCCTGTTGGCGCGCGGGCCTGAATCGCGCAGGCCGGCAAAGGAACCGTCCAGAGAATTGCGGACCTCCCCCAGAACAGCACACGGGATCAGCCAGATGACCAATGCCGACCAAAGAGGCCGCTTGCGCTGCTTCAATTGCTGAGCTTCATCACGCGACGACAACCGTTGGCATCCGCGAGGTTGCAGTTGCGCCGGTAGTACAGGAGGGCCTGCTCTGAGTTGCCCTTGTGCTCGTACGCTTCACCCAGACGGTACAGGGCCCGTTTGTGATCGGGTTCCAAGGAAACGACAGCCCGCAACTCCTCAATGGCCGCATCGAATTGGCGGTGGCGCAGGAAGATCGAAGCCAGGTTGTAGCGCGCAGCCGTATGGATCGGATTCAGGCGAACGACCTCGGCCCACGATTTCCGCGCGGCATCTTCCTCACCAAGATTGAGCTGTGCGACGCCTTCGTTGTAGAGGGCCGAGGAGAACAGAGGCGCGGCCTCACGCGCGCGACGCCAGGCCTCCACCGCCCGACGGTACTGTTTCAGCTCGAAGAGCGAGACACCCTCGTTGTAGGCGCGCACGGCCGCGCTGTACTGGATGCGCAACTTCTCGGCGGCGCGGCAACCAAAAGAAACCGCGTCCCGGCACAGAGCCTCGTACGTGGCCATGGCCCGCTCCATGTTTCCGGTGCGCTCCAATAACGAGGCCAGGTTCACGCGCGCGTTCGTATGTTTGGGTTCGATTTGCAGAGCCTGCGTCAGATGCAGGTACGCGTTCAGGTACTGGCCCACTTCCAGATACGCGAAGCCCAGGTTGTTGTGAACTCCGGCCTCCTTCGGCCGCAGAGCGAGCGAGACGCGGTACGCGGCGATGGCTTCGGTCAACCGGCCGGCCCGAAAATGTACGGCACCGAGGTAGGCATGCGCTTCGGCCTTCTGCGGTTCGAGCTCGACCGCACGGCGGAAGCTACGGAGAGCCTCCGAATCGGCGCGCACGCGATACTGGGCCACGCCCAACCAATAGAATGAGCCGGCCTTCTTCGGTTCGAGCTGCGTGCAGCGCCCGAAGTGTTCCTTTGCCTCGGCCGGGCGCCTCATTTCCAGAAGGGTCATGCCGAGATTGAAGTGCGCCGCCGCAAAATCCGGCTGGAGTTCGACCGCGCGCTTCAGGTGAAAGGCTGCTTCCTTCCAGTCACGCGCGCGCAGAAGGAAGGTGCCGAGGTTGTAGTGGGGCTCCGCCTGGTCCGGTGCAGCCGAAACCGCGCGCCGTGCGTTCTCAATGTCCTCGCGAAGATCCGATGCCGTCTGGCCGCGCAGGGGAACGGACGAACCCGCCACGAGCAGGCCCACAACAAGAACGAACAATTTGCCCGAGCGCACCATGGTGAAGGGGTTCGTCCCATTGGACGAATAGGACGCCTTCAAAGATCGGCGTTTCTGGACAAGGGTCAAGCCCTTTCCCTTCCCAGACGAAAAAGCCGCGAAAAAGCGATTCGGTAGGTCTTACGGAATGGCGGGCGCCGGAAAGCCTGCGGCCACCAGGGCCATGCCGGTCCGGCCTGAGGCAGCAGGGCGTCGGATCTCCAGCCTTCGCAGCGCGGATCGATTCCCCAATCGGTCCTCGGCGAAGAATTCGACGAGGTAGGTGGCTCCGCCCGGTTCGGGCTGGAAGTCCGAGAGCCGGTAGACCGACGGGCAGGGCCCGAAAGCAGAGGAAGCGTTCCGGGCAAGACGGCATTGCAGACTGCCCAGACCCGAAAGCACGTCCCTGGCCGCTATTTGAAAGGCGTTGTCCGCTCGCGCAAAATGCCGGTTTCCGACCCTGACGGGCGGATCCTGAAAACGGACGCTCACCTGTGGCGGCGTCCGGTCCACGAAGAACTCCACGCTCTGCTGCGGAGCGCGGTTACCGACACCGTCTTCGGCGTACCACCGCAGGCCGTAGCGCCCGTCCTCCGCGAAGGTCAGCGGACCGCGATACTCCTGCCAGTCGCCGTCGTTGAGGCTGAAGTAGATGGTAGAGCGACCGCCCTCGGTGTCGGCAGCAGACAGCGCAAGACTCTGATCGACCAGGTAGTGCGCATCCGGCCTCCCTTCGGTCGCGGGCAGGCTTCGAAAAATGGAGGTCTGCTTGCGCATGAAACGATCCACGGGGTGCGCGGCGCTCCAGAGTCCAGGAACGCCATAGCGTCCGATGGCGCGAATGCGAAAGTAGCGAAAGTCGGGCGGGATCATGCGCCGGAACGTCGTGCCCGAAAAGCGTTCCAGATTTTCCCCGGGAAGCTCCCCCTCGGCGGGGGGAGCCGCCAGAAATTGGATCTCGTAATGCTCCGCCTCCGCAACCGGGCGGAACTCCAGATGAAACTCGCCCGTGCCCTGGGCCGACAGCTCCAGGCAGCCCGGCACCACCGAGAGACCGAACGCCAGCGCGCACAGGACCGCTTTTCTCACGGTCCGATCTCCACCTGCGGCGGCCGCAGGATGGCAAATGGACGGCCCGGTGGAAAGCCCTTCTTCACGAAGACAGCAAAGCCCGCTTCGAGCGTGACCGTCTTGCCCGCGGCTGAGACAGCCACCGTCCCTCCGCTGCAGGCGACGGCCGTATTGCTCTGCGCATCCACCGCCGTGGAAAACGTCGTACCTTTCACGGCCACGACGGCCGCGGGAGTCACGATTCGAAACGAGGACTTGCGCTTGGTGTCGGGCGTCACCAGGGACTCCATCCGCCCGCTTTGCAGAAGCAGGCCGAGCCCTTCCGAGCCCTTTCGATCCAGGATGACCAGGTAGCTGTTTTCGCGTACGAGCAGGCGAGCCAGGTCCGGCAGGGCAAGTGCGACGGTGCCCGTGGAATCTGTGCGCAGACGATCGCGGTTGTACAGCCCAAGGTCCGAGGCCACCGCGGCCCACAACTGCTTCTCCTCAGCGGAGTATTCGGCCGAGCGCGCGTACGATACCACCGTGGCCACAGGGCGACGCGCCAGGTAACCCGGCACCTTGAGTTTGAGCCCCGGCAGGATCAGATTGGGACGCGGGATCTGATTGTAGCGGAGCAGTTCGCGCCACCGTTTCGGATCGTCCAGGTAGCGGCGGGCAATGACTGTGAGGGTGTCTCCTTTGTTGACGGTGATCTCGATGAAGCTCTCGGTCTTTCCCTTCGCGGCCTTGGCCGCCGGCGATGCATGCACCCCCTGCCCCGCCGTGACGAAAAGCGCCGCCGCCAGCGCCAGGGCGGAGAGGCCAGGCTGCACAGCGCCAGATTTCAGGGGCCCGAAGGCGCGCCTACCGAGAGAGCCGCAGCATTTCGTACCGCTTCCACCAGCGCCTGTTTGCCGATGGGCTTGGAGAGATAAGCGGAACAACCTGCCGCGAAGCATCGCTCTACCTCTTCGGACATTGTGTAAGCTGTCAATGCGATTATGGGGACGGGGCTCCTGCCGACGCTGGCTTCGTCTTCCCGGATCTTGCGGGTGGCAGCAAAGCCGTCCAGGACCGGCATCGACATGTCCATGAGCACCACATCGTAGTCTTGGGCGCGCACGCGCTCGACCGCCTGCTGCCCATCCTCCACCGTTTCCAGTCGCAGATTGCCCATCGATTTCAGAAAGGCCGAAAGCAGGACGCGGTTGTCTTCGTTGTCTTCGGCAAGCAGCACCGACAAAGAACGCTCGGCCGCCTGGTCTCGGTCCACTCGAACGGGAGGCTCACCCACGACGACCGGCGACGGGCGCGCTTCCGCGGGCGTGACCGGCACCGCAAGCGGCAGCACGAAGTAGAACTCAGTGCCGACGCCCACCTGACTTTCCAAGCGGATCTCGCCGCCCATAGCGCGGACCAACCCCGCCGAAATGGCAAGGCCCAGCCCGGTTCCCTTGGCGACCTGATCGTTCTCGCCGATGCGACCGAAGGATTCGAAGACCAGCCGCTGCTTGTCCGCGGGTATTCCGGGCCCCGAATCGCGCACGCCAAAGCGGATGTGCTCCACCGAAGGGCCGCCGTCTTCTGTGGGCTCTCCCTTTCCGGCCGCGCGAATCACGATCTCCACGGTGCCGCGCTTCGTGAACTTGAGGCCGTTGCTGACCAGGTTGGAAAGCACCTGGCGGAGGTGGCGCGGATCTCCGATGAGCCGCGCCGGTACGTCGTCTCCCACATGGCCCAGCAATTCGACCGCCTGATCCCGGCGATAGTGGTGCATGAGTTCGCAGGTTTCCTCGACCAGGCCGCGGGGATCGAATTCGACCGTTTCGATCGTGATCTTGCCGGACTCCACGCGCGCATAGTCGAGGATGTCGTTGATGAGTTCGAGAAGCAACCGGCCCGCGCGACGAAACATGGCCACGTAGCCCGCCTGCGTGCTGTCCAGCGGTGTCTCTCCGAGCAGTTCCGAGGCGCCGAGGACCGCGTTGAGCGGCGTCCGGATCTCGTGGCTCATGGTGGAAAGAAACTCGGCCCGCGCGCGGGCGGCGCGTAGGGCATCCTCGCGCGCCTCGATCAGGCGCACTTCATACCGCGCAAAATACCGGGAAAGAAACAGCGAGGCGACGAACACCACAAACAGCAACGCGCCGTTCGCGTACAGCGCGCGCGTCAGCGAAAGGAAGGCCACGTCCGCGGGTTTGGCGAGCAGTCCCGTGACAGGCAGCCCGATCAGAGGCGCCCCCATCACCAGAAAGTCCCTCTGCCCGACCTTCACGGTTCGCACGCTGTCGAAAGCCACTTCGTTGGACTGGAGGTACTCCTGCCACACCTTGGGAATCTGAAAGTCCGCTTCAATCAGGTTGGACATGGCCGGCGTTCCGTCCGAGTTGAACAGAAACAACGAGTCGGTTGGTTCCAGAGAAGGCGTCGTCAGAAAGTAGTCCTCCAGGAAACGGGCGCGAAAGACGTAGTAGTCGTAGCCCGTTTCGCGGCGGTGCAGGTAGAGCAGACGGTCTTCGTCCTCGGCTCGAAAGAAGTACAGAAAGGCCTTCTGTTTCGAAGAGGCGAACCACTCGTGTGCGATGGAGCGTACCGCGAGCGGTATGGCGCCTGTATCCAACGAGACCGTCAGGCCGCGGGCAATCAAGAGTGGATTGGCCGATTCGAGACGAGCGCCGTCTTTGATGCCGTTCTCGATGCCCAGCGCGACCAGGCGCATTTGCATGAGGCTGCGTTCGTGCAACTGGACGCGAATGCGATCGTGCTGCTCCCGAAGAAAGAACAGCGAAACCAGCACAAAGGGCAGCACGAAGAACGCGAAGAGGCGAACGAAAACCGTGACCGAAGGCGGGAGACCCGCAATCCAGGCACGCAGACGCTTCACGATTGCCCGACGTCCCCGCCGCCGGCCCCCGCCCCTTCCACGGATTCCACGTAGAACACAACCAATGGTTCCGCCTTTCCCTTAGCTTTGAGGAGCAAGCGCGGACCCACCTGCACGGAGGCGCCCGCATCCGCCGCCACGATCTCCGAGATGAGAACACGACCGGGAGCGCACGCCTTTTCGATGCGACTGGCCACGTTGACCGCATCCCCGATCAACGTGTTCTCCTTGCGCGTCTGTCCGCCCACGTTGCCACGGACTACGGTCCCCCGATTCAGACCCACGCGTACATGAAGGAGTTCGAGCCCGCGCGCCCGTCGACGTGCATTCACGGCCTGCATGCTCTGCTGAATCTCCCAGCCCGCCGTCACGGCGCCGAGCGAGTTCGGAAAAATGGCGAAAACAGCATCCCCGATGAACTTGTCGATGTCCCCACCGCGTCGGTCGATGATGGTCGTGATCGGACCAAAAAACTCGTTGAGCGATTCGATCACTTCTGCGGCGGTGTGCTGCTCCGCGTAAGACGTGAAGGACTTGATGTCCAGAAACAGAAGCGTCAGCGCCACCTCCTCATTGGGGATCTCGATCATCCCCTCCAGGGCGGCAAAGTCCGCCTTTTCCCAGGTGCTGCGCGGGGTGTACTGTTTGATGACTTCCTGCAGCATGACCGCCCGCGTATTCAGAATCAGCGCTTCCTGGTTGCGCTTTTCGAGAAGTTCGTTCTTCTCCTGGAGCTGTCGACGCTGTTGAGAGAGGCGGACGTGCGCCTCAATCCGCGCAATCAACTCCCGGGTGTGGAAAGGTTTTCGCAGATAGTCGTTGGCCCCCGCTTCGAGTGCGCGCAGGATCCCCTCCTGGCTTTCATCCCCCGAAAGAAAGATGATGGGCGTGTCCTTGAGGGTGGGTGTCGAGCGGATGACGGCGCTGATGTCGGTCCCCGACTCTTCGGCCAGGTTCATGTCGAGAAGGATGCAATCGATCGGATGCTCCCCGAGTGACGCAAAGGCTTCCACGCCCGAGCTGTACGTGCGCACCGAGATGCCGTGGCGCCCCAGAAAGGCCCGAATCATGTGGAGCATGTCGGGATCGTCGTCGATGGCGACCACTGCGGTCTGCGTCAAATCAGGGATTCCTCCACCCGACGGAAGACGCCCGAGGCGATGAATACATCCAGGAGCGCGCCGTCCACGTGCCCATCCCGTGCTTCCTTCTTGAGGATGTCGAGCGCGGACGCTGCCGCCAGCGACTTCTTGTAGGGCCTGTCGGGCGCCGTGAGCGCGTCATAGATGTCCGAGATGGTCATCATCCTCGTTTGCAGAGAGATTTCGTGTCCGGCCAACCCCAGAGGGTACCCGGAACCGTCGAGCTTCTCGTGGTGCCCCCGCGCGATGTCCGGAACGCCGCCCAAATCCTGCGTCCATGGGATCTGAATCAGAAAGCGGTACGTGTGGCTCACGTGGGACTCAATCTCCAGTCGTTCCTTCTGATCCAGATTGCCACGGCGGATCGAGAGGCTCACCAGTTCGTTCTCGCGGAGGAAGGGGACCTCGAGCCCGGAGTCCACGCGAATGCGATTGCGCGCAATCTGTTCGAGCCGCTCGAAGCTGCCGTCTTCCACGACCGTGGGCTCGTTCGCCGTGATGATAGTGTGATACATGCTATCGATTTCTTCGATCTTGACGGTGCGCTCGGCGTCGAGTATGCGCTCGTACTCGTCGAATCCCGGCGGACCATTCTCCTTGAGGAAGCGGACCTTCTTGCGCTGGTAGTCGTTCTCGACGGCCTTCTTGATGTAGAGGAAGCGCCACTTGATCAGCTCCATCTCTTCCTTATAGAGCTTCTTGGCTTTCACGAGCACCTGCTCCCGCACGCCAACTTTGCCGAAATCGTGCAGGAGCGACGCGTACCGCAGTTCACGGATCTGATTACGCGAAAACCTCACCGGAGCAAAGAGCCCGTCACCGACGCGGTCCACGGCTTCGGCCAACCCTACCGTGAACTCCGCCACCCGAAAGGAATGGCCGGAAGTCGTGGGATCCCTCTGCTCGATAGCTGTGACGGATGCCTTCACAAAACCCTCGAAAAGGTTGTGAATATCCAGTAGAAGCAACGCGTTCTGAATGGCCACCGCAGCCTGACCGGCCAGGGCACTCACGAGCTCCATGTCCTTCTGGTTGAAGGCGCGGACCCCATCGCCTTTCATTTCTGCCAGCGTGAGCTTCTTCGACGGCTGGCGCTTGCGATTGATGAGCTGAATGACACCGATGACATCACGGTTGTGATTCGTCATGGGAATGAGCATCATCGACTTCGTGTGATAGTTGTGCGTGCGGTCGAACTCGTTGTTGAAACGAAAGCCCTCGTCCCCCGTGAGGGTCTGCACGTCGTCAATGCGCATCGGCTCACCGATCAGGGCGCAATGGCCCGCCACCGAATTCGAATCGATCGGCAGGAGGAACTCGTCGGCGGCCAGACTCATGGCCGACTTCTTGAACCGCAGATGGGTGGGTCTTTCCCCGCCCGGCTTGCGCTCGACGACGTAGATGGAGCCGCCATCCGCCGCCACCATCTTGCGCGCACTGTCGAGAATCATTTCGATGAGTCGATCCAGATCCCGCTCCGTGGCCATCACCTGTCCGATGCGCGTGATGTGCTGGATGTCCTGGTAGGAAAGCGCCAGCCTCGATTGCAGGCGCAGCTTCTCGTAGCGCAGCGCGAGCGTCTCGAACGCGTTTTCGACGACTCCCGCCACCATGCCGGGCGCAGTCCCGAACGGGAGAACGAGGTGGATCATCTCGGGAGGGATCGGCTCGAAGTCGCCGCGCTCGCGTGGCGAGGTGGACAGCACCACGAGTTTGGTATCGGATTCGGTCTGACGCAGCAGCCACGCGGCCAATTCCTGGCGACGGGACAGGACGGTGTCCTCCGCCAGCAGCCACACCGACACCGTGAGTTTCTGCGCGCCCGGCGCCAGGTCCGGCGGCCCGTCTCCGAGTTCCACGACGTCCCGACCCACGAGCGAGGGGAGGAGCTGTTCCCGGGCGACCGGATCGACGACGCAGACTTCCCTCAGTTTGCCGCGGACCTTCACCCGAAGAGGCGACATCACGTCTGGTGAAGCGGTAGCGGTCATGAAGGGTCTGCCTGCCGTTATGTCCCCGAATGTCCCTCTACAGTAAAGCAAAAACGACCGATCGTCCACTGCGTGTCAGATTCCTGCTTGCAGGGCCGCCCGGCGGCGCTACTTGTGCCAACATCCCACCGTCCGGCGTTCCCATGGCAAAGAGCTTCTTCGAACTGGAGCAGAACATCCGTCTCATTCTGGATAGCTCCTCCGACCTCGTCCTCCAGAGCAGCAAGATCAACGATCGCGTCGAGAAGTACATCCTGCACACCCTCAAGCTGATCCTGGAGAAAGTGAACCGGGCCGACCTGGTCGACATGACCTACACCATCACCAAGGAATTGGCCATCAACGGAGTGAAGGCCAACCAGAAGCGCATCTTCTTCGAGGAGAAGGGGTTGGATATTCTCTCAGGCGAGGACTACGCTCGCGGCATGGTCGCCTTTCGACGCGAGTTTTCCGACCAGATGAACGAGACCTACGGCCTCAAAGCGAGGGAGCGCGGGATCTACGTCAAGATCAGCCTCACCTACAGCCTGGACGGGTTGTGCCTGGAAGTGGAGAACAACACGCCCATCGCTCCGGTGGAAGAGCGCCGCATGCGCGAAAAGATGAAGCGCGCTATGGGATACAACGACATCGCCGAGTTCTACATGGACAACATGGACAACACGGAAGGCGCTGGCCTGGGTCTCGCCCTGATCATCATTCTCCTCAAAGGGGAAAAGATCGACCCGGCTCTCTTTCGGATTTTCACCCACGAGGATCGGACCACGGCGCGCGTGGAAATCCCGTTCTCTCAGGAGTACGTTTCCCGCCGGTCGCGCGCCGAAGCCTCCGCGTGAGCAGGTGAGGCCATGCAGTCGTTTGCGGATGGTTTTCGCTTCTTCTTTCGCGGCCTTGGCTTCGTGAGACAGCATCGACTCTGGCGGTTTGCCATTCTCCCCGCTTCGCTTTCTCTGTTGCTTGGCGTCCTCCTTGTAGTCGGCACCTACTACGTACTTTCAGAAAGTCTGCTTCGCAGTTTCGACGCAGGTATCTCCCGTGTTGCGCAGGCTCTCTCCCTTCCGTACGCAGGTCTGCCGGGCTGGTTGCGCAGTCTCGCTTCCATTCTGCTGCTCCTGGCTACGTTTCTCGCTCAACTCATCCTGTACCGCGCTTTCGCATCGATTCTGGTCCTGCCCTTCCTGGGGCCGCTGCTTTCAGAAGTGGAGCGCATTGTACTGGGGCAACCGGTGGAGGTCTCCCTGGCCTCGGACATCAAGAACGCACTGCGCGGCCTGCTGGTTGGCATTCGCCTGGGTTTGCTTTCGCTCCTGGCACTCCTCCTGGGATTGTTTCTGGGCCCGCTGCAAATCGTGCCGAACGCGGTCGTTCAGTCGTACGCCCTGGGTCGCGGAGGCTTCGACCTCGTCTTCGAAAAGGTCACCGCAGACGCAAACAGGCGGCGGCAGCTCGTGCGCGAAAACCGGGCCGCGATTCTTGGAATGGGACTGGCTTTCTTTCTGGTCCTCTTTGTCCCGATTCTGGGCGTCGTGATGGCACCTGTGGCCGGCGCGGCCGGCGCGGCCCTGTTCTTCTATCGAAACCGCTCACCAAAGTAGTTGCCCGCCGGCCGGCCGGTTCCAGTCTGATGCATGCTCTGGCCTATACTCCTTCTTGTGGGTTTCGTTCCGCTCGTTTACGGCGCTTCGCTCTTGGTCGATGGCGGGGCCGCGCTGGCCAAACGGTTCAATGTTCCTTCTATAGTAATCGGACTGACCATTGTCGCCTTCGGCACGTCAGCACCGGAACTTGTGGTGAACGTGCTTTCTTCTACGGAAGGCAATTCCAGCATTGCCCTGGGCAACGTGCTGGGTTCGAACATCTTCAATGTCCTCATCGTTCTGGGACTTTCGTCGTTGTTCATGCCGCTGGTGGTGAAACACGGGACCACGTGGTCCGAAATCCCCCTGGCAATCCTCGCGGGAGTGGCCGCCTTGGTTCTGGCAAACGACGCGCGCATCGACGGTCGCACTTTTTCGGAGATCTCGCGAGGGGACGGCCTCATTCTCCTCGGCTTTTTCGCCATCTTCCTCGCCTACAACATCCACATGAGTCGGTCAGAGAGCTTCCAGGAGGACGTCGAGATTCCTGACTTCACGGCCGGACGGGCGGCGGGCTACGTGCTGGCCGGACTCACGCTGCTCGTGCTCGGCGGGAAGCTCATCGTGGATGGGGCTGTCGGTACAGCAAGGCTCATCGGTATGTCGGAGAGGGTCATCGCCCTGACGGTCGTGGCCATCGGCACGTCCCTGCCGGAACTGGCCACTTCGGTCGTGGCCGCACGCAAGAAGAACGTGGACATCGCCATCGGCAACGTCGTCGGCAGCAACATTTTCAACATCTTCTTCATTCTGGGCATCTCGGCCACCATTCGGCCGGTACTCCTCCAGGCCGGGGTCCAGATGGACCTGCTCATGACGATCGGCACGAGCGTTCTTCTGTTCGCTTTTGTCTTCCTCGGGCGCGGGCGCCAGATCGACAGGTGGGAAGGCGTGCTGATGATCGTGGCGTACGTTGCCTACGTGACGGCGCTGCTGATGGGGGTTGGCGCGGGATAGTTGCCGGCGTTCTGCCGGAGGGCCGTAGCTCTTTCCACGGCAGCGCCGTAAAGAGTGGCCACGACGTTTCGGTCGTACCAACGATCGGCGCCATTCATGAGTTGTTGCAGCGCGGCGCTCCGACTGAACGTGGTTCGGTGCGCACGAAATTCGGTCATGGCTGCGAACGCCTCGGCCACTGCGAGGATGCGCGCTTCGAGCGGAATGTCCTGTCCGACGAGTCCGGCTGGGTACCCCGAACCATCCCACCGCTCGTGGTGATGCCGAACCGCGTTCAGGACCCGCGTCGACAGGCGGTTCCCCACCAGGCGGCTGCCATCCTTTAGTAGCACAACCTCCGCTGAAAGGGAGGTCGCGCCGGCCAGCAAAAGACATAAGAACGTTGCGTAACAAACCCTGACATCCGGAGCGGACACACTTCTTCTCCCGTGTACTCTTCATCGGACGAGCGAGTCCGCGCGGGAAAATCGGCTGCCGGAGAAAAAAAAGCCCCCGGCCGCTCAGCCGCCGGAATCCTCACGCCTTCGGTCCACCCGGTCGTGAAACCAAGAACCCAGGCCGGCCGTCGTCAGAATGCCGGCTATCACCGTGAGGGAAACCCAGATGGGGATGTGCACGAACTCGACGATCAGCATCTTCACGCCGACGAAAGCCAGGAGGACCGCAAGGCCCGGCTTCAGGTAGCGCAGGTCTTTGACCCAGTTGGCAATCACGAAGTAAAGGGCGCGCAGGCCGAGGATGGCCAGGATGTTCGAGCCAAACGCAATGAACGGATCCCTCGTCACCGCAAACACGGCCGGAATCGAGTCGACCGCAAAAACGAGATCGGTCACTTCGATCAAGACCAGAGCAACGAATAGCGGCGTGGCGTGCAGAATGCCTTCGATGTGCACGAAGAACTTCTGACCGTGCAGTTGGCCCACGACTTTGAAGACCTTCCGCAACAAACGTACGGCGACATGATCGTCGATATGGGCGTGTTCCTCGTCTCCCTCCCGGAGAAACTTGATGGCGGAATAGATGAGAATGCCGCCGAAGATGTACAGAATCCAGTTGAACCGTTCGATGAGCTGCGCTCCGATGAGGATCAGGATACCACGCATCACGATGGCACCGAAGATGCCCCAAAAGAGTACGCGATGCTGGAACTCCCCGGGTATGCGCAGGGAAGTCAGGATGAGCAGGATCACGAACACGTTGTCCATGCTCAGGCTCTTCTCGATCAGATAGCCCGCCAGAAATTCGCCGCCGGCCGTCAACCCGTACTGATACGCGAACCAGCCGTTGAAGCAGAGCGCGAGGCCGATCCAGAACCCGGAAACCAAGAGCGCTTCCCGCGGCGGCACGACGTGCGCCTTTCTGTGAAACAAGAGCACGTCTGCGAGCAGCAACGCAACAATGCCGACCGTAAAACCGATCCAAAGCCAATCGGGAGCCACGCCACCAAAGAGTGCCTGCATGGGCGGGCAATAGGGGAAGGCGAGCTTGGGCGGTCAACCCTTCGCGGCGATTTTTTCTGCGGCTCTTGGACCGGACGGCGGGCCGCGCAGGCGCGGTTGAATCAGTCGCCGGAGGGTGTGGCAGCGGGCGCGCGCTCCCATTCGCTGATGGCGCGCAGGCAATCCGAGCAGAGGCAATCGCGGTAGTTCTTGCCGATCCACTCGCGCTGCCACGGCTGGATGACTACCAGCGCGCACTCACAGTT
Source organism: uncultured Leptospiraceae bacterium (assembly GCA_964585735.1). GTDB lineage: Bacteria > Spirochaetota > Leptospiria > Leptospirales > Leptonemataceae > CAZPFB01. The sequence goes on from CAZPFB010000094.1 coordinate 15,611, forward strand.
TTCGACGTCACCCTGGTGACACTCGAACGAGTTGCCACAACGTTCGCAGATCCTGGTAATGGGTCCGGCCACGCCTTGGTTTTCCCACGGCCGACGGGCCGCGCAAGCCCTTTTCGCCGGGAGGGATCGCAAGGATACCCGGCGATCGACTCCCGAACCATGATGGCCAGAATCCAACGACGTGTAGTGACCAAAATCAGCATCCATACCTGACGACGGCGATGGAACGCGCCGCCGAAAATCACCAAGGTGCAACGCATGAACACGTCCACACCGCACATTCTGCGTTTCCTCTCCATTGTTGCCCTCCTCGGAGCAACGGTCCTGTCCGCGGGCCCCGGCCGGCGGGCCTTCGATCCTTCCTCGGCCATCACTGTCGAAGGCAAGGTGACCGCAGTCCAGTCGCGTCGCAGTCGCAGCGGCTATGGCATCCACCTGATGCTGGCGAGCGCGGACAAGACCTACGACATCCATGTCGGCCCCGCCTGGTACCTGAACCGCAAGAAGATCGCCTACCGCAAGGGCGATGCTCTGACCGTGAATGGGTTTCGGATCGGAGCGCCCGACAGCCTGAATGTGGTGGCGCGCACCATTACGAAAGGTACGGCGACGGTCACGTTGCGCGATGAAACCGGGCGGCCGATGTGGGCCGGAAGCGGGAGAGGTCGCGGTCAGGGCCGCGGCAAGGGCGGAGGCGGCGGCAAGGGCCCTTGACGGCCCTCCCCCCGCGGGGCTTTCTTGCCCTTGCATGCAATTCCGAACCACCGAGCGATACTACCTCAACCCTGAGCTCGCGGCCATCGTCAACATGGCCCTCCGGATGGAGAAGCCGCTCCTCCTCACGGGGGAGCCGGGCACCGGAAAGACACAGTTGGCTTTCGAAATCAGTCGAAGCCTCGAAATGCCCATCGAGATTTTGCGCGCCAAGTCCACCATCAAAGGCGAGGAAACCTGCTACGTTCAGGACACCGTGTTGCGCCTGAACGACGCCCGCTTCGGGGCACACGAAACCGGTCGTGACGTGAACCGCTTCTACGACTACGTCATCTGGGGTCCGATCGGTCGCGCGTTTCGCAGCGAACAGCGGGTCGTGCTCCTGCTCGACGAAATCGACAAGACTGAGTCGGACGTTCAGGACAATCTGCTCGATGTGCTCGAAGACTGTCAGTTCACGATCCGCGAGGTGAACGAGGTCATCAGCGCGAAGGTCCGGCCCGTGATCGTCATCACTTCCAACGCGAAACGTGAACTTTCCGATCCCTTCCTGCGCCGATGCTTCTGCCACCATATCCCCTTCCCCACCCCCGAGGAGATGGAGCAGATCGTGCGCCTCCATTTTCCGAATGTCGAAAACGGTTTGCTTCAGGCGGCTCTCGAGATCTTCTACGATCTGCGCAGGCGTGGTTTCGAAAAGCCACCGGCCACAAGCGAGCTTCTGAACTGGATCGAAGCCCTTCTGCACACGAACGCAACCCTCGAACCACGAACGAAGGTCGAACTCATCGGCATACTCCTCAAACGCAGCGGCGATCTGACCGCCTATCGCGGCGGGAGGACCTGAAAGGCCGTGCTGACCGGTTTTGTCCAACTCCTGCGCGACTTCGGTGTGCCGGTCGGCATGGACGGTGCCATGGATCTGCATCGCGGGCTCGAACAGGGTTTGGGACGAGACCTGGATGAGCTGTTCATCTTCGCGCGACTCTGCCTCATCAAGCGCGTGGATCACATGGACGCTTACGAGCGGGCCTTTGCGCTCTACTTCTACGGCGTCGACCTGCCGAACGTGGCCGAAGGGGACACATCGGTCGTGGACACCCCTCAATTCCGGAACTGGTTGCGTCGGGCCATCGAAAGCGGCGAACTCAAACCGGTCAGCGAAAACCTGAGCAGAGAAGAACTGATCCGGCGTTTCTGGAAGACCCTGCGCGAACAGATGCGTGAGCATAACGGTGGCGCCAAGTGGATCGGCACGGGAGGCCGATCGCCCTTCGGACATTCGGGCGCGGCCCGCGCTGATGGAGGTGTTCGCGTGCTGGGCAGTCCGGGGAATCGGTCGGCTTCGAAGGTGATCGGCGACCGGAGGTACGTGGACTACTCGTCCAACCAGCCGCTCTCGGACCACAACATCCGCCAGGCGCTCGAGAGTCTCAAGCACCTCAAGCCCGCAGGCGCGCACAGCGAATTGGACATTGCCGAAACGATCCGCGAAACGTCGCGCAACGGCGGGGAAATAGAACTCGTGTTTCGGCGTGAGCTACGCGATCGGATCAGCGTGGTGCTGCTCATGGACAACGGCGGCTCGTCCATGATGCCCTTCGTTCAACTGTGCCGACTTCTGTTCTCGCGCGTGAAGGACCGCTTCCGCGATTTCACACCTTACTACTTCCACAACACCATCTACGAGCACGTGTTTGCCGATCCGCAGAGACGCAGGCGCGTGCCTTTCGAGAGCATCTTACAGAAATCGCCGGAAACGCGGGTGCTGTTCCTGGGAGACGCCTCCATGGCCCCCGACGAGCTTCTGGCCACGTACGGTTCGGCCTATTTCGGGGAGGAAGACTACGAGCCGAGCATTCGGCGGCTTTCGCGCATTCGAGAGCGGTTTGGGCACAGCGCATGGCTCAATCCGATACCGCGCGAATACTGGGAGCCGCCGGCGGGAGCGTACACTTTACACAAGATTCGCGAAGTCTTCCCCATGTTCGATTTGACACTCGGCGGCATCAAGCGTATGGTCGAAGAACTGAACCGCCCGTAGCCGCTTGGCCGGCTCGGGCTCCGGGAGGTCGGCATGAACGTGCAACGAACACCGGAAGAACGCTTCGCGAATCTCCCGGATTACCCTTTCGCCCCGCACTACCTGGATGTCGGCAATCTGCGCATGCACTACCTGGACGAGAGCCCATCGGGTCGGAACCTCGTTCTCCTTTTGCACGGCGAACCTTCCTGGTCCTACCTGTATCGGAAGATGATTCCCGGTTTGGTCGCGGCGGGACACAGGGTTGTGGCCCCCGACCTGATTGGGTTCGGGAAATCCGACAAGCCCTCGGACCCGGCCGCCTATACGTACGCGGCGCACATGAGCTGGCTCGAAGCTTTCCTCGCCGGTCTGGATCTTCGGAACGTGACGCTCTTCTGCCAGGACTGGGGCGGCCTTTTGGGGCTGCGCGCGCTCGCCGAAAACCCCGGACGCTTCGCGCGCGTGATTGCAGCAAACACCTTCCTTCCGACGGGAGATCAGGATCCCGGAGACGCCTTCCGCAAATGGCAACATTTTGCCATGAACGTGAGCCGCCTCGATGTCGGGCGCGTCGTCAAGAACGGCTGCGTGAGCAAACTTTCGCCCGAAGTCGTGGCCGCCTACAACGCGCCTTTTCCGGACGAGACCTACAAGATGGGAGCTCGCCGTTTCCCGTCGCTCGTCCCCACAACGCCGGATGACCCCGCCGCGGAGGCCAACCGCGCCGCCTGGGAGAAGCTGCGAAAGTGGGACCGCCCCTTCCTCACGGCTTTCTCGGACTCCGACCCGATCACCCAGGGCGCGCACGTTTTCTTTCGCCGGGCCATACCCGGAGCGCGCGGACAGCCGCATACGATCGTGAGGGGTGGCGGCCACTTTCTACAGGAGGACTGCGGCGAACGACTGGCCGAAATCACGAACGCGTTCATTGCGAACAGCTGAGCGCCGGTGCCGGCGAAAGACAGGAGACCATGGACCGCGCATTCATCTCGTTGGCGGCGATCTTGGTATTCGTGAATGCTTGCGGAGCTTCCGACGGTCCGGATCCGAATGATTCCATTCTATTGTATGGTACCTGGTATATCCTGACCTATACGGTACTGACCCGCAGTCTTTCCGACAACAAAGATGGAACAACCACGCTCACCACCACCAACGCCTTCGGGCAGGTCGTGAGCAGGGGCCTGTTCAAACGGTGCGCGCAGGGACAGGTCTATCGGGCTCTCCCCGTCAACGATTGCAGAGGATCGGGCACCGCCGCGGATGGCTATGGCGCTGCCAAACTCCAGTGGTGCAGCACGGACGACCTCGCATGCAATCCGAACTGGGCAGCGCATGTCTCGGGTTCAATGAGCGAGATCTACGTGAGTTGCACCGGGGATAGCACGGCGGGCGCCAGTTGGTACCCGGCCCTGAAGGAAGACCTCTTCTCGGCTGGCAATTTCCGCCAAGTGTACTCAGAGGTATCGGATGGCCACGAGTTTTGGCTCGCTCAGCACAGTGGGGTGCCGTTCCATGAACTGGCAGAAGCGGTGATCATTGCTCCCGCGGGAATTCGCCTGATGGATGCAAACAAGACTCTAAAGAAGATGGTCTTTTGCGGCACAGCTCCGTAATGCGCAAAACTAGACTTGGAGCAGCTGGACGGAAGGGACAGGCCAAATCCGGCAGCCTATCGGAGCGAGAATCGACAGGAGCCCATCGCGCGAAGCATCTTCGTGAAATGGGCCCTACCGGAATGCCCGCCTTCACATTTCGGAGAGCAGGTTCGTCCGATTTCCCGCTTCACCCATTCTACGGTGAACGCTGGGACGCCGCCAGGCCGTTCTGAACGGGCCGCAAATGGCGGCAACCAAGCGCGCGCCAGGTACCTGGGTGTTCGCCAACTCCCTTGACCCGGCGAGACCGGGTCCCATCCTACGGACATGCTCATCCTCGGCGTCTCCGGAAGCCTGCGCAGAGCTTCCACGAACACCGCAATGCTTCGAACGCTCGCGCTCTTGGTGCGCCCTCCCCTCCACATGGAGATACGAGCCCGGCTCGACGAGCTGCCTCACTTCAACCCGGACTCCGAGGTCGACGCAAGCTCCGACTCAGTACGGGACTGGAGAGATCAGATTCGCAGATCGGACGCGATCCTCTTTGCCTGCCCGGAGTACGGCCATGGAATCCCGGGAACGCTGAAGAACGCACTCGACTGGATCGTCGGCTCCGGCGAACTTTCGCAGCGGCCCGTCGCCATCACCAACGCATACACCGATCGCGGACGGGGGTACCGCGCGCGTGCGATTCTTGCCCAAACGCTGAGCGCCATGGATGCAATCGTCGTGGAACCGCCCACGGGTTCGCGGAATGGGCTGGTGAAGGAGCTCCTGGATGCTCTTGTTGGGGCGGCCGAAAACGCCCGCGTCCGCTGAGTCTGATACCCAAGCGGCTGTGAGAAGTCCGCTCAAGGGAGTAGGCTGCGTCTGAGAGGGTGCACCTGCACACCCATTGCAACTTCGCCGAGAAGGCAGGATCAGGCGACCAGCAAAGCGACCACCGTGCCCGGCCAGACCGGACCTGCCTTCTCCAAAAATAGGCTTGT
>CAZPFB010000095.1:0-20577 GCA_964585735.1 uncultured Leptospiraceae bacterium
GTGGCAGGATTCAATCGGCCCAGCCGGCAGAATTCACCGGCGCACGCACTGGTTCCAGCACCTGATGCCTCCCGATACGCATTGCGCGTACAACATCATCCATAAGAAATCCTCGCGGGCCTGACGGGTCTCCTTTCGTTCCTCCGCCCCCCTCCAGCAGGAGACGACGGCCAAGGCGCATAGGAGCACCGGAAAGAGCGGTCTCACAGGTCCAGCACTCCCCGTTTCCTCGGATTCGGTCGTCAAGCCTCAAATGCAATGATGAACGAGCGTTGGTCGCCTTCCAGAACAGCCACCCCATCTGTCCCCCGGAAGAAACAGAGAAGCACAGACAATACGATTTCAGAAATCGTATACTTTTACGATCTGGAAGCTCCAAACGTCCGACTGACCCTTGCACTGCTTGGTCTCGGTCTTCTTCTCGCCAGCACCCAATTTGATAAAGACCGTGCACTGCCCCGCTTCCCCCCCTTTTCCGAGCAGGATTCGCGCATTCAAGGAACGCTTGACGCTCGTGGTGTTCTCCACGGCCACCGCAAAGCCGGAGAACCCCTTGATCGTATCGGGGACCCTCGATACACGGACGCGCACTCCATTCTGGTTGTGCTCGGTGGCAGACGAGGCCGCGGCCCTTTCTTTGCGTACCTTGATGAGCGCCTCGCCGTAGTACACTTTGGTGATATCGAAAGTCCAGACCGTCGAGGGCTGCGACTCTTTGCACCGGACCACCACGTCCTCTCTCTGTGCGTACGCCACTTCCACGAAGATCTCGCAGACGCCGGCCTGACCGGCAAACTCCCGCGGATTGTGAATGGAGATCACGCCCGCGACGGCCAGCGGCTCAAAACGGCCATTGGCGACCTTGACATCGAACACCCGGAATCCCTTCTCTCGGGGTAGTTCGGTAACCGTCACGTGAGCGCCATCCTGTGAGTACTTCTCCGCGGCCAGCACAGCGGGTGCCACGAGAATCAGCAGAATCAGCCAGCGTTTCATATGCAACTCCCGCGCGAGCGGTTACCCTTGGTTCGAGTCCGCATGAGCCTTCCTGGCCCAGGCAGCCCCTGCAGCCTACCACGGTCGCCGTCGCGCTCCCTACTGCGATACGGGATCGTCCCAGTCTGTAAAGGCGAAAAGGCTGCCCGCACGCTTGGAAAGGAAGGCCTACTCGCCGGGGTTGCGGATCATAGAAGGAATCGTACGCAGGATGATGATGCAGTCCAACCAAAAGGACCAGTTCTCGATGTAGAATATGTCCGCTTCCACGCGCTCCTGGATACTCGTGTCGCCGCGCAGGCCCTGAACCTGCGCCCAGCCCGTGATGCCCGCCTTTACGGCGTGACGCCTCATGTAGTGCGCGTACTGCGCCTTGAACTGCTGCACGAAATGGGGGCGCTCTGGCCGAGGCCCGACTATGGACATGTCGCCTTTGAGTACGTTGAGGATCTGCGGGAGTTCGTCCAGAGACGTCTTGCGGAGCAGTGAACCGATCCAGGTGACGCGGTCGTCATCGCGACTCCCCCAACGGGTATCGGATTCGGCGCGAGTCTGTGTACGCATCGTCCGAAACTTGATCATGCGAAAGGTCTTGCGATCGACGCCGACGCGCTCCTGCGTGAAGAAGACGGGACCCGGTGAGGTCAACTTGATGGCCACTGCAACGGCCACCATGACCGGCAGCGCCAGAAGGAAGGCGACCGACGCAAAGACAATGTCCATGAGGCGTTTCAGAGCTCGGTAGTACCCATTTTTTAGAGGGATGTCGCGGATCGTGAATATCGGGATGCCGTCCATGGCCTCCACGCGCGCGCCGTGCGTGACCAGCCCCAACCAGTCCGGAATGATGCGACAGTCGATCCCCTCGGAATCGCAGAACTCGATGATGGTCCGGAGTCGCTCCTGGTCCGGCTCGAGGGCGTACACGATGAGATCCGGATTCTTCTCGCGGGCAACTCGCTTGAATTCTCGCGCCGGGCCGACTACGAGTTCACGCTCGCGGGCAGGCAGACCTCCATGCGGGCCGAGCATCCCGACAATTCGATACCCGTAGACCGCGTGTCGCTGCACCGCGCGCACAAAGTTGCGCGCCATCTCGCCGGTACCCAGAACGAGAACGCGGCGGATGTTGTAGCCACGCGCCCGCAGACGTTCGAGCAGCCGGCGAAAAACGTAGTGGCCCACGCCGTGATACACAACTGCGAAAACCGCACCGTACACGAGCACCAGACGCGAGAAGCTCGTTCCCCGATAGAAGAACAGAATCGCCACGACGACGATCAGGTTGATGCCGATCCCCCGCACGAGAGCGAAGAACTCCCGGAGAAACGAAAGTCCGCGCCTGGGATGGTAGATGTCCGTGGCGATGAACACGACCACCTGGGACACGGCCATCACGCCGGCCAGCGAGAGGTAGGTGCCCAGGAGGGCATACTGGGGACCAAAGATGAGGCCGGGAGCGAAAACGCCCTGAGTGTCCGGTACGAAGAAGTCCCAGATCTTGGGGTTCTGCTGCATGTACAGGGCCATGGCGCTCACCGAAGAAAAGAACGCGAGCAGCAGGTCCAGGGCGATGAAGGCCAGCTTGAAGCTCTGGTTCCGTTCGCGCAGCATCAGTTCCGCACCGTCCCGATTCCGCTTCGCCCCAGGTCCCCCGGATGCACGCGACGCCTGTGCAGCAGGAAGCGACTCGGTCGGTCGCGCACGCTCCCGATGTCGAAACGCATCAGGGTCATGCTGAAGAAGACCTTGTTGTCGTAGAAGTTCACGACCTCGAGCGAACCGACTCCCGCAAGCAAGCTGCGCTGCTCAATCGAGTAGCCCAGTCGCATCTCCCACTCGTGCAGGTCGATGATGAGGGCGCACTCGAAGTAGCCGATGTTGAAGACGGTCTCCTGTCTCTTACGGGCGCCGTTCGCCCCGGTGCCATCGACCACGTCGTCGCGAAAATTCACGTGATCGGGCTCGCCGTTCTCATCGACCGAACTCGTGACATAGCGCTCGGAATCTACCGCGCGGGCTTCCAGTTCCCATTCCAGAAAGAGGTACCGGGTAAGTTGAATGTCCCCGCGCAGACTGTAGCGCATGTGGTCGAGGGCCTGGTTGGCGTAGACGTGATACCAGTAGAAACCCATCTCCAGATAGCGCAGACGTTTCAGGAGCGGCAGGTCGAAGCCGCCCGCCTGAAAGTTGAACCCTGCCAGGTTCGAATGGTAGTCCTGTCGAATGGAATCGTACATCAGGTCGTTCGTCAGGCGCATCTGCAAGAAGTGATGGCGGCGTGTCGAGAGTAGATTCTCGCGGTCCCGGCGGCCGAAATTCAAGAAGTCAACCAGATAGTCCAAGCGGAAGACCGGATAGTACCACCGCTCGCGATAGCTCACGTCTTCATTGTAGGTACGGTGGTCGTAGATGGAACTGAGCGAAACCAGCAGGTTGTGTACCGCGTACGACTCCAGGGCCACTTCGGTTTCATTGAGTTTCTGGCTGGTGTCCATGCGGTCGTTGCGAATATCGTCGCGGTCCTTGTAGGAGAACGTGGAAGCGTCGGCTTCTTCTTCCTTGAAGCTGTCCTTTCTTCTATAAGTGGCGCGGACATGGAGGACGTCGGGGCCCAAGACGAGTTCGTCCTCGGTAAACGCGAACTGATAGCTGGCCCGGCGCGCCTGGCGCTCGACGTCCGGGTCCGCGGTCCGGTTCTGAGGAATGGTCTTCTGCGCGCCGTATCCCACCAGCGGCCGAAACGTCACATACGGATAGAAGGACAGGTACGAGCCAAAGTCCGTCTGGTAGAGGTTGTTGTTGAGCGAGCGGAAGGTTTGGCCCGCTGCGTACTCGTTCTTGATGTCCGTATGCAACCGATGGCGCCAATAGACCGGCATGTCCTTCCAGGGCAGCCGGCCGAGAAAGAAGCGTTTGCGAATGTCCACGTCCGGGATGATATCGCTGGCGGGAACGTACCGCGATTGCGTGTAGTCGGAAGCCTCCAACCAGAGGCGCGTGCGCTGCGCGCCCACCCGCAGGGAAAGGTCGTCCCATTGTTCATTGTACGCGAGAGACCAGTTGGTTGTGGGACGAATGAGTCCCCGTCCCGCTTCCGAACTTTCGTAGAGGGCCGGGATGGTCGAAGCCGGCTGATAACGGCCACCGTATTCGAATTCGTAGAGCTGATGCGTGTAGCCTTCGTATCGCAAATGAACGTTGCGCACGCTGTTCTTGGAAGCTTCGGAGTCCTTCGCGTTGAAGATGGCAAACAGTTTTTGCCACTGGTAGATCTCTTTGCCGATGGTGCCGTCCCGGCGCTGGACGCGGTTCGTGATGCGGATGGCGTCTTTCTCGCGAAAGTCCGGAATCGCCTCGTAGCGGTGGTACTCCGCGGCGCCCGCCTGGATGATGTAGTTCAGGGGGGCTGAGAACCGATAGAACTCGGCGCCAAATGCGTGTCCGGTGTTCTGGTAGCCATCCAGTGTGAAACGGTAGTACATGGGAAGGAACGAAGAGGAAGCTGCGTCGGGCATGCTGAACTGGTAGGTGTTCTGCATGAACCAGCCCTGCACGCGGCCGTATCCGATCTGGGTGCTGATCCCGGTGCCCCAGTCAGACGCGTACACAAAGGGAAGCGGCAGGAGCGGCACTCCCCCAACATGGTAGAGCACGCCGACCGCCGTGATCTGGCGACCGTCCCGCACCCATACCTTTCGCGCCGTGAAATTGTAGTGCGGCCGCTCCGCGGCACAACTCGTGAACCAGGCGTGACTGAGCGCGAACTGCTTGGGGCCGCTCTGCAGAAGGTTTTTGCCCACGAAATGGATGGGCTTTTCGTATCCGGACGCGCGATAGAGGATCCCCGTACCCAGGGACTGACTGTAGATGAACCGTTCGGCCTTCACAAGCCCGTTCTGCGAGCGGTATTCCAGGTTCCCCTCGGCGTACAATTCGCGCCGCTTGATGTCCACGATGACGGTATCAGCGGTGAGCACACCGGAGGGTAGGCGCAGCCGAATTCGCCCACGCAGCTTCAGCAGGCCGCGCGAATCCTCCTCTCCCTGGAGGTACTCCCCTTCGGCCGCGTTCTCCAGACCGATCTGACCCGCGCGGGGCGGTTCGGGCAGATTGGGTGGCTGTTCGAGACCGAGCGCGATCCTCAACCGTTCCCGTTTCCGTAGGTTGCTCCCCTCTGCGGAGAGACCCATCTCCCCCAGGAGATCTACCACTTCCGCATCGGAAAGGGATTTGACGGCCTTCTCGAGCAACTGCTTTTGCGCTTCGGAGAGTTCCGACTTGCGGGAGCGTTCGAGCAACTCACGTACAATAGGGTTGCGCCGCAACCGGTCCAACCGACGGCTGACGTCGTCGCGCTCCTGCGCGTGGAGCCCCGAAGCCGCCATGCACAGCCCCCAAAGGAGAAGCCAGCCGAGGCGACTGCTTGCTATATTTGCGTTGGGGGCGGGCACAAATCGGAATGAACCTGGATTCCACGGCCCTTTGTGCCGGTAAAGTCAAAGTGCGCGCATGCTGATTCTCGATTTCTACGTGGACGAACCGGCCTGTTTCGGGGTCCCACCCTATCTTTCTCCGTACGCCAGGTACGTCGCCGGGGCCATGACGAGCGCCAGCATTCCTCAGGAGCAGGTTCAGTACCTCACCGTCGATGCCTGGCGCGCGCAGGGAAAAGCGCTCACCACCGACCCTGAGCTCGTCGTGCTCGTGGCCGGAACCACCGTGCCCGGGAAGTACCTGGGCGGCCGAATTGGCACGGTGGCCGAGGTCCTCGAGTTCTTGGAGTACCGCGCCCAGCGTCAGAAGGGTGGCGTCACTCTCGTGGGCGGACCCATCCGCTTCGCATCACCAGAAATCCGACGCCAGATCGAGGAACGCGGCGGGATTCTCGTGCGTGGGGATCTGGAGCTGTACGTGGAGCGCCTCTGCGACGCGCCGGAAGGGGTGCGCAAGGCCGCGGAAGCACTTTCCGGCGGACACACCGGAGAGCGACGGACGTACGAGCAGGTGGACCGCTGGGCTCAGGCGGGCGCGTTCCTCACACAACTGCATCCGAACTTCCCGTACCTCATTCTGGAACTGGAGACCTACCGCGGCTGTACCCGGGATGTGTTCTGCTCTTTTTGTACCGAGGCCTTCTACGGCCGCCCCGTCTTTCGAAACCTGCCCGGTATTCTCAATGAGACCCGGGAACTCCACGCCCATCAGAATCGCTACTTCCGCCTGGGCCGACAGGCGGACCTCATGACGTACCTTCCCGACATGAACGACTTTCGCAACAGCTTCCCGAGGCCCCGTCCGGAAAGCCTGCTCTCGCTGTACGAAGGAATCCGCGGGGTGGCGCCGGACCTGCGCATGCTCCATCTCGACAACATCAATCCCGGATTGATCGCCACGTTCCCGGAGGAGTCGCGTGAGATCGTTCGCATCATCAGCGAGCACAACACACCCGGCGACACGGCCGCCATGGGCCTGGAGACGCTCGACCCGCACGTGATTGAACTCAACGACCTCAAGTGCTCCCCGGAAGAGGCGTTGCGGGCCATCGAGATCGTCAACGAGTTCGGAGCGCGGCGAACCGATGGTCTGCCGCACCTGCTCCCAGGAATCAACCTGCTGCACGGACTGCCCGGCGAATCGACGGAAACGTTCGAAAAGAACTTCGCATTCCTAAAGAATGTTCTCGACCGGGGGCTATTGCTTCGGCGCATCAACATCCGGCAGGCCGTTACGTTCGACAACACGAAGCTCGAAAGACTCCAGGCCGAGGACACCCGACCCGCCGGCGTATCGCGCAAGAAGATGCGACCGGCCGCCGTGGAGCAACGTTTCATGTACTATCGGGACCGCATCCGCAATGAGATCGACAGGCCGATGCTACGGCGCAACTTCCCGACGGGTACACTCCTGCGCGAAGTCATCCTCGAAGCTGAAAACCAGGGCTACTTTCTCGGTCGGCCCCTGGGGTCCTATCCGGTGACGGTGAAGATTCCCCGCGGGGATCGCACGGCTGCGGCGCACTTCGGCTCCGGCGAACCCCTGACGGTATTCGTGACGGGCGCGCAGGAACGCAGCCTCGAAGGCCTCTCGCATCCCATCCGGCTCAGCGCGCTCGATGAACGGGCGCTTGCCCACATCCCCGGCGTCGGTCGTCGGGCCGGAAGGCTGGTCGCCTCCGGTCTTCCCGAATCGTATCGGGGGCTGCAGCAGATTTGCGAGGGCAACGCGGCAGGCGTCGAAAGCGACTACGACTTTGCCCGAACCGGTGCCCTTCCCGGCTGAGGGAGCGGGGCGCCTCAGACGCCCGCGACCGGAACTCGGAGCCGATCCAGGTAGAAGCGGGCCACCTGATCCCCGGGACTTCGTTCCACCAGATCCTCGAAGGCCTTCCGCGCCTCCTCGCGACGGTCCGCGTTTGCCAGTTGCACAGCGCTCTCGAAAAGAGATTTCGACTCCATCTTGGAGCGCACAATTTCATCCGGATCACAACCAAAGGCTTCGTAGAGACGGACCTCCGCGTTGCGTCCCTTGAGTCGAACGGTATCGATTTGACGCACGGTCCGGCGACTGTCCTCGGTCAACTCCGCAGCAGTCTGTTCTCCGAGAAGAATGGGAACACCGTAGTAAGTGGTCAGCGTTTCGAGGCGGGCCGCGGTGTTTACCGTGTCCCCGATGACGGTGGTTTCCAGTCGATTGGCCGACCCGACCGTCCCCAGCATGAGTTCGCCCGTGTTGAGCCCCGTCCCGAAGTCGATGGCCGCGTATCCACGATTGGCGCGATGCTGATTGTACAGAACGAGGGCGCGCCTCATACCCATGGCCGCGCGTAGGGCCCGCTCCGAGCTGGAATCGCTCGAAGAAGTGCCTCCGGCAAACAAGGCCATCACCGCGTCCCCGATGAACTTGTCGACAAAGCCTCCGTAGCGGCGAATCTCGGGCTCCATGCGCCGCAGGTAGCTGTTGAGAAAGCGGAACGTCTCCTCCTCCGTCATGCGCTCGGCCAGAGACGTGAAACTCCGGATGTCGGAAAAAAGCACGGTCATGCGCATACGGGCCGAATCGCCGACCCGAACGGCCGCCACATCATGGCGATCCATGAGCTCCAGGAATTCGCTGGGGACGAACCTGTGGATCTGCTGGGAAAGCCTCATCTGAGAGCGCAACGTGTTGCGCAGCTCCATATGCACGCTCAGGCGGGCCAGCAGCTCATGGTGGCTGAAAGGTTTGGTCAGGTAGTCGTTGGCGCCGGACTCCAACCCCTGTACCAGATCGTAGACCTGATTCTTCGCTGAGAGAAAGATGATGGGCAGAAGTGACGCCGGATGCTCCTCGCGAACGCGACGGCACACCTCGAGGCCCGACATCCGCGGCATCATCAGATCCAGCAGAATGACATCCGGTCGATCTGTACGTACGGATTCCAGAGCGCTTTCGCCATCGGCGGCTGTGAGCACTCGAAACCCGCGCGCGCGCAGATGATTCTCGAGTACTTTCAAGTTCACCGGCTCGTCATCGACCACCAACACCGTGATCTGCTCGGCAGGCGCGCCGGGTAGCACCCGGCCGATCGCCGCAGCCGCCTCCTCCCTGGCGGCCACATGCGTGGCGGACAGGCCCGGCAGACTCAGGTCGTGAAACGTGCCGGACAGGGGCGGGAGATCCGCGGAGTCCACGCGTTGAACGGCGTCGGCTGGCGCGGTTGGCAGATCCGCATCAGCTCGCGGCAGCACGAACGAGAAACGCGAACCCTTTCCCGGTTCGCTTTCCACGACGATGTCCGAGCCGTGGAGGCGCAACAGACTTCTCACGATGGAGAGCCCCAACCCCGTTCCCCCGTACTCGCGCTGAACGGACCCGTCGCCCTGCTGGAAGGAGTCGAAGATGGTTGCCTGTTTCTCTTTCGGAATCCCGATTCCGGTATCGGCCACACAGACCACGATGCCCGCGTCCTCCGCGCCCACCTCGGGAGCCGCCGAAATGGTGACCTCGCCTTTGTGGGTGAACTTCACGGCGTTGTTGAGCAGATTCAGGAGAATCTGCTGCAGGCGGTCTTCGTCAGCCCGCACAGGAGGCAGGTCCCCGGCTACCTCCATCCGCAGTTGAATGTTCTTGTGCACGGCGAGGGGGGCGGTCAGGTGAACGGCAAGGCCCGCCGCGGCCCGAAGGTCCACAGAAGACAGGCGCAACTGAAGTTCAGAGTTCTTTATCTTGGAGAAGTCCAAGATATCGTTCACGAGGGACGAAAGCCGCCGGGAGCTCGAAACGATCATCGCCACATTGTCCGTGAGGGTGCGGCGCGATACGCGAGTGTTGCCGTCGATGGCCGACTGAATGAAGGTGGCCAGACCAATGATTCCGTTGAGCGGCGTTCTCAGCTCGTGCGATGTGTTGGCCAGGAACTCGTCCTTCAGGCGATCGGCCTGCTCCAGATTTCGGATGGCCTGAGCTTGGGCGTCAGCCCTCTCTCGACGCAAAACGTTGAAACGGTCCGCCAGAGCGAAAGAGAGAAAGGCGACTCCGGCCGCCGAGCCAGTTTGGATGGCATACTCGGTGAGAATGGAGGGAGACAGAACTCCGGCTGTCTTCAGGGCGTAGATGGCAACCCCCACGAGGAACAAGGACCAGGCCAGAACGATGTAGCGGGCCGGCCCGAAACCACGCGCCCAACTGGAGATGGACGCGGCGATGATGATCGGCGGAATCAGCATCATCAGGGCGGATCCCCAGCGAATGGTGATCGAGTAGGACAGGACGAAGGTTGCGATCACGAGAAGGCCGCTGGCTGTGCCCATGATCCAGAACAGGCGGTGAAAGACACGGTGACGGTCCTTCGTCTCCAGGAAGCGTCCTAAAAAAACGAGCAGGAAGGCAGCGTACAAACCCCCGGAGGCAGGCAGCGACTTGCGCCCGATTTCCGGCAGGTTTCCGAAAAGGTAACGATAGGAATGGCCTGTGATCGAAAGGATCCAGGCCGTGAAACACAACAGAAACAGGGTGTAGAAGAGGTAGTCGCGCTCTCGGGCTCCCAGATAGAGGAAAGCGTTGAACAGGATCATGATCAACAGGAGCCCGAGATAGACCCCGTCAACGTAGGTTGCGCTCGTGTCCCGGCTCCAGAAGCGAGAGGTTTCGTGGAGGTACACGGGAAGCTGTACGGAGCCTTCCGTGTGGACCCTCAGATAGAACGTGGCCTCCTGGCCGGCGTCCAAATCCAGGGGAAGCAGGAAATGGTGGTGAGGGATAGGGCGATTTCGGAAGAGAAGCTTTCGACCCGTGACCGCCACCGGTTCTGCCTGACCGACACGAAAGAGGGTGATGTCGTCCAGGTGGGGATACGCGATCTCCAGGAGCCAGCGATGCGGTCGATCGATGCGACTGACGACGGAAAAGCGAAACCAGTGAACTCCCGGTAGAAATCCCAGATTAGGAACCCCGGAAAATCCGCCGACGAAGCGCGGAGTTGTACCGGGAGTACGGACCCGACTCAAGCGAACTCCCCCGGCTGGAACGGCCTCGCGAAGTTTGGGGCTGGAGACATCTGCAAACGTCATGGCCCGCGTCGGATCCGTCAGGACTTCGATGCGATCGGGTGCGACCCGGCCTGTCCTGAGATCCAGGGGCACACCCTCGGCTGCAAGGGAGGAGCTCACGCCCAGCCCGGCTGCGCCGAACGAAAGACTCGAGCAGAGCAAACGGAGCGTCCGGGTGATGAAGCGCGATCTGGTTGTAGTCATGCAATCCGGAGTTCCCGGCGGACGACTCGCCTCCGCGTAACACGATCGATGCAAGCAAAAAAGAAAAATGGATGTGAGCGCCGTACGAAATTGCCCGTTGCGCTGGAGAGCTAACGCACGCAGTGGGGGAGTCCACTCGGTCTCCAAACAGGATTGACCGGCCCGCGACGCGCCGACAGCCCGGCGCATGGAGGCGCACCCCCACCGCGAACCTGACTCGGAGACGAGAAGCGGGTCAGGACGCGCCACAGCTCCTGCTCCCGGTTCGATCCGGGAGCTTCTACCGCTGGCACTGCCGATCGCGCTCTCACAGGCGATCGACGTGACCATGATCTTCTGCGACCGCTACTTCCTGAGCCTTTTGGGAAAGGAGCAACTGGCAGCGTCTCTCACAGGCGGTATTCTCTCTTACCTGCTGGGGACACTCATGGTCGGTACGCTTGGCCAACTGGCCCCCATCATCGGGCAGTACTTTGGCGCAGGCCAGCGCCGCGAGTGTACGCATGCGATGCATCAGGGGTTGCTTCTGGCGGTGTCGATCCCGCCGGTCCTGCTGGTCCTGTCTTACGCAAGCGCGCCCGCCCTATTTTCTTTCTTCGGTCACGAAGCGCGCCTGTACGAAAACGAACTCAACTATTTCCGAATCCTGAGCCTCACCGCCCTGACAGCTTCGCTGCGGCAGGTTTTCGCGAGCTTCTTCATCGGCATCGGCCGAAGCATGATTGTCACCGTCGCCTCCCTGGCCGCCGTGCTCATCAACATACCTCTGGCGTACGGTCTGATCTTCGGGATGTGGGGTTTGCCACGCTGGGAGATCGAAGGCGCTGCCCTGGCCACCGTGATCGCAAGCGCGGTTCCGATTTTCATTCTCGGTGCGGCCTTTTACTCGGGAGCGGTCCGTCGCGCCTTTCACACGACGATCCCCTTTCGGTGGGACGGAGCACTGCTTCTGCGGATCCTGAGATACGGACTCCCGGCCGGGATGGAAATGCTCGTGAACGTTGCCGGCTTCTTGTTTTTTGCAATGGTCATGCACTCCTATTCCAGCGACGTCGCGGCCGCCACGACGATCGTCCTGAACTGGGACATGGCTTCGTTTCTTCCGGTCATGGGAGTCAGCCAGGCCGTCAGCAGTCTCGTGGGCCGGTATTTGGGAGCTCACGACCGTGCCTCGGCGCTGCGTTCTGCTCATTCCAGCCTCAAGATCGCCTGGGCGTACGCGGCGTGCGTGACTCTGATCTACTTTACGTTCACCGATACCCTCATCGGCCTGTTCGCCGCAGACCCTGGGACCTACGCGGGCGTCATCCCTTACGCGCGCCTCATGCTCAAGATCTCCTGTTTGTACTTCTTCTTCGATGCAGCCTACGTTACGTTCGGCGGGATTCTCAAGGGGTCCGGCGACACCATCTGGACGATGGTCGTGTCCAACTCTCTCATGTGGGGATGCGCCCTGGTTGTCTTTTTCGGCAAGGAACGGCTCGGCCTCACGCCGATCGGCGGCTGGGTGATTCTCACAGGGCTCGTCTTTCTACTCGGAGTGGTCTTCGGCGCGCGCTTCCTGGCCGGCCGGTGGCAGGACCGACTGATGATCGCTGCGGCCCGGACCACACCAGAAACGCTCTGACCTGGAGCGCGCATGTCGAGCACGCGCTTCGAGCCGGGTGGCGCTACCTACGGCGTTTCATCCCGCGAAATCGGCGTTTCGTCCTGCCCTGCCAAACCCGGCAACCAGATGCTCCGTCCATTCCGAGGTGGCCTGGCGGACGATCCGGCCTTTGGGGAGGATTGCATTTCGGTGCTCAACGCTTACTTTGAACGAATCATCTGCCTGACGACACGGCGACGAACAGATCGGTGGAATCGTATCGAAGCACAGGCCCACCGATTGGGATTCACCGTGGAGAAAGTAGTGAGTGATGATCTCTCGGCCGAGCTCGACGACCCGGTCACGCGACGGGAACGAATCACTCATCTCTGTCGTTGGTTCGGTCTGCCGTCCCTCATCAGCTGTAGCTACGGTCACCGGCACATCTGGGAGGACATTCGGCGCAGCGGCGCAAGAAGCGCCCTCATCCTCGAAGACGACGCACTCTTCGCGGAGGGCTACACGAACGAGCGCTTTGCGGAGATCTGGCAGCAGGTTCCCGCCGACTGGCAGATGCTCTATCTGGGGCACTACGACGTGCGGGAGATTGGCCGCATGCTTCGGCGCAGGCGGGAAGTCGTAAGTCCGAATCTCGTCCGGCCCTCCTTCCCCACGTTGGCGCATGCCTATGCAATCACGGGCGATCAGGCGGGTCGGCTCCTCCGCGAGCTGCCGCGCATTCGGTGGTATGTGGACTACCAGATGGCGATGGACGTGACCGCGCGCGAGAACATCTACGCGTTCGAACCGTCCCTCGTGGTGCAACCGGACCACGGTGACTCTGATCAGTCGGTCTCGCGCCGCAATGTGACGATGATGAGGGCGCTGCGCACCGCGGAGATGGAGCACGTCTACTCGCTCAACCTCTGCCAGATATTCGGCTACGTGGTGACGACCGGGGGCGTTGTGTTTACTCTGGCCGCCTTTCTGGTCGGACTCGTTCTCCCGGGCCACGTTCCCGTCTTTGCCACCCTGAGCGCCCTGATCTACCTTCCGGACCTGCTTCGAAATCGCGCAGCCCCGGCGCATAGCGTTCTCGATGTAATCGCCGCGTCCGTTGCCTATGCGGCGGGCGGACTCCTGCGCGGTTTGCTATGAACGTACCCCGATCACGGTCCGGAGCCGGAAGAGTTCCGCCGGAGCGTTCTCGGCCACCTCGGGCAGGAACCCGAAATAGTGTGCAAGCGAATGGGCTCCCGATTCCTCCCGCGTCGCCACCCGAAAGCCGCGGCGCGCCAAGAGCGCAGGAACCACGGAGACGGAGTTTGCTGCTCGGAGTTTCCAGGGATGCAGTTCGAGCACAATTTGGCGGATGTGGTCCCAATCGCGATCGGCGATTCCGGCCAGGACGTCGAGCTCGGCGCCTTCGACATCCACCTTCAGCAACCCGACAGAATCGATTCCATGCTCCCGGAAAATCTCGGAAAGCGGCCGCCGAGCAACAAATGCGGTTCGTCGCGGCAGGGACGCGGCCAGGGTGTAGAAAGTCCGGCTCAGCATGTGCAGCGGCGAAACGCCGCGACGCGCAGACTCACCAAAGCAGTGCCGCCAGAAACCAATCCACGCGTGCGTCGAAGTGCTCCCGGAGTCCGACAGCGAGGCCAGACTGGTGAAGTACGGCGCGTACCGCATCCGGACCATGCCCGAGTCTGCTCCCGCGGCGCACCGGACTGTGCGGACGCCCGGCGCGTGGCGGGCCAGGTTCCGCACGAGCAAATCGAACGCTTCCGGCACCGGCTCGATGGCCAACACGCTCTGTGCGCCCGCAAGATCAGCCGCAAGCATGCTGAACATACCGACGTTTGCGCCGACGTCGACGCATACGTCTCCATGCTCGATCGAGATTTCCTTGCCCAGGTACGTGCGGCGCGCGAAGACTTCATCGTACAGGAAGAGAGTCTCCAGTCGGTTGAGCCCGTCGACGGCGCGTCCGTCCGGAAGTGTCAACGGTCCACGAAACATGGGTAGCAACATAGGGATGCCGCAGCGTGGCGTCAACGACTCCCGCGAATAACGGCCGAAACAGTGGGAGCGCAATACTTGAGACGTTCACGAGAGTGGAAATCGGAGTCCTACCGGCGCGCCGACGAGAGGCGTCGCACCGAGATGCCCGCGCGGATCGACTTTCGACAGAGACAATATCGAGCGCGAATCGTCGAACAGGGCGATTTGGGCGGCCGGTTGCACACTCGAGCGCCGCTCTTCCTCGGGGCTTTGTTTGACCTGTTCGTTTCCGGGCCGGGGGAGCGGGTCTTCTGGGCCACCTGTCACTGCATGAACGCACGCGGTTACTACTTCGGTTACCGCTACTATTTGTCCACAGCAGACGACCTCGATGGATTGCGAGGGCGAGCCGAACAATGAAGACCAAGCGCATCCTCACGTTGAACGCCGGCGCCCTCAAGGCCGTGTCCCAGGTGGCGATTCTTGCCGAGTTGGAGCGTCTCGTCCGACGTCCCGTCTGGCGCATCTTCGACTGCCTGGCCGGGTCATCGGCGGGTGGAATCAACGCTGCCCTTTTGGCGCTCGGGAGATCGGCCGGCGATCTTTCCCAACTGTACCTGAGCCCAAGCAGTCGCCTTTTCAAGAGACGGTGGCGGTTCTGGCGCAGCCTGTTTTCCCCGGCGCACTTCCGGCGGGTGATTGAGGGGCAGGTGCCGCCACAGGTACGGATGGGCCATGCCCGCGTACGGCTGGTTCTCTTCGCACACAATCTGCGGGACGGGATTCACTATGCCTTCAGTTCCTTCGATACGCCGGATCAGCAGATGAGCGCGGTCCTGCTGCGGACGACGGCCGTTCCCCCATTTCTCGAACCGCACGACGGAACGTGGCTGGACCCGGGGCTGGGCTCGCTCTTCAATCCCACGGAAGCCACTCTGCGCCACCTGTCGGCCAAAGGCGTGCGCTGCCGAGGACTCCAGGTTGTGAACCTCGAATCGCCACTCGATCCGCATCAGAATAGCGAAGCACGTCTCCGGCACGGTGGCCTTCAGGTGCACATAGCGCACGTCGTCGAGACACTCTTTGCGGACCTGGCCCGTCGCGCCCATGCTGGCGTTCACTACAATTTTCCGCTCGTGAAGTACGATGCCTTTTCCTTCAGCAACGATCGCTACTACAACCCGTTTGACTTTGCGGACTTACGGGCCCTCTACGCCGAAGCGCAGGCCGCCGCGCCCTCGATAGCAGAGGCCATTGCCGAAAAGCTCAGCCTATGATCTATCCGGTAATCCTCACGACATTCACTCTGTTCCTTCTACTGGAAGGAACAGCCCTAATGGTGGCGCGACGCCGCGGGGGGCGCGTCGGTCTGCTCGTTGGTTGGGCGGCCGGTTCGCTGGGGCTGAAGCTCCCCTTCCTCGCGGCGGTCGTCGGCGGAGTGGAATTCTGGTTCGCATTTCCTCCGGGAGAATGGTATTACTTCTACGCGCTTGCCGTCGTGGCGTACCATCTGCTGCTGCTCGCAATCCTACCGCTCTGGATGGTCGCGTGGGCGCTACAGGCTCTGGGAACGCGCTTGCGCACCTTGGGTAAGCCAAAGCCCGGAGGTACCTTGCCGGCAAAGCGCACCACTTCCCGCGAAGCGCACAATGACACGCTCACGCGTCGCGACTTCCTGGCCATGAGTACAGGCTACTTGCCCGCCTTCGCTCTGCCGGGATCGGGTGCCTGGGCCTTCCTGATGCGGAGCACGATGGAGGCTCCGCTTCTGGAAACGATATCCGTTACGGTGCCGAACCTGCATGCCGATATGGAGGGGTTCCGCATCTGCCAGGTATCAGATATCCATTTCGGTGCACAGCTGAGTTTAGCCTACCTGGACGTCTGTCGTGATCTTCTTCGGTCGGTGAAGGCCGACCTGCTCGTGATCACCGGAGACATCATCGACACCAACAATCACTACCTTCCGGTAGCGGCTCGTTTTTTCGCGCAGGTAGCCGATCGATTCGGGCTCGGCGTGTTGGGAATCGCGGGGAACCATGACTACTTCCATGACGGCGAACACTTCTTTCGGACGCTACAGGGCTCCGCCATTCGAATGCTGCGCAACCATTCGGTAGAAATTCGGCGAGGACACGGACGACTCCAGGTTGCGGGGATCGATTCACCCTTTGCGAGGGCACAGCAAGAGAGCAGCCGGGCGGGTCGCGTTCTAGCCGCTGTCCATGAGTTGCCGCCCGTTCGGGAGGATGTCCCAACAGTACTTCTGGCGCACGATCCGGCGGACTTTCCTCTACTCGAACACTACGGCGCCCGCCTAATTCTCTCCGGCCACACACACGGCGGACAGTGGGATTTCTCCGGCGATGACGCTCGTCGACTTGGCTACCATCCCATGGGCGGTGAATTCTATCGGGGGCGGTACGAAAGAGGAAAAGCGGTCCTGTACGTGAACCGCGGGCTCGGCTCGTGGTTGCCCGCACGGGTGAACGCCCCCGCCGAGGTCACAATCATCGAGCTCGTTCGGTCTTAGTCGTGCCCGAACCAGTCTGGCCCGCGAGCCCCAGGCGTGCCCTCAGTCGTGCGAGGTAATTACCGCCAATGGGGACTTCGGTTTCGTCCGAGTCTCGGAGAATTGCCACGAAGGCCCGCTCGCCGCGCTTGCGAATCTCCTGGACCTTGGGAACATTGAGCAGAAATTGCTTGTGGACCCTCAGGAAACGCCCGGGCAGCAGCCGTTCTTCGAGCGCTTTGAGCGGCGACGGAACGCGAAAGTCCTGCCCGGCGCCGTGAATGACCGATACATTGCGAATGGAAGAAACGTACAGGATTTCGCCGTACTCGACGAAAACCGAATCCCGGCCCACCGTGAGCCAGATCCCGTCGGCGGCCGGGGGTTCGGTGAGCCGGCCCAGCAGCGCTTCTGTTTCCATCAGTTTCTTTTGGAGTTGGGCCCGCTCGCGCGCCTCAGTCTGTATCCGGTCTCCGAGCGCCAAAGCCAGCAAGGCGACCTCCATGGCCGATCCGATTTGTATGGCATACTGAGTGACCAACAGATCCGGCACCAAGCCGAAGTTCCTGAGTATGAAGACGGTGACGCCCACAATCAGGCCGCTCCAACCGATGAGAAAGAAGCGCGCCGGTCCATAGCCCTCACGCCAACGAGAAAGAGCCACCACGACAGCGGCCAGGACGACGAACAGCCCCACGCCCTGCTGCATTCGATAGCCGTACGTCGGATTGGGAACGAGCGCGACAGCGCATAGCAGGCAGGCAGCAAAGAACGCCGCTCCCATGTACAATCGCATCCAGATTCGCGCGGCCGAAAGCCGCAGGAACATGTACGCGAAGGCACTCCCGAACACGAGGCTGAGGCCGACGAAAAGCGGCAGCGCATGATCATTCCACCAAATCGTTTCGCCCCAGAGTATGCCATACGCGACACCGGTGACGGCTGCCTGGCCCAGGGCCAGCGTGAGTATGTAGAGGGCATAGATCAGGAACAGGAAGTCGCGCAAAAGGATCAGTAGAATGACAGCAAAAGCCAAGATCACGAGGAGGGAGCCAAAGTAGGCGCCCAGCCAGAACTGCTCCTTGAGGGCCATTTCGCGGTAGGCCTTCTCGGCCCAAAAGCGCAGTGGCAAAACGACCGCGCTGGTCGTCACGACCCGCATGAGGATTGTGCCTCGAAAGCCCGGCGGCAGGCGTACCACCAGATTGCGATCCAAGATTTCGCGTTTCGAGAAAGGGATGTGATCTCCCGTTCGCTGAAGCGTCTGCATCCTCCCCCTGTCCGACAGAGTCACCTGGACATCGTCGATGATCGGATTGCCGAGCACCAGCAGGCAGACCTGATTGGGTCGGATCGCCGGGACGGGGATATCCAGCCAGATGGCCGCCGTCGAGTAGGCGAAGTTGGTGGAGGATGCGGTGCGGAAGGCCCCCCGCTCCCGCTCCCGATGAATCGCCGCCGGGTCCATTCGTCCCCCCGCATCCAGAAAGTAGCGGACGCTCCTGACCATTTCCCCCGCGCCACAAGGACTGTCGGGCGGCGCGTGGCACGACCAGGCCATGCCGCAGACGCACAGCCCGCAACAGAGGCGCACCCAAGCAGCCCGTGTCGGCCGTCGACATCGGTCAGTTGGCAGTGCGCGACGCCAACCGTCCGCCTTCGCAACGTTCATCCGAAGATCCTATCGCGGCCTGCAAGGAAGCGCGCAACCTCGTTTTTCGAAGGCCGACGCTCAACCTCCCAACATGGCTCGATAGGTGGCGGCTGTCACGCGCCGCTGCGGAAGACCGGCCGTCAGGAGGACGCCGCGCGCAACTCTCGTGCAAACCGAGCCAGTCCACCCGCAATCGGACCACGAATGGCAACAGAGAGGATGCTCCCCAAGAAAGGGATCGGAAGCTTGGGTTCGAAGTCGATCGTGTAGTGCAAATGGGTTCCGCCGCCCTGCTCCGAGAACTCGAGACGCCCCAGGTGATTCTTGATGGGGGAACCTTTTGTGATGCGGTACTCGAGAAACTTGCCGGGCTCCAATTTCGTCACAGTTTCCTCAAAGGCGGGCACGCCGAGAGGTTTGATCCGGCGCACAGACCCGACTCCGTTGGGGTTCTTGCCTGGCGCATCGACGATGCGCCGAATGTCTTGGCCCAAGATCTCCCCCAGACGATTGTGATCGGCAAGTGCTTCGAACACCTGCGCGACGCTTGCCTGAAAATCCTGCTCGATAGTGACACGCTGCATAGCCATGCTTCAGTGGAACAGAGGGACCGCTGCCTGCAATTCGTTTTGCGTTCGGAGCCAAGGGTCCCCATTGAGCAGGATGGCTCCCGGTGCACCGGTTCGAGATTCTCTGACAATAGCCCCCACGTCCGAAAGGGACTGGCGCAATTCTGATAAAAGCCCTGACGGCGTGGTACGGACTTTTTCACTTACCCGTACTATTTCTGGTTGTATATCTGCTACCTGTACCAGATTGTCCACGCTATGGACTTGGCGCCCCAGAAGGCGTCGGATCTCCATCAGGAAGCAGAGCTGGCAGCGCTGCGGACCGAGGTGGAGAGGCTTCGCGGGCAGGTACGGGCGTGGGAGGCGGTTTTCGACCTCGGGCGTTCGGAGCTCAGCGAGGCCCGCGCCATGATCCAAGCTCAGGAGCAGGTTCTCGACCTGAGTCGCGCCGAACTCAAAGTACTGCGCACGGATGTCGAACGCCTCGTGAATGTCGATTCGGCGCTCGAGTCCCGCATTCTGGAGTTGCTCGCGCGGGGGGCGGAGTCCGAATCGGCGCTGCTGGAAGCCATGGAAGGGCTCCGCGAGAAGTTCGGGGACGATTTCTGTCGCGACGCTTTGCGCGTCATGATCAACCTCGACCACGAGACCGGCGAAGCGGCGCGGCTCTGGGAAGAAATGCTCGCGCACCGAAGCAGCCTGCGTGAACGCCTCGGCCGGGACCCGGGAGTCGCGGTTGCTTTAATCGACTACTTCAAGAACTTTCGCGGCGCGATTCGTTCTCCCAAGGTGATCGAAGTCTCCGTCTTTGCCGACATGCTCCGGCACGCCGTCGTGGACGAACTCACGGGTCTCTACAACCGCCGCTTTTTGGGCCGCGCCGTCGAGCGGGACATGGCCCGCGCGGCCAAGTTTCAGTTGCCGCTCGCCCTCGTTGTCGGGGACGTCGACCACTTCAAGAGCATCAACGACACGTTCGGGCACCCCGCCGGGGACCAGGTCCTTCTGGGTGTGGCCCGCATTCTCCTGGATAACAGCCGGCAGGAGGATGCTGCCTGCCGCATCGGCGGCGAAGAGTTCCTGCTGCTCGCTCCGGATACGAATGCCGAGTCGGCCTTCCTGCTCGCCGAGAAGGCTCGGCGTGCCATCGAAAGCGCTGACTTTCCGGTGGAGAAAAAGGTCACGATGAGCTTCGGCGTGGCAACCTTTCCTGAATTCGGCCCCACCTTCGAGTCCGTTCTTCGTGCGGCCGACGGCGCTCTGTACGCCGCCAAAGAAGGCGGCCGCAATCGCACCGTCCTGGCGCGTCCGTAGTGAGCCAGCGGCCAGCGCAAGACCGCGCGGCGGTTTTGCCTGAACATGGATGTTCAGCCGATGCGCAGCATCGGAATAGTCGACAGCCTGGGGCGGCCACGGACGGAGGGCCGGGCGGTCGCGCGCACCCGAGTCAGCGCGGTGCGGCCTCCGTGCCTAAACCGCGCTGACCGCGCGCCATCCTGGCGCGCTTCGGGTGAGCGCGA
>CAZPFB010000096.1:0-20550 GCA_964585735.1 uncultured Leptospiraceae bacterium
AAGCCATAACGAACGAGGTTCTCGAGAGTTTCGTCGCGGACCGTGTTGAGGTTGACGCCGTTGGCCGCGGTGAGGCGCACTCCGTGTTCGTGGGCGATGCGGAGGATGTCGTCAATGGCCGGGTTGAGAAAGATTTCGCCCCAGTTCGAAAGCTCCACCTCGCGCACGCGCGGGTTTTCGGAAAGCAGGCGCCGGAAGTTTTCGGCGGAGAGGTGCCCCCAGCCGACAATCCCCTTCTTGTTCATCCCGCTCGCCGTCGAGCAGGCCGGACATTTCAGCTGACAGACGCTCGAAGCATCCAGGCGGATCTTCGCGCCGAAAGCGCTTTCATACAACCACAGGCCGAAGGAATAGAGACGCTCCAGCCGGTGGCGGTACAGCACACGATACTTGAGGTTCAGTCCCCTGAATCGGTTTTCGAGGCGATCGCGGATCGTCCACTTCACGGCGGTGTCTCCCGGACACAGAGGACCGCGCCCTGGTGAACGAGCAACCACAAATGCGCAGGCGACTGGCCGGACCGGACGCCGTCCGCGGCCTCGCCGTCGCGGGCATGCTCATAGTGAACCATCCCATTCGGTTCGGTGAGCAGTTCGCGGCGCTGCGGCACGCCGCCTGGCACGGGCTGCTCCCGGCCGACTTCGTGTTCCCGTTCTTCGTATTCATGGTCGGTGTTTCGGTGGCCCTGGCCACGCGGAGCGCCGGCAGCCCACCAAAGCCCGCGCGCATCCTGATTCGAGCCGGCCTGCTCTTCTGCATTGGACTCGCCTTCAACCTGGCCGCTTTCTCCACCTGGGAGCAGCTGCGACTGCCCGGCGTCCTGCAACGGATCGCCCTGGTCTACGGGGGCGTCGCGCTCCTTGCCCGATTGCGAAACGGTCCGGTCGCGTGGATTGCGGGACTGCTCTTGTTGCTTCCCTCTTTGGTGCATCTCTTCGGGATTCCCGGGATAGCGTCCGCCGGCTGGGAAGTGGGGCAGAATCCGGCGGGCAGGCTGGACAACCTCATTCTCGGAACACACGTGTGGCGCCACTCACCGGATGGGGATCCGGAGGGAATCCTGTCGACCTGCGGCGCTGTTTCGACGGCGCTCTTGGGTTTGCTTGCCGGTCGGCTGCACGAAGCGAGCGGGGAGGAGAAGCGCAGTGCGATCGCGATGGTTTGCATCCTCATAGGATTGGGTGCCGTGCTCACGCCCTGGATTCCAGTGAACAAACATCTGTGGACGGCGACCTTTGTCCTGCTCACGGGCGGGATGGCTTGGGGTTTGTTGCTCCTCTCGGTGCGGCTCGATCGCGGGGGAGGGCGGGCCCCGTGGTCTGCGGCTCTCATGGCGCTTGGGCGACGGGCGCTCCTGGTGTACGTGAGCGCGGGCGTCCTGGAGCGGGCGTTGCGGCTACTGCCCGCGGGCGGCGGGACCCTTCACACCCTGCTCACAACGCCGTTTCGGGATCTCTTTCCCGGCGGGCCCGAATGGGGCTCCTTGCTGTGGTCATCTGCCTGGTTGCTCCTGTGGACGCTGGCGGCGCTTCTGCTGAGCCGGACGCCCTCGGGCGTTACAAAACAGGCAGGGTGAACGGGATTTCTGCTTTGCCATCCGTTTGTGGCCTTCAAGATGGTCATGCGACATAAAGGTACGCCCTTGAAGATAGCAGAGTCCCCAGCGGAAATCCAAGCAGGTAGCGAGCATTCTCTTCCCTTGGTGCGTCTCGTCGATCACACTCAAGTCCCGTACGATCTGAGCATTGCCACCGCGCGGACGTGTTACTCGAGCAAGGGCATCGTATCCCCCGAGGATGTCTCGCGAGACGAAAAAGCGCGCGCACTTCGGGATCGCATCGCCAGGTCGACGCTCCAGGCGGGACACCTGACCACGCGTCAGCACCCGCACTTCGTCTTCACGATCGAACGCGTCAGTCGCCATCTCGTCTGGAGTTTCCTGCATTCGCATCCGTACTACAACTCCGAGCAGGTGAGCCAACGCTATGTGGAAGTGAAGCCGGACCAGTTCCACGTACCGCCTTCGCTTTTCGGCGCCGGACGAGAAAAGACCCGCGCCATCTACCTCGAACTGGTGCACAGGTCCGTGGCCAACTACCAGGAACTCATCGGTCTGCTCGGGCCGGTCGCCGCTGAGGAGTTCTTTCGCGTGTTTCCCGCACGTCGCTCAAAACGGGAACGCTGGGAGGGACAGATTCGCAAGAAGGCCATGGAAGCGGCCCGCTACGTCCTGCCGACCGCGGTGCACACGTTTCTCTATCATACCATCAATGGACTCACGCTTCATCGCTATCGCCGCTTGGCCGCCGCCTTCGACGTTCCTCAGGAAACGCGGGCCCTGGTGGAGCAGATGGTGGAAGCTGTGCGCCAGGCCGACCCGCTGTACGCCGCGGAAATGCAGGATCCGCTTCCGCTGGAGGAGACGCTCGAGTACACTTTCTTCGAGCAGTTCTACGGCACTCGTGCGGACGGGCAGATCCACTGGAAACGGGATGTGGCGCGTGACTTCGTTCGTGATTTCGACCGTCGCCTGGGAGGAAAGACCGCCCGGCTGGCGGGCTACAGCCAGGAAGCAGTGCGGACGCTGGCCGATTCCGTGCGCGCGGTGTTGGGCCTGTCGCCGCGGGCCTTCAGTGACTCCGATGCGGTGGAGACCGTCCTCAACCCGGCGCGTAACCCGCACCTTCAGTCCACGCTGAACGAATCGACCGTATCGCGCATCACCCGCGCACTCTTCAACGTGCAGTACACCTTCCAGAAGAAGCTCTCCCACACCGCGGATTCCCAGGACCAGCGCCATCGTATGGTGCCCGGCGCGCGGCCCTTGCTCATGAGCCACTACACGGGGGAACCGGACTTCATCGTGCCCGCGCTCGTCACTGCCGACGGGCGTTGCGAACGGCGCTTCGCCGAGATGATGGCCGAGCATTTCGCGCTCATCGAGTCCTTTCTGGGCTCGGGTGGGTCGACAGAGGAAGCTGCATACCTGTTGCCCAACGCCTTCCCGGTCCGGTTTTACGAATCGGGCGATCTGCTGAATCTGCACCACAAGTGGAAGGCGCGAACCTGCTACAACGCGCAGGAGGAGATCTTTGCAGCGTCCGTGGCCGAACTGGTTCAGGTGCATGAGGTGCATCCCCAGTTGGCTTCTTGGATCAAGGCGCCCTGCTGGTTGCGCAAGCGGGCCGGCGTGACTCCCTACTGCCCGGAGGGGGATCGGTACTGCGGCGTGCCGGTGTGGAACCTGGAACTCTGGGACTACCGGCGCGTCATCTGAACCGCCAAAGGTTTTGACGGGCGGCGGTCCCGCGGGCCGGTGGTCCTGTGCCTGCATCCATCTCATTGCGTTACGTTGACCACCGTCTGGCCGTCTTGGACCAGCGACTCCTTCCACATGAAGAACACTGGATTCCGATCGAGGGCACCGACGACATGGTGCGATCGATTCGCGAGCTCGCCGTGCGTGGCGCACCGCTCATTGGCATTGCCGCGGGCTTCGCGTTGGTGGTCGCCGCGAGGGCGGGCGCAAGTTCCGACGAACTGCGTGAGCAGGCCCGCGCGCTTCGCGCGGCGCGCCCCACGGCCGTGAACCTCATGACCACGATCGACCGCCTGCTCTCGGATCGGACGGACGCCGAGCTCACCTTCGAGAACCTGGAGCAGCTCATGCTCGCGCTGTTCCAGGAGGACGTGGACCTGTGCGATCGGATAGCCGCAGCGGGCCAGGGTTTTCTCCGCGACGGCCAAACTGTGCTCACGCACTGCAACACGGGAGCTCTGGCCACCGTCGGTCGCGGGACCGCACTTGGGATCATCACGGCCGCGCACGAAGCGGGTATGCGACTTCACGTTGTCGTCGATGAAACTCGCCCCCTGCTTCAGGGCGCGCGCCTGACTACCTACGAGTTGGAGCGCGCCGGCATCCCCTACACCCTCATCTGTGATAACATGGCCGCGTCCATGATGCGGGCCGGTCGCATCGATTGTGCGATTGTCGGAGCCGATCGCATTGCGGCCAACGGCGATTTCGCCAACAAGATCGGGACCTACTCCCTCGCGGTCGTGGCGCACGCGCACGACGTTCCGCTCTACGTGGCCGCGCCGTGGACGACCATCGACCCTGCCTGTGCAGGTGGTGACGGTATTCCGATTGAGGAGCGCGGCGCCGACGAGGTGCGGGGTTTCGCCGACAGTCGGCAGAGTCTCGTATGGAGCCCGCGCCAGGCACGCGTCTTCAACCCCGCCTTCGACGTGACACCGGGGGAGTTGGTGGAGGGCTACGTTCTGGATGTCGGCTTCGTGGCCCGTGGTGCCGTCGGTGCCGGAGCGCTGGTGCGGGCGCACGCCCAGGGCTTGCAGCGAGCCCAAGCAGGCCGGCCGACCGCCTCCCACTGACATCCCCCTCAGCGCGCGTAGCGACAAAGGCGACCCGAGTCACGCGCCGCGCTCTCATAGCCGCGGGCGAGTTGGTGCAGGAGGCGACCGCCGACCTCTTCGGCGGTCACGCCGAATACAACGACGCCGTCCTCATGCCCCCCCATGGTAAAAACCCGGCCATCGGCCAGCTCCGTTTCGCGATAGAGTCGCTGGACGGCGCCGCACATCTCGGGAGTGCCGTAGCGGATATGCGCAGGCGTGGTCGGAATTCGCAGGCGGGCCGCATTCCTCCAGATGACGGGGGAGTGCGCGTGGAACACGAAGCGGATGTGGGAGTCGAGGTCGTAGACGCTCCCGTGCGTCATGGACTCAGACGAAGGCAGCGCACGGCCGCGGCTCCTCACGAAATTGCGGCGGTGGTCGTACGAGACGACCAGACAGAAATCGTCCGGAGAAACGCACTCGAGCTGTCCGGTCTGGGTGCCCGAGACCAGGAAACGCCGTTCTCCGCGCTCGGCGGCGTAGGGCTGCACCCGAGCGCTCAGGTTCCCGTAAGCCGCCCCATCGTATCGGAGGGGATCGCGACCGACGAGGGCGGTTTCACACATGATGTTGCGCCAGGCCATCAGCCGGTGGCAGACCTCGATGTGCGCGTTCAGCGAATCGTCCACGTGTTCGAAAGTGAACTTGATGACCCCTTCTTCGGGCTGCATCAGGCAGTGGTGCAGGTCGCGTTCGCGGGCAGCCAGCAGAATTCGCCACGGGGCAACGCCGGAAGGAGTCGCCCCAAAAACAGAAAGACCGGGCCTT
Source organism: uncultured Leptospiraceae bacterium (assembly GCA_964585735.1). Lineage (GTDB taxonomy): Bacteria > Spirochaetota > Leptospiria > Leptospirales > Leptonemataceae > CAZPFB01. The sequence goes on from CAZPFB010000096.1 coordinate 5,188, forward strand.
GGCCCGGTCTCCCCTTTCGCATGAACGTGACCCCGCTTCGGGAGTCTCTTTTTCTTCCTCGACCCGAGTCGCGTCAGCGACGATTGTAGTCGACCTTCGCATCACCGTGCGAATGGCCACCACCCCCCTGATACACAGTGTAGAAGTAGCTCCAACGATAGTGGTATTCGTAGCAGGTGGCAAACGGGTTCCAGCCACTCCAGCAGGTGTAGCTGTCGCGGATGCTGCCGTTGCCGCGCGAGCAGGAGGAATCGACTTCGCGCACTGCATTGACGTTGCACAGGCTGTGGTTGGCCAACACGCCGTCATCCTGGCCCGGAAGGAAGGGGCTCGTTGCGTACAGGTAGTCGCTTCCTTCGCCGGAAGTCGTGTAGAGCGTCAGGCCGTTTGCGTGGCTGTGGCTCCAACTGCGCGCTCCGCTGGTGCTCACCGATTCGTCCAGCTCTCCGCCGAGCGTGTCGAACCCAAGCCAGGCGAGGTAGGAGGTGCTGAGGTCAGCCAGTTCCGAACCGCCGGCAGCAGATGCCATGAGCTGAACTCGGCTGATGGACCAACCGTAGGTGCTCGGCGCATAGTAGCGCAGGAAGTAGGCTGCAACCAGGCCGCCGGTGGAGTGCGTGTAGATCTCGCAGGTATTGCCGCTCTTGCAGAACACGTTGAGGGCATTGTAGAGTTGACGCTGAGCGCCGCAGGTATTCCAGCTGTACGCGCCACCGCTTTGGGTCCCGTCGAATCCGATATAGCGGACGTTGGCCAGGCCGCTAACCGTGCCGCCCCAGTAGTTGTTGTGGTCGGTTGTGGCGCTGCTCGTGCTCGAAATCGTGGTGCAGTGATTGTCCCCGGAACGCCCGTGGACGAAAAGCCGATAGGTTGCGGCGGAAAGCTCCCCGCCAATGAAGAAGGCCGCTACCAGGCCGAGTGTGATGTACTTACGCATGATTTGACTCCCTTGGTGTCCCGAATGGGCCGGTTTGGTTGCTCCGCGCCTGGCCCGGCGAATCATTAGCAAGCTCCGTGCCACCCGAGTGAGAATGACGAAAATGGCTGCCACGCCACCTCCTTTTTAATGGGTTGAGGACACGCGCAAGGGTAGGGGCCGCTATCGCAGATGGTGGCGCGGGCAACGCGATGGAACAGACTATAGAAGACATTTGGATAAGCCGAGGGGTGGGTGGGAACCGCGGGCCGCCACTCCCGACCAAGCAGACTTCCGGGGGCTCTGCTACGACAGCCCTCCAACAATAGACGGACAAAGGCGTACGAGGCAGCCCTATTGGGGAGGCGCGAAGAGGCGGGAAAAGGACCATAAAGCACCCATTAGATGCAGAATGCCATCGGCTATGTTGTTTGCGGTTAGGCCAGTCGCCTTATTTGCACTTATTCGATGCGGATTCGGCGCACAGGCCATCCTACTTGCTCCCTTGGCCTGCCTGACTTTGGAGGAACTTCAGTCTGGCGTCTTTGGCCGGAGAGGACCACTCCTTCTCGGAGAATTCCTCGGCCCGATAACCACCGGTTGTGTGGTCCGGTGCCATGGGGAAGTACTCGAGGTCCGGCTCGGTATGGGTCACATTCGGGAGGGTTCCACCCTCCCTTTGAATGCGCAGGAGCATACCAGGGGTGACCGGCATATTGTGGCGCTTGCCCCGGATGGTCTTCACCACGTAGGGGCCGTCCGCGTTCTTGTCCCGGATGATCTTCCCAAAGAAGCGCAGCGTGACCGTCTGGCTTCCTGCTTCCAAGTCGCCCTCGAAAGTGGACGTGGCAATGTACTGCTGGTCTCCGTCTTTCTGCTGGAGATTGGCCTCGATTTCAAAATATCCGGCCTTGTACACGCGCAGCGGTACGCTGACGACCAGGTGACCGTTGTCGACGCGGTCTTGGATGCCCGTCTGGAATTCAGCTACGCGGTGTGGCGTGCTGTACCAGCCAGCGCGTTGGTTGTGCTTGGACCCGTCCACGGTGGCGTCCACTTCCAAGAACATGTAGCCCCAATCACGGTCCAGCGGGCGGACCCGGAAAGTGTACGTGAGGTCCCCTTTGGTCTTGTCCCCGTTGTCCCCGTTGTCCCCGAAGGCGACTGGCGGGAGGCTGGGCGTGTTTTTTCGGAAGAGCTTCCGGTACACCTTGGGCTTGATGTCAGCAATGGGGACCGCGACCTCCTTGTTGTTTTCCATTCGGAAGCAGGTCAGGAAGACATGGAAATCGCCTTTGCCATGAGACACCGATGCTTCGGGCTTCATCGTGCATTTGACATCGGCAAAGACCGGCGGCTTTTTGCAGCGTGGCGCGCCACTCTCGTCCATCACGCAGCCCTGCCCGGGTTCCTTGATGATCTTGATGGGGGGGCGCGTGGCATCAAACGGTTCGAGCATATCGACCATGCCCGGAAAGAGCGGCCGCGATTCCGGCGGATACTGCGCCCACTTGCGGTACAGCTCCAGTTGCAACTCCGGCGTGATCGTCCCCGAGCCGGCGAGGGAACCGTCCGGACCGCCCATCGTGGGATCCTTCCCCGATGAGATCATCTTTTTCTCACGTTTGACGTCGACGGAGTCTTCGCTGGCGAGGAGAAATACGACGACCAGCAGAATCACTCCAATGATTCCTATTCCGGCGTACAAAAGGTTGCGATTCATCTTTGCTGGAGGGCCTCCCCATGAAGGGCAGGCCGAACCTTGAGGCACACCCCATCAGGCCACAAGCCTTTTTTGACAAGAGTTCAGCCCACGGCCCGAATCCCTGACGAAGCGGACGCGTACTATTGGTAGGATTTCGCGCGCTTCCGCAACGTCAGAACCGGTTGTTTGGGGCCCTGCCACAAAGACACGACGACCGCCTGCTCCGGGGCAGCACAGTAAGCACAACGGTGCTCGGCGATCCGCTCGATGCTGTCGAACGCGGCGCGTACGGACTCCGGTGCTTCTGCCGGGAAGCCCACCGCGAGGATGCGCCGGATTCGGTCGGGTTGCGGAATGTCCCAGATGGCGTAGCTGTTGTGCACCGATGTGACCGGAAGCCCGCTCTTGGAGAAGCGCTCCAATGCTGCCGCCTGCCCGTAGTTGGCCGTTACAATGAGGGTTTCGTCCATCGGACCTGAAAGCGAGGCGACGATTCGGTCCACGGAAGTCGCCAGATTCTGCCAGCCGTGCGCGTCCGCGAAGTGCTGGGGCAGGGCGGTGGCATGGGCGCGTTCGTTTTGCGCGGGACCCAAGCCAAGTCGCTTACTGTAGGCGAGGAGGCGATCCACCGACATCATCGGGATCGCCAGAGGCGCGGAGGCGATCCCCACGAACAGGAGGAGGCAGACGAAACCAATAGCGGCCACTCTCCGGATCCTGGGAGCAGGGAGCCAGCCGAACCGGGGAGTCCGCTGGAGCCATGCGGCGAGCCGTACGTCGGCGCGGCTCCGTCGCTCCCAGTAGCAGATGCCGAGAGCGAACAGCGCCGGGTAGTAGGGGCCGAGGTAGTAGGACTTGGCGCCGAAGAGGAGCGCTCCCCCCAGCAGAGCCAGGAAGCCTACGGCAATGGGACGCACTTCTGCGGTCAGCCGGCCGCGGACCGCCGCCACGACACCCGCCACCCAGAGGAGGACGTTCGCCAGGCCCAGTTCGAGCATCTGATACCAGAGGAACGCGGGCGGACTCATCCGTACGTTCTTGTGGAGCGCTGCGTTTCTTGCGAATTCGAGGGTCGGAAAGCCATGTTGGACTTGCCAGACGAGGTTGGGCGAAAACACGAGCAGCGCGACCAGGGCCCCGAGGTACGGAAACGGTGTCCTCAGGTCGGAGCGCGCCGGCCCGAGGACGATCCCCACGAGGAGCGAAGCAGCGAAGAACAGCGAGCTGTGCTTGTTGAGTGCGGCCAATCCGATCAGCAAGCCGAGGAGCAACCAAAGGGAACGACGTCCGCTGCGAACCATGCGCAGATAGCACAGCAAGACGACCGACCACAGGAAGATATCAGCATTGTTCATGGAGTACAGATGACTTTGTCCCATGAATTGCGGCGAAAGGACACACGCGAGCGCCGCAATCGCGATCCCGAGGCGGCCGACGCCCAATTCCCTGGCCAGGAAAGCGCCTATTCCCGCGCACAGCATCCCCGTCGTGAGCGCCAGCAAACGCACGGATACGAGCGAGTCGCCGAAGAGAGCGACCCACGCCCGCAGAACCCAGATGGAGAGCGGCGCGTGGTCCACGTACCCGAAAGAAGGACGCGCCGCGCAGGCCAGGTAGTAGAGTTCGTCGCGGAAGAACCCGTACCCTTCCAGAAACGGCAGGTGCAAAGCAGCCATGAGCCCGAGCGCAGGCAGCGTGAGCAGGAGGGATGAGCGCGCGCTCACGATTTGTCGCGCGAACAGATTGGGATCAGACATGGATCTCGGACGTCCTGTGTGGAAGAGCCCCTACGCTCACGCCGAGCGGGATGCGCCCAGTTGTTTTTCGAGCGCCGCGATCTGCACACACACCGCCAGGACCTCCATGGCCGTCCGGATCTCTTCTACGGGCGGCAGAGTCGGCGCGATGCGCAGATTGCGATCCTCAGGGTCCTTCCCAAGCGGAAACGTGGCCCCCGCCTTCGTCAGGAGGACGCCCACCTCCGCGGCGAGCGCGGCCGTACGGGCAGCGCAACCGGCCGGCGTGTCCAGGCTCACGAAGTACCCGCCTTTGGGTTTGGTCCAGGTGGCAACGCCCGTTCCTTCCAGCTCTCGGGTGAGGACCTCCTGAACCGCCGCAAAACGTGGGGTGAGCAGGTTTGCATGCAGGCGCATGTGCTTTCTGATGCCGTCCATGTTCCCGAAGAACCGCACGTGTCGGAGCTGATTGATCTTGTCCGGGCCAATAGTGCGAATCGCCACATGCTTCATGGCGTCGTCCAGGTTCACGCGATCCGCAGCCATCAGCGCGATTCCTGAACCGGCCAGGCTGATCTTGGACGTGGAACCAAACAGCAGCGGCCGCAGCGGATTTCCGGCCGCCCGACACGCGGACAGGATATCGGCCAGTTCGGCTTCCTCTGCTTCGAGGTGGTGAACCGCGTAGGCGTTGTCCCAGAAGATGCGGAAGTCCGGCGCGGCTGTTTTCATCCGCGCGAGCCGCTCTACAACCTGTCTGCTGTACACCGCTCCGGTCGGGTTGCTGTACTTGGGGACGCACCAAATCCCGCGCACCGCAGGATCTTGAACTTCGCGTTCCACCGCGTCCATGTCAGGGCCCTCTTCGTTCATGGCGATGGGCGTCATTTGGATGTCGTAGTGTTGGCAGATGGCGAAGTGGCGGTCGTACCCCGGAACGGGACACAGGAAGCGAATCTTTTCGGTTTTCCAGGGGGCCGTGCCGCCGGGAACACCGAACCAAAGAGCCCGCACGATTGCGTCGTGCATGAGCGCGAGCGACGAACTACCGGCCACCCACACTTCCTCCGGGAGCACACCCATGTAGGCGCCAAAGAGTTCGCGTGCCTCCGGAATCCCGAGCAGTCCACCGTAGTTGCGACAGTCAGAACCGTCTTTGGAACGAAAGTCTTTGTCGAGGGAAACCGCAAGCAGTCCCGAAGCAAGGTCCAGTTGTGCCGCGGAGGGCTTTCCCCTGGTCATGTCCAACTTCAGTCCGGCGGCCCGGAACTGCTCGTGACGTTCTCGCAGTTGCGCCAGAACCCGTTCGGCTTCGGCGGTAGTCATTTGGGAGAAACCGGGCATACGGTTCTGAGTTGCCCGTCGAGTCGCCGGTCAATCACAAAGCAAAAAATCGTTTGCAGCTCCTGCGCGTGCGGAACACACGAACCCGTGGCGCGCAGTTCCATCCGCAGCAGGATGAGTGCACTCCTGGCAGGCCACTTTGCCGTTCATCTGCAGAGCGAACTGAAGAAGCCCGCTCACCTGCTCGAGCACATCACCAGAGAGGGTATACCCTTTCACAAGCTCACCCTGGAGCTTCTCCACCGGCTGGAGGTCGACTTTCCGGAGGACCTGCAACCGGGGAAGCTGCCGCGCGTGAACCTTTTCGAGCGGTGGTGGGCCGGGATGCGGTCGACGGTGCGCTACGGTGAGGCCACTTTCAAACTCCACAACCTGACCACATACGCCCGCCTCTTGGACCTTCGCGATGGGACCGACGCGTCGGCCGAGATGCTTGGCGAACGGGTTTCCCAAGCGCTGGAACGCGGAACCTACAACCGATCGCCACTCACCTACGAGATGTTCTATGCCAGCGAGGGTCGCTTTTACGAGATCATCCGCGACGCGCTGGCGCGCGAGGGCATACCACCGGGCGGCCTGCGCATACTCGCGCGCCAGCACGAGTTCATCAACCGTCGCGTGCACCGCTACTTCGACGAGGCTCTGAAGAGATCGCTCGATCGCGCGCGCGAGCTGTTGCTCACGGTTCTTCCGGATCGGATTGCGAGGGAATGGCAGGAGAACGGAACGGTTCGGCCGACGATGGTTTCGCGGGCCACCGTGCTTTTTACGGACATCGTGGGATTCACCAACCTTGCTGAAGTGCTTTCACCGGAGGAGCTGTTGGCCGAACTGGACCGCTGCTTTTCGCACTTCGATCTAATCGTCGGTCAGCACGGCCTGGAAAAGATCAAGACGATCGGGGACGCGTACATGTGCGCGGGCGGCCTCCTGGACACGAAGGCGCAGCACCCGATCGACATCGGACTGTGTGCGTTGCGCATTCAGGAGTTCATGAGGAAGTACCGCAAGAGCCGAGCCCGGGCAGGTCTGCCGGTCTGGGATCTGAGGGTAGGCATTCACGCCGGTCCCGTGATCGCCGGTGTCATCGGCACGCGCCGCTTCAGCTACGACATTTGGGGGGACACCGTCAATCTGGCCAGCCGCATGGAAGACGCGGGCGAAGCGCGTCGCATCAACGTTTCGCGGCAGTTCATGGAATCCACCGAATCCGTTTTCTCGTTCGATTACCGGGGCCGCCTGGCAGTGAAGGGGAAGGGAGAACTGGACATGTACTTCCTGACCGGCATACGACCGGAGCTTACCGTGCGCAGCCGCGGTCGGGTGCCGAACCGGAAGTTCCACGAACTGTATGATCGCTATCAGCCGCCCGGCTGCTAGCCCCCGCGTGCGGCGAGCGTGAAGGAACGGGCGGCCTCTTCCAGCTCCGAAGGCGAATGGCCGCACAGCTCTGCGATACGTGACAGTACGCTATCCACCAGGGCGTCGGGGCAACTGGCGCCGGCCGTCACGAGAACGGTGAGGGGTCGCCTGTCCGGCAGCCATTCCGACGAGGTCCGGATGGTTCGTTCGTGCAGGTCCAGGTGTCGGATGCGTCCATCCGCCTGAATCTCCGCGGCATCCTGGATGTAGTACGCGGGCAGGTGGCCTTCACAGAGTTCCACCAGGTGGGACGTGTTCGAGCTGTTGTAGCCGCCCACGATGACAGCCAGATCTCCACCCGACTCGATGAGCGCGCTCATGGCCTCCTGGTTCTCGGCAGTGGCATAGCAAAGCGTATCTTTTGTGTTGGCAAAGTTTTCGGCGAGGTATCCGGACCCGTGGTATTGCTCCATGGCATCCCGGAGGATGTCCGTGATGTGCTGCGTCTCGGTGGCCAGCATGGTCGTCTGATTCACCACGCCGAAACGCCCCAGGTGCTCCGAGGGTTCGAAGTCCGCTGAAGCGCGATTCGGAAAGTCCCTGGCAAACCCCGAAAAGTCCAATTCGTGTCGGATGTACCTGGCGAGCAGGTGCGCTTCCTCGCGATCGCGGATCATGAGGCTCGGCGCCGAACGACGCGAGTGCGAAAACGTGGCTCGCGTTTCCTCATGCGTGTCCTTCCCGTGAATGATGACCGCGAAGCCGCGCTCTCCGAGCGACTCGGCGCGTTTCCAGACCTTTTCCACAAAGGGACAGGTTGCGTTGTAAGTCTGCGGGTTGATGCCGATGGCAGCCAGCCTTTCGAGCAACTCGAAAGTTGTCCCGAAGGCCGGAATGATCACAATGTCCTCGGGGCGCAGTACTTCGAAGGGCAGCAGGTACTCGCCGTTCGTTTTCATGATGAACCGCACGCCCCTCTGGTTCAGGTCGGCGTTCACGTGCGGGTTATGGATCATCTCACTCACGAGGTAGATTCGCCGATCCGGGTTTTCCTCCACCGCGCGATAGGTGATCTCGATGGCGTTTTCTACTCCGTAGCAGAATCCAAAATGGCGGGCGATCTTGAAACGCAGGCTGCCGAGGTCCAGCACCGACGGTGAGAGATCCTTCTTGTAGTGATCTGATACCTTTCGGGCCGCCTTGACGCTCGCAATGAGCGACGAACCGTAGAACTCGGGGATGCGGAACTGTCGGCCCATAATCCTTCAACCCTCGGATGTGCGCGGTCGTCCACCGATAATCGAATGCGCTTGGTGTGACGGCGACCCCGACTCACCCGTCTCTGATATCACGGCGCACCCGAGGCATTCGCGATCCTGGTAGAAGACGGCGAACTGACCGGGCGCGAGGCCCTGATCGTTTTCGTCGAGCTTCACGGACCAGCGGTCCGCGCCGAGCGACTCGATCAGCGCCGCGTGGCTTTCCGGGCCGTGCCGCACCTTTACACGGCAGGGACCCCCGACCGGCGCGCTGCCCAAGATCCAGGAGGCGTCCTCACAGATGAAATGGTCCCGTCGCTTGTCCTCGGAATGATAGTCCCGTGAGATGAAGACCGTGTTTTCTTCGGTGGACTTGCTGACCACGTACCACGGTCCGCCGGAAAGTCCCAAGCCGCGACGCTGGCCGATCGTGTAGAACCAGGAACCCGTGTGCTCGCCGATCCTCCCGCCGGTTTCCACTTCGATGAAAGCGCCGGCTCTCTGGCCCATGTGATGGGCCACAAAGTCCCGGAAGCTGATCTTGCCCAGAAAGCAGAGCCCCTGGCTGTCCTTGCGCTGTGCTGTGGGAAGACCGAAGCGCTGCGCGAGCGCGCGCACTTCCTCCTTGCGGTACGAACCCAGTGGGAAGACGGCCCGCGTGAGTTGCTCCTGGCCCAGGTGCGCGAGGAAATAGGTCTGATCTTTGATGGGATCGGCGGCGCACATCAGGTGGACCAGCCCGTCGCGTGTTTCCGTGTGAGCATAGTGCCCGGTGGCTGTCGCCTCGAACTCCCGTCCGGCCACCTCGAAGAAGGCGCCAAACTTGATGCGGTTGTTGCAGAGTACGTCGGGGTTCGGTGTGCGACCGGCCCGAATCTCGGAAAGGGTGTACGAAAGGATCCGGTCGCGATAGGCCTGTTGCAGGGGAATGACCCGCAGCGGCACATCCATTCTCCCGCATACTCCCTGGGCGAACTCGAGATCCTCTTCCCAGGGACAGCCGCCCAAGAAGTCCAGCTCGTCCTCCAGCCACACTTTCAGGTAGAAGGCCGTAAGGTCGTGGCCGCCCTCTTTCAGGAGACCGAGGGCGACCGAGCTGTCCACGCCGCCGGACAGGAGGACTGCAATCTTCATGACTTTTCTTACACGCCTCGGCTGTCTCCTTCCATAAAGTAGTGCCGAGCCGGACACCCCGACCACGTTTTCCCGGGCGAACTGACGTCAAGCCAGCTTCGTCACAGGAAATACGGACTTTCCTCTTGACCCGGTTTGGACGGCGAGCGTTCCGTGGCGGCAAGCCGGGCGCCTCGAACGGCCGGAGGACAAAGACACATGAGTGACTTGGATCGCCTGTCCCGTCGCGTCGCTTCCCTCGAGTCGGAGTTGCGAAGCGTTCAGGGCGAGCTGGCGCGACTGCAGCGGGAATCGCAGACCGCTTCCAGTGGCGCGGCAGCAGGGGCGCCGCCTTCACCGGCGCCTTCCGCGGCAGTTGGCGCGGCTCCTGCGCGTGGGCCTTCGGCCTGGCAGAGATTTCAACAACACTTCGGTTCCGGTGACCTCGAGTTTCTCTTGGGCGGCAACATCCTGGGCAAGCTGGGCCTTCTCGCTCTGGTGCTGGCGGCCGGCTGGTTCATCAAGTACGCTTTCGACAACCACTGGATCAACGAGTCCGGCCGGATCTACACCGGGCTGATCGTCGGTTTCGGTATCGTTGTCGCGGGGCTGCGGCTTTCCAGTCGCAAGTTCTATCTGTTGGGGCCGGCCGTCACGGGCGCCGGTTTTGCGGTCCTGTACATCGCCTTCTTCGGCGCTTTCTACTTCTACGACCTCGTCGGTCGAACGGAGGCGTTTCTCGGTCTCTTTCTTCTTTCCGCGGCGCTGGCCTACCTGGCTGCGCGTGCGGACAATCGCCTGCTGTATTCCTTCAGCCTGCTGGGTGCGTTTCTTGCGCCGATTCTGTTGTCCAGCGGCGAGAATTCGTACCGGTTCCTGTTTGCCTACTGCATGGTCGTGAACGCGGGCTTCTTGGCTGTGAGCTTCGTGCGGGCCTGGCGCGTCGTTCCGCTTCTCCTTCTGGGCGCAAACGCGACGCTGTTCTTCGTCTGGTTTGTTCAGAACGGGACGCGCAGCTCGTTTCCCATTCCCTACGCTCACGTCCTGTTCCTGCACGCCGTTTTCTTGGTGAGGGAGTTCTTCCTCTTCCCACGCGTGCGCCGCGAGGTCTTCTGGGACAACCACCTGACGATGGGCCTTTCGCACGCGTTCTTCTTCGTGGCGTCTCTGCTTCTGGCCCGCCAGTACCACGCCGACTGGAGCGGCCATCTGCTTCTGGTCGGAGCATTCTCACAGTTGGTGGCGGCTGTCCTCCTTCCGCGCTACACGAAGCCCGCGCTTCCCGCGTCGAGCTTCGAAGTCTCCTGGTCGCTGGCCCTCCTTGCTTACGTCGTCTGGGTTTTTGGCGCGGTCACCGACTACTTCGACGGCCGGCTGCTGACGATGGGATGGGTGGCCCTGGCCGGTGGACTTTCGTTCGTTGGCGCCCAACTGCGTGCGCCGCGCATCGTGCTCGTTTCCATTCCGATCTGGTTGGTTGCGCTTTTTCGGCTGTTCTTCCTGGAAGGGTCGCCTTTGCCTTTCACCTTGATTCTCAACGAGCGCTTCGCCCTCTTCCTTCTTGCGGGTACGGCGCTGGCCGCCACGTACTGGGCGCAACGCGCCGTGCCCCTCTCGCGTTGGATGATGACCTTCGCCTACGTTTCCATCGCCGTTTTTGTCATCGGAAGTCTGAAAGAGAATGCCGACTTCGTTCACGATCCCCACTACCGGAACTTGGGCTATTCGTACGTGATGGCCGCGTACGCGCTCGTTCTGTTGGTTCCTGGCTTCCGATTTGGAAGACGGTCGGCGCGTTGGAGCGGCATCGTTCTGGCCCTTTTGGTCGTCATCAAACTCTACCTGTATGATGTCTGGAGCCTGAGTCTGCTCGTGCGCATCATTTCGTTCGCCTCGCTGGGAGTCGCTCTGGTGGTCGTGAGTTACTACTATCAACGGTTCCGCGAGACCCTGGTCGCCAAAGGAGAAAAAGTATGATATCGCATCCTTCCATCTCACGCGTTGCTCTGACCGCCGCGTGGCTCCTCGTGGGGATTCTTCCCGGCGGCCTCCTGGCGGAGCGCTTTCGACCGGCGGGCTTCTTGTACTACAAGGACATCAAGCCGCAGGGCGGGCTCGAAAAAGCCGCCTACGGACGCCTCGTGTTGGACGCAGACATCGTCAGGTACGGTGGCGATGTGGACGTCGTGCCGTCGCAGGGCGGACGGGCCCTGCCGTACTTCCGGCGAGCGGTTCCCGCGCCGAAGGGGCAGACCGGGACCCGCACGCCCAAGGTCATCTTTGAAGAGAAGCTGCGGGGCGGACGAAGGGTCTACACACTTCAGCTGCCTGAGCCGCCGGCCGGGACGCACTACGTCTGGTTGGAAGTGGAGGGCGCCGGCACCTACGAAGCGGGCGTCAGCCTGAGTCTGGGCACGAAGCCGGGGGCGTGGGAGCCCGCCGGTTCTCGCGCCCTGTTTCGATACCGCGGCAGCGACAACAACATCATTCGTTTCCGCGGCGAGGACAACCGCTACGTCCGCCTCGAGTTGGACAGCGCCCGCGCGTTCACCTTCCCGTCGGCGGCCTTCGAGCCGCTGCGGCGAGTCTCCGAAATCAAAGCCGACATCAAGGCTGGCGACTTCAAGCAATCGGTTCTGTCCGACACACGGGAATCCGTGCTCCTGTTCGAAAACGACTCCCGGCGCAAGCTGCATCGTCTGGTCCTGCGATTCGGCGAAGAGCGGTTTCGCCGGAGGATGCGCGTCGAGTCGATGGAGGAGAAGTCGTTCTCTCATCTGCTGACAACGACCGTGATTCGCGGCAAGAACGACGGCCCCGACCAGGTGATCGACTTTCCGCGCCCGATCACGACGGCCATCAAGTTGACGCTCGAGAACGGAGACGACAGTCCCCTGACGCTGCGCGAAGTCGAAGGATTTACTCCACTGGAGGAAGTGGTCTTCGCCCTCCCCGAAGGCGCCGCCCGGACCGCTCCCATTCGCGTCTACTATGGGAATCGCTACGCGCGCAGTCCCGTGTATGACATCCAAGGTCAGTTCGACCCTGCGCTGCCACAGGCGGTGTTCGACCCGGGTCAGCACCAGAAGAATCCCGAATTCGCCTACTCCATCGTCGAGCCTCCCGTTTCGACCTGGGTCATCCGCATTCTCTTCTATCTGGGCCTGCTCGGAGTGTTGGTACCGGCGTATCGGGTGTTCGCCCGCTACGCTGAGGCGACGCATCGCGCTCCCGCGTAGTCGAAGAATGGCTCTTCTCTCGATGGCGATCGGGTGATCGGGTCCGGTTCGGGTTCGCTTTCCTCTTCCTCTGCGGCCGCAGATCTGCATCGCGCCCATGGTACGCGCCAAATGGACGTTGGGGTCACGAAACCTCTCCGGCGTTGCGGCGCGGCCCTCCAGCGTGAATCGCCACCAAAGCGTTCACCCATTCTCAAAAGCTCTTGCCTCGAGTGCGATCGGTTGCACAGCCGCGTTCGTTTCCGAGCAACCCTTTCCCGCTCCCTTTTGGGGTTCTTATACACCGCTGCTTTGGCCCATAGGTTCGCTCCTTTTCGCTGAGGCGTGCCTGCGCGCAGGCGGGACCAGTCGCCCGGCTTGCAATGGCGAACGCCGTCGACGTCGAATCGCAGAAAACACGATGCTTTCAGCATACCACGGGCATTCGGGGGTGTGCAGCCTCGTGCGTGGCACCATGCGAAGGTCAAGGCCAGAGGTGAGAGCGAACAGCAGACAACCTTTCTGTTCATCTACCGGCCGTTCGCCCCATCGGGAATTCTGGGTCTTTCTCTACTACTTGCTGGGCACACTCACAATCACGAAGGTCGGTGGCTGACATCCGCTTGACGCCGCCCGTTCAAGCACTAAACCGCGGACCCTTCTTCCTCTGCCGACCGGCGTTCGCGTTCGAAATACGTACACGGACCGGGGCGCTGAGGAACCCTTGCCACCGCCCCTTCAACGACCGTTCTGAACCGGTCAGCCCCCGATCCTCCCGTGAGGATGCGGGCCCCGTCGCCTCACTTGCCCTTCATGAACTGCCTCAGCACCGTATGCAGAATCCCGCCGTTCTTGTAGTACTCGATGTCCACCGGCGTATCCAGGCGACACACCACCTGAAAGCTCTTGGCGTCGGCCTTCACGGTCAGTTCCTGCATGGGCTTGATGGAATCCGAAAGACCGAGAATCGAGTAGGTCTCCTGTCCGGTCAGACCGAGCGATTCGTGGGTTTGTCCTTCCTTGAACTGGAGCGGCAGCACGCCCATGCCCACAAGGTTGGAACGGTGGATTCGTTCGTAGCTCGCCGCGATGACGGCCTTTACGCCGAGCAGGAATGTTCCCTTTGCGGCCCAGTCTCGCGAGGACCCGGTGCCGTATTCAGCGCCCGCGAGCACGATGAGCGGGATCTTTTCGTCGCGGTACTTCATGGCCGCGTCGTAGATGAACATCTTCTGGCCGCTCGTGAGGTGCGTGGTCCAGCCTCCTTCGGTGCCCGGTGCCATCTGGTTGCGCAGGCGAATGTTGGCGAACGTGCCGCGGGTCATGACCCGGTCGTTGCCCCGGCGGGCGCCGTAACTGTTGAAGTCGTCCTTCGTAACGCCGTTTTCGATCAGGTACTTCCCCGCCGGGGACTCGACGGCGATGGAACCGGCGGGCGAGATGTGATCGGTTGTGACCGAATCGCCCACCTTCACGAGCACCCGCGCGCCTGTGATGTCGGCAAGCGCGGGCAGCTTCTCCGGCATGTCGACAAAGAACTCGGGCTCCTGGATGTAGGTCGACTTCGCGTTCCATTCGTACACGACGCCGGTGGAGGTCTTGATCTTGTTCCACAGCTCGTTGGAATCGCGCACGGTGTCGTAGCGTTTGCGGTACATTTCCGGTGAAAGGCTGCCCGAGACGGCCTCCGCCACGTCCTTGCTCGAAGGCCAGATATCTTTTAGAAACACATCCTTCCCGTCTTTGCCTTTGCCGAGCGGTTCTTTCTCCAGATCGATGTCGACCGTGCCGGCAATCGCGTAGGCGACGACGAGCGGGGGGCTCGCGAGGTAGTTGGCCTTCACGTGCGGAGAGATCCGTCCTTCGAAGTTGCGGTTCCCGGAGAGCACCGAAGCGGCGACGAGGTTGCCTTCATTGATGGCCTTCACCACTTCGTCCGGCAGAGGGCCCGAGTTGCCGATGCAGGTGGTGCAGCCGTAGCCCACCGTGTGAAAGCCCAACGCTTCGAGGGGACCTGTGAGACCCGCGCGGTCGAGGTAGTCCGTGACCACGCGCGAACCAGGTGCGAGGGAAGTCTTCACGAAGGGTTTCACCTTCAACCCCTTGGCGACGGCGTTCCTTGCCAGCAGGCCCGCGCCCAGCATCACCCCGGGGTTGGAGGTATTGGTGCACGAAGTGATGGCCGCGATCACGACGTTGCCGTGCGTGATGTCCGCCTGATAGCCGTTCTGGATGTGACCCTTCGCGCGCGCCTGCTCGTCGTTCAGTTCGAAGCCACGTTCTTTGATGGGCGCGCGCAGCGCCTTGCGCCAGGTGTCCTTCATGGCGGACAGATTCACGCGGTCCTGAGGACGTTTGGGCCCGGAGAGCGCGGGTTCCACGGCCGCGAGGTCGAGTTCCAGTACGTCGCTGCCGTAGTTGGGTTCGGGGGAAGCGTCCGTGCGCAAAAGACCCTGCTCCTTGTAGTAGCGCTCGATGAGGTCGATGAGCTCCGGCTTGCGACCGGTTCTTTCCATGAAACGCAGCGTCTCGTCATCGACGGGGAAGTAGCCCATCGTGGCTCCGTACTCCGGCGCCATGTTCGCAATCGTGGCGCGATCCGGGAGCGAAAGACCGGCAAGCCCCGGCCCGAAGAATTCCACGAACTTGCCCACGACGCCCTTCTTGCGCAGCATCTCGGTGACGCGCAACACGAGGTCTGTGGCGGTCA
>CAZPFB010000097.1:0-20517 GCA_964585735.1 uncultured Leptospiraceae bacterium
CGTCCCTTCGCAAGGAGACCTTTTGTAATGAGTACGGAAATCGAAACGCAGCAGCAGGACACAGTTCGCAATCGGATTGATCTCAGACTTCTGGATGAGCGGAAGGTGTACCTGTGGGGTCAGGTAGATGACGACTCTGCTCGCCATGTCGTGGAGCGGCTGCTGTACCTGGAAATGGTCGCGCCCGGAAAGGAGATCACCCTCTACATCAACAGTCCCGGCGGCGTCATCACCAGCGGAATGGCCATCTTTGACACGATGCAGTTGATTTCATCGCCTGTGTCCACCGTATGTATGGGCCTGGCCGCCAGCATGGGCGCCCTTCTGCTTTGCAACGGTGAGAAGGGCAGGCGCTTCTCCTGGCCCCACGGTCGCATCCTGATCCACCAACCGCTGATCTCGGGGCAGATTGTGGGCCCTGCCGCAGACATCAAGATCCACGCCGATGAGATTCGCAAGACCCGCGAAGAACTCAACCGGATCATTGCACGCGCTTCCGGCAAGACCGTCGAGGAAGTCGAACAGGACACCGACCGGGACTACTACATGAACGCCCAAGAAGCCACCGCTTACGGACTCATTGACGGGGTGATCGAACCCGCGCGCTGATTGGCAGGGCGCTGAAAAAGTCGAACTTTCCTGACTTTTCTATCAGGCGGCGGGGCATAAGGGTTTCATGCACTGCGGCGCAAAAAGAAAGGCCGAATCCCTCTCGGCGGGGGCAGGGACGCGACACCCGAAAGATGGTCGGGGTCCTTGCGCCGCCGATTCGTTAGCACCCTGTTAGGTTGGGACCGCGATTCCCATCCCCTTGCTCTGAAATGACCAAGCGTCACGCGCGCCCCCTCGCATCGCCTCAGGCGGAGGGAGAATCGGTCCTGTTGCCGATGGCAGCGAACAATTTGCGCCCCCGTCCGAGAAAAAGAATTGCTCTTGATCAGGCCAAACATCCTGGTTTGACAAACTTTCAAATTACGAAGGAGGATATAAGTATGAAACATTATGTGTTCATGCTCGTCGCTGGATGCTGTCTGGTGATGAGCGGTTGCGTGATCGGCCAGATAGGATACATGAAACCTGCGTCTGCGGATTTCGCGTCAGCGGAGGGGCAGATGGCAGAGCACTGCTTTTCGGTATTCCCGGGAATGCTGGAGGGGGCCAAAAAGACGTTTGGGGAGAAGACAGGCAAGGAAGCATGGGAGAACGTAACGTTGCTCTACCAGCAACGCTTCATGGACGGATGCCTGCGAATGCACGGATCGGCGGGAGGGAAATGAAATGAGACGTATGACAATATTGTTGGTATTGGGAGCCCTCTGCTTGTCTTCCTGCGCGGCGAACTGGGGGAGCTTTGAGCGTCTGGCAGCCAAGGCCCCCGAAGGCCTGACCGAAAAGGGCGCGCGAGTATCCGGTTCGGACTGCAACTATTTCGGATACTGGTGGCGCAGAAGCATTGCCGAAGCAGCTCGAGATGCGTTGCGTAAGGCGCCGGGAGCTACGGGCCTGCGCGACGTGGAGGTCAGTTGGAAGACCATCATCATTGCGCAATGCATGGTCGTCACCGGCACACCCGTAACAGACGGCGGGAAGTAGTCGCGGTTTTCCCCAAGGGCGATCCTGCCGGCTGAGCCTCGCAGGCGACCTGGCAGTGTGTCGCCCTTGGTGGTGGATCGGAAATTTGGACGAAGCGGTCGTGCGCTTGCGGCTACTGTTCGACGCAGATCAGCCGGTAGAAGGCATTCGTACAAACCCCGTCCGAACCGTCGCGAATTGCCGTGCTTCCCGTATGGGATAGTGTCCCAAAGCCGTGCGTTCCGGCGCCTGTCCATCCGCCGCAGGTGTCTCGGGGAGTCCAATCGACATCCAAACCGGTCGTGGCGCTCTGCGGAGTTGTGCCGAAAGAATTCGTGAGCGTGCCAAACAGGAAAACCCCGGCATCGTTCGCCGTAAAGATCGGTGTTTGATCCAGGCGGACATAGGCACGCCCCGGGGATAAGACCCAGTCGATGTTTTCGGAAATACCACCGGAGCAATTTGCCGTGGAGCAGGCGCGTCGCGTGACGCCATCCGCCAGCATAGCCTTCCAGGTTCCGCCCTGAGGTCGGTTCGCGTCTGACGCGCATCGGCTGTCCGCGCCCCCCGGTCCTCCCAAGTTCCCGTTGTATGCAATCGAGGTGACGAAGATGCGACGGGGGCCCGCATCAAGTAGCGCCAGCGTCGGCTGGGCCAGGCCGGCCGCGGCGGCCGGATCGCAGGAGAAATCGCTGGACGCGCACTCGCGACCCAGGAAGCCGCAGTGCGGGCCGCCCAGAGCCAGGCACGTGATGGTGGCCAATGCGGGGCCCACTCTCATTGATTTCTCACCTCGAATCGTATGCTGACTTGCAGAGCGCCGCTACCCGCCGACTGCCCGGAACGACCCGAAACGGGCCATAGGACCGTACCAATCCCAACCGCGTAGACCAGTGCGGCTCCAAGGAGCAATCGCTCGGCCCGCAGGGCCGCGTGATTCCGGACCTCCCGCCTATCGGACAGGCCAGCGCCGGCCCAAAGCAGGGGCACGGGCCGGTCGGAAGCCGGTAACTGCGAAAGAAACGCGGTAGCCAGCCAATACGTATTTGCCGTGCGCACGTAGTCCGCGTTTCGAAGCTCGTACTGCCGCAACTGCCGCGTGGCCAAGTATGCAAATCCCAAGAATGTGGCCGCCAGCGCGTATCCTTCGCGAGAGCGTCCCGAGCAGATCTGACCGAGTCCCGGCCAGAAAAGGCTGCGCAACACCGGGCGACAGTTCGAGGGAAAAGACGGCGCGGCCGCGTGGCTGAGCTCTCGGACGGACCGGAGAGGTGTTCGTGGCTCGTCCATCGGTGGGAGGGAAGGCACAAGGTCCAGACTCGGCGTCTCGACTGCCCGCTCTTTTGTTTCGCGTCCTTTGGGGTCCGTCATCTTGGTTCCGGCAGATGTTCGAGGAGCCCCGCGCTCGTAGCGGATTTCGCGTATCTCCTGGCCGGCAATGACTACAATGCGCCCGCCGGTACGGATTTTCACCTGACGATTTCGGTATTCGAGAACAGTTCCTTCGATCCGCCTTCCGTTCTTCAGAACGACGGTGTCGGCCGCTGCAGGCGCCCCGCCCAAGGCGCAGAGAAGCGCCCAGAGCCCCGTCCACGCGATCCGCTTCCGCACGTGTGGCCTGAGCACGAACACATTCCAGAGCCAGGGGCGGCGTTGCGCATCTTCTTTCATCAAGGGTCCCGCACTCGCCTGGTCCCTCTGAGGCACCCGGACCCTCGCTGCAGGCGACGCCCTTGGCCCCCCGCGCGCACGTATCAGCGCGCGGCCGGGTTGCCCGCTTTCATGAGAAACGCGTGCGCCTCGGCAGGTGTTCGGGCTTCGAGGATGCCTTTGCGGAAGGCCGGGTCGTTGAAGGTGCGGGCCACGGCCGCCAGGGTCTTGATGTGGCGATCGAACTTGTTCTTGGGCATGAGCATCAGCACGATGATGCGAACCGGGTCATCGTCCAGGGACTCGAAGTCCACACCCTCACGCAAGAGGACCAGAACGCCGCGAACGTCGGTCACCGCGTCCGTGCTGCAATGGGGGATGGCCACGCCCTGGCCGATTCCTGTCGACATCGACCGCTCCCGCTCGAGTAGGGTGTCCCAGATGGCGGCATAGTCTGTAGACTGGCCGTGGCATATGAGGCAGTCTTTGAGAACGAGCGCCAGAAGCTCTTCCTTGCTCTCCGGTGCGGTCTCCAGTACGAATATGTTCTTCTCGGATATCAGCTCGTGGAGTTCCATCGCACACTACCAATCTGTCGACCGTGGGCCCAACCGTCGCTTCAATTCTTCTTCTTGGGGTCCTTCTCGAAGAAGGTATCGTGAATGAAACCCTGGATTTTTTCGAGGACGTCCGGCGCGATCTGCGAGAACTGCATGCCCACGCTCTTGCCAGAAACTCGGGAGACGCTGCCGGGCAGAGAAACCTCGCGTCCGCCGATCTTGCAGCGAACCACCAACCGATCGCCGACGTACAGCGTGGAGCGCGTGAGGAAGGAAAGGCCGCCCGTGCCTATGTCCAGGAGGGTGCAGGGGGAGGGGTCGCCACCGGATTCCATGGTGAACGTGCCGTCGAGGTTCAGGTTCGTCCGCGCCTGCCGACGCTTTTGTTTGTCAGCATCCCTCACCTGAAGTCGATCGTCGAAGAATGACTTACCGGTAGCCATGGATTAGTTCTCGTCAGTGCGGTGCCAATGTCAAGAGTACGCAATGGGTCTTTGCACCCACGGACCGTCTCCCTGGAAGCGGAAGATCCGCCAGCGGAAGTCCCCGCGCAAACGGTCCGCATGCAGTGCCTGACGGTACGCCCTCAGGAGCGATCTGCCCGCTGTCCATTCTCTGACGAGGTCGATCAAGAAAGAGGAGGGCCTATCGGCAAGTCGGCCGCAGGGGTAGAGCCCGCAACCGGCCGGAAACTGGATGGCCCCCTGTCCGGATTCGATGCAGCCGCCGAAAAGGACGACGCGTTCTCGGCCATCGTCCAGAATCTGGTTCAGGGGGAGGAGTCCGTCGGCGCACGGTACGGCCACATGGCCCGCCTGACACTGTCCGTGGCCGAGATAGGCGATGATGTCGCTTTGAGTGAGAAGGGCTGTGGCTTCCGACCTGGCCAGGGTTCGCGCCACGAAAGAAACCTCGGCTTCCAGCGGGCGGAACAAAGCACCGATCGACTCGGCCTCGGCGCGCGCACTCGGCAGCGCGACGTCTCCCTCAGGGTTGTACCACACGAGGACCGTAGGGGTTTGGCGGGACTCATAGGTCGGCGCCGGTCCTTGAACATAAACAATGGGAAACGGGGAGTCGCCCTGGCAGAAGGCCTGCACCTGGATGTCCAGGGCGAATGGATCGTGAACGCGGAGGCCGCCGCAATGAGAAGCCAGTTGAATAGCGCACGCCCAGATGGGATCGCGGGGGGGGCCTGGCCACTGCCGACCGCGCTGTGGGTCAAAGCGCGCGGCGTTCCGCTCTTCGGACTCCGCGAATGGCACCAGGTCGGGTGGAAACGCGGGCGTCCCGGCCTGCTCCCAGAGGCGGCCACCGGAAATCAGAAGAGTGCGCGTGCCTAGAAGCTGAAGCAGCGGCCAGCGGGCCGGGTCGTCCTCGGACACGGCGGGCTTTTCAGGCCTGTTGTTTTGCGGGGACATGAACGAGGCGCGCCTGCAGATGGTTTTCCACCAACGACAGCGCGGCGACGTAGAGGAATCCTCCCGCGTACAGGATCATGAAAGGAACGACGAAAGGCTTCTTCAGGGCGAGTGCGAAGTAGATACAGACCAAGCAGTACAGGCCCATGAAGACCTCCAAGAACACGAGGCGATCAAGGGGCAGCACGTACTTCATGCGATCCACGAGCCGATCAGCCTTGGTCTCGATTCCGTATTTGGGCGTGCGCTTGAAGCTGGACTGGATCCCCAAAACGGCCTCCAGCCACGCCCGCGTGTTGCTAACTGCAATCCCCGTTCCAATCATCATGAGCACCGGCAGCCAGAAGCTGCGCCGCCGCCAGTCAGGGTAAAGCTCGCGCTGACTGTAGATGTAGAATACGGTCGGGCCGAAAGTACCAATGCTGAGGAGCGTGGCCGCTGCGAAAAGCACACCGAGAGACAGGTCGTAGATCCCGAAACCCAACCATCTCTCCATCAGCAGCAACGGCAGCGTCAGCAGGATGTTCACGATCATGAGCGGGTGCACCGAGTAGTTCACGAGGTGCACGATGGCTTCTGCTTTGATTTTCCAGGAGAATTCGGAGCGCAGAATCCGCGGGATCAGCTTGACCGCGGTCTGAATGGAGCCCTTGCACCAACGGAACTGCTGCGACTTGAAGGCCGAAATGGTGGCGGGGAGTTCCGCCGGGCTCACCACGTTCTTGAAGTACCGGAATTTCCAGCCGGCCAATTCGGCGCGATAGGATAGGTCAAAGTCTTCTGTCAGTGTATCTGACTGCCAGTTCCCGGCCTCGTAGATGCACTGCTTGCGCCAGATACCACCGGTCCCGTTGAAGTTCATCCAGAGCTGGTTGCAGTTGCGCGCCACCTGCTCGATCATGAAGTGCCCGTCGATTCCAAAGGACTGGGCCTTTGTGAGAACGGAATAGTCGCTGTTGATGTGGCCCCAACGCGTCTGCACCATGCCGATGTCCGGCGCATCAAAGTAGGGCACGGTGTGGGTGAGGAACTCCGGCGAAGGCATGAAGTCCGCGTCGAAGATGGCGACGTACTCGCCGCGGGCCACATCCAGGCCCTCCTTCAAGGCGCCCGCTTTGTGGCCGCGCCGGTTCGTGCGGTGGATATGTTTGATGTCGACGCCCTGGGCCGAGTAGTAGTCCACCAGCCGCCGCACCCGCTCCGTCGTTTCGTCGGTCGAGTCGTCGAGCACCTGAACCTCGAGCTTCTCCCGCGGCCACTCCAACTCCACCGAAGTGCGGATGAGTCTTTCCACCACGTAGAATTCGTTGAAGATTGGCAGTTGTATGGTAACAACCGGCAGCGTGTTGGGATCCACGAGCTTCAGGTTGATGGGAACGTGTTCGGGATCCTGGAGGGAGTCACAATACCGGCTGTTGCGCCGGTAGAGGTAAACCATCAGGTAGGAGTGGAGCCCGAAGCCGAAGAGCGCCAGGATGTCCACCGAGTAGACGACTATGAAGATCCAGCCCAGAATTTCCATTTCGGATGTGTCCGGGCCAAGCCGCCCGCAGAACGAGTTGTGGGACACTCGCCGATTCCTGGTGCGGTGCGTCAAACATTTTATTGTCACGAGGCCGCAGAAAAGCCTGCTTTGGATCGGATGTCGATTTCGGTCAGGCTCGTGCCTCTGTACGAGCGGTTCCGCATTTGATGGCTGGCGTGTGGGTCGAAAGATGGTTCGAACTCAAGATGCCGTGGCCCCTGCACCAAGAGCAGAATCCTCTCAAACGGAGACTCGGGCCCGAGTTTGCCCCGCAGGGCCCCGAGCAGGGTTTCAATGGGCTCGCACCGGCCTCCCTTCCAAAAGGAGTACGGCGGATCGGCGTAGGCGACGGTCCGTGGGTGTGCCAGAAGCAGGGCCGCGGCCCGCCGGATATCTCGCCTGTGAACGTGCACCGTCTCGGGGTAGTCTCGCAGGGTCTGGGTCAACTGCCGGAACCGTTCCGGGTCCGGTTCGCAGGCATGGAGGCATTCGTATCCACGGCTCAGGGCTTCCAGCACGATCTGGCCCGACCCTGAGCAGAGATCCACGAAGCAATAGCCAGCCTCCGGACCTGCGCCCTGGTTCAGAAGGATCTGGAAAGCGGCTTCCTTGACGAGCGCCGGCGTGAATGCTCGGGGTTTGTTCGCCTCGGACCGCGGCGCAGGAATTCGTCGCCCGCGGTACCGACCGACGCCGACGCGAAGCTCGAAATTCAACGGCCCATCCGCCCGGCCTATCCCGCGTCCCGACTGAAGCGACCGCTGCGCAGCCGGCGAACGTAGCGCACATGTCCGGTGAAGATCCACGCAAGGGCAGCGCCCAGGACCAAGGCGCCGATGAGGATCTTGTACAGCTCGAACCGCGCAGACCAGAACAGGAGGTTCAGCGTGACCTGCTCGGGGTTGGCGTAGCTCAGGAGCAGGATGAGGACGACTCCTATTAATAGAAGGGACAATCGTACAGGAACCACAGCACAATCCTCAGGGGCCGGGGGCCATATTGCGGAGGGCGGCCCCCAACGCGAGGGCCTTCACGGCCGCTCACAACTGGGTCACGTTGGTGCTCCCGCACATGGGGCACACAACCATGCCCGGCTCCACGTCTTCAGGTGAGGTCTCCTCCCACCGGTAGTCGCAGTCTTCACAGACAAAGCTATTAGAGTCCAGGTCAGACTCCTGACCCTCCTCCTCCCAATCGTCCTCCAGTTCATCAACGAATTCGCTTTCCATGTGCCCGGAACTCCCCGCTGCCCGCGCCGGTTTTCGTAGACGCCTTCTCCGGGGCAAGTAAGAAAGTCCAGACCGAATGGCTACCGACATTTCCATCGAGATCCACCAGATGTCCGTGCGTCTGGGGCCCGATCCGCGCAATCGAGCCTCCATCCTGGGGGCGTTGCGCGCGAGCACCGCTGACCTCTGCGTCTTTCCCGAAGCCAGCACCACCGGCTTTTGCTACCGAGAGCTGGCCGACGCCACGGAAGCCAACCGCCCCTTTCTGGACGAAGTTTGCGCGGTGTCCAGGGAAGTCCGCCGAGGTGTCTGCCTGCCGCTCCTCATGGAAGGGCCGGGAGGCGTGTTCAACCGGACCTACGTCATTCATCCAGAGGAAGGGATCCTGGGTTGGTATGACAAGATCCACCTCATCGGCATCCTCCACGAGGATCGATACCTGATGGCCGGATCGCGACCGGTGGTTCTGGACTATCGGCATGAGGGCATGTCCGTACGAATCGGCCTGGCCACCTGCTACGACCTGCGGTTTCCGGAGCTCTTTCGTCGGCTCGTGCTGGATCTGGAGGCTGAGGTTCTGATCGTCCCGGCCATGTGGCCGCAGGAGCGCATCCATCATTTTTCCATCCTGACGGCCGCGCGCGCTCTTGAGAACCTGACTCCACTCTTGGCCTGCAACTCCGTGGGCCCGTGCGGGGACCTTCTTGCGGGAGGTCGCAGCGCAGTGGTGTCCGCCTGGGGCGAGTCGCTCTTTGCCGGCTCGCCGGACGCTGAGTGCAGCTTCACGTTCCAATTCGACCGGCGGAGTCTGGCGGAAGCGCGTAGTCGATTGCCCGCGCTGCGCGATGCCCGGGAGTTTCTTTTGCCGCCAATACTCGCGCCCGCGGCGCGAACGGAGTGAGCCAAGGCGAATGTACCAAGACGCTTTGGTCTGATTCAGTGGATGTTGCACGTCGGCATGGGGCCGTAGTCTCCGGCAAGCGTCGTCCGGGCGGCCGCTCCACAGGTGGTGCAGTCGTCCCGCCGGGGGATGTTCACGTTGCGAAACTCCCCGTTCAGGAGATCCACCCTGAGCAGTCGACCGAAGCCAGGGTCGCCGATCCCCAGCAGGATTCGCAATGCAGCGGCCGCCTGCAGGGAGCCAAGCGTTCCGGCCACGGCCCCCAGCACGCCCGCCTCGGAACACGAAGGGACCGACTCGGGTGGCGGCGGCGATCGAAAGAGACAGCGATAGCAGGCGGACGCTCTGGGTTGTACCGCCAGCAGTTGTCCCTCGAATCGCAGAATGCCGGCCATCACCAGAGGCACACCCGCCAGGATTGCGGCGTCGTTGAGGAGGAACTTCGTGGCAAAATTGTCCGAGGTTTCGAGGACCAAGTCATGCCCCTCCACATACTCCAGGGCATTTTCGGGCGCTACGGTTCCCACGTACGGGGCCAGGTGTACGTGCGGATTCAACGCCCGCAGTTTTTCCGTGGCGACCAGAGCCTTGGGCTGGCCAATGTCCCCCGAGCCGAAGAGGATCTGCCTTTGGAGGTTCGTGCGGTCTACTCGGTCGTGATCGAGGAGCGTGATTTGGCCCACGCCCGCCGCCACAAGGTAGAGGAGGGCCGGACAGCCCAGGCCGCCCGCACCAACGACAAGCACGCGGGCGCGCCCGAGACGCGCCTGGCCGGCTAGTCCAACCTGGTCGAGCAGGATGTTGCGCGAATAGCGTTCGAGCTCCGCCGCCGAGAAGTCCGGCCCGGCTCGATCCGGAGGGGGCATCAGGACGGTGCTTTCTTCTCGTCCTTGGGAGAGGCCTTGGGCTCCTCTTTCTTTTCCTGTTTCCCCTTTTCCAGACGCGCCAGAAGTCGCGTGACCAGGTCCCGGGCAAACTCGTCGTTGGAGCTGTCACGGGTCCATTTCATGAGTTCGAGCGTATCGTTCGCGCGATCTTTGTCCTGGATGTTTGCCAGCGCAACCAACGCTGCATAGCGCACAGTGGCGTCCCGGTCTTCACGGGCCGCCTTCAGGAGGGCGGCCGTGGCGGGTCCGGCCTTCTTCACCCGCCCGAGAGCCGCGGCCGCGTTCCGTCGAACTTCGGCGGTCGGCGCTTTTCCGAGGGCTGCAACGAGATCCGCGATGGCTCGTTCGGACTTGCGCTGGCCCAACTCGCGAGCGGCTGCACTCTGCCGGGCGGGATCCCCCGAGTCCAAGTCCGCCAGCAATTGGTCATCCGAGCGCTTCTCTGGAGGAAGGTCGGCCGGGGCATCCGCGGACTTCCCGGCCGGAGCCTTGGCCGACTTCTCACCTTCCGCCTTCGGGCCTTCTGCGGACAACACGGGCGTTGCAAGGGAGAATACCAGCAACAGGGCGAGCAGTGCGGACAGGTGGTTCATGCCGCGAGCCTCGGCGGCCGGCCCACCGTGTCAACGAAATTGCTTTTTTTGATTGCGGTCGCGGAAGCCGGCCTCGGCCATTGAAGCGCCATGAGCGCCCCCGGTCGCAATCTGTCCATTGAGGCTCTCAACACCGTTGAAACGAGCGTCGAAACTTGGCTCGATTTCTGCAACGCGAGCATGTCCTCCCAGTTTTATCAGGTGGCGCTGGAGCGCACCCGGGATCCGGAGTTGGCCGCGGCCATGACGCTGCTGCGCAACTATATTGCCACGTTCGCGGCGTCGGAACGGGCCCGCCTCGAGGCGGACCCGGAGTACTTCTACAAATATGCAAAGGGTTTCATCGACGAACTCGCGCCGTACCGCTACCACGCCGACGGCTACGATTCGGCTGTTCGGAGCGCCTTCATCGGCAAAATCCGCACGCTGTTGGCCGCTCAGAAGGATCCGTCGGGACGCGTTACGAATCAGAATCTCTACGTCTTCATTCGCACGATAGTCCGTTTCTGTTCGTCACTCGCGTTCATCGTGCGAATACACGACCAGTACAAACGGTTCCTCTTTCGGGAGTTGCCGCAGATACGCAACACTTCCCATTGGGATTGACACGCGCGCGGACGGGCGGGCAATATCAGCTCTGTCGTGTACCGGCGCGCTCGAGGATCGACCGAGTTCGCCCTTTCTGCATCAGTTGCAGGTGCAGTCGCTCCAACTCCTGATTCGTGGCCAGCAATCTCTGGCCGATGAGCCTTGCAATGTTCAGTAGGATGTTTCCGGCGACAGCGGGAGTCCGTGCCAGAAGGTTCAGGAGGTCCGGCCGGTAAAACCCCAGCAATTGCGTGTAGCTTCGGGCCCGCGCCGAGGCCGTGCGCGGCAGGTCGTCGAGAAGGGCGATTTCACCGAAGAACTCGCCGGGATAGAGCAGGGCATATTCATGCCGATAGTCTTCTCGATCCTGATAGATCTCGATACTGCCCTCCATGATCACGTACATTCCCACTCCCGGTTCCCCGGTGCGGAAGACATGTTCGTCCTGTTTGTAGGTGCGGACGTGACAGAGGGCGCGAATCGTGCGCAGGCCTCGTTCTGGAATGTCGCCGAAGACGGGGGTGTTCTGGAGGAATTCGAGGGCGGCATCCCGCTGCGCTTTACGGCGATCTGCGGGCAATGCCCAGAGGGGCCACTTCATGTACCAAATATCGACCGAACCGGACTGTGAATACATCTTTTGGTGGACGCAGGGCCCGCCATCCCCAGGGTGGACCGTACCGGTAAAGTCGGGATGTAGCGCAGGGGTAGCGCATCTGCTTTGGGAGCAGAGGGTCGTTGGTTCAAATCCAATCATCCCGAAGCCTGCACCGGGCGGGAGAAAAACCCGAAGGCCCAAAATCTGCGCATCGCGACCGAACGGGTTCGAGGTGCCAGTAGCTCAGTTGGACAGAGCAACTGCCTTCTAAGCAGTGGGTCGGGGGTTCGAATCCCTCCTGGCGCAAATCGACATGGCGGGCGTAGCTCAGTTGGTAGAGCACCAGATTGTGGCTCTGGTGGTCGCGGGTTCAAATCCCGTCGCTCGCCCAAGACGGAAGGGACTTCGGCTTGACGTCCGGCTCCTGTCTGCCGACAGTGACCGGCGCCATGCCCGCGGTCAAACGCGAGCGTGGTGGAATTGGTAGACACGCCAGATTTAGGTTCTGGTGCCGAAAGGTGTGGGGGTTCAAGTCCCTTCGCTCGCAAAACAAGCGGGAATAGCTCAGTGGTAGAGCACCTCCTTGCCAAGGAGGGGGTCGCGGGTTCAAGTCCCGTTTCCCGCTCATTCTATCCCACAGAATGAACTACAAGACCAAGAAGAAAGACAACGCGTCCGTCGAGATTCGGGTAACGTACAGCGCTGCCGAAGTCGAGGATGCCTTCCAGAACGCGTACGAGGAAGCCCGCAAGCACCTGAAGCTTCCGGGCTTTCGAAAAGGAAAGGTGCCCAGGGAATTCGCCGAGAAGCATCTCGGGGACTCTGTGACTTCAGAAGCAGCCCGTGGTCTCATTTCGAGGACCGTTCGCCAGATCGTGGCCGAGCTGGACCCGCCGGCCATCAGCGTTCCCACGTTCGACGTGGAGTCGTTCGAAAGGGGGAAGGGCGCTTCCTATCTCGGGACCTACGATACCCGTCCGGAAGCCAAGCTGGCCAAATACAAGAAGCGCAAGCTCACCCTGGACGAGTTGCTCTTGGGGGAAGAGGCGGTCGCGGAACGTTTGGAAGAACTACGCCGCAGGCATGGGTCGCTCCGGACGCGAGAAGAAGGCGAAGCTGGCCGTGATGAGGATCTGTTCACTCTGGAGCTGACGCTCCGGGAAGGGGATAGCGTTCTCTACGAGGAGAAGGAGTTCCGCTACCGCCCCTCCGGCTCTGGCGGGATCCCGGAGCTCGCGGTCCACGTGGCCGGACGGCCCGTAGGCCATAGCGAGGAGTACGAAGCCGACTTTCCCGAGGACTTTCCAGAGTCCAAGCTGGCGGGGAAGAAGCTGCGGGTCCACTACGCCATCATTCGTATCGAGGCCACCGAGTACCCCGAGCTCAACGACGAGTTCGCCGCGGAGGTGGGGGAGCACCAAACGCTCCAGGCGTTGCGCGATTCCATCCAGAAAGAGATGGAGGAAGAGGCACGCCTGGCCCTCCGAAAACGGGCGGTCGAGACCCTCATAGATGAGATCGTGGCCGAGGGTAAGTACACCATCCCGGATACCCTGGTTTCCCAGGAAATGGACCGTCGCCTCCGGGTCCTGAAATCCCGCTTGGGCGCCAAGGAGCTGACAGTCGAGGATCTGGCCCGCTACACGCGGAGGGAGGTCGAAGCGGTGCGCGGGGAACTGCGAGCTGCCGCCCACGAGGGCATCAAAAGGGACCTCACCCTGATGGAGATTGCTCAAAAAGAGGGCATTGTCATCAGCGATTCGGATGTGGACGCGGCCATTCGGAGCCGTTTCGGCGGTATGCTTCCGGAGGAGCAATTGGACAACTGGATGCGCCAGGAGTCCATCCGCGAGAATGTGGAAGGAAGCCTCCTATTTGAAAGAACGGTCGACTGGCTCTACGAACATGCCGACATCAAAAAAGGGCGGCAGGTTCCCTACGCGGAGGTCATGGCCTCCGAAGACGGGCGAAAATAGCGGACCTTGCTTGACGCCTTCCGCGTCCCTATATTGGAGTATCAACCGGCGGAGGATTGCCCACAGCATGGCCCTTACCCCTATCGTAATCGAACAGACCGCTCGCGGCGAACGCCAGTACGACATCTATTCCAGGCTGCTCAAGGACCGAATCATCTTCTTGGGTTATCCGATCGATGACAACTACGCCAATCTCGTGATTGCTCAGTTGCTCTTCCTGACGGCCGAGGATCCGGAAAAGGAAATCAACATCTACGTGAACTGTCCGGGCGGCTACATCCACTCCGGTCTGGCCATCTACGACACCATGCAGTACGTGCAGCCGGACATCCGGACGATCTGCATCGGTCAGGCCGCCAGCATGGGTTCGCTGCTACTGGCGGCCGGGACACCCGGGAAGCGGTTGTCGCTGCCGAATGCCAGAATCATGATGCACCAGCCGCTCGGGGGAGCGCGCGGTCAGTCTCGAGACATCGAAATCCAGGCTCGGGAGATTCTCTCGATTCGGGAGCGGCTCAACGAGATCTACGCCAAGCATACCGGCAAACCCCTCGAACAAATCGAAAAGGATACGGACAGGGACTATCACCTTTCTCCCGAAGAGGCCAAAAACTACGGTTTGATCGACAACATCATCACCAACGTTCGTGAAACAAAGAAGGCGGGAAGTCCCGCCTGAGGTTCCATCATGGCAGTTCGGAAAAAGGGCGGAGAGCGCGAGAAACTGCACTGCTCGTTTTGTGGCAAAGAGCAGGACTCTGTGAAGCGGCTCGTGGCCGGTCCGGGCGTCTACATTTGCGATGAGTGCATCGAGCTCTGCAACGAGATCATAGCCGAGGAGTACGAACAGGAGACGGGTGGCGTTCTTGTGGGGGATCTTCCCAAACCCACGGAGATCAAGACCATCCTCGATCAGTACGTCATCGGTCAGGACGCCGCCAAGAAAGCTCTGGCTGTGGCGGTCTACAATCACTACAAGCGGATCAACCAGAATGCTTCGCGCAAGAACGACGTGGAGCTGGACAAGTCCAATATCCTTCTCATCGGACCCACCGGCACGGGCAAGACGCTCCTTGCGCAGACGCTCGCGCGCATCCTGAAAGTGCCGTTCGCCATCGTGGATGCCACGGCGCTCACCGAGGCGGGCTACGTCGGAGAGGATGTAGAAAACATTCTGCTGAAGCTCATTCAGAACGCAGAGAATGACGTCAAAAGAGCCGAAATCGGTATCATCTACATCGACGAGATCGACAAGATCTCGCGCAAGACGGACAATCCTTCGATCACCCGGGATGTTTCCGGAGAGGGAGTGCAGCAGGCCCTCCTCAAGATCATCGAAGGCACAACGGCCAACGTTCCCCCGCAGGGAGGGCGCAAGCATCCGCACCAGGACTTCCTTTCCATAGATACGCGCAACATTCTGTTCATCTGCGGCGGCGCCTTCGTGGGCTTGGACAAAATCGTGGAGCAGCGGACGGCCAAGCGACGCATCGGCTTCAACGTGATCGGCACGGAGCAGGATCGTACGCGGGACCGCAACGAACTGGTCGCCAAAGTCATTCCCGACGACCTCATGAAGTTCGGACTCATTCCGGAATTCGTCGGTCGCCTGCCCATCGTGGCCACGCTGGACGGTCTGGACGTGGAGACGCTCCGTCGCATCTTCCGGGAACCGAAGAACTCCATTCAGAAGCAGTACCAACGCATCTTTGAACTGGAAAACGTGAAGCTCAAGTTCACGGATGATGCCATCACGAAGATTGCCGACCTGGCCATCCAGAGGGAGGCGGGCGCCCGCGGCCTGCGAAGCATCGTCGAGCAGGTCATGATGGACCTCATGTACGAGATCCCCTCTCGGGACGATGTCGATCAGATCGTCATCACGCCGGGCGTCATCGAGAACAACGACCAACCGGTGATCACGCTCCGCAAGGACGTCAAGAAGAAGGACAAGCCGAAGCAGGAGAAGCTGGCCTGAAAGCCCGAGGCCGCGCCGGCCAATCATCGGTGCGGTGACGGCGCCTGGGCCGAGCCCTGGTGTTCACGGCCACCGGTTTTGCCGGCTCCCTGCGGAGGCGGAAGGCTCCACTTGGGTGGCTTCGCGGCAATTGGTCCTTCAACGTCGTCCGTTTCGAGTCTGAGAGCGAGCACAGCGACGCCGCTGTGCTGTATCGGGCCACTGAGAACGCGCGCTCACACGTCACCGGTCAGATCTACACGCTGCAGCACACCTGGCGCAGCGCCCAGCGTTGGTTCCGTTCACCCAAATGGCATCACAGCCCGGGGCTCATGTTCTACGTGGACTTCCGGCGCATCGAGAGCCCTGGGATCACGCACCGGGGTTGTTCTCGAAAAAGCTGAGCGCGCCGGACGGGCACTTCGCGACCTGCGTCATGATCTCGCTGGTGCTTGCTCCATGCGGCTTGATCCAGGGTTTCTCTTTGGGCTGAAACACGGAGGGCAATCCCCTGGTGCAGTTGCCCGAGTGCTGGCAGAGGTTCGGCTGCCAGACAATGGTGACTTCACCGTTGGTGTAGCGGATCGACTCGTTCTGGCTCATGGGAACAGTCTACTCGGGGTGGTCTGGTTTTTCAATCACTCGGCGGGAGCTCCCGGGCCAGGATTCAGCCATTGACCGGCCTCCTCGCGCGCTCGATGAGCCATACGATGGCCACACTTGCGGCGTACAGCAGGAGAAGGGGAACTGCCAGGATGGCTTGCGTGATGCCTGGATCGGGAGGGGTGACCACGGCGGCAAAGACGAAGATCGCCACAACTACGTAGCGCCAGGCCTTGCCATGCCACCGGGTGGTCAGTATGCCGAGGGCACCGAGGAGGACCACGACCAGTGGGAGTTGGAACCCCGCACCAGCTCCGACGTGCAGGAAAAACACAAAGGAGTAATAGTCTTCCAAAGCCAGCTGTGGACTGACACCAGACGGAAGCCACTGCACGAGCATGAATTGCAGCGCCAACCGGAAGATGAACCTCCAGCACAGGTAGACTCCCAACCAGAACAAGATGCCGGAGGCAAAGACCGCGACATGACCGGACCAGGCGACCCGGCGTGAAACCGCGGGGCTGACGAAACCCCAGAGGATCGAAGTGCTGATCGGGAAGGTCAGGGTAACGGTCACCATCGCCGCCAGCTTGAGAAGCGAAACCACGGGCCCCGGCACCTGGCGGAGGATCAGGGTGAGGGCCTGGGTGCGGCCCGCGCCGGTAACTTCCAGGTAGGGCTGCACGATCCAGTCGTGGATGGGGTAGATGAAGACGCTCGCGACCACGGTCCCTACCACGGTCAGCGTGACGACGGCCAGCAGCCGCCAGCGTAGCTCCTCCAGATGATCTCCGAGGGACATGAATCGCTCGCGGGGATCAGGCACATCCGGTGGCAGATCCGGCGGGTCGCCTCCATCCTGTTGGGAGCCAGAGGCCGTGGCGGGCGTGCGCCCGTGGGGATGAGGCCGCGAAACCCCGGTCGGGCGGATCTTGGGAAAGGAAGCTGCCCCGCGATTCCCGCGGCCCGCTCGGGCGGCACCCTTCCGGTCCCGTCTGCCCCTCTGGTGATCCGGCATCGGGTGGTTTGTCAGCCTTTGGTGCGTCCGCTGCGGGTCTTGCCGGCGACTTCCTGGTCGGTCGTTTGGTCCTCGATTTTCGGATCCTCCGAGCCCGTCAGCGACCGGCGGAACTCCCGAATGCCCGACCCCAGGTCTTTGGCCAGTTGCGGAATCCGGCGACCGCCGAAGACCAGGAGGACGACAGCGAGGATGATGAGCATCTCCCAGGTGCCGATGGGTCCGAAAAAGGCGGGAATTGCGAAGGTCATTCTGTTGTCTCCTGAGCCGCCCCAGCCCGATATTGATGAGAGGGCCCCCGACTGAGGCTCGGTGGACCCGTCCGGCTGTCACGCCTTTTCTCGGCATGCTGCCCGCACCACGACGAACGCAAGATGGCTGTTACAAAGGAACAGAAGAAGGTCTTCGCCGACAAGATCAGGCACTACAAAACCGCGCTCGAGGATTTGAAGAAGGAGGCGACGACGATCAAGTCTGTGGGGCGGGGCAATGCCGATCTGGATCCGTATGTTCAGGTCCGCATGGCGATCTTAGGTCTACAGAGGGCTTCCACGATGGTACTCATGTCGCGCCTATCGATGGAGATTCAGGGGCTCAAGAACGATGCTTACCTCAATGATGCGCGCAAGGAGATCTCGAATATCCTCAACGACCTGATCAAGTCCATTGGCGATGATCTCGATGCCGGGCTGACCGAGAACAAGGAGAACCTCGAACGCATC
Organism: uncultured Leptospiraceae bacterium; assembly: GCA_964585735.1. Classification (GTDB taxonomy): domain Bacteria; phylum Spirochaetota; class Leptospiria; order Leptospirales; family Leptonemataceae; genus CAZPFB01. Next base: position 17,801 of record CAZPFB010000097.1, read on the forward strand.
TCCCTGCTTACACCACGCCAGCGGCTCCGCCTGCTGGAGGGATTTCGGCGCGTGACCAACGACGTGAAGGAGACGTTGGGAGCCAATAACAAGTGGCGCTGGTCCTTCCCTGACCTCCACTACAAAACGGCGCAACTGGCAAAGAGCATTTTCGACTTTAAGGAATACGGCGGTGCCAAGGACCCGAGCGAGGAGTTCTACAGGGACCGTGAGGAGTACGTAAACCTGATGATTGACGAACTGCAGTTGGCTGCCCAGGAGTATCGCAGCAAGTACGAACTGAGCACCAAGGAGGTTTCTGACCTTCAGATCATCCAGCGTATCTTCGAAACGCTCATCATGGTCTACGGGGTTACGGGAAACCAGGGGGAGATCCCGCGGGCCAAGACATCCCTCGATGCAATCAACGAGAAGATTGAGAGCATCATGGCAGAGAAAAAGAAAAAGAAATAGCGGAGGTCCGAATTGTCCCTCGCCCCGCTGACCGAAGAGACATACGCTGGCCGACTCCGGTCGGGAAAGGCGCTGGTCTTCTTCACCGCCGAGTGGAGTGAGGGGGCCGGTATCATGCGTCCGCTCGTCGAGGAATTGACCGGCGACTTTCCGCAGATTCACTTCTTCTGCGTTGACTTTGATGAGGAGCAGCAGTGCGCCCTGGAAGCTGGCGTGGCCACCATTCCGACCCTTCTGTTCTTCGACGGGGGTCTTGTCCGCTGGAAACGCACGGGGGTAGTCCCGATGGAGACGCTGCGCTCGCTGCTCTCGGCCGAACAATGATTCGGGCCTGACCGGGCTACAGGTCTGCCTGCTTCTGGATCGTGACCGCGTGGCGATGTACCTGTTCCTCCGTGGAGTCCACGACCACGGGGAAGCCCAACTCGAGCGTACCCATTTGCTCCTGGGTCAGGTCAAAAGCATGCGAGTGGCCGTTTGCCTCCCGAAGGTGGAACCGACGCAGACCGGACCGCACCGCCCGATAGGTGATGTCCGCGCCGTGCGAGTGTCCGAACTCGGTTGAGACCAAAGCCAGGATGCGTGCTTCCGGCTCCTCTCGGGAACACGCGGGGCTCCCGGCGGCATTCAGAACCACGACTGCTAACGTCGACAATAGGAGGAGCATGCGGTGGTAGCAGCGCGCGCGGGGGCGCGGCCCGGTCCGGAAGCCATCCGTAGTTTGCTTGAACACGTCGCAGCCCTGCCAAACGATAGACACAGGGACGGAAATGCAATGCCCCAGGTCAAGAAGATCGAGCTGACTCAACCCTACACGACGCTGCCGCGCGGCGGCTACGTAGTCGAGACTTCGGCCGGCTACATCCAGTTCGGCTCTCCGCCGGAAACCATCAAGGACACGATGTTCCTCCCGAGGAGCACGCCGCTCATCTTCGTACTACCTCAGAAGACCTTCCACGTCCGCAAGGGCATCTCCGTGGCCGAGCTCGAGTTCCCGCTCTACTACAATCACTTCCTGCGCCAGAAGAAGACCTATGTGGTCTGCACGCGGGAGCAGCGGGTGGTGTTATCGGAATCGGTCTTTGGACCGGAAGTTGTCGATCTGCGGTCAGAGTATGCCGACGGGGAGCACAGCTTCGGCTTTCCAAGCATGCAGGAAGAGATCGACTACTTTCGAGGTGGCCGCTCCCTGGAGGATCTCGTTCACTTCGTGATCTTCAACGAGCAGAACCAGGTGCGCATCAACAATGTGACCATCGTGCGGGGCCTGGACACCATGCAGGTGGACGACCCGGATTGGAACCGTAAGACAGAGATTCCGGCCGAGATCGGCTACAACATCATCTTCGATACCGGGGCTCGCCTGCCCGAGCCCTACAAGCCGCCGCTCATGGGCATCACCTGCCTGGGACCCAGCCATGGTTTCGATCCCGAAGAAAACACCAGCGGCTTTCTTCTGTGGATCAACCACAAGGGAATCATGATCGATCCTCCGGTGAACTCCACCGAGTGGCTCCGGGATGCCAACGTAAACCCCAAGCTGATCAACAGCATTCTGCTCACCCACTGTCATGCGGATCATGACGCGGGCACGTTTCAGAAGATCTTGGAGGAAGGCAAGGTCACCATCTACTCCTCCGAAACGGTGATCCATTCTTTCATCCGCAAGTACCATGCTCTGACGGGGATGCCCGCAAAGGAGCTGTTCACCCTTTTTGATTTCGTTCCGGTTATCATCGGAAAGACGTACATCATCAACGGCGCCGAGTTCCGGTTCTCCTACGCGCTGCACTCGATTCCGAGCCTGAGCTTCGAGTTCGCATTCCAGGACCAGAGCTTCGTCTACTCGTCCGATCACCTCAATGACCCCGGACGCTACGAGGATCTGCTCAAGAAGGGAGTGCTCAACGAGTCCCGCTACCAGGATCTGCTGAACTTCCCCTGGCACCACAAGATCATCTACCACGAGGCGGGGGTCCCGCCGCTTCACACTCGGATCGATTACCTGAATTCGCTCCCCCGAGAGATCCAGGAGAAGGTGCATGTTTACCACATCGCCAAGAAGGACATGCCGAAGGAGACGTCCCTCACCCTGTGCAAGTTTGGCATCGAGCATACCGTCGTGCCCGAGATTACGCCGCCGCGGCTCGAAGAGGCCTATCGTCTGCTGGAATGTCTGAGCAACCTCGACATCTTTCGGGACTTCCCGATCGCGCGGGCCAAGGAGTGGATCGCCATTGCCCAAGAAGAACACATCAAAAGAG
>CAZPFB010000098.1:0-20240 GCA_964585735.1 uncultured Leptospiraceae bacterium
AATCCCTGCTTTCTCTATCCCGCCTGCTCTATTACCCTTCGTGCTCTTGCCGCATACTCCCGATGCTTCACCAACGGTAGTGGCTGAACGCGCGGTTGGCTTCGGCCATCTTGCGTGTGTCGTCCCGCTTCTTCACGGCGCCACCGGTGCCCTTTTGCGCATCCATGAGTTCGGCGGCCAGCTTCTGCGACATGCCGTGCTCGCTGCGCTGCCGCGCGTACTGCACAATCCAGCGAATTCCGAGGGCGCGCATCCGCTCGGGGCGCACTTCCACGGGAACCTGATACGTGACACCGCCGACGCGGCGGGAACGCACTTCCAACTGCGGCTGAACCGCTTCGAGGGCCTCCCGGAAGATCTCCACTCCGGAGCGGCCTGCTTTTTCTTCTATGATATCCATGGCGCCGTAGAACACGCCCTCGGCGACGGACTTCTTCCCGTCCCGCATCATGTAGTTGATGAAACGGGAGACGACTTCGTCGTTGAACCGGGAGTCCGGAGCAATAACCTTGCGTTTGATCGATGTACTTCTGCGAGACATAGAACTGCCTTATGCCTTGGGCCGTTTGGCGCCGTACTTGGACCGGCCCCGACGACGTTTTTCTACGCCGAGCGTGTCGAGCGCCCCGCGCACGATGTGATAGCGAACACCCGGAAGGTCCTTCACCCGACCGCCGCGAATCAGAACCACGTTGTGCTCCTGGAGGTTGTGGCCTTCACCGGGAATGTACGCGGTCACTTCGATCCCCGTAGTGAGGCGAACCCGCGCCACCTTCCGTAGAGCGGAGTTGGGCTTCTTGGGCGTGAATGTCATCACGCGCGTGCACACGCCCCGCCGTTGCGGGGAACTCTTGAGCGCAGGAGACTTCGTCTTGTTGCGCTGCTTCTTGCGGCCCTTCCGAATGAGCTGACTGATTGTCGGCACGTTGTTCGCTCCTCTCATGCCCGCCCGAGCGGGACAAAAAACTCACCACGCCGCTTTTCTCCAAAGAGAAAGGCCGCGCATCCAACCCGCATACACGGGAGAACTATCCATCCACGAAAGCCTCTCAACTTACTCTCCCATCCCGTGGGAGGCAGTTTTGAGAAACTCGTTCGACCCACCGGCCCCAGGGCGAAAAGCCCGCCGGGAGATTCCCCGAGAGAATCGTGAAAGGCCAGATCAGGCGAAGGGGCCTGGTGCGACAAGCAAAAAACGGACCTATTCGGCGCGCAGCAGCCAGCCTTTCTCGTAGGGGCCGGGATGGGGCTCCCAGGCGACGTTGCCCGGGCGGCGAACGCGCACCCCGCGAAAGCGCACCGGCAGGCTGACGCCAGCGGCATCGTACACGCAGAAGTGGACGTGCGGCGAAAGGGTCCAGCCCGAGTTCCCGGTCTGGGCGATGGGCGAACCGGACTGGACTGAGTCGCCGCGGCGGACGCGCGCGGTGCGCTGCCGATTGTGCAGATAGACAGAAACGCGACCTTCTCCGTGCTCGATGCGCACTTCGTCGGGGGCCTGCTGACCAATGGGCCGGTCCGGAAAGTCGTCGGTCACGTCCACCACCCGGCCCGGCAGAATCGCGCGGAGCAAACGACCGAATCCGACGTAATCTTCCACGCGGTCGCCTCTGGTGTTCGGGCGGAGCATCTCGCCCTTTTCGTCTGCGCCCAGAAAATCGTAGCAATACTTGTTGTATCCATAGTGTGTGTAGGTCGTTTCGCTGGCGTTGATCACAACGGCGACGCCGGCGAGCGGCAGGAGCGCATCCGCAACGGGCGGGCGCCGGGGATGGGCCTGCTCATAGATGCGAATCGCCTCATTCAGGTTGCCGACGGCCTTTTCGTAGTAGGCGGCGAAGCGTTTGGGACTGCGGTCGAAGAGTCGGCGCTGGAGACGGGCGGTTTCCTGAAAACCATCCGAATCAGTCGGGTGCGATTTCCGGAGCCGGGCGAGCATCCCGTCGAGCCCAGTCGGATCTTCGAGCTCCACAAAGATTCCCCCGGCCAATCGCAGGAAGGGGCGACCGTGCAGGACCGGTCGATCGGCACGAACGCGCGCGAACACGCGCAGCGCCAGAGGGGCGAGTTCGGCACGGGCGGCAGCGTCGCCTTTGCGCGCGCCTTCGCGCAGACCTGCGACCATCTGCCGATAAACCTCGACGAGCGCCCACGAAACACCACGGTCATCCACGAAGCGATCGCGGGCCCGTTCGAGGTGCTGCGCAGCGCCGGTTCGGTCCCCCGATCGCGCGAGCGCACGTCCGTACGCCGCATGAACGTAAGCGCGACTGTCATCGAGGGAGAGGGCCTCTCGGTAGTACGGCGCGGCTTTCGTCGGTTCTCCCTTTTCGAGGGCGCCCGCCGCCGCCAGCAGACACTGCCCGAGACGTTTGCGGCGCTGTGCGTCCCCAGGCGACGCAGACAGGTACTCGCGCGCGAGCTTCGCGGCCTCTTCGCGCCGGCCCAATTCCCGAAGCGCCATGAGGTGATAGCTTTCGAAACCGGATTCGCGGGGAAACGCCTGGAGTGCTGCCCGCGCGTGACTCTCGAGCCCGGACCAATTGCGAGCTTCGAAGGCCGCGCCCAATCGAGAATACCACTGCCCCTTGGTGAAAGACTGGGGCGCAGTTGGCACGGGTGCCGGGGCCAGCACAAAGGCAGCCAGGACCAGGAACGAAAGGGCCGCGATCGGCAGACGGCGGGTGGTCGCGGCCCGAGGGCCTGTCGGCGGAGGAGACACCTGGATGAGAGGGTGCGTACTCCGGCAAGTGTCAAGTGCGAAGTGGCCACACCGGTCGAGGTGCCGACACCGTCTTTCGGAGATCGCGGGCCAAAAAGGCTTGTTTCGTAGGCCGAGCGCGGGCCGATCTGTATCGTGACCGCGACCGGCCGCGCGCGAGTGATCACCCTCTTCAATCTGAAAGGGGGCGTGGGCAAGACGACGCTGGCAGTCAACCTGGCGGCCGGCATCGCCAACCGCAGAACTGCCGACGGCAGTCCGATGGTTCTCCTCGTGGATCTGGATCCGCAGGCTTCGGCCACAGCCTACATGTTGGGCGAACGCTCCGTGGACCGCGAGCACACGTTTCAGCGGACGCTGTCGCTCTGGCTTTCCGAGAAACAGGACGCCGTCAGGCCTGAGGACATCACGGGGCGGGTTCGCATTCCGAATCCCGTCTTCGGAGGCCTGTGGCCCAACCTGCATCTGCTCGCCTCCGATCCCGGCAACCGGGACGTGGAAACGAGTCCGTTCACGAAGTTCGCGCGCAAGGAGGACGTGCTGCGCGAACGAAAACACTACCGCATCCTCGAGTACGTCCTCCAACCTGCTCTGGCCGATTACGATTACATATTGTTCGATTGTCCGCCGCACTACAATTGGATTGTGGCGGGCGCGGTGCTCCTTTCGCACGACCTGATCGTCCCCGTCATACCCGACATGCTCTCCACAAACGGGCTTCAAGATCTGGTCATGACGATTGCCGAGGATGTTGCCATGCTCGCGCCGCGTGACACGAAGCGCATCCGCTCCGTCGCGCTCATGATGTCGGACCGCAACGCGGTTCACTCCCGCCACACGGAATTCCTAAGAACCGAACTGCTGCCGCAACTGGCCAAAACGTCGCGCCACGCCAAAGAACTGCTGCGCGATTGCGAGATTTGGGACGGCATCGCGCGGCGCGCCGGCATGCAGAAGCTTCTCGAGAGCTTCGAGTCGGCGATCAGTCGGTCCATGGAAGATCCGTCGCGATCCGAAGTCGAAGAGATGGTGGAACGCATACTGGCCTGGGGCAAACACCCGGGCGGAGGAAGAACCAAGTGAACGCACACGAACTCACACACCTGTTGGAGCGGGCGGCCAAAGCGCCCCTGGCCAAACTGTCTGCCGCGGACATTACCCGCACAGGTTCGGCCGTGACCAGGGCGCTGGCCAAAGTCGAGCAGATCGAAGCGAAGGAAGCGCTGCTCGCTCTCGAACGCTCGGTGCCCTCCGAAGATCGCGGTCTGTTCGACTCGTTGCGCAGGCAAGAATCCAAGCGGACCAAGGACGCGCTTGCGGCCGCGCGCGCCGCCCGAGATGAATGCAGTCGCATCGCCTCCCGACTCCGTCCGCTCCTCCGGGAATTGCGGTCCTCCGACGAAGCGGCCGCGCTGGCATTGCTCGCAGGCTTCTCCTCCGAGGAACTATCGTGGCTCAGTTTTCTGGCAAACGTTTCGGATGCCAACGGAAAGCTCGTGAAGTATTCGCCACGAACGCGCAATGCGTGGCTGGCAGGTTTGGGGATCAAGGTGAGTGGCGTTGGGCGCGCGGGGCAAAAAAAGCGGCGCTGATCGGAAGCGGGAACTCCTCGCGGCAGCGCGGGAGGCACTGCGAATATCAGGGGCTGCCCGGAGCGCGGCGCGACTGCTCCCGCTTCTCGCACCTCAGCTGGGCGTCGTCGAGGAGACGGAGCTCGAAGATGCGCTCCAGACCGAAAGCGAAAAACCGGAAAGCGACATCCGCAGTCGGAAACAGGGAAACCTTCTGGTCTACGAGCTTCGCCCGGGACGCAACGAAACCGTGTCCAACCTGGAAGCGGACCTGTACGCGCCCTTCTGTCGCGTCCTCGAAGAAAGGGGGATGTCGGCCACGTCTCTGGACCACCGCACGGCGGAACGATGGATGAATGGCGAAGGCCGCTGGATGTATCCGGACATCGTTGCCTTTCGCCCCGGGCTGCACGAGGGACCGGCGGCGGCAGCAGCAGCGCGGACCGGCACGGTGGGCCGGGACACACTGATCGCTTACGAGCTCAAGTTGGCCCTCACGCCCGGCAACCTCCGCCTGTCGTTCTTCGAGTGCCTTTCGAATTCCTTCTGGGCCAACGAGCGTTATGTGGCCGCACCGATCGTCCATCCGGATGCGCTGGATCTTTTCCGGACACTCGCGCGACGCTACCCGGTGGGCCTGATCGAGATTGCGATGGGGCGCCTGAAGGAAGTCTCGGCATTGCGCGTACTGCTCGATTGCCCGCGCTCCGAGCTGGAGGTCGAAGCTCTATCGGAGTTGGCCCGCGGTTGGCGCGACCTTGCGGATTTCCTGGCCGGCGCCGGAGTGAAGGGTTCTGCTTGACCCGGCGCACTCGGCAGCGCCGCCCGGTGCCCAGGCAACCAGAAAGGAATGCCTCAGCGACCCAGGAGAGCGGTATGGACCGCTTCGCTCAGGGTGGCCGTGACGTACGGCTTGCGCACGAAGCCCCTCAGGCCTGCGGCCTTTAGTTGCGCCAGGTCCCCCTCACGTGTGAAGCCGGAGGTCAGAATCACGGCAACGTCCGGGCGAATGGAACGCAGCGCATGGAAGCATTCCCGACCATTCATGTTGGGCATGATCATGTCCAGGAGCACGAGGTCGAATCTTTGCGGATCCCGGGACACGAGGGCCACGGCCTCTTCCCCATCGGCAGCGAGCTCCACCTCATATCCCAGATCCAGCAAGATCAATCGAGCAGTCGCACGAATCGAGTCCTCATCATCGACGACCAAGATTCGGCCGCTGCCGCGTCTGATGTTGGCCACCCCATGGTGGGCTCCGAGTTCCTCGTGCGTCAGGGGAAGATGTATCTGAAATACCGTTCCCTTTCCGGGTTCGCTCTCGACCGTAATCGACCCTCGGTGTTGCTGAATGGTGCCGTAGGCCGCCGCAAGCCCCAGCCCCGTCCCCGAACCCGCATCCTTCGTGGTGAAGAAAGGATCGAAGACTTTTGCCAGGTGCTCGGGCGGAATGCCGACTCCAGTGTCGCGAACCGAGACACGAACGTACGCGCCGGCGGTGAGCGCGAAGGGGCTGCCTTCCACTGCAGCCTCCTCCAGCTCCACCAGTTCGGTCTCGATGGTGATGCGGCCCGCCTCCTCCATGGCATGCCAGGCATTGATGCCGAGGTTGAGAAAAACGCTCTGAAGCTGGGAGGGATCTCCGACGACGATAGCCGGACCTGAACACGGCAGGTAGTCGATGGCGACGCGTCGATCGATGGTGCTCTGGAGCATACCGACCGTTTCTTCGAGCACGCGATGCAAATCCACCTTCGTCGAAGACGCGGGCTGCCTGCGCGCGAACGAGAGGAGCTTGTCCACGAGTCCGCCTGCCCGGCGCGCGCTCTCGAGGATCATTCTCTGAAAAGAAAGAGTCTCTGCATCCCGGGCCTTCCGCCCGAGCATCTCCGCAGCACTGATGATGACCGTGATCACGTTGTTGAAGTCGTGGGCCACCCCGCCCGCCAGTCTGCCGATGGCATCCAGCTTCTGACTGTGTACGAGTTGCTGTTGTAGAGAGTACTCCCGGGTCACGTCTCGGAAGACGAGTACGACTCCGACGACCTCGTCCTGCGCGTCCCGGATCGGGGCGCCGGAATCGGCAATGTGGTAGCGCGTGTTGTTGCGGGAAATGAGGACCGTGTGGTTGGCGAGACCGACGACTTTCCCCGTGGCGATCACCCGCGCCACGGGAAGTTCCGCCGGTCGACCCGTGTGCGCCTCCACGATGCGAAATACTTCTGTCAGTGGTCTGCCCCGCGCCTCCGCGATCGGCCAGCCCGTGAGCTGCTCGGCCACAGGATTCATCCGCACGACGAGACCGACACGATCGGTCGCGATGACGCCGTCCCCAATGGATTCGAGCGTAATGCGGAGATCCTCGCGACTTCGGTCAGCCTCCTGCTCAGCGGCGCGCGCTCGGCGAAGCAACCGCACAGCCACACGTGTCGTCGCCAGAATCAAGAGCGCCTGAGTCAGCCCCAGGATGACGCCGACCAGGAGCATGCGCGCATTCGTGAGAATGCCGGCCTGCTCTCGCGCCTCGCGCTCGAAGGCTTCCGTCTCGTGAACCAGGCGCTCCACGAGCGCATCGAACGGACGATCCAGTCCCCGCGCGTGATCGTCGACGGCCCGAAAGTTGGTCCATCCCCCGCGGGCCAGTTCCGCGAATCCGGACTCGTACTCGGCGTTGATGGCGGCATGAGAGTCCTCCAACCGTTTGAGCATTTCCGGCACCAACTTCGCCGAGTCCATCTGCTTCAAGCGAGCAAGCGCCCTGGAAACATCGGCCTGGCTTGCCCGAAAACCCTGCACGTAGCGTTGGCGCAGGACCGGATCATGCCCGCGCAGAAGAACGTTCTTCCACTCCTGTACCTGTAGACGAAACGAGACCTGAATACGGCGAATGAGCAGGCCGCGCTCTGCGGTCGTTCGCAGGAGTTCTTCAGCGTCGCGACGGGCCTGCGCGGCAAAAACCGAAGCCACGAAGAGGCTCACGAGCGATGCCGCCAAGAGCGCACCCATCGACGCCACCAGCTTCCACTCCAGTGGCTTCTGCTTCAGGTAGTTCCGCATAGAGGAGGTCCGGCCCGGAGTCAGGTCCTTGCCACGGGAGATCGGCCGATCCGGTTTGCCAACCAGAAGTCGCGATGGCTCTCGACCCGCCCGTTCTCCTGCTTCGAGTCGAGACAATGCTTTACTCCGCATTTGGATCCTGTATCATGGATGCGGGTACAAACGATTGTCCGAACCCGCCATCATACAGGACCGCCCCCTGGCGGCCGACGGACCGTGTGTTCTCGTGATCGACGACGAGGCCTCCATCCGCAACTCGTTGCAGCTCCTGCTCGGGGCCGAACGATACGAGGTTCTGCTGGCAGAGAATGCGGCCCAGGGCCTTGCCATGATCAAGTCGCACCACGTGGACGCCATCATTTCGGACATCCTGATGCCGGGCATGAAGGGGACGGACTTCCTCAGTGCCGTGCGGCGGCTCGCCCCTGATGTCGAGGTCCTCCTCATGACCGGAGCGCCCAATACCGAGACCGCTGTGGAAGCGTTGCGCGCGGACGCCTTCGACTATCTGCCGAAGCCACTCGATCCGGACAGACTCCTGCATGTCCTCGGGAACGCGGTTCTGCTGGGGCGCGCGCGCCTGGAGAATCGCAAGCTCAACAAGCGGCTGCATCGTCGGGCCGTGGAACTCGAAAGACTCGTCCAGGAGCGAACGGCGGAATTGGCGCGTCTTTCCGAAGAGCTGATCCAGATTCAGGATAGGGAGCGATCCCGTGTTGCGCGCGAACTGCACGATACCATCGGACAGGCGCTGCTTTCTCTGCGGCTGGAGTTGCAGCGCCTCCGGGATGAAACGACCGCAGAGCAACCGCAGATCGCCGCGCGGATCGAACGACTGATCGACTACCTGGCCGGGACGACGGAGAATTGCCGGCAGCTCTCGCACGGCATGAGTCCGCTGGGAATTGCGGTTGTGGGTCTGGCCAATGCCATCCGCGAATTGTGCGACGGCCTCTCGTCCACCGGTGGCGCGCGCATCGCGTGCAAACTCGAAGACACCGACGATCTGTTTTCTGAGGACGCCGCGCTTCATATCTATCGGATTGTTCAGGAGAGCCTGGTGAACGCCCTGCGCCACTCCGGCGCCGCCGCTCTGGAAGTGGCCCTGCACCGAAAGGACAACAACGTAGTCCTGACCATCCGGGACGACGGCAATGGCTTCGCGCAATCGCCCTCCTCCGGCATGGGCCTTGCGATCATGACCAAACGCGCCGCCCTGGTGGATGGAACACTGAGCTTTGCTGCGCTTTCGCCGCGCGGCACAGAAGTTCGCCTCGTAGTTCCCGTCAAAGGAGTCGTGTCATGACGAAGAACGAGCCCACGCGGAAGAAGGGCCCGGGTAAAGACACCGGCCCCCTGCGCGTTGCTGTTGCAGACGATCACGCGTTGTTTCGGGCGGGAGTCGTCCGTCTCATCTCGGACGACCAGACGCTGCGGGTCATCGGCGAAGCAGGCAATGGAGACGAACTGGTGGAGCTCATCAACAAGAACGACTGCGACCTCGTCATCCTCGACATCAGCATGCCGGGCATGGATGGGCTGAGCTCGCTGCAACTGCTCAAGAAGGTTCATCGAAAACTCAAGATCCTGATCGTTACCATGCATCGAACGCAGGCCTACCTCCGGCGCGCTCTCGCAGGAGGCGCCGACGGCTACATCCTCAAGGACGATGCGCACGACCGACTGTTGTGGGCCATCCGCGAGATCCGCGAAGGTCGGCGCGCCGTTTCGCCGACGCTTACCGCAGCGCTGCTCGAAAGCGTCGCCGTGGAGGAGAGTGCCGTCGAGGGTTCGCTCGGAGTGCTTTCCCGCCGCGAACGGGAAGTGCTCGTTCACGTGGCGGGGGGCCTTACGAGCAAGGCGATCGGCGAAAAGTTGGGACTGAGTCCACGCACCGTCGAGAACCACCGCGCCCGGATCATGGAGAAGCTCGGGATAACCAACCAGGCCGGCCTCATCCGCTTTGCTGTCAGCAACAACCTGCTCTGACCGCCACATTGGCGAGCGCTTGCTCATGGCCCTTCCTGTGCCACGGCGCGCAGCCGATAGATCCGACACTCCTGCTGCTTGCCGCGAACTGCAATGGAACTTTCCTCGGCAGGCAGGGACTCCCGGAGAGTGTGCGCGAGACCCCGGACGGTGGACTCGGCGAGGATGATTTCACCCGGCTTGGCCGTATTCTCCAGCCGTGCGGCCAGGTTGACCGTGTCCCCGATGGCCGTGTACGACAGCTTCTGGAAGGAGCCTATGTTTCCCAGAATCACCGGGCCCGTTGCGATTCCTATGCCGAGTGCCGGTTTGAACCCGTAGTTACGAATCCAGCCGGGCAACCATTGCAAAAAGACTTCCTGCATCATCCGGGCCGCGCGCGTCGCCTGATCTGCGTGCGGCTGATCGTCAGAGAGCACGCCGAACAGGCTCATGATGGAGTCGCCGATGTACTTGTCGATCATGCCCGAATGATCCTCGATCACTTCCGTCATGGCGGTGAAGAACTCGTTCAGAAACGAGATGACGTGCAGAGGATTCATCGATTCGGCTATGGTCGTGAAGCCGCGAATGTCGGCGAACATCACCGAAACGAGCCTCTGTCTCCCGCGCTGTTCGAGAGGGATCTCACGCGATAGGATGCCCTCGATTACCGTGTCGTGAACGTACAGACCGAAAGCGTCTCGGATCCGCCGCTTCTCAGTTTCAAGATGCTGCGTGCGCGTGCGCTCCTCCTCCCATCTGCCGCGCAGGTCGGCCATCATGCCGAACATGGCCGTGTCCGCGGACGGCTTCTTCCCGCGGGGCCTCGCGCCTTCGAGCCGCGATCGCCGCAGAAAGGCACCCAGCAAATTCCGCAACCGATCGTCGGGCCGATAGGCGCGCGTGTCCAGGTCGCAGCAATCGAGAGCACCCGAGCGATGCGCGTGGGCGCGGTACGCATCCGCATCCCCCGGTCGCACGACGATGGTGGGAATGTCCATCCGCCGCGCGGTTTCGAGAACCTCGTCGATGTCGCCTTCCGGTTCCCCCCCAGGAAAATCCACGAGCACGACGGCAAAATCCCAAGGGGAGCTGTGAAGCGTCACGGCGGCACATCTTGCGCTCTCTGACTCCTTGACAGAGAGTCGCATGGTACCTCGGAACCACAGCCTCAGCGTTTCCGCAAGGCGCTCCGTGGCCGGGCCGGGTGGACCCAAGAGTATGAGTTGAAATAGGTCTTCTTTCTCCGAGACAAGGATTCGGTCTGTGATGGGTGCAGGCAGCATGGCTTCTCCTCAGAACATGCGGGCATTGGCCCACTGTTCCTCAAACTGTGAGAGTTCGCGCTCCGGAAGAGGCGGTGCGTGCAGGTAGCCCTGCACCTGATGACAGCCGAGGTCGAGCAGGTAGTCCTGCTGCTCCCGCGTCTCAACTCCCTCGGCAATCGTTTCGAGCCCGCAGGCCAAAGCGAGCTCCAGGATGGCCCTGACGATGGCGGCGTCGCGACTGTCCCCTGGAAGGCCCTGAACAAATCGTTTATCGATCTTTAGCTTTTGAACGGCAAGCTGCCGAACGTGACTCAGCGAGGAGTAGCCGGTCCCGAAGTCGTCGAGCGCGATAGGCACGCCCGCGCGATTAAGGCGGGACAGACATTCCGAAAGGTGCGCGTCCGTGTCCAGCAGCGCGGTTTCCGTAATCTCCACTTCGAGGAGGTCTTTGATCGGACCCATGCCCTCGAAGCGACCGACGAGACGCTCGGCAAAGTAGGGAGCACCTATCATGATACTCGATACGTTAACCGCCACAGGCAGCGGTTGCCTGCCGGCCTTTGTGCGCCTTTCATGCAGTGCGGCCACCTCTCCAAGCAGCCATTCCGAAATGGCCGCGATGAGTCCGCGCTCCTCGGCCAGAGGAATGAACTGCGCGGGCCCAATCGCTTCGCCGCCATCATCGAGACGTATGAGCGCTTCCGCGCCCGCAATCCGATTGGCCCGAATGTCAATCTTGGGTTGGTAGACCAGCCGAAAGGCCCCGCGACGCACGGCGCGCTGCAGCCGCAATTCCACTTCGCGGGCTCGGGTTCGTCGGTCTCCGATGGAAGGGTGATAGAAACGCGTCGTACCTGGACCGCCCTGCCGGGCTTCGAGCAACGCCTGCTCCGCGCGCGCCAAGAGGTCGCTGGAGGAACCCTCGGGAGCCGGATGAAAGGCCAAACCGAGCGAAAGGCCCGGCGTGTGCCCCAACCGTTCCCACGAAACGCCCTGCACCGCCTGCTGGATCCGGTAGGCCATCTTTCGGCAGTCCTCCTCATCGGACCCGCACTCCAGGAGCACGGCGAGCACGTTCGTGCTCAGACGACCAACCGATAGGACCATCGGGTCGATGCTCTGGACGGCCCGCGCGGTTTCGGACAGGATACTGTCGAGCGTGGGACCGCGCTCCACACTGGAGACTCCGTGAAGTTCGAGCAGAACCGCGGTGAGCGGATCTGCCGGTCGCTCTAACGCAAAATGGTCGATCATCTCACGGAGGATCGACAGGCGCGGCAGACCGGTGCCGGTGTCGAGGTGGCGGGCCGCCGCAACACCGCGCGCGTCTTCCACAGCCCGGCCCACGGTCTCGAGCAGCACATCGGGATCGAACGGCTTGCGAATGTAGTCGTAGGCACCCGAACGAACTGCTCGAACGGCTGTCTCGAGGTCCGGCTGTCCCGTGATGAGGATCACGCGCTGGTCCAGATCGCGCGCGTGCAGCCACTCCAGCAGGCCGGTTCCGGTCAGTCGTGGCATGCCGATGTCTGCAAGCACGGCATCATAGTGGCGCATCAAAAGCGCCTCCCGGGCGGCCAACCCATCACCGTAAGCCTCTACGTCGAAACCACTCAGAGTCAGCAGGCGTCCGAGAGCCTCCCGGACCAGTGGTTCATCATCTACTATCAGTACGCGCCCTCTGTTCATTGACTGCACTCCTCGAAGATGATGGAATCATGCCACCGGAAGCTCGCTTGGTCAATGAGTGCGGCTACGAAGCGACAGAGTAGTTTCCCTCACTCTGCGGACTTTTCGTGTGTCTCCTTCCGTCCTCTCCGTTGCTTGAGCACTATCAGCTGATCACCTGACGGACGATGTCCAGAAATTGGGCCGGGCGAAAGGGCTTGACGACCCAGCCGTTTGCGCCGGCGAGAGCCCCCGCATTCTTGAGGGAATCACTCGATTCGGTGGTCAGCGTCAGGATGGGAACGGCAGGATCGATTTTGCGGATCTCGCGCGTGAGCGTGATCCCGTCCATGACCGGCATGTTGATGTCCGTGATCACGGCGACCACGTCATTCTCCCGGAAGCGCTCGAGCCCTTCCTGACCGTCGAGCGCCACAACGACCCGGTAGCCTCCGCTTTCCAGCGTCTGCTGCACGAGGTCGAGTACCGTTTCGGAGTCATCCACCGCCAGAATCGTCTCTTTGTTCGACATAAACGTACCCTCACTTGGTCGCACCAGGTTTCGGAAACCAGGTGACCCGACTCATGTTCATCTCATAGTATTGTGCAAGGCCACATTCCCGCCGCACGAAGTTGTCATAGAATCCGGTCGGCGACTCAGCGCCCCCGAGGATGAGAACGCCGTCACGCCGGAGATTCTGCGCGAATCTCCCAAAGAGCTTCGAGCGCTCCTCAGTCGTGAAGTAGATGGCAACATTCCGGCAGAAAATCACGTCGAAAGTGCCGGGAACCGGATCCATGACGAGGTTCTGGATTCGAAACTCCACCTGACTGCGGTACGTTTCGCGGAGCACGTAGTCGCCGCCCTCCTGCTGGAAGTACCGCCCAAGAAGGGCGGGCGTCATGCCGCGCTGCACTTCAAAGGCGCTGAAGCGACCCTGAATGGCCCTCTCGAGTGTGGGACGACTCACGTCCGTCGCCAGTATCTTGACGCGGCCCGCGAGCCTGGGGTGGTGCTCGAGTATGGAAATCAGGATGCTGTACGGCTCCTGTCCGGTAGAGCAGCCGGCGCTCCAAATGCGAAGGACTCCGTTGCCGGCGTCCTCGCGTTGCGTGGAAAGAAGCTCGGGAATGATCTGTTTTGTGAACGCGAGGAAGAGGTGCTCGTCCCGAAAGAAGCGCGTTTCATGAGTCGTCATCGTATCGAGGACCCTTTCGCGCAGGTCGCCGTCTGCCCGAAACCGGGCCGCGATCTCATCGAACGTGGAGAGGCCGAACTCCTTCATGATCGGACGCAGGCGATTTTCGAATAGGTAGGCTTTGTCATGTAGTATGACTCCCGCTTCCCGCGCAACGCAGTCCGCCAGTGCCACATGGTCGCTCATGGTTTGCCTCCGAGGATCTCGACGATGCGTTTCCCGAGGTCGGACAGCGCATGTGTTTCATCGATGATGCCGGCGCGGTTCGGTCCGTCCGGCATCCCATAGATGACGCAGCTTTCTTTGTCTTGCGAGAGCAGGTACGAGCCCCGTGCGTGCATGGCCTTCATCCCTTCCGTGCCGTCGTGGCCCATTCCGGTCATGATGACCCCCGCGGCCCGTTCGCCGAGGACGTTCGCGAGCGAGCGGAAGAGCACATTCACAGAGGGCCGGCAGTTCAGTTCCGGTTCGCCCTCGAAAACGCGCAGGCGCAACTGACCGTCCACCTGGGCGAGCTCCATCTGGCGGCCTCCGGGAGCAATGTACACCGTACCTCGCTGGAGCAGATCGCCATCCGCCGCTTCCAGTACGCGGCACTTCACATCCGCGTCGAGACTCTCGGCCAGAAGCTTGGTAAAAACGGGCGGCATGTGTTGCACAACGAGGACCGTTCCCGGAAAGTCTCCGGGGAAGCCTGCTAAGAGCTGGCGCAGCGCCACGGGCCCGCCGGTGGAGACCCCTATTCCGCAAACAGTGAGGTCCGTTGGTGCAGTCAGTCGACGCGCGCGCCCTGGCGCGTTTGCTCCGCCTTCACCAGGTATGTCTGCGCCGCGCTCGAGGGAAGGTTGATGAGGGTTGCGTCTTTTCTGCAGCGAATGTATACGGGTGCGCATCACCGAACGAATGAAGGAGCTCGGGTCGCCGTCGCGACCGTACTCGGGTTTGATGACAAAATCGACGGCGCCCATTCCAAGGGCCCGTATGGTATGGCGGGCGCTGCGCTCCGTGCGCGCGCTGAACATGATGACCTGAATCTTCGGGAACTCCGAGCGAATGGCCTGCAGAGTCTCGATTCCATCCATTTCCGGCATCTCCACGTCGAGAAGGACGATGTCCGGCCGATAGTAACGAACGCGCGGAAGGGCCACCCGGCCATTCCGCGCATGAGCGACGACCTCGATGCCGGGGTCGCCGCCGAGTTCCGTGCGCAACAGACCGCGCATGACTTCCGAGTCATCGACAATCATGACGCGCGTTCTGCTGTGCTCTTCCATATGTTTGTCCGTCCCCTTCCGGCGGGACCGCCACAGCGGCCCGCCGGGTTCGTCGCTTCCCGTTACGCGGCCTTCCCAACGGCTTCGCGGGTCGAGAACTTGAACTTGTCCACGATTGTGCTCAGATCGCGGGCCAACGTCTGAAGATCCCCGGCCAGCTGAGAGCTGCGGCTGGCATCTTCGGCGCCCGAACGCGCTGCGTCGGAGATCCCGGTGATGTTGGTCGCCACTTCAGTAGCGGCAGACGCCGCCTGCGTCACGTTCGAGGAAATCTCGCGGGCGCTGATCGACTGCTCTTCTACGGAAGAAGCAATCGACGTGCTGATGTCGCTGACCTGGTTGATGACTCCGGCAATCTTGCCGATGGCATCGACCGCCTGCGCGGTACTTTCCTGGATGGCGACTATCTTGCGCTTGATCTCTTCGGAAGATTCGCCACTCTGGCGGGCCAGTTCCTTGACTTCCGCGGCAACGACGGCGAAACCCTTACCTGCCTCCCCAGCACCGGCAGCCTCGATGGCCGCGTTGAGCGCCAGCAGATTGGTCTGCGAGGCAATGCCGGTGATCGCGTCGATGACGTTCCCGATTTCACGGGCGTTGTCACCGAGAGCCCGCACCAGGCTGTTTGTCTCTCCGGCCATGCTGTTGGCCTCGGTGGCAACCGAGGCCGCCTCGCCCGCCTTGCGGGCTACTTCCGAGATGGAGATGGACATCTCCTCGATGGCGCTCGACAGAATCTGCATGTTTTGCGTCATCTGCGTGGCCGACCCGGCAATGGACTGCGCCTGCTGCGAAACCTGCTCGGTGCCGGCCGAGAGACTCTGGCTGGCCGTCGTCAAACCACCCGCTGCTCCATTGAGGTTGGTGGAAACGTCATGCACCCGGGCGATCATCCGATCCAGGTTTTCGATGAAGTTGTTCATCCACTTACCGAGATCCCCCACTTCGTCCTGAGCGGTGACGTCGATACGTTGAGTCAGGTCGCCTTCCCCTTCCGAGATGTCTTTGACACGCGTTACCGCGGCAGACAGCGGATTGGTGATGCTGCGTACCACAAAGAAGAGGAGCAGCGCCGTGAACACGATGAGAGTTGCTACAGCGCCCACCGTGACGTAGATGGAACGCCACAGAGCCTGCTCGCGTTTCTCGTAGCGCTTCTCGATCGTTTGCACCATCCCTTTCACGAATTTGCCATAGCTCGCCTGCGCCTTGTTCGCAATGGAAAGTGCTTCCGAGGGAGAAAACGTGGAGATGCTGCGGCCCGTGGCCACCGCCTGAACGCTGTCCATCAGAGCCTGTGTGTGCGGACCGGAATCTTTGAGCACGACCTCGAGCAGTTCCTTGTTCATGGGATCTGCCAGAGCGCCGGTCACGCCCACCTCGACCCGCTTCTTGCGATCCACCGCACGTTCGTGCAGAACGCTCAGCCGTCCGGCTTCGCCCGCCTCGATGTTTCCGTACCGTGCGCCGAGCGCAAAGAGCGCGCCCATTTCCCCCACGTAGCTGGCCATCTTGGGCATGTCGGCAAACTGATAGATGAGCCGGAAGGTGTACTCGTCACCATCGAGCATGATGCCCGAGGTCCAGTTGGCTTCGTTCACGGCCGCCATGACGGTGTTGTCGAACTTTTCGTGGACCTCGGCAAGATCCAGGCCGTTGCGAGCCTTGTGTTGCTTGAGTGCCTCCCAGTTCGTGCGCACCTTCTGCAGCGGCTCCTGCGCACCTGCCGCCGCAATGGTATCGGCCGGCAACCGGCCGAGTTCGGCCAGCTTCTGATCGATCCGGTCGTCCGCCGAACGCAGCGTTTCAGCCGCGTCCGTTGCCCCCGTCAGGTGACGCGCGGCCGCAATCTTGCGCTCCTGCGCGTCCACGAGTGCGTTGACCAGAGGTCCCACGACCGCCGTTCCCTTACGCTGCTTGACCAGCACACCGATCGCCGACATGTTCTCGGAGACCATGAGTCCTGTCAGCGTGCACAGTGGGACCAGTACGCAAAACAGGATGAAATACAGACGGGTCCGGATGGACGTGCTGAGCACTCGATCGCGGAACCGTCCCCAGATGCTCTTGTTGTTCATACACTTTTCCTCCTTATCAAGTGCCATTTCAAAAAAGAGTTCAAACGAGCGCGGCAACGTTCACCAGGTTGACGAGACCCAGATGGGTCTTCGCAAGTCCGGAAAGATGCACACGCTCCGCTTCGCTGTAGTGGCCCGGTGTCGGCTCGATTTCCGACGCCGGGACGGCGGCAATGTCCACGACGCGGTCGGCAAGAATCCCAATGTATCCGGTGCTCGACCGCAACCGGACGATGGATCCCGAAAGGGCGGCCCGATCGGCGTCGGCCCGACCGAGCAGCACCGGAAGGCGCAGCACAATCATCACTTCACCGCGCACTGTCTTGATGCCCGCGATGTGGTCGGGTGAGTGCGGTACGGGCACGACCCGTACTTCATTGTCCACCTCGCGGCTCTGCTCGGTTTGGCAGCCGAAGAGTTCGCCCGCAATTTCCCAGACCAGAATGTGGCGGACGGATTCGTCCTGCGCGCGTCGCGTGGGACTGGCGACCTGATTTTCCTGCGCAGACACTATGGCTGCGTTCTTGATCAGTTGGCTCATGCTTTTGCCTCCGCTACTGCTGTTTCCGGAAGGTCCACTCGCTCCGGATCGAGCGCATCGATATGCTTGAGTTCCACCAGGGCCGCGTCGTCGAGCACGAGAGCCGCTTCGCCACCCACGAGGATGTGCCCGCGCACAAACCTGTGCTCGAAGTCACCGTGCACCTCGGCAGAATTTTCGACGACGTTCAGCAGTTCGTCCGCGGCCAGACCGACCCGACCGGTGGTTGTCCTATACATGACCACGAACCGCGTGTCGTTCTTCTGCGAGGACATCCCGACCAACCGCGCAGGCGAAAAGATCCGCACCACACGGTCTTCGAACACGAAATGCAGCACTCCCAGACTTTCGGAGAGCTCGCTGCCGCGCACGGGTTCCACACGCGGCACCGAGTCTGCGGGAAGCGCAAACAGACGGCCGCCGGAGCGGACGAGCAGATAGCGAATCGCAACCCCGTCGGCTTCAGACCGGCCTTCTTCCTGCACGACGTCAAGTTCGTTGGGCATCAGCTCCGCAAAGCGGGCAAAGCCCGTGGCATCGAGTACGAGGACAGCGTCTCCGGTACCGACAATGGCAGCGCCCGCAAACATGGACACGTTCTGGAGCTGAGCGCCGAGCGGCTTGACCAGGAGCTCCTCAGGTGACAGCACACTTTGGAAGAGAATGCCGTAACGGTAACGGTCAGACTTCAGCACCGCCATGTATTCAAGAGCTGTTTCGGTCGCGTCGTTGTGGAGCATCTGCACGAACGGGAAGACCGGCAGGATGTTCCCGCGCAGGTTGTAAACGCTGTGCGGCCCCGAGTCCGAAAGCTTGTCTGCTTCCACGCGCAACAGTTCCACGATGTTCTGCTGGGGCACCGCGTAGCTGTGCTCGCCGGTGCGCAGCACGAGGCAGGTTACGATAGAGAGGGTCTGCGGTATGCGGACGACGAAGGTCGTGCCGCGTCCCTTTTCGGACTGCACATCGATGGACCCCCCGATCCGTTTCAGGCTGCTTTGGACGACGTCCATGCCGACACCGCGACCGCTGGTCGTGGTGACTTCCTTGGCGGTCGAGAAGCCCGGCAGAAAGATGAGGCGCGCAATCTCGTCGGGAGTCGGAATCGCATCAGCCGCGAGGAGCCCTTTGCTCACTGCGATGGATCGAATCGCTTCGAGGTCCAGACCCCTACCGTCATCCGAAATGACGAGCAGAACGACGCCCGCCCGCAACTCGGCCGTGATTCGGAGCGTTCCCTCGCGGGACTTTCCGATTTGCTGGCGGGTCGCGGGCGATTCCAGACCATGGTCGATCGCATTGCGAACCATGTGGAGGATGGCTTCCAACAGAACGTCGATGACGTTCTTGTCGAGTTCCACGTCTCCGCCCGTGACGGCAAGGCGCACTTCCTTGCCCGTCAGTCGGGCCACATCGCGCACCGTGCGGGGAAGTCTCTGGAAGACAGTCTCGAGCTCCTGAAGTCGACTCTTCATGATCTGTTCCTGAAGGGTCGTGACGAGCTGGCTGATACGCTTTCCGGACAGCACAAGACCCGCATCGGAGAGCGCAAGAATGCGGCGCATGAGGTCATTGCGCGCGACGATTGTTTCGCCCGCGAGGTTCATGAGCCCGTCGATCAGGGTGACGGGTACGCGCAGATGCGTCTCGGCAACCGTCTGTTTCGCCTGCGCTTCGAGCCCCTGCCCCGCTTCGGGAGAATCGCCCGGAGCGTCGAGAGCCTCAGCCGGCGACGCAACTTCCGGTGCGGGCGAAAGCTCGGGCAACGAGGGTGGGGTCGCGCCCTGCGCGGTCGTGTCTTCGGATACCTTCGTCGGAACGTGCAGCGGCTTGAGCGATTGTGCCCGCAGCCCTTTTGCACGCAGAACGGAGTCGGGATCTTCTTTCGTTAGCAGAAGAAGAAAGTATGGCAGCTCGCTGCCATCCGTACCGAAGCGCTCGGGGCGCGGGCCTGCCATCACGACCTGCCCCGAGGCGCGCAGACCGTCGATGGTCTTCCATGCGGCTTCGAGATCCTCAAACTGCTGCTGGGCCAGGTCGAGAAAGACGGCCGTCAGCGCCGCCCGCTCCACGCGCGCCAATTTGACAAGGCGGCCTGGGACCCGAATTCCTCCGGACGGCGAACCGGCCGCGCCGCTGCCGTTCCCGTTCCCGTTCGCGCCACCGCTGACTTTGGGGCGCGCAGTGCCCTGAGCTTGAATTGCCGGGACAACCGCGGGTTTCGATTCGATGGAGCCACTTCGGGAAGGAGCAACCGTGGCCCCGCCAGTTTCGCCGGCGGCGCGCTCGACGCGAGACACGAGCGAAGGGGATGCTTCACCGGGCGTGGCGAGCAGTCGGCGCAGCTCATCGAGGCTTTCGAGCAGAACGTCTACGAGTTCCTGGCCGGGCGCGCTTTCCCGACCGCGCAGTCGACCGAGCAGGTGTTCGACGGCGTGCGCAAAGCGCGTCAGACCCGGCAGATCGAAGAGACCCGAATTTCCTTTAATCGTATGAATGGCGCGAAAGACGCCGTCAATGGAGTCGCTGTTCTTCGTGCTTTCCCATTCGAGGATCGATGTCTCGGCCGACTCGAGGAGGCGGGCCGACTCATTGATGAAGTTCTCGTGCAGTGCTTGATAGTTGACCATGGTTTCACCCTCAGGCGGAAGCTTCCAAGTCGAGCTGGAGGTCGCGGAGCATTTCGCGCAGTGGAGTCTCGGCTTTCACGACAATGCGACGGCCGCTGCTCTGAACGTCGTAGGACCACTTGAGCAACCGACCGAGCGGACGCAGACTAATGGATTGATTTTCGCCGAACAGTACGTGCACTTCGCTGCAATCGCCGAGCTGATCAGAGAGCGCGGCCCAGGGGTCGGAAGAGGTCTGGGCCAGATCACCCGAGTTGATCT
>CAZPFB010000099.1:0-20120 GCA_964585735.1 uncultured Leptospiraceae bacterium
CTTTGCCAGCCTGCTGAGCGGGAGAGTGCCCCAGGATCCCGGGCGCGCCACATACTGTCACCGGCTTTCTACGGAGCAGGCCGATATCGACTGGGCACTTGACGCACCCAGAGTCCACAACCTGGTGCGGGCACTCAACCCGTGGCCCGTGGCCCGCAGTCAGCTTTCGGGCCGCTGGGTTCGCATCCTGCGAACGCGCCCCGTCATCGGGTCGGAAAATCAATTGCCGCCCGCCTCGCCAGGCGAGGTTGTGACGCGGAGGCTGCAGGGCAAACAGCAACTCCTGGTCGGGACGGGTTCCGGTCTCATCGAGGTGTTGGAACTTCAAATGGAGAATCGCAGGGCCATGAGCGCCGCCGACTTTCTGAACGGCATGCCGCTGCCGCCCGGAAGTCGGTTCGTGTCCGCGTCCTCACAACAACCTCAGCAATCATGAATCAGACACCAGCAGGGGAAGGGCAACGCTCGGCGACTGTCCGCCCGGAACTCGTTTTCTTCAAGGGCGTTGCCCGACTTCTGTTCTACCTGGCATTGGGGCTGGGCGTGTTCTTCGCCGCTTCGGTCCTCGTGCTCTCGCTTCGCCAGCGCAGTCCTGAGCGTTCCATCATGCCGGAAGTAGTCGACCGCTACTATCTGGACGTGCACAACGAGTTGGCGCGAGAACAACTTCGTGTCAGCATAGCAACTCGCTCCTTCACGGACGTGGCCCCCGGTCTCATTCTCCACCAGAGTATCCCGGCAGGCAGCACCATTCAGCCGCGGGACAAAGTGTACCTGGTTGTCAATCAGCCGGACCCGCTTTTCGACATGCCGCGGTTCGTCGGCAACTCCCTGCCGAGCGCTGTGGCGGCGCTGGGCCGCATGACCCACGGGCAGTTGGTGTTTGCTATCGGAGTCGGTTCCGTCGCGCGAGTGCCGGACGACGCACCCAAAGACATCATCCTGGCTCAGGTGCCTCCGGCGGGCGCGCGCATCACGGTCGGCGAGAAGGTGCACTTCCTGGTTTCGGACGGTCCGGAGGCCAAGGGCAAGCACGCTGCCGCACCCGAGACGGTGAAGGGTATGCACCTCGCCGTTGCCCGGGAGTACCTGGGAAGGAGCGGCCTCGAATACCGGATCCGCAAATTGGAACCCGCCGAGCGTCACGCGGACGTCGGCTTGGTGCGCGCCGTGACCGCGCCCTCGGGCGGACCTATACAGCTGGACGTTGCCTATAACCGCCCGGCCCGCCGCTTCCTGCGAGGCTACGAACTCGTCACGGTCCGACTGAAGGGGGAGGGCGTCTGCGAGGCCGTCGTGGTCCCGGAGGGAGGAACTGCGCGCAGCGTGTTTCGCGCGAGTCGCTACCAGCAGGGAGAGGAAGCCAATATCCTTTTCTACAGGCAGGGCACTGAAAACTTGAAGGTCACCTGTGGCGGAAAAGAGCTACTTGAGAAGCGATTCAAGCCTGACAACTTGGGATAGCCGGACAATAGACCTGAGGGATCATGAAGCTCTCGCCTTCCATTCTGGCCGCCGATCTGACCGACATGCGTCGCCTGCTCGAAGGCATGGATTCCGGTCTCATCGATCTGCTGCATATGGACATCATGGACGGGAATTTCGTCCCGGCCCTTTCTTTTGGCGAAGAGTACACGCGCGCGGTGGCCCGGGCTACGGACATCCCTCTGGACGTGCACCTCATGGTGGCGCATCCGGAACGCGAAATCCCCAAGTACTTCTCCCTGCGCCCCTACAACATCACCTTTCACCTGGAAGCAACGAACTTCCCGATTCGCCTCGCCCAGTCCATTCGCGCCGAAGGGATCCGCGCGGGAATCGCTCTGAATCCCGGAAGTCCGGTCGAGCTGCTGGAGGACTGCCTGGACGAGTTGGACCTCGTTCTCATCATGAGTGTGGAGCCCGGGTACTACGGTCAGCCGTTCCTGCCGTCCACATTCGGCAAGCTCCGTCGGCTACAATCGATGGTCTCGGATCGCGATATTGCCGTCGAAGTGGATGGCGGCGTGAGCCTCGACAACATCGGCCGCCTGGCAGCGCACGGTGTGGACATCTGTGTTGCCGGCTCGGCCTGCTTTCGGGGTCGCACGCCGAATGAGAACGCCGGGCTACTCAAGCAGGCGGCTTCGACGGGGATCGCGGGCTGAAGAATCCCGAAAACCAGGCGACCGCGCGCAACTGAAAAAGGGCTTTACAGCCTTGGGCCCTGACCGGCCCGTGGCCTCGTGGTAAAGATCCGCCTGCAACGTTACGGGGCCAAGAATCGCCCCTTCTACCGATTGGTAGCCGCCGAGGCCCGTGGAAAGCGGGATGGCCGGTTCATCGAGCAACTTGGTTACTATGACACAGTGGCCTTTCAGCCCAAGGTAAGCCTGAAGGAAGAGCGCATCCGATACTGGCTCGGCGTCGGTGCCGTCCCCACCAAAACGGTCGGCTCGCTCCTGCGCAAGCAGGGCCTGCTTGCGAAATGACCCCCATTCCCCTCGTGGACTACGTCGTGCGCAGCCTGGTGGAAAACCAGGACGAGGTGCACATTTCCGAAATCCCCGGCAGCGAGGAAACCATCATCGAACTGCGGGTCGCAGACTCGGATATCGGCAAGGTAATTGGAAAGAACGGCTCGGTGGCCCGGGCCCTGCGCACGCTGATTCAGGCGGTCGGTGCGCGGGAGAAACGCAGTTACGTCCTCGAAATCATCGACTGATGGCTGGAATCCCAACGACTTCGTGGCCGTTGCCCGGATCACCCGCGCTATCCCACCGGCCGGTTCGTTTCGAATAACGTTCGCGGGAGACGGCCTGGCCGTCCTCAAACGGGGTGATGTCGCCCTCTACACGCCCGCTCCCTCCGAACCACTGCTCGGACCCTCGCGGGCCGGACCTTCGCCGCACGGCCGCTTCGACCGGGTGCGCCTGACCCACCTGCGCGTGCGCGCCGGAACGGGAACGGTGACGCTGACGGATCCACACGGCGCTCCGCTTGGCGAGGAAGCGGCCGTGGGCGCCTGGCTCTGCGCGGCCAAAGCCGACCTGGCAGAGGAGGACGCCGTGTTCGTGTACCAACT
Source organism: uncultured Leptospiraceae bacterium (assembly GCA_964585735.1). Classification (GTDB taxonomy): domain Bacteria; phylum Spirochaetota; class Leptospiria; order Leptospirales; family Leptonemataceae; genus CAZPFB01. The sequence goes on from CAZPFB010000099.1 coordinate 3,065, forward strand.
GGTCGGCCTTCCGGTGGTTGCCGCCGAGGACCGGGGCGGCCCGGCCCGGGGGAGCGTTGTCGGTTACTTCGACCACGGCGCGCACGGCATTCTGGAGATCGAGCTCGCCGAAGGAGAGAGACTGCTTGTGCCCTTCGTGGAGCGGTACTGCCAACTGGAACCGGATGAGTCCCGGATTGTCATTTCGGACCTGGACCTGTTTCGGACGTGACGTCTCCCGGCGCGGGTGGGACGACACTCCCTCTGGAGCGATCCTTGCACTTCCAAATCATCACACTCTTCCCCGAACGCTACCACCACTACCTGGAATCGGGCTTGCCGTCCAAGGCAGCTTCGAGAGGCTTGTTCAAACTGAGCCCTACAAACCTCAGGGAGTTTGCAGGGCCGGGACGCGGTGGTCGTGTGGACGACGCGCCGTACGGCGGCGGGCCCGGCATGGTGCTCGAAGTGGGACCGATTGATGCGGCTCTTGCTTCGTTGCCTGAAAAACTGCCAGTCGTGCTGCTGACTCCTCGTGGCGAAAGGTTGCAACAGGCCAGAGTGCGGGAATTTGCGGACCTCCCGGGACTCACCGTGGTTTGCGGCTACTACGAAGGGGTGGATGAACGTGTGGCCGAGCATCTGGTGGATCATCAGATCTCGCTCGGGGACTTCATCTTGGGTTCCGGGGATCTCGCGGCGCTGTGCCTCATCGAGGCCGTCACGCGGCTCCTGCCCGGATACATGGGCTGCGCGGATAGTTCGCGGGTGGAGAGCAACGAAGGCTGTGGCGCTTTGGAGTATCCGCAGTACACGCGCCCGGCCTCATATCGAGGCTGGGACGTGCCGGAAGTGCTGCTCTCGGGCAACCACGGCGAGATCGAACGTTGGCGGCAGACGAAAAGTTTAGAGATTACGAGGAAACGTAGACATGGCAACGGAAGCAAAGCGCAAGAGCCTCGGTGAGGTCATAGCCAAGGTTGGAGAATCGGCGCGCCGCAAACACCCGGACTTTCGGGTCGGAGACACGGTTCGTGTTCAGTACAAGATTCGGGAAGGGGACAAGGAGCGCCTGCAGGCCTACGAGGGAACGGTGATCTCCATCCGCGGGGAGGGGGCCGGTCGTTCCTTCATCGTGCGCCGTGTTTCCCACGAGGTCGGAGTGGAGCGTATCTTCCCCTGGCATTCCCCTTCCATCGACCATGTGCAGATCGTTCGCAAGGGCAAGGTCCGCCGCGCGAAGCTGTTCTATTTGCGGCACAAGTCCGGCAAAGCCGGCCGCATCAAAGAGGCTCGCGAAGAGCAGGCCAAGATGATCGCCGAGCAGAAGGCCGAGAAGCAGAAGGCCAAGTCATCCGGTCGCGCGGCAGCCAAAGCCGCGGAAGCAGCCGAAAGCTGAAGCGCGCGCCATGCCGCTCGCGCGCTCCCACCGCGAAGGCCCGGAAGCAGACTGCTATGCAGAGGCTTCCGGCCTCGTGATCGGGGCAGACGAAGTCGGCAGAGGTGCGCTGGCAGGGCCGCTGACTGTTGCGGCCGTTGCGTTCCCGGCTGAACTTTTCGCCGGGGAGCTCCCGGAAGATCTCGCGGGGGTTTCGGATTCGAAAACGCTCTCCCCAGCCGAGCGGGCGTTACAGGTTCCCGCCATTCGTGCGCGTTCCTCCTTTGCCGCGATCGTGCACATCTCGAACCGGCGGGTGGACGAGATCGGAATCAACCCCGCCACACGTATCGCCCTGGAATACCTGGTGGCTCGCTTTCGCCGCTGCGGCCTTGCCCCGGCGCAACTCCTGCTCGACGGGCGGCACGACTTCCACTTGGGACGCGCTATGCCGGAGCTGCGGTGTCGCACGATTGTCGGCGGAGATCGAGAATGCCTCTCGATAGCGGCCGCGTCTGTTTTGGCCAAAGAGGCCCGCGACGGGCGGATGCGCAGGTTCGGTCGCCTCTTTCCTGAGTTCGGCTTTGAAAAGCACAAGGGCTACGGAACCAGAGAGCATATGCTGGCCCTGGACCTGGCCGGCCCGTGCGCCCTCCACCGAAAATCCTATCTGCGCGCAAACACCTTGCAGTTGGAGTTGCCGTGGCTGACATGATCGGCCCCGCGCTGCGGGCAACGCTCCCGGGAGGGGCGATGGGCCGCACGGTGCTCGATCTGCTCTCCCGTATGGTCGGCCGGGAGCTGCGCGCGACGGTGGAGCGGGGGGCCGTCACGGGGGAGTTGGCCCACATTCGCCTGGCGGGACAACTGCTGGCCGCGCGAGTGGAGGGCCCGAGCCTTCCGGATGGCAGCCAGGTTCGGCTTCGGGTGGAGCGGCTGCAGGGGAACGAGTTCCGGCTGCTCCTGCTGCCGGATGTTGCGAATACGCGGGCAGGCCACCCTCCGGCGGTCGAGGTCCTCCTCGGCACGTTCATCCGCCGCCTTCCCATCGGACGTGCCGACAAACGAAGCACAGACGCCCTCTCGAAGTTGGCTCATTCTTTTCGGGAGCAGTGGCCAGAGATGTCGTTGGACGTTCTCACCTGGGAGGAAAGGGGGCAGGCGGAAGCCGCGACTCCATCACCGACACCCGGTCAGCCGGCTCCGGCTGCGCCCGCCGCGCCTCCACCGCCGGGTTCGACGACCGACGACCCATCGGCGTCGGGGGAGGAGGACGAGGAGCATCTCACCCTCCTGGCGTGGGACCCGCATTCGCGCTGCCTTTCTCTGCGAATGGAATTCCCTGAGACTGGAATCCTGGTGGCGGCGCTGCTCGTGGATCCGAAAGAGGGTTTGCAGCTGGTCGTCCGATGCGAGCGACCAGAAACAGCGGCCTGGATTCGCTCCGACCAGGCGCGCTGGAAAGAAACCCTGGCGGCCTACGGCGCCCCCGTCGGCTCGTTTCAGGTGCTTGGCCCCGATTCCGGTGGCAAAGTGGAGTTTCGCGCCTGACAAATTGTCCTTGCGGAACGATTCCGCGCCAAATCCCTTGCTGTCGTGACGGGCGAATCGTTGAGTTCTTCGAAGGGCTCGATTTGGCGCTGTCAGAACCCGATCTTCTCCTATGGAGAAGCCTGAAGAGGCAGCTCCCGAACCCCTATGAGTGGCGAAAAAAAGAGCGAGCAGGCGACCTCGGCCGCTGCGTTGGCCTTCGATCCGGATGCCGATGCAGCGCCGCGCGTTGTCGCAGCGGGTCGAGGCGCCCTGGCCGAGGCGATCGTGAGCACCGCGCGCGCTCACAACCGACACATCGTGGTCAACCAGGAGTTGGCCGAATTGCTCCAGACGCTGCCGGTCGGTCCCCCGATTCCGGAGACTCTTTTTCGGTCTGTCGCCGCCGTCTTTGCCCTCGTTTACGACCTGCGCGACCGCGCCCGCTCGTCGGTGCGGAAGCCCCGTACTCCCTTCGAGGCGCGCCGCCAAGAGACCGATCGCGTTTGAGGGTTCGCACAGCATGATGAAGAAGATCAAAGTAACTGACCTCAAGCCGGGAATGACTTTCGACCAGTCCGTCTACATCGACCCGACGAACATACTGGTCCAGGCAAGACAGGAGCTCACGGCCAAGGACATCGACCGTCTGGTGAAGTGGGGGATCCGGGAGGTCGAGACCAACGGCGTGCTCATCAGCGAGGGCAAAGCCGAAACAGCCGCCCCCGTTGCGCCGGCCAAAGCAGAACCTCCGGCAGTTCAGATACCGGAAGAAGAACGCATCCGCATAACCTCGGACTACGAGACGATGCGCAAGAACAAGATTCCGTTTCGCACGATGATGAAGGAGGCTGCTGAACTCCTCAAGGCCAACTTTCAGGCCCTGATGGACACCAAACCCTTCGACAATCATGCGGTGCTGTCCGTGGCCGGGAACATCATCGACGAGCTTTCCGCCAAGCGCTATCTGGTGCTGGCCTTGTATGGGTTGCGGATGAATGCCACGTGGCCGGTGCATCATGCCCTGCACGCCGGTTGTTACGGCACACTCTTGGGCGTGGCGGCCGGCTATACTCGCCCCAAGCTTCAGGAGCTGATGTTTTCCATGCTGCTCATGGACATAGGGATGGGAAAGGTGCCGCTGCACATTCGGGAAAAAGCGAGTGAACTCGATGCGGCCGAGTGGACCTCCATCAAGAAGCACCCGCTCGTGGGCTATCAGATCCTCACGAAGAACGCCAAGGTAAAGGCCACGCTTGCCAACGTGGCCCTGCAACACCAAGAGGCCTTCGACGGCAGCGGTTATCCGCAGGGTCTGCGCGCCGGCCAAATCGAAGAAACTGCGAGAATTGCGGCGATTGCCGATTCTTACACGGCCCTGATCGAGAAGCGGCCCTACCGCGAGGCTGCGCTTCCGTACGATGCCATGAAGAACATGCTCTCAGTGCAGATGAGCAAGTTCGACCCCAAACTTCTGCGCACCTTCCTGGGGCTGCTCTCCATCTACCCCTTGGGATCGCTCGTGGAGCTCTCGAACAAACGCGTCGGGTTGGTCATCGGCTGCAAACCCGGCAAACCGCTGCGCCCTTTGTTACGCCTTTTGCGCGATGAGAACCGACTTCCGTACAACGGCCTCGTATTCTCCGACCTCACGTTGGAGACGGATGTGTACATCATCAAAGCGCTCGAGCCGGCCGCGTCGGGAATCGACCTGGAAAGCGAAATCTGAAAGGCCGCGCCGACAGGCGCTTCCGCCATTCGGGCGAAGCCCGCGCTCTGGCTTTCCTCGAGGAGCGCGGACACAGGCTGGTCCGCCACAACTACCACATTCGCTCGATCGAGATCGATCTCATCACGCTGTGCCCGCAACACCAATTTCATTTCGTAGAGGTGAAGGAATGGGCGGGCGGTGCGATCGTTCATCCCCTGGAGGAAATCACACCCCGCCGGCGAAACGCGATTCGCCGGGCCATGCTTGCATTCGCCGCCGATTGGGAGCGTGATCCGGAGAGCCGAAAGGTGGTCCTCTCGTCCGTGAGCCGGGAGCGGCTCGATCCGCTCTCCCGTGGGATGGTCTTCGATCTGGTCTGGCTTCGCGACGGAGAGGTTGAGTACTACGTGGACCTTCTGTCGTAGCTCCCCACGCATCCATGTCAAGGGACATAACCGAAGACGGTGGGACCTCGGCCCGCTCGGAAATTTTCTCTTCGCCCGCGCCAGCCGTGACGAACCTGTACTCGTCAGGTCAATTGGCCTGATTTCCACGGATGGAAACTATGTTACAGGGAAGTAACTATGGAAACACTCCTCGACCAGGACGATGTCACGGAGGTGGAGGACTTCGGACCGGATCCAATCCTGCTTCGCAAGAAAGGACTGCCGAATCCAAACCCTCGGGACATCTCCCAGTACAAAGAGAGGATCTCTGATCCCACCTATATGGAACACGCAATTGACAGGATCGCCATGGAGCTGATGCACTTCCTGGCCCGATAGAATCACTCGCCGCCGCGCGCGTGTTTCTTTGGGTTTCGAAGAAAAGCAGCCTCATCAAGGTCAACGGTTCGGACTTCGGCGACTCCTGACAGATCCGCAAGGGTCCTCGCGAGTCGCCGGATTCCGGCTCGAGCCCGTCCGTTGTAGATAGCTTCCTTTTCCTCCCAGTACCTCCTCACCGCCTTCGAGAGGGAGGCAAACTCGTCCACCTGATTCCCCTGCAGCTCGCCGTTACGACGAATGCCCGAGCCCGCGTACCGCTCCCGTTGCGAACGTTCGGCGCGCGCCACCACGGAAACGAGCTCCTGAAAAGTGACGCCCGTCGCCCCTTCCGGAGGACCGCTGTCGAAGCGCAGATGCAGGTCCATTCGGTCTTCGAGCGGTCCCTGCAGACGCGTGGCATAAGAGCGACGCGCTGCGACCGAACAGGTGCACCTGTCGAGCGAGCCGAAGTAGCCGCAGGGGCAGGGATTGCCAGCGGCGGCAAACCAGAAGCGCGCCGGGAGGGTCGTGCTGGCGGCTCCGCCGCGTGCCAGGTGGACGAGGCCGGTTTCCAGCGGCTCCCGCAGGCTCTGCAGCGTCTCGCGCTGCACCTCCCCGATCTCGTCGATAAACAGAAGGCCCCCGTGCGCGAGCGTGACTTCCCCCGGTTGAGGCGGACGACAGCCGCCAATCAGCCCCGCGAGCGTCACCGTATGATGAGGCAATCGGAGGGGGCGGCCGAGACTCTGGGTCGCCGTTCCCGGCTCGAAGATATCGGACATCGGCCTGTCGACCAAGAGTGCCGTGAGCGCCAACGTCTCGACCAACTCCTCCGTTCGCCAGGGGGGCAGGAGTGCGTGCAGGAGAGACGCCGCAGTGGTCTTCCCGGTGCCCGGAGGACCAACCATCAAAAGCGGGTGGGCCCCGGCAGCGGCGGCGAGAATCCCGCGCAGAGGGTTGCCGCTTGGGATCGGCCCGGACCATGGCTGTGCGGGCGCGCACACGGGCGCCGAGCGTCGCACCGGCTCCGGGGTTGGCCGAAAAAGGTCGGCGACGGACCGAATCCCGATGCATTCGATCGTGGCCAAGCGGGCTTCGGCCTCATGCGCCATGGGGAGCACGATGCGGCGAAAGCCAAACCGCGCCGCCTCCACGAGAAGCGGCAGGAGGGGACGAGAGGCGCGGAGCGTGCCGTCCAGCGTTGCCTCTCCCAAGAAAAGAGTCGGCGTCAATCCACAATCGGCCAGCAGAGTGTCCGGCGTGGCCACATCGAGGGCCAAGAGCAGGGTTGCGAAAAGGCCCAAGTCCAAGTAGGCGCCGCGCTTCGGAAGGTCACCGGGGCCCAAGTGGAGCAGGACAGAGACCGCCGGCAGGCGGATTCCCTGGGCATGGGCGACGGAGCGCAAGCGCTCCGCTGTGTCACGGGCGGCACCCGCCGCCATGCCCGTGATGCGGAACTGAGGCAATCCGGGCCGCACGACCGCCTCGAGTGAAATGGGCTTCACGGTCAGATCATGGATGATGAGGGAGGCGATTGTGGCGTGACGCAGATTCATGTGTATGCTTGGTCTTTGGCAGGGGGCGCGTTGCGTCATTTTTTGAAATGAATTGCCCTCCGCGGCGCGGGGCGCAGCCTTGCGCTTGGCTACCGTCAACCATGCATGCCATCTGGACCATCCTCCGTCAGGCCCCCGTCCTCGTTGCCGGGAGCGCCATCGCTGCAACGGGTGCCTGCGGGGGCCACTTGGTGCGCCGCACAATCGTCGATGATTTGAACCTTTCCTTCTCCGGCAGGGTCTACCAGGCCCGCCGGGACCTCGAGATCCAGTCCGGGCCGGAAAAGGAGGTCGTCTTCCCCAAGGGGACGAGGTTGCGAATCTGGCTGGAGGGTCGTCCCGAGTGGGTCAAACTCCGTGCCTACAAGGCAGAGGTGCCACGGGAGCAGGCCCGGGGGGCGCCGATCGTCTACATCTTCCTGGAAGACCTCACGCCCGAGGCCGAGGTCGCCGCCGAGAGCGAGGGGGCCGTTCGTGAGTACCTGGCACTCAAGCGCCTCATGAACGGGATGGCGGACAACCTTCAGGCCGCGGATCAAAAAGAAGCGCCGAAACGTCGATAATCAAGCTATGTCCCGCAAACGCACGCTCACGACGCTCTTGGGAATCATCCTCCTGGGCCTGTCGGCGGGGGCCTCGGGCAGCCCGAAGGCGGTTTTCGAGCGCACAGCCGTCGTGCCGGAGAAGAAGGGTGAGGAGCCATCCGGCCCTGACGAGATCGATCGCGAGATCGAGAAGTACTTCGACGGTATCCGCAACTCCGCCAACATCGACTTGGACGAAAAGCGCCTCAACGAGCTGTTCCGAAAGGGCAATGACCCTGCCCGCGCAGTCCCAGAGAACCGCGGCAGAGTGTCCTTTCCGAACCGCAACGTCGGACCGCAAACCAAGTCTTCGGGAGAGCCGAGCCGCGGTGGCATTGCAAGCCACACCGTACAGGCGGGCGACACCATCTATGCCCTGAGCAAGAAGTACGGCGTGCCGCCGGCCGTGATTCTGCGGCACAACCCGATGCTCGCCAAGCGACCGATGTACATCGGGGAAGAGATCCTGGTCACACAGATCGACTCCAAGAAGCCGGTGCGGCGTTCGTCCACGGTCTACCACAGCGTGAAGAAGGGGGACAACCTGACGCGACTCGCGCGACGCTATCGCGTTTCGGTTGCGTCCCTGCGGCAATGGAACGGCATCAAGGGCAACGCGATTCAGATTGGTCAGCGCCTCAAGGTAGGCAATCGCACGCGCGTGAGTATCCCCAAGGGCTACGTCGAGCGTGCTCTCTTTCAGATGCCCGCGGACGGCCGCATCACGTCCTCTTTTGGAAGGAGACGCAATCCTTTCGATGGGTCGTTTTCCAGCTTCCACAACGGAGTCGATATCGGCTTGAACTTGGGGGCGCCGTTTGTGGCGGCCCGCGAGGGTGTCGTGATTTTCGCGCAGAGGATGGGCGGCTACGGAAACTGCATCTTCATTCGGCACTCGGATGGCTATGTTTCGGTATACGCGCACGGGAAGAAGATGATGGTACGGCGGGGAGACGTGGTCCAGCGGGGCCAGCTCATCGGCTATGTGGGAAGAACCGGAAACGCCACCGGCCCGCACCTCCACTTCGAGGTGCGGCGTTGGAAAAAGGCCATGAATCCAATGACGGCCATCAAGCTGCGTGAGGTCGTTCCCAAGTCTGTGAATCAGATCCAGAAAGCGGCCCTGCGCTGAGGGAGCAATAGCCCGATGGGCGGCGAAATACTCATCCGCATTCAGAAACACATTTTTCTGATCACCCTGGGCGCGGCGTCGTTCCTGGGGATTTCGCTGGCGTATCTGGGATCGGTCCTCGTGCAATACTTCCTTCAGGGCTCCCGGGCCGAGGTGACCGAACCCAAGCGCGCGGCAAGACCCGCCGCCGACAAAGAGACGCGTCAGTTCCGAGCGTTCAGTGATTTCGAGACGATCATCACGGGTGCTCTCATTCGCGATTCAGGCCAGCTCATCGGAGCGGACGGTCCGGGAGAGGCCGATGCCAGCCCGATTGTCGTCGTGGGGCTGCTCGCCGGCTCGCCCGCCTTCGCCTACGCATCCATCCAGATCACGGGCAAAGACGGCGTGAATGAGTATCGCGTAGGGGAAACCGTGGCGGGCAATAAGATCCTGCGCATCAATTCGAACGGCATCACCGTGGAGCGAGCCGGGCAGACGTATGATATCCTCATAGGGGAAAAGTCCGACGAAGCCAAGGCGCCCAAGTCCGACCAGTCAACTCCGGGGGCGCAGAAATCCAGCATATCGCGCACGCAGCTCAAGAAGCTGATGCAGGACGACAAGATCCAGAGGGAAGCCAAGATCGCTCCTTTCGAAGTCAAGGGCAGGATGCGGGGCCTGCGCATTCTGGCGCTGCCCGGAAACCATATCTTCTATCAACTGGGGGCTCGGCCGGGGGACATCATCCGCCGTTTCAACGGCGGCCCGCTCGATTCGACCGCGAAGCTGATCGAGATCTACCAGAACCTCACCAACCTGCCCAAGATTGCGGTCGATGTGGAACGGGGCGGCAAGATCATGAGCTTCGAGTTCATCGTCACCGACTGACCCGCCGGTTTGAGAGTGCGCCTCGTTTTTTTCACCTGCGCCCGTTCAGAAACCCGCTCTCCGATACCCGATAAAGAGGGGAGTAATCCTTTCGGAACGAGCGCATGCACAGCCCGCACCTCTATCGTCGCCAAACCCTGACCGTCCGGGCCCTCGGCGCCCTGCTTGTGATCCTGGCACTGGGCGTTTTTGCCCCCGCGGGCGCACAGGAGACTCCCGTCCGTGTCCCCAGGGATCATTTCGTGGCCAAGTTCCGTGATATCGAAGTCAGCGACTTCCTCAAGACGATGGCGCAGATTACGCAGCGCAACATCCTCATCCCCGACAACATCAAGGGCAAGGTCACCATCGTTTCCTACAAGCCCATCCCGGTGAGTCGCGCGCTCGATTTCATGAAGCAGGTGCTCGAAGTCAAAGGGTTTGCCATCATCGAGGAACGCAACCTCCTCAAAGTCGTGCAGACCAAAGAGGCCGCAGACGTTTCCGAGCCGCAGCCCTTCGATCCGGACAAGTACGACTCCGGCGTCGTTTCGCGGGTCGTGCGCGTTCCCGGGGGGAAGGTTCAGGAACTCGTCAACATCCTCAGGCCTCTCGTGGGGAAGGACACGGTGATCAGCTCCTACGCCGCCGCCAACTCGCTCATCCTGACCGGTCACGCGCGCAATGTCCGTCGCGCTCTGCAGATCCTCAAGAGCCTCGGAGTCGACGAGGAGGCCCCTGTTCCTGATACAGCGGACCTCGAGTCGACGAGCACTGTCCACATCTACCGGGCCCGCAACATCAAAGCCGAAAGCCTGGCTCAGGTTTTGGTACGGTTGGACAACCCGCAGGTGCAACCCACGCGTCGCGCCGATGCGAAGGGAGCCAAGGGAGCGCCTGCTCCCGCCGCAACGCCGACACCTTCGGGCCCGGCCCAGAAGATCAAAGCGGTCGCTCATAAGGAGTCCAACTCGCTCATCGTGACCGCGGGACCGGACGAGTGGCGCGAGATCCAGTCCATCATCCAGAGACTCGATCAGATACGGACGCAGATCCTCCTGGAAGTGCTCATCGTGGAAGTGACTTCGTCCCGCCTCAACGACTTTGGCATCGACTGGCGCTACCAGGGGAAGAGCGGCACGGCCCCCCATACGCAATTCAACACCGGCAGGGCCCTCGAGGGAGGCCTCGTAAGTGATCAGGGCCGCATCACCGGCAACAACACGCTTGCCGGGTTCAGCCTCGGATTCCTCCAGCGCGGGGGCGAACTCCTGGCTATCTTCAACGCCAACGTCAAGAATCAGAACTTCAATGTTCTCTCCGCCCCGCAGATCCTGACCCTGGACAATCAGGAAGCCGAGATCAACGTCGGACAGGACGTCCCGGTTCGGACGCAGGAACGCTCCTCGGGCGGTGGGACCTCGGAATCGACCGTGAACTCGTTCGATTACCGGCCGGCGGGCATCAAGCTGAAGTTCACGCCCAACGTGAATCCGGAAGGACTCATCGGCGTGGACCTGTTCCAGGAAGTGACGAACATCGAAGGTGGCGCCACGGCGGGACAGAACCCGACCTTCAACAAGCGCAACATCAAGACGTTCGTCACGGTCAAGAACAAGCAGACCATCGTCGTCGGTGGACTCGTGTCGCGGCAGAAGCTGCACACCGTTACGAAGATCCCGCTTCTGGGCGACATTCCACTCCTTGGTTTCCTATTTCGGAGAACGACCTACGACACGCGCAAGACGAACCTCATGGTCTTCATCACGCCGCATATTCTGGACAATCCGAACGAGGCCCGACGGATCAGCACCTACAAGCGCTCCGAACAGATTGAGGCCGAACGTGTCCGCTCCAACGAGCTGAAGCTCTGGCCGGAGCGACAGGCGCCGCACCTCCGCGAGAAGATGATGGAGCGCACCGAAAAGGGACCGTAGGATCGAGAAGTGCTTGCCCGGCGGCAAAGCGCGAACGACCCTACTGCGGGGCCGCGCGGGCGGCAGGCACGGGAATCTGGGGGCGTCATGAAGAAACAACTCGGTGAGCTCCTGCTGGAAGAAGGCGTCATCTCGCGCGACGAACTTCAAGATGTCCTCAAGCTCCAGAAGAAGTCGTCGCTCAAGTTGGGCCAGATCCTCCTCAAAAAGGGCCTGGTCGATGAGGATCAGATTCTCCAGACCCTCGCCAAACAGTACGGGTTCAAATACCAGAATCGGCTCACCTTCAAATTCGATGACGTGTTCGCGCGTGTCCCCCTCAACCTGATCCAGCGATCCAAGATCGTTCCGATTTCGAGGCATGGCCGGCAGGTAACCGTTGCGGTTCACAACCCGGCGGATGTGCATCCGATGGACGATGTGCGCGCCTGCTTGCGGGACTTCCGGGTAGACTTCGTTCTGGCGCCCGAGGCCGAAATCATGCGCGTCATTCACGGGTCTTTCGATCAGGCCGCCGCCGCGGCCAAAGAAGTGATCGATGGCATCAACGAGGAGGAATACTCGGAACTGGACGGACTCAGCGAGGATACGCTGGATCTGGCCAACGAAGCGCCCATCATCCGCATGGTGAACGCCATCCTATCCCAGGGCGTGCAGGAGAGGGCGAGCGACATCCACATCGAGCCCTTCGAAAAGCACCTGGACGTACGCTACCGGATCGACGGGATTCTGCACAAGCGGCTGAGCCCCCCTCGTATGATCCACTCGGGGATCGTTTCGCGCATCAAGATCATGTCCAACCTGAACATTGCCGAGAACCGGCTGCCCCAGGACGGGCGCATCAAGATCAAGTTGGCCGGAAAGGAGGTCGACATCCGGGTTTCCACGGTCCCCACTCAGCACGGTGAGCGAGTGGTCATGCGCCTTCTGAACAAGTCGGACGTCAAGTTCAGCATGGAGACGATGGGTTTCACGCCCAGACTCCTCAAGGACATCCGCGACGTCATCCACCAGCCCAACGGCATCGTGCTCGTCACCGGGCCGACCGGCTCGGGCAAGTCCACGACGCTCTACGCGTTCCTCTCTGAACTCAACAACGAGGACAGCAACATCCTGACCGCAGAAGACCCGGTGGAATACGAGATCGACGGGATAGGTCAGGTTCAGGTGCAAGAAAAGATCGGGCTCACCTTCGCCACCGCACTGCGCTCTTTTCTGCGCCAGGATCCGGACATCATTCTCGTCGGGGAAATCCGCGACCAGGAAACGGCGCGCGTGGCCATCCAGGCCGCGCTCACAGGACACCTGGTCATCTCGACCCTGCACACGAACGATGCCGCCTCAGCCGTCACGCGGATCTGCGACATGGGCATCGAGCCCTATCTCATCACCAGCACGGTGCGCGCCGTACTGGCCCAGCGGCTCGTCCGCGTCATCTGCCCAAAGTGTAAGACCGGCTACAAACCGGATCCGCGCGAGGTACAGGATCTGGGTCTCAAAGCGTCGGACCTGAAAGGCGGCAAGTTCTTCAAGGGGGAGGGGTGTGAGAACTGCGTGAACACGGGCTACCGCGGGCGGATGGGCATCTTCGAGTTCATGCGACTGGACGAGGAACTGCAACGCGCGGTCCTTGCCGGTTCGGACTCCGAGACTCTGAAGCAGCACGCGCTCAAGAAGGGCTTGATCACCCTGCGCCAGTACGGACTGGAGAAAGTCATCGACGGGGAAACCACCCTGGAAGAAGTTATGCGCGTCACTTGAAATGGGCGCCATGGCCCGGATACCCAGAGACCCTCGATGCCCATCTATCGCTACAATGCGTTCAACCGCAAAGGCAAAGAAGAAAAGGGAATCGTTGACGCCTCGACTCCGGCCGCCGCCAGGCGGGTCCTCCGCGGAAAGGGCCTCTACGTCAAGGTTCTCGAAGAAGACCAGGAAAAGAAGGACCGCGAACTCTTCCCGTTTCTAACGAAGCTCCTCTACCGGGTCCCGCGTCGCGAAGTGGGCCTGTTTGCGCGCCAATTGGGGACGCTGCTGAACGCCGGCCTTCCGCTGGACCGTTCGCTGACGAACATCATCGACCAGACCGAGAACGAGTACCTCAAGAAGGCGCTCATTCAGATCAAGTCTGATGTCGTCGAAGGGGAAAAGCTCTCCGAGGCCCTGAAGAAACACCCGGCCATTTTCCCGCCTCTCTATCACAATCTGATCAGCGTCGGGGAGCGCACGGGCGCCTACGAAGAGAGCCTTCTGCGCCTGGCCGATCTGGAGGAAGCAAACGAGCAGCTGCGCATGAAGGTCACGACGGCCCTCTTCTACCCCATCATCATGCTCACCCTGCTGGGCGCCATCCTCGTGTTTCTCCTGGCCGTCGTCTTCCCTCAGATCCAGCAGCTCTTCGTGCAGATGAACGCCGAGCTCCCCCTCATCACGCGCGTGGTGCTATCGGCTTCGAACCTCCTGACCACGCCCTGGAAGATCGTCTCGGTGCTGGGGGTCGTGGGTGGCGGCGCGTATTTCTTCCAGCGGTGGAAGGCCACACCCGAAGGCGCCGTCGCCTACGAGCGTTTCATGCTCCGAGTGCCTGTCGTGGGAACGCTCATGCGCAAGGTCATTCTGGCCCGGTTTTCGCGCAATCTGGGCGTCATGTTGGAAAACCGCGTCCCGCTGGTTACGGCCCTGCAGGTCGTCTCCAAGGTCGTGGACCATCACATCTTCGAAGAGGAAGTGAACACGGCCATTGCCCGCATCAAGGAAGGAAGCAAGCTCTCCGAGGGCTTCGGCGACAGCACGATTGTGACCCACATGCTCATGGGGATGCTCGCCGCCGGTGAAATGTCCGACACCGTGCCGGAAATGGTGAATCGGATCGCCGATGTCCTGGACCAGGAAGTGGACGCCAGCGTCCAAAAGATGTCGACACTGCTGGAGCCGGCTATGATTATCCTTATGGGAGGGGCTATCGTGGTAATCATGTCCGCCATCCTGCTCCCCATGTACAATCTTACAAAGCAACTGAAGGTGTGATCGGCCCTGGGTCCGAAAGACACCGCAAAGGAGAAGCCATGAAAATGAGAACCGCACAGGAAAGGCTGCGCCGCTTGCGGGAAGCGTTCCGCTCGGGCCGAGCGCCGCTGGGAAGACCGTCGCGCCGGGGTCTGACGCTGGTCGAGCTGGCCATCGTGCTCTTGGTCTTGGGCATCATCATGGGGATCGTGTTCAGCTCCCTTGACCTGAGCGTAACGGACAAGGCGGTCAAACTCAAGATCAACGCGCACGGCACACTGGTCCCCGTCAAACTTCAGGAGTATGAAAGCACCGTCGGTCCGCTCGGTGATCGCGCGAGCCTATCTGTGCTGGCGCAAAAAAGCGCCGAGAATCCTGCCTGGAACCCCGTGAAAGAAGACCTGATTTTGGACGCTTGGGGAAACCCCTATCAGATTCGCCTGAACGAGGCCGGAGAGCGCCAGATCTGGTCCCTTGGTGAGGACAAGCAGGAAGGTGGAGAGGGAAAGAGTGCAGACTTCTGCATTACAGACAAGGCAACCTGGCCGCCCTGGCTCAGCGGCAAAGCCCAGCAATAGCCTTCCGGCCCATTCGCCCGGCGGACGCCCCGTGGAGGGGTGTGCGCCGCGGCTCGGTTGCGCGCGCATGGCGCTTCACCGAAGCGTGGGCCGTCGCCTCCGGCTGACACGACGGATGGTGGGAGCTGCAAGCCGGCGCGGCTTGACCATCATTGAGATGGCCATCGTGATCATCACTTTGGGCATCATGATCGGAATGCTGGGATCCATCATTTCCAGCGTAGCTTTTCTCCAGACGACCAAAGACGAGGCACTTCTGCTAAAAGAAGCGCTCGTCTTCTGCCGTCGGACGGCCATCAAGTCGAACACCACCGTCTACCTCGAGATCAACATCGACGAGAACAAGTACCGTGCGTTTCGCTACGCACGCTCCGAAGGGAAGCTGGAAAAGGAAGACTTCATCAAGGAGCGGGCTCTTTCGGACTCCAACGGTATCGCGGGCGTGGCCCTGGCCTCCGGTACAAAGGTGACCTCGGGGATCCTGGAGATTCCGTTTTCTCCGGAAGGCATAGCCGAAGAAATCGCCATCTACATGGGACCGCGCCCCGAAGTGCGCAACACCGTGCTGTACAGTCGGTATGGAACCGGTGCTTCCGTGGTGCAGGGTGAGCAGGAGCACAACATCACGGACGAAAACTGGAAGGTGGACCTGGAGCGAAGATGAGACGGCGCTTCCCATCGATACTTCTCGGCAGAAAGCGGCCTGATCGCGAGGGGCTCACGCTGGTGGACATGTCGCTGGCGATCGGAGTGGCCGCTGTCATGATGCTTTCCACCATCACGTTTGTCGCCGATGCGCAGGGGATGCGCACGGAAGCGGACCGCGTGGCCGTGGCTGTGGCGCTCGCGCAGATCCAGCTTTCGCAACTCCTTTCGAATCCCGAGCTCTCTCAAATGCGTCGTAGCGGCAAGTTCGGCGAAGAACAGGGCATCTACAAAGGGTACGGCTGGTCGGTAGAAGTCCGGGAGGAGAAGCTGGACCTGGCCAAGGTTGCCGAAAGCGGTAAGCTCGAAGGGGTTCCGCTGGATGACAAGCTCCCGGCCTCCACGCAGAATGCCGCCGAACGAGAGAAGGCCGGCCAGAGCACGAGCACCCAGACCGGCGGTGTGGTCGACATCGTCCGCATCGTCGTCAAGATCACCTATCCGCGCGGGGGGGCAGCCGACGGTCTGTACCGCGTGGAGACCATTCGCGGCGCCCAGAAGAAGATTCAATAGCCATGCTTTTGCCACCCCGTCACAGCCGCAGGCTCCGAGCCGGTTTCACCCTGGTGGAACTCTCCATCGTGATCCTCGTTCTCAGCATTCTGTTCACGATGATCTTCGGGGTCTTTTTTGGCGTGGCGCAGATCACGAGCGCCGAGTCGCCGGTGAGTCTGGCCAAGCAGCAGGCATTGCTTTCGCTCGAGAACATGCGGTCGAGCATCAACCAGACGTACTATCATCGCGACGTCAAACGCCTTGTCTTCGTGGGTCGCCAGCAGGGTTCCGGCGATCGCCGGTCGGACATCCTCACCTTTGCGGCCGTACACCCGGGCGCTGAAACGCTGGGCGTGCCCGCCGTCCGGGAGGTGACCTTCTATCTCAAAGAGGGCGGCCAGGGAGATGGCCTGGCCACTCTCATGCGGCGGGAAGACCAGTTGGTGGACAAGTATCCGGGGCAGGGTGGTGCCCACTACGCCCTGCTACCGGACGTCAGCAGTCTCAAGTTCGAATACAGCCTCAACGGAAAGGACTTCAAGGACGATTGGCACCACGAGGAGTTCCGGCGGGTCCCGCGTTTGGTGAAGATCACGCTGCTCGTGAAGATTGCGGGAAGCATCCAGCGTTTCGAAACTCTCTCGTACACCGGGCTGTACATGTTCTGAAATGAATACCTCGAGGCACAGAGTATTGCACAGGCCACGCAGGGCGCGACTCCTGCGCGGACGCTTGAGCCGCCGCGGAATGCTGGTGACCATCATGGTCTTCATGCTCGGTACCGCCGCCAACACGATCGCGGTGAAGTACTGGTCGGACTCTCACGACCAGTACATGGCGGTGAAGGTG
>CAZPFB010000100.1:0-19949 GCA_964585735.1 uncultured Leptospiraceae bacterium
ACGAACACTCCTATTAGAAGAGACTCAACTGTTTACCTGTGCCGGTGATCTCATCGTAGCTCGAACCAAAAACGCGCAGGATCATGTCCGCAATGGGGGCGAGCTGCCGGTCCGAATAGTGTTTGTAGTCCGCCCGTGCGTGGCTGCGCTTCTGGATGGGCTCGGGGCCCTCGGTCGTCATGACGTAGCGCACCACACGCACCGTAGGATCTCCCAGCAGCGCGGCCGCCCGCACGTGAGGCGGCAGGCTTCCTTCGTACTCAGAGAGGGGCTTGGAGAGACCCTTGCGGTACACCAGAAGGTCGTCGAGTTCACCCGCGAACAGCCGCGCGTGAAACGAACGCACCAGTGCTTCCGCCTCGTCGAGCAGCGACGGTTCGTCGAAGCGCCGAAAAACCAGGTCGAACAACTCGGTCTGGAGGCGACGCGCGAGGCGCGTCCAGTCGCGGCGCGAAGTCTCCATGCCCGCAAAGGACAGCTCGGTGGAGCCGTCCTGGCGCAGGAGCAGCCCCGCGTAACGCTTCCGGGCGCCCGCTTCGTCTCCGCGCATGGTCGGCAGAAAGAAGCGCGCGTACAGCTTCTCGAACTCGATCACGAAACGGCTTTCGACCGCGAACTCTGCGCGCAGCGTCTCGGCCAGGTGTGTGTTCAGCCGCTCGACCAACTCGTGCCCGATTCGCCGGGCTTCTTCGGGGTCGTCCCGGCCAGGCGAAACGAAAAGCGAATCAGTATCACCGTAGATGACCTCATGACCGAGTCCGGTGACGAAGTCCCGGGAATGCGTGAGGATCCAATGACCGATGCGCGTGATGCTCCCCGCCAACTGCGGATCGAAAAAGCGACAGCCCGGAGAACCGAGTACCCCATAGAAGCTGTTCATGATGATCTTCACGGCCTGCGAAAGTGTGGCGTCTCGGACGCGCTTGGCCCGGTCGCGTTCGGTCCACAACTCCTCGAGGATCTCCGGGAGCACTGCGTGTTCGGAGGCAAAGGGCAGGCCCGCAGGGCCGCGAACGATTCGGCCTGTTTCCAGACCCTGCACCTTAGCAGGCAAATCGTTCTGGAGGATCTGCGCCGCAAGCGGGTCCACCGAAAAGGTCAGCATGATGCTGGGGTAGAGGGACTTGAAGTCCAGCACCAGGATGTTGCGATGAAATCCCGGCGTACTTTCGAGAACGAGCCCGCCCGGCACCGCTTCTGTTTCGGTCGGCCGTCCCAGGGTGTCGGCCACGAAACCGCGTCGGTGGAGCCGGGGCAGGTACAGAAAGTCGAAGGCCGCCGCGCTTCCTCCGGTCCTGTCGACGGGAAGCCCCGTGAGCTGCGCGCGTCGTACAGCAAGTTCTGAAAGTTGTAGCTTTTGGAATATCTCGTACACGAGGCGTGTGTCTTCGAGGTTGTACTCGGCAAGCGCCACCGGGTCCTCGCGGAAGAGCCGCTTGATCTCTTCGAGTTTGTCCTGCGCAGGCGAGGCGATGAGTTTCCCCCGCCCGAGCAGCGTCGTGGCCGCGGTTTCCAGGGAGTAGTCGTCGAGGATCACGAAGGCGCCGCGGAGCATGTCGATGCCGTCGAGCACGGCAATGCCCGGCAGTCGCGCGAAAAGGCGCGTGGAAGCGGGCCGAACGATCTCCCCCGGTCCGGAAGCTCCGAGGGCGAACTCGAGGCCCAGCTCCCGCGCTCGCTTCTCCAGGCGCACGAGGTCGAAACCCACGACGTTCCAGCCGATGAGCGCGTCCGGGTCGTACGCGGCCACGGCGGCAAAGAAGGACCTCAGCAGTTCCGACTCATCGCGGACCGCGGTGAACTGAGGATGCCCGGCGCTCACACGCCCGGCAGGGTCCACGATGAAAACACGCGCCACATCACTCCCGTACAGGGCGATGCTGTAGAGCTCGGGACCGTCGGAGCATTCGATGTCGAGGGAAAGGAGGCGCAGTTGCGGCGTGAAGCTGCCCGACGCCACGCGACCGTCCGTGAAGACGACCGGACTGGCGGCAGCAGGCGCGCGCTCCGTGTCGGCATCCTGCGCGCGCACGTCCGTCTCGGCGGTCGGCGACTCCTCGGCCTCGAAGCGGACGCTCCCGCGCACGAACCGTTCCATGAGATAGCGCGGCAGCGTGGCCACGTCCGCCTCAAGTGTGCGGCGACCGCGCGCTTCGAAGTCGCGCCTGGCGCGGTCCCGGGCGAAATCACTTGTAAAGTACAATGCATCTACGGGAGCGCCGCGCAGGTCGTGGAGCTGTACCGGCCTGCGAATTCCGCCCGTCGCCTGTTCCGGCGTGTCCCGGGGGATGAAAAAGACCGGACGCGGATCGGAAACCTTCCATAGAAATCGGCGGCCGTCCTCCAGGCGCCCCTCCAACGAAAGCATGGTGCGACCATCCGTGGTGCGCGAGTCACCCGTGAGAATGAAGCCCTCGATGGCCACGCTGCGACCCCACCGGACCGTTCCCGCCCCGTCAGAGTCGGTCAACAAAATTTGCTTGCGCCAGGTGGAAACGGGCCTTGGGCTCGTGCGATATGGCCGAGACCGAAAGCGCGTCCGATTCCACGAAGAGCAAAGCAGGTCGCCGGACGACGGAAGCAAAACACGAAATCCCGGACGACATCGATCAGCAGCACGAACTCTACCGACTCTTCGTGCTCAATATCGAAACGGCGCGGGCCACGATCGGTGCGGTCGTCTCCACGCTCTTTCCCACGAAGGTCACAGGCACCGAGCACGTGCCGTCGGACGGCGGCGCCATTCTGGTCTGCAATCACGCAAGCTACCTCGACCCACTTCTCGTCGGTCTGCACTTTCCACGGCCGGTCACGTTCCTGGCCATGTCCGAGCTGTTTACCATTCGCGATCGTCTGAACCAGCTCTACAACGAATTGGGCATGATCACCGGCATGCCTTTTCTGTGGTCGCTCGGCAAGCCGATGTTCGAGGTGGCTTCCTCTCTTCTCGGAGATGGATTCAAGACGCAGCTTCTCGAGTGGCAGGCGGTGCCGGTCGTACGCAACTACCGCGGAGACAGCGCCAAGGAAGCCATGGCGTACTACAACGACCTCATGGATCAGATGAAGGATCTCATCCGCTCGGGGCGGGTCGTCGCGGTTTTTCCGGAAGGCGGGCGCACGCGCAGCGGAGAGCTCCTGGAATTCAAGGGGATGGCCGCTTCCCTTTCGGTGGATACGGGGGCGCCGATCATCCCCAGCGCTCTGGCCAACACCTTCGGTGTTTTGGAACCGGGCAATCTCATGAACGGCAGTTCGTTCGGTCGCCCTCTGGCCTACAGCATCGGCGCGCCGATTCAGCCCACGGAAGCCACGGGGCTTCTGGGCAAGAAGCAGCGCGTGAAATCGCTCACCGAAATCGTACGCAAGCGCGTCGCTGATCTTCTCCATGCGTCGCGGCACGAGTCGCCATGAAACAGCGCGTCATCCTTATTGGGGGTGGGTTCGTTCTGGGGGCGTCGATCATCCTGGGCAACGCGTGCGCTCCGGTCGGGGACACGGCCGCTCTTTCCCGAATGTCCGAACGTTACGAGCAACTGCTGGAGGAACGCACGGAACAACGCTGGCGGCGTCAGGCGAGTGCGCTCGGCATGCTCACGGCCACGCAGTTCGTCGCTTCTCGCAACCTGGATCACACAGGCCTCGTTTTGCGCGATTTCCTGAACGATTCCGAGCTCAGGGCCATCGCCATCACGCGGACCGATGGCGGACGGGTCAGGCCGTGGCTTGCCCTGTTTCGCGATGCAAAGGGAACGCCAGCTTACCAGAAAGACACGGCCGCCGTCGTTCCCGAATCGGTCAGGAAGGGAACGCGCGAAGCCGTCTCCGAATTCCGCGTGGCGGGCGGCCGGGATCCCGAACTCAGCGGAAGGATCGTGGTGTATTATTCGGTGGAGGACCTGCGTGCCCACATCGGAAGGATTCGTCGGGAGTACCTGGGCAAGTCCGAATAGGGTGACCGGGCCTGGCCAGTCGACAAATGGGCGCGACGCGGTCAGGAAGTTCGCACAGGCGCAACGATCATCGCGTGCCTTGTGGGGGCACAAGCCTGCATTCTTGGGTTGGCCCAAGCGCCGGATGCGGGGTCAAGCGATGCCAGCCTGATGGCGTTGCTGTTCGGATCTGTCGAGTCCCGCTGTCCGGCCCCAGCGACTAGAACATGCAATCCCGCGAGTGCGAACAACGCCGGTCGCTGCCTTCCCGAGATTCCCGTCGGAACCATTCTGGCTTGGCACAAGTCGCTTTCGGGCACTCCGGCGCTGCCGGCCGGGTGGGCAGAGTGCAACGGCCAAACCATCGACGATGCGGAAAGTCCCTATAGCGGCGTGGTCGTGCCGAATTTGAACGGAGATCCTTCCGGTGCCAGTTCACCGGGGCTCGGCTCCAAAGAACGACTTTTCTTGCGCGGGGGTTTGACATCCGGCTCGGGCGAATCGGATTTGTTCGCCTCGCATTCGCACGGCTATGAATCCGAATCGAATTCAACAGGTTGGGGCGGTACCAACTCCGGGTTCACGCAGGTAACCGAAACCCGTGATTGGAAATCCACGGAGGCAACCGTTGGCTCGGAGACTCGGCCCAAGAACATGGGCGTGGTCTGGATCATCCGGATCAAATGAACTGCTGCGAAGCCTTCCCGCCCCTCGGGTCGTTGACCGGACGTTGCTGCACCGGCTCAGTTCCGCGCCAGCGTGAAGGACATGTTCCCGCACGGTTTGGCCATGGCCCACTGGTAGGTGCCGGGTTTGGGATTTCCCATGACGTTCGTGGGAATGGCGGCTTCTCCCGTAGTGCGATTCAGCGCCTTTGCGGAAGGGCAGTCCTCGTTTCCGCGCTTCGTGCTGAAGACGGCGGGCAGGTAGCTGGTGGCCGCGCCCGGTTTGTTCAGGTCTACGGATACCACCGAGCCGTCTTTGTTCACGCTCGTGTCCTGAATCACGTAGACGGACGAGCCGTCCGCGCAGAGGAACCGAAACCCGCCGTTTGCAGGCGAAAGTTTCACAGGCTTTGCGTTTTTGCACTGAGCCACCACCGACCCGCCGAACTCCACCGTGTACGCGAAATTGCCGCCGCAGGCGATTCCCAAGAAGCATATGGCGACCGGCGCCCATGGAGTGCAGGAGCGTTTACCGAAAGACATTGCGCAGCTTCCAAGCGGCCGTTGCGCTCTGTCAATCGATTGCCTTACTTGGCGGTCGATTCCTCATCGCCGTAGCTCGTGTCCCACGAGACTCACGAATCGGAAGGCGCTTTTGCGACCCAGGCCGTACTTCCCCTGGGAACCTTGGCACCGAAGCGGCGATGGGCCTTGGACGCGGCAGTTGCATACCCGGTTCGTTCGACGAAACGCTCGACAGGGGTGCGAACCAGATCGTAGGGTGGCTCGTCCCATGTTCGGGCTGTGCATGGCCCAAGGAGATTCGGTATGTCCACGCCTTCCGGTCGTGTCGCGTTCTTTGCTCTCGTCCTGCTTTCGCTGTTCGTTTTCGGTTCGGGCTCACCGCGTGCGCAGAGCGGCGCCTCCTACCAGGATCTCTACAACCAGGGCCTGAAGGCCATCTACGAACAGAATCGCCCGCACGACGCCATTCGGTTGTTCAGCCAGGCGCACGCGGTGGACGGCAGGCAATGGCCGGCTCCGTTCATGGTGGGATACATCTATCGATCCAGCCTGAAGCAGCCGGCTCAGGCTGTCCCGTACCTCCAGAAATCTGCCGAGCTCGCACCGGATGCGCCGCTCCCTTTCAACGAACTCACCGTCGCCTACGCGGAGCTTGGTCGCTTTGGTGAAGCCCTCGAAGCCGGGAAGCGCGCTCTGTCGGTCTACGAAACCAAGGGCGAAGCCCCCTCGGATTGGCTGCGCAATCACGTGGCATATCTCTATTTCAAGAACGGGGACATCCCGACCGCGCAGGAAACCGCCACGCCCGACAGCGGGCTGGCCAAGATGCTCAAGCCCAAACAGATCGACATCCGTTGGCCGGTGAATCTGGCCGAGACGTTCCGCAAGTGGGGTGTCCGGGAAAACGAGAGGGTGGCCATCACGCTGCCGGTCGATCGGCCCTACCACACGCTCATCAGCGCCAACGTGGAAGGGGCCGGTATCGGTCTTTCCAAGCTCGAAGCGCGCGGCAATCGGTTCCTCGTCCTGACGCGGAGAGGCGAGGAGTGGCCGGACCAGGCCGTGCTCTCGTTTCGGGTGCGCCAAACCCTGGTGGCCGAATTGCCGGGTAGACGGGCGGACTTCCGGGCGGTGACGGACGAGTCGGATCCCAACTACGACTTCGCCACGGACAACGGCGGCGGCTACTACTCGCAGACCGAGAGCGATTTTCGTGATTTCGTCGAGCGGGTCACTTCTTCGGCTGACAGCGAAGGAGAGAAGGCCGACATCCTCCTGCGCCACCTGCGCGCAAACTTCCGGTACGGGCCGCGTCGCGCCGATCGCAACATCTACGAGATCTTCCGCAGCGGCACGGGCGATTGCGGCTACTACACGGTCGTGGCCATGGGCTTTCTGCGCGCGCGGAAGATTCCGGTTCGTTTTCTCTACGGGTTCAACGCCGTTTACAATCCGCCGCTGCCGCACGCCGTCGTGGAGATCTATGAAGCCGGGAAAGACCGCTGGGTCCCGCACGATCCCCAATCGGACGACTACTACGGTTTGAACAACCCGGGCTTCGTCGCCTTCACCGCCTACCCGGTGGACACCGGCAATCCGCGGAGTTGGAATCCGTCCACGCCGGACAACATTCGTTACGTAGATACGATGAACTTCTTCTGGGCGGACTCCCAGGTGGCGCGCAGGCAACAGGTCACAGTGCGTGAACTCGAAGTGGCCTCGCGCGCGGTCGTGCGCAGGCGCGCCCTCAAACCCGCCTCAGGGACCGACGAACGCAAGGCAGGATTGCGCTCGCATCGTGCACCCGAGACGCGCGCGCCTGCCCTCCCGCGGTCGGATGGGCCGCCGCCGGTCGTGGGACGGCCCACGCCGGCCCGGCGCTGAGGTTTGGCGGGCGTCTCGACGGATCGGCGTTGTCCTGGCCGCAGGTGGCGCGCGACACTTCTCATGGGTCCATCCGCGCGCCCGGTGGTCCGCTCCGCCAGGATGAGGTGGGACTTCCGCGCTTCGAACCCGTACCCGAACGCAAAGGGCAGTTCGCGTTGCGTGGGGGTGCGCATGGCTTCCTCCAGATCGACCTGATGGAACCCGGCGAACATGGTCAGGACACGATAGCGGCCGAACACGCGCACACGCCGGTCGGGTGTCTGGAGCATCCGCCACGGGATGCCGGAGTCATCCTGTAAGAGGACCGTCGCCCTTTTCAGGATCAACTCGCGAAGACCCGCGAAGTCGCGCCCGAAAAGCAGGTAGGAGCCGGACTTCACAAGGACGTCCACATCGCCGTTCTGTTCGAGGAGGGGTGTGAGCACTGCGCGGACGAAGCTCGCTCGGTCGGATAGGTCGGCCTGGAAGTAGCGGAAGCGAACGGTCTGCGTCGCCGCCTCCCCACGCACGACGATTTCGACCCCGGGATAGCAGGGACCTGCCCGCATGGACAAGAGAACGCGACGTTCGCAGGCGATGAGCGTGCGGTAACTCTCGATTTCGTACCCGGCGCCCACGAGGAGAATCGCAAGCAACCCCGCCTGCCCGACGTCCAAACCGTTGCGTTTGGCCAGTGCGAGTTCTTCTGTGCGAAAGAAGTTCAGACGGAAGTAGGTTGTGAGGGCCTGCCGACCGGAGTTCGCTGTGCGAGCGATCGAATCCGCGCTCTGTTCGTCGGGTGTGGGCAGTCGCCCGGGCGACTCCAGACCCACCATGAGAATCTCGCGGGCGCCGCCGAAGAGGGACAGCGCGGTGAGGCCGTCGGGTCCGCTGAACGGATAAAAGAGCGTGTGAGCTTGTGCGGTCCGGTTGTGTCCCGCGGCCCAGCGACGCATGGGTTGTCCGTGGTGTCTCTCATGGTCCCGGCGAAGTAGGCCAATCCAATCGGAGTAGGCGCGGTAGCGCGCGTCGTCGGTCCAGGTGCGCCGGGGCGACTTGCCGGGATGCGGCATACCGGCCAGAAGGCTGGCGGATTCGTGCCACGACACGTCTGCCCGCAACGGGGTACCGGGAGTCTCGCGAATCTCAGGCGGTGGAATGCACCCGCACAGCGCCACGACCATCACGGGGACGGCAGAAAGGGCGCCCGTCAGCGAGCGCAATTGTCGGCCCCTTGGATCAGGTGGCGATGCACACCCCAACATCCAGGTCGCGCCTCGGTGGGCGATTCATTTTCGCCTGGTGGCGCAGGGGCTCGTCGCTTGACACGCGGGACGTGGGTGCGCGCTCTGTGACATGCAGGACTTTCGGGGTACGGTGGCGGTCGTTACGGGCGCTTCGCAGGGAATCGGACGGGCCATCGCCTTTGCCTTGGCCAGGGAAGGAGCCGCGGTCGTGCTCGTGGCGCGAAACAGGTCCGCGCTTTCGGCCGTGGCCGCCGAGATCAAGCGAAGCGGAGGCAGCGCTGCGGTCGAGGTCTGCGACGTCAGCCGTCCCGAGGCCATCGTCAAGGCTCTGGGTCGAGTCGAGGACAAGACCGGCCGCATCGACGTGCTCGTCAACAACGCGGGCGTTGGCACGTTCAAGCCTCTCCAACTCACCACGCTGCGCGACGCGCTGGGAACGGTGCAGGTTCCGTTCGGCGCCGCCGTGGCTGCTTCGTGGGCAGTGCTTCCGGGAATGCTTGCGCGCGGCAGCGGTCACATCGTCAATCTGACCAGCCCGGCCGGGTATTTCGCCTTTGCCAACTCCGCGCCGTACTCGGCGGCCCGGCACGCCATGGTGGGCCTTTCTCTGTGTCTGCACGAAGAGCTGCGAACCAAAGGAGTGGGCGTGTCGCTCGTGTGCCCGGGCGCCGTCAATACTGGGTACTTCCAAACGAATGACGCCAACCTCGACATGTTCCCGCGCATCGAGAAGGTGATTCCTCGCCTTTCTCCGGAAGAAGTGGCCGAGCGCGTGGTGGACGCCATCCGCCACAACCGCCGCGAGGTGATCTTCCCCTGGGTACTCTGGTTCCTGACGCGGTTTTATCAGACATTGCCGCGATTCACCTACTACTTCTTGCGCTTCACCGGGTTGTCGCGGCCCACAAAGACGGTGTGATCGAGTCCATTCCGTTTCTGGCCTCGGGCGTTGCCTTCGCGCTGGGTTTCGGCGAACTCTTTGTGCGCGAGCGTACCGCAAAGTCCTGGCTGTACGCGGGGCTCCAGATCTCGCTGGGCTTGCTTCTCCTGCACGCGCATCTCCTCTTTCACGGCGGCATCGAAAAGCACCTGTGGTTCTTCCGCACCCATTCCATAGCCGTGTACGCGGTCGGGCCGCTCCTTTACCTGTTCTTCCAGATGGCCGTGAAGGAGCGGGAGCGGCCGCAGAAGCGCGAGTGGTTGCACTTCGTTCCGGCGGTCATCGTTCTGCTGCTCCTGCTGCCTCTGTTCTTTCAGGCCGAAGAGGAGAAGTTGCGCGCGGTGCAGGTGGTGCGCCTCCGCGCCACCGACCGCCTCGACTACGGCATCTTCCTATTTCTGGCGGGCCTGCTCCACTGCGCCTGCTACATCGCGCTGGCCGTCGCTGGCATTCTGCGACGCACTTCCCCGCGCCGCTGGTGGGAGGATCGCGCGGTTCGGATTCTACTCCTCCTCAGCCTGCTGGGGCTCGTGATTGCTCTGGTCACGGTGCTTTCCGCCCTGCGCTTTCGTTACCTCACCGATCCCGTGCTGGTGTCACTTTCGGTCGTCGTTGTGCTCATGCACGTTCTGGGACGGCGCTACCCACATCTGTTCTTCGATCTGGTGTTCGCCGTGCATGCCGAAAAGTACCGCACGTCACTTCTGAAAAACTTGGACCTGGACGCGGTTCAGGGGCGACTCGTGGAGGCCATGGAGTCGCAGCACATCTACCGCGAAGAGGACCTGACACTCCAGGGCCTGGCAGACCGCGTGGGCATCACGCCGCACCAGCTCAGCGAATACTTCAACAGCCGGCTCGGGGTGAACTTCAACGGCTTCGTGAACGGCTACCGCGTGAAAGAAGCCCGGCGACTGCTCCTGGAGGATCCCGATCGTACGGTGCTTTCGGTCGCCTACGCGGTGGGTTTCAACTCGAAATCCAGCTTCAACACAGCCTTTGCGCGTCAGGTGGGGGTGACCCCAACCGATTTTCGCGCGAAGGAGCGTTCGAAATCATAATTCCGGTCTTTTTTTTCTGTCCGGTTTTATCCAACCGGTCGCAAGGCGACCCGACTCTGTGGTCTCATGCAGCATGACCATGAACCCGATCACCTGCAGCATCTCGTGGGAATGCTTCGGCAACGTTTTTGCGTTCCAGCTCTTCATGAACTTCATCCGCTACTTTCCCCTGGCGGTGGGCCTATTCCTGGTAATCTGGGTTTGGAAGAAGGGAACCTTCCAGCGCTTCCGCATCCAGCAGAGCTTTCCGAAACTCGGTCGGGTGGCCTACGAGGCGCGGTGGTCGGCAGTGACGCTGTTCATCTTTGCGGCCATGGCCACCGGGAGCGTGTGGCTGGGCAAACTCGGCTACACGAAGGTCTACCTCGAGCCCCTGAAGTACGGAGTCCCCTATCTCTTTGTGAGCTTCGTGCTTCTGACCATCTGGCACGAAACTTGGTTCTACTGGGCTCATCGCGTCATGCACTCCAAGCTCCTGTTCAAACACGTGCATGCGGTGCATCACCGATCCACGAATCCGAGTCCCATCGCCGCGTACTCTTTTCATCCTTGGGAAGCCGTTCTCGAGGCCATCTACCTGCCCATCTTCGTGCTCTTCGTGCCGATCGCCTTTCCGGTGATCCTCGTGCAGCTTTTCTATACGATGGTGCTCAACATTTGGTGGCACCTCGGCTACGAATTTCTGCCCAAAGGTTGGGCAGGCGGTCGCCTGACCCGCTGGCTCAACACTTCCACGCACCACAACATGCACCATTCGCACGTGCACGGGAACTACAGCCTCTACTTCAATTTCTGGGATCGCGTGATGGGGACGAACTTTCCCTCGTACGAGTCGTACTATCGGACCGTGCGGGCCCGGGCCGAGCAGGGCGGCGGCTCTCGGGAAGATCTCACCGATCATCGACAGGGCGACTCGGGACTGGGGCCGGCGGCAGGCTCGGCTTGATCGCAGGGAGATGTTCCCTCAGGAAGGCCAACTCGAGCTGGACGTTGCGCTCAAACCAGGCGCCCACGTAGGGCTGGAAGTGATTGCACGGGAGCACCTCGAGTCTCCCCTGCGGGGCCTTCCGCGCTGTGCGGATCACGGCGTCCACCGGGACGAGGGAGTCATCGCGCGCCGCGACGACCAGTAGAGGACAGCGCACTCTGCCGGCTTTGGCTGTCGGGCGGTACAGAGTGAGCAGAAGCAGCCCGCGGGCGGGCATTTCGTTTCTCCACGCAGTGCCTGCCGGTACAATGGCCGAGTACCCGGGAGAGTACTCCCCGACGGTCATGCGTTACCTCTCAGTAGCCGAGCGCCTCGCCAAACTGGAAGCGGATGATTTGGGCAAGGATCATCTGGTCAAAGCCGTGCCAATCGCCGTACTCCTTCTGGATGGCGAGGTAGATCTCCTCGAACATGTTCTCGTAGTCCTTCGGCGTGGGCACCTTGCCCGGAAGGATGTATTTCTTCTTTGCGCTGCGATTGATTTGCTGCAACCGATCGAAGAATCGGACAGACGACAGGAAGTCCTCTTTGGTGCCGTAGCCAAAGTGGCCTCCCACGTACGTTTCGAAGGGCAGTGCGCTGATGCGGGCCATTGCTTTGCGGTAGCCCGGGTAGTAGGTATCGGCCATTCCGTTCGGAGGAAAAGCGCGGATGAGCGCGATGTCGGAACCGAACACGATCTTCTCAGCGGGCAGGTAGATTGCAAAAAACGTATCCGTGTGGGAATGACCCAGATCCAGGAGGCGTATTTCGACGCCGCCGATGTTCAGGGTCTGGTCTCCGGAGACGAGACGCGTTGCCGGCAGCACGTTTTGCGAATCGATGTCCTTCCAATACTTGGGGCAGTTCGCATGAGCGATGACCTCGCGCGGTTGTAGGGCTGCACCGCCTTCGGCGTGGTCCAGGTGATAGTGGGAGTAGATGAGCGTGTCGACGCGCTTGTTCGGGAAACGCCGGGCAAGCGTCCTGGCCAGCTCAGCCCCCGCTTCCGGCGATAGGGGGTCGACCACAACCAATCCCGCGCTCGTGTCGATGATGATGTTTCGGTAGTACCGATAGCGAAAGGTGAAAACCCTTGCGGTCAGTTCTTTGAGGTCCGAAATCCCCGCCTGTTTGTTGGGAAACACCTGGTAGTCCGCGATTTCGCCCACGGCCGTCTTCATGATCAGAAGCTTCGGATTGCAGCCGGCGGCCGTTACCGCCGCGGCCATCAGCAACCCCAGAATCGACAGGCGGAAAGATGACCCTGGTCTTCCGGCCTCGGCCGCGTTTCGATTGTGGATAGAATAATGTTCCATCTTGGAATGATATTCCGAAGCGGGATTCCCGTCAACCAGAAA
Source organism: uncultured Leptospiraceae bacterium (assembly GCA_964585735.1). GTDB lineage: Bacteria > Spirochaetota > Leptospiria > Leptospirales > Leptonemataceae > CAZPFB01. The sequence goes on from CAZPFB010000100.1 coordinate 12,565, forward strand.
ATGGGGGACCTCGCCCGACCGTCCCGGTCGCGGAAGGGTTGACGGGTCCGTCGCCGGACCTCAATGAAAACGCAGCCGTGGGAACCGTGGAGAGAAAGCAAAGGGAGCAGCAGGATCGGCGTGAACTCGTGCTGCGAATCGGGCGCGAGCTGTTTTTCGAACGGGGCTATGAGAACGTGACCGTGAAGGACATCGCCCAGCGGGCTGAGTACGGCATGAGCTCGCTGTATACCCTGTTCCCGAGCAAGGAGGACATCTACGGGGGCATCATCCTCGAAGGGCTGGATCTTCTCGTTGAGGAGTCGCGCTCGCTGGATTTTTCGACGGGGGATTTGCGCGATCGTTTTCTGCGCCTGCTCGGATTCATCTTCGAGTTCTTCGTTGCTCATCGCAACCACTACAAAGCGGTGTTTCTTTTCAACTCGAGGGTATTCGCCCAGATTCCAGAGACCATCTTGAAGGCAAAAGAGGAGCGCGGTCGCGTGGCCCTCGCGCCGCTGGCAGGACTGCTTCAGGAGGCCATCCGGGAAGGCGTACTCCACCCGATGGATGTGGAGTTGACGACAACATTTCTGTGGACTTCGCAGGCGGGCATCATCAATCACTTCGTCTCGACGAACCGCGAACGCGAGACGGATCTGATTCGCAGGCACTGTCAGGCGGGCGCCGAGGCCCACTGGCGCGGTCTGCTGCTTTGACTATGGACCGCCCTGCGTCCGGCTGACGAGCTGGCTTCCTGTTCACGGCCAACTCGAATCTCTCCATGGGCAACACCTGCAACGGCCAGAACAACGGTGAGCTGCGACTCTACGTTGACGGCACGCGCCAGCAGACATTTGGCTACGGTCGCTGGCGGGCGGCGGGGTTTTGCTTTACTATTCATGATATGAATGACAATCATTCATATCATGAATAATTTGCCACGCGCCGTCCAGGCGGCTCTGGGGGACCGGTTGCGGGTAATGCCCGCTGTAGTCGTCACCGGCGCTCGGCAGGCCGGGAAAAGCACGCTGGCCGCTGAACTTGCCCCCGGCCCGCGTCGCTATGCAACATTGGATGATCTCGACGTCCTGGACGCAGCGCGCCGCGATCCGGAGTCGCTCTGTGGGGGCCGTGAGCCGGTTACGCTCGACGAAGTACAGCGCGAGCCTGGCTTCCTCGCCGCTGTGAAGCGTGCCATTGATCGGGACCGCAGGGCGGGGCGATTTCTGCTGACCGGTTCTGCAAAACCTCCTCGTGATGCGTCAGGTTTCGGAGTCCCTGGCCGGGCGTGCCAGCTACCTCACCCTTTGGCCCATGACGCGGCGTGAGCAACGGGGCGATGGGCGGACCGGACTCTGGGAGGAACTTCTCTCCACTCAGCATGAAGCGTGGATCGAATTGCTCCAGACGGCCAAAGAAAAGGCGGAGGACTGGCGAGGGCTTGCGCTTCGTGGAGGCTTCCCGACTCCGGCGCTGCATCTCAAGAACGGGCACGAGCGCGCCATCTGGTTCGACGGCTACGTGCGGACCTACCTGGAACGCGACCTTCAAGACCTTGCGGCAATCAGCGCTCTGCCCGACTTCCGACGATTGATGCGAGCCGCCAGCCTGCGCCTCGGAGGGCTGACCAATCAGACGGAACTCGGTCGGGATGTGTCGCTTCCACAGGCGACGGTGCACCGCTGGCTCAATCTGCTCGAGACTTCCTATCTCTTGGTTCGCCTGCCGGCCTATGCCGTGAATCGCACGAAGCGTTTGATCAAGTCGCCCAAGCTCTTTTGGGGCGACACCGGAGTGGCTCTGCATCTCTCCGGGCAGGAACAGCCCGACGGCAGCCATCTGGAGAATCTCGTGCTGATGGACCTGCTGGCATGGCGCGATGCACGCCTTCGACGAGCAGAGCTCGCCTACTGGCGCACCACGGTCGGCCCTGGAGTGGCTCACCTCCGACGTTCTGGCCGCGCCCTGGTGGCGTGTGCTTTGAGCTTTGCTCTCCGCGAAGCTGCAGCGCGCTTTTTCCCGGTGGACGCCCGGCGCCAATTGTTAGAGTATGCTAACATGAGCCGGCTGGGGCGCGCAGTCCTCCTGGCCTGGGTGTCTGTCGCCTCCCAGGCCTGCCTGTACCCGCTCTTCACGAGCGGTGGGGACGTCCTGAATGTGGCCGCCATCGTGGCCGCGGCCAGCCTGGGTGGGGGCGGCGTGGCGACGCCTTCCTGCCCCTGTCTCACCGAGGGCGGAGCGGCCAATTCCTACGTGCTCACGCTTCAGAATCAGCCTTCAGGCGAGGTCACAATCACGGTCACGCCGGACGCGGCACTGACGGTCAACGGCACCGCCGGGCCCATTCAGGTAACGGTCACCCCGCAGAATTGGGCCGAGCCGATCACCATCACCGTGAACGTCATCGATGATAGCGTCGCTCAGGGAACGCGCACGGCGAGCATCACCAACGTGGTAACCGCCGGGGACCCGGACTTCATCGGTCTGGACCTCGGGACCGCTGTCTTCACGATTACGGACGACGATACGGCCCAGGTAGCCATCACCGAGTCCGGCGGTTCCACGACGGTCACCGAGGCGGGCGGTTCGGACGTGTACGATGTCTACCTCACCTCCCAGCCGTTGGCCGATGTGACCGTCACGATTACGCCGAGCGCTCAGGTACGCGCCAACGGTTCGGCCACGCCCATTGCGCTCGTCTTCACCACGACCAACTACGCTACGCCACAGTCCGTCACGGTGACGGCCCTCAATGACGCCATCGCCGAGGGCGCGCACAGCGGCAGTCTCACTCACTCCGGTTCGAGTTCCGACCCGGGCTACAACGGTCTCGCGGGCGCAACCGTGAACGCAAGCATCACCGACAACGACACGGCCGGGATCAGCGTAACGCAGACCGGCGGTACCACCAACATCAGCGAAGCGGGAACCACGGACACATACTCGGTCGTGCTGACGAGCGAGCCCACGGCGGCCGTCACAGTTCAGGTGAGCTTCGCCACGACGCAGGTTCAGGCGAATGGCAGTTCTTCCTCCCCGCTTTCTCTCAACTTCACTACCGGGAACTGGAACGTGGCCCAGAACGTGACGGTTTCGGCAGTCAACGACCAGGTGGCGGAGGGGCTGCACATCTCCTCGCTGACGCACACGGGTTCGAGCACCGACGCCAACTACAACGGACTGGCTGGAGCCTCGGTGAACGCGAACATCACGGACAACGATACGGCCGGCATCACCGTCACTGAAACCGGCGGCAGCACGGACGTAGCCGAAGGCGGAGCCACGGACACCTACAGCATCGTCCTGACGAGCGAGCCGACGGCGACCGTGACGGTCACCGTGACTCCGAATGCTCAGGTTCGCGCGAACGGCTCGGCAACGCCCGTGGCGCTGACCTTCACGACGGCGAATTGGGGCACACCGCAGACCGTGACCGTCGCCGCGGCGGACGACGGCAGCGCCGAAGGCGCGCATACGGGGAGTCTTTCGCATACGGCTTCCAGTTCGGATTCGAACTACAACAACTTCGTCATAGGCAGCGTTACCGCGAACATCACCGACAACGACGTTTCTATTGGCGGTTCGGTCAACGGTCTCTCGGGTGGAACCCTCGTGCTTCAGAACAACGGTGGGGACAACCTCAATGTGACATCCTCGGGTTCGTTCACCTTCGCCACCGCCCTGGCCACCGGCTCGGCGTATTCGGTCACCATCCTCAGTCAACCGGCCGGTCAGCTCTGTTCGAGCCCGCTGAATGCTTCCGGAACGGCGTCAGCGAACGTCACGAATGTCCAAATTCGCTGCGTGGCCGACCCGCCCACGAACGGCGGTTCCACGGGGCAGGCCGACATTACCAACGTCAGCGTAAACGGCGGCGGAACGAAGGTGGTGGTAACGGCCGGGACGCCGAGCATCAATCTGACCTTCGACTACTTCGTGGGCATGGGTTGCGACGGTTGCGCTGTGCCTCTCGTGGCGCGCCTGGTCGGCAACCCGCCCCCGTGGGACAATCAGATCGGCTGTCAGGTCACGAACAACGGAGGAACGCCCAACACGTACAGCGGCACGGCCAACCTCACGATTCCAGTTCCGGCCACGCCGGGCGTCTATCTCCTGAACACGCAGAGCGGCAACTTCTTCTGCAGCCAGAACGCACCGTCCGGTCTGCTCAACGTGACCAACACCAACGGGCTCACCGTCGGGATCCTGGTGGTGCAGTAGAGGGCGTCGGCGCGTCTGCGACGGAGCATCATTTTCTGATCAATCGAAGACCGCCGGTCTGTTCCCCTTCCGGGGGAATTGGTGCGCGCGTTTCGGAATTACCGCCGTCTGTTGCTTGCGTGCTTGGCCATCGGAGTGCTGCGCGCCGGCGCCGCGGCCTGCGGCCATTTCCATGCAACCGGCGGGCTGGCCCTCTTCATGTCGAACACTCTGCTCGCCTCCGTAGCGCAGTCCGTTTCGATCGCAGAATCCGGCGGCATCACCACCGTGACCGAAGGGGGCGTCACCGACTCGTACGAAATCGTTATCTCGACTCCGCCCTCAGCAACAGTCACGCTGAGCATCAGTTTCGACGCGGGCACAGGTCAGCGTAAATGGCTCTTCCGTATCACCTCGGCAGGTCGTGTTCTCCGGCGCGTGTCCTGGAGTGGATTGTTGGAGCGCGGCGCACACCGTCACGGTGGCCGCCGTCAACGATGCTACGTCCGAGGGGAATCACGTATCGGCGATCAGCCATGTCGTATCGAGTTCCGACGCTCGGTACGATGGCATCACCGTCGCAGGGATTTCCGTCGCGATTCGGGACCGCCGTCTTATCTTCGTGGCGGGAACGTCTCCGTTTTCTCCGGCGGTAGGCCTTGCGGGGCTGGACGCCATCTGCGCTGCGGACGCCAACAAGCCCACGACGGACACCTACCGAGCCATGGTCGCGGCGACCACGAGGCTGCCGTGCACGACCGCCAACTGCGCGGGTGGCAGCGCCGAGCACGTGAGCTGGGTGTTGGCACCGGCGACCCGCTACTATGCGGTAGATGGAAACACCCTGATCGGGCAGACGAACGCGGGCGCGGGGATCTTCACGTTCCCCCTGACTTCCGCTTGGACCGGTGCCGGGGCTTCGCATCCCTGGACCGGAATGAACGCGGACTGGACGGTTTCGGCGGACAACTGCAGCAACTGGACCTCGACGGCGACGAACGGCAGAAACGGCGCGTACGGCTTCACAAACTCGGGCGCCATCAACGGCGGCCTGAACGCCTGCACGACAACCTGGCCAAGCATCATCTGCGTCGCTCAGTAGCGGCGGAATTCTAGTTGCGTCTGCGCTTCCGGTGGGAACCGTAGGGCCCCATCATGCGAGCAGCAAAGTTCCGCGCACAGCGCCCGATGCGCCACCGCATTCCGTTTTCTGTATCAACGGCGGTCCTGGCGATCGCCGGCACGTTCATGGGTTGCGGATGGTTTGGCGCCGCAACGGCCTCCGCGCCCGATCCCCTCTACCATGGTCCGCTGCCAACCAAGGCCCACCACTTTGGTTCTGACGTGGGCCGGGATCGGCCCTGGGAGGTCGTCTCCGACGAAGGTGAGTTTCTCCTTCCGGACGTGTACTACGCCGAAGCTCTGCAGAACGAACAGATCATGCCGGTCGCCCTGAACGATGGCGGCCCGCGCCCGTATCTGATCGACAGGCTCATCTATCCGACCATCGGCAATCCGAATCTGTTCGTCAAAGGGAACGAGGACGGGCGGCGCGACACTCTCTTCGTGGTTCTCAGAATCGAACCCGAACTTCTGAAGCACCTTGGGCCCGACGAAGGGCAGGCCCACGGTCAGAATCCCTGGCTCCGGAAAATGGCGTTTAAGACGCATGGTAACGGAAATGAGATCCGTTTCCGGCTCTTGCCGCGCAGCGCACGCGCGGCGCTGGTCTCTCCCGCGGTGGTCCAGGCGGGCTTCGAAATACGCTCGGCCGAGATCTACCGTCATTCGCAGGAGGCCATGCCCGTCGAGTTGCGCACGCGTGATACATTGCAGTTCCGCTTCCAGAGCGCCGAGCTGAAAAACGTTCCTCCCGACTTCTACGACCTGCGCTTCGAGGTTCTGCGCGCGGGTCGCGCGGTTTCGTACGAGTACCAGTACAACGCCGTTCGTGTCTTCCCCGAGGGCGCGGACCTGAGCGCCTACCACGTTCTGAACGTGACCGATTCGCAGGTGTCCGTAAGCGAGATCCTCGATGGCATCGTCAACAAGCAGAGCTTCAAGTCCATCTCACACGACCGCCTCCGCCAATTCGCGGAGTACGTAAACCGCAGCGCCGAACCCCAGATCCGGGGCGCGGCCTTCATCACGTTCAACGGCGACCTGCACAACGGAGGCTCGCCGGGAACGTTGTTGCCCGAGGATGTGGCCGCCACCTACCAGCGGGAGGCCGAGGCCATCCTCTCGATCCTGAAATCCCTGCGCGTGCCGATCTTTCTCACGGCCGGAAACCACGACGGGTACGCCTCGCTGGGCCATGTGCCCGCGCCGATCGCTTCGGGTATCGAGAAGAAGCGCACCGGCCTCGCAGGCAGGCGTACGCTGCGCGAAACCGTTCTGCACACTCTGGGAAGCAGGGGTCCGGCCGCGTGGAAGGAACTATCGGCCGGATTGGCGCGGACACGCGACCGGGTCGGTGGTCGTCACGTGGACGTCTTTCAGGGAGCCTTCATCCGCCGCGGCCGGACCGATGGCTCCAATACGCTCTACTGGCAACTTCTGCCCAAGGAGCATCGCAACGTGATGCTCTACGATGGCTTTCACCAGTGGCGACGCACGTACGGCCCGCTCTACGCGAGTTGGAACTTCGGTCGCAACCACTACATCAACGTGAACTCGTACGATCTGCGGCAGCATCGTCGGACGGGTTGGGGGATGTACACCGTGAACTACGGCGGTGGTATTTCGTCTTTTCAGATGGACTGGTTCAACCGGGACATCAAGCGCAGCAATGGCAAATTCGACATCGTGATCCTGGCGCACCACGACCCGCGCGGGGGCCACAACGGGAAGGACTACCCCTACTATTTCGGGCAGATCAACTTCACGGGCATGGACAGAAGCGCGGTGAATTACGTGAACGGCGAAGTCCTGAACCCGCTCGTGTGCGGTCGCCTCACCGGCTGGGCCATGACGAAGTCCTTTGCTCTCAATTGCCTGCACGATGGACTTCAGGAGTGGATGCGCGCCGACAGCGAGTTCGACTGCGACAATCGGGACCTTCACGAAAGCGGTCCCCTGAAGGGTCGCTGTGACACGGAGCGCTTCCGTTCACGCACGTTCTTTGGCAACCCCCGTCATCCCGTCTACTCGGGCTATCAGTTCATTCACAAGCTGGCCCGCTACGCTTCGATCCGGACGCT
>CAZPFB010000101.1:0-19778 GCA_964585735.1 uncultured Leptospiraceae bacterium
ATGCGCAACTACCTGGAAAACGCGCGGGACGTCATCCTCAAAAATCGTTTCAGTGACTACCTCTTCATCAGCAAGAAAGGCGACTACCTGAACCGCAAGTCGGTGTGGCGCCTGCTCAAAAAGTACCTTGCCCGAACGAAGATCAAGAAGTCCATCACGCCGCATACTTTCCGGCACAGCTTCGCCACACACCTCATCGAGAACAACGCCGACCTGCGCTCCGTCCAGGAACTTCTGGGCCATATCGACATCTCTACGACGCAGATCTACACGCACCTCGCCGGCCGCACGCTGAAGGAAGTCCACAAGAAGTACCACCCCCGCGGGTGAGGCGACCCGCTGCATGAAGAGCGTGGGCGCCGGGGGCAGCCGCGGCCGGTGAGCCTCGTCATGGTCGATATCGAGGCGGACGGGCCCGCGCCGGGCCTGTTCTCGATGGTGAGCCTCGGCGCGGTCGTCGTCGAGCCTTCTTTGTCCAAGCGCTTCTACGGCCAACTGCGGCCCATCAGCGATTCGTTTGTGCCTGATATGCTCGCCATCTCCGGGCACGGTCGCGCCGAAACCATGGGCTTCCCTGAGGCCTCCGCCACCATGCAGGCCTTCGGCGACTGGGTTCGTGTTCACTCGGCCGGCCGGCCGCACTTCGTGTCCGACAACGCCTTCGATTGGATGTTCGTGAACTACTACTTTCACCGTTTTCTCGGCGCCAATCCGTTCGGTTGGAGTTCCACGAACCTGGGGTCGCTGTACAAGGGGCTCGAACGCAGCGTGTTCGTGAACTTCAAGCATCTGCGAAAGACGCCGCACACACACCATCCGGTCGATGACGCCCTCGGAAATGCCGAAGCGCTACTGGCCATGAAGGCGGCCTACGGGCTCAAAGTCCGATTGCGCTGACGCGACTACGGGCGTCCCTGAATGGCTCGCACCGGAGAGATGCGAACCGCCCGGAGCGCCGGGTAGAGGGACGAGAAGAAGCTGATGGTTCCCGCGATTGTGAATCCCACCACGAGGTCCTTCATCGTCAGGAACGGATGGACGATGCTCAGCCCGGTTGTGGCCGTTTGGCCGCCCATGCGCAGGTCCGAGAAGTCCACTCCCGTGAAACCCGCGAACACCACTATGCCGCCTCCGCCGAGCATGCCCGCCGCCGCGCCCGCGAGGGTGAGGAGCAGGGCTTCGAGGATGACCAGAAAGAACAGAAGCGCGGGGGGCGCGCCAATGGCGTGGATGATGCCGATCTCGCGCACACGCTCGAAGATGGACATGGTCACTGATTCGAAGAGTACCAGGCCGAAACCCCCGAGAATGATCACATAGAGCAGAATCGTGACCTGGTCGTAGATTTGGAAGAGATCCACGATCGAAGGCTCGAGCTCACCCATGGCGGCGATTTCAGCGTCCGTATGTCGCGCGAGGACCCCCTTCAGATGAGCCCCCAGCGCCGCCGCCCCTTCGTGGTCGGGGCCGCGAAAGACGAAATAGCTGACTTCATCGGCCCGGCCGTCGTTGCGCAGGCGCGAGAGGTCCGCGCGGCTCATCAGCACAATCCGCTCGTCGAGCGTGCGGGACGGAGAATGAAAGATTCCTACGACATGGCAGCGAATGGATCGGGTTGCGCCGTCCCGGCCGCCGGTCGAAAGGACAACCCAATCACCCACATCGACGTCCAAAAACCGCGCGCCGGCCTGGCCGAGCTGACACGGCCAATCACCCGCAGAGGCCGCAGAAGGTAGGGCCGTTCCCCGTACCAGCCATTTCGGCATGGCGCTCACGCCCGCCTCCCGGTCGGGCTCGATCCCGAGGATCACCACGCCGCGCGCTTCGGCCCCGAGTCGGAGCATGGCTTCGCGCTCCATGCGAGGCGCGAACCGTACGCCTGCCGGCAGTTTATCACGAAAACGCTTTTCGAGCGCCGCGGCGCCGGTCAATTCCATGCCGATCGTGCGCGAATCCAGGTAGCCCTTCGGGCGAATCTGCACATGTCCCAGACCGCTGTCGATCGCCACGAGAACCATCGAATCGTACATCCCGTTGACGAATCCCTGGCTCACCACGACACACATCATGCCCACAGCACCGGTGGCCGCCACGATCGCCGAGCGCCTGCCCCGTCGAACGATCGTCCGGTAGGCCAGCCGCACCAGGATGGAAAGGGAATCGAGCGGGCGAAGTCGCATCAGAGTATCCCTATGACCTCCGTTGGATTCAAGCGGAACAGTCTTCGGCCCGCCAGCAGCCCGGCCGCCAGCGCGGGCAGGATCAGACCGAGCGCAATGCGCCACTGTTCAGAGAAGTCCAGCAGCGGTCGAAAACGAGCCACCATCCCAAAGGTCTCGTACATGCGCCCCATGGTCGTGCCCGACAGGTCGACAGGGTGGGCGTGCAGGTAGGCCGAGAGGGCCACGGCGCCGGCCATGCCCACGAGGACGCCGGGCACCACCAGCAGCGCGGTTTCGTAGGCAATCAATCGGAGCAGGGCGACGGGGCGTGTACCGATGGCCAGAAGGATGCCGAACTCGCGCAGGCGCTCCTGGATGGACATCTGGATGGCGTTGAGAATTCCAAACGAAATCGAGATCACGAAGAATACCAAATAGATGTCCATCTTGAGATGGCCCAGCTCCACCATCTCGCGCACATCCGGGTTCAGGTCGTCGTAGCTGAGCGCGACCGGCGAGAAATCCTGGGACTCCTCCGGTCGGAGGCCTGCTTCCAGCTTCGGGCTCGGGAGCCGCGAGCGCAAACGCTGCATGACGGCGCGGGCCTCCACGTGATCCGGGATCCCCAGCGCCACCGAAGAGTAGAACCGGCGCGGTTTGCTTTCGCTCGGGCCTTCGAGTCGGGTTCCGAACAACTCCTGGCCGGCGTCCAACGTAATCTGAACGCGACCCGTGTCCAGGTGTGACTGCCGCGCGTGGTAGACCCCAGAGACGGCGAGCTCCAGCGCTCCGACCGAGCCGTCCATCTGGGAAGTGACCAGAAAGAACCGCGAACCCACCTTCAGGCCCAAGGAACGCGCCATGCCCTGCCCGATGGCGGCGCCGCGCAGGCCGGGTCGGTCTGCGGGCGGGCCGCCTGCCGTGAAGAGCGTATGGATCGTCGTGATGTTCTTTTCGGCCTCGGGATCTGCGGCCAGCACGGAAACAAAACGCGTGTGGTCACCTGTATTCAGCAGAGCGCCCGATCGGATGCGGGGAGACAGCGCTGTGACGCCCGGTACGCGCAGCGAATCGAGAAGCTGCGGCGTCACTTCCAGCGCGCGTTCCAGTCCGGGCTTCTCCTTCCAGCCGAACGCGGTCACCTCTGCGTAGCCGGAGTCCAGATGTATGGCCCGCGAGACCATGTCCTGTTGGAGTCCGTTTGCCAGGAAGCGAAACGAGGCCAAGAGAAAAGTCCCCGAGAGCACGAGAAAACCGGAGACGACGGTGCGTCTGCGGCTGCGCAGAATGTTACGGAGCGCAAGCAGAAACATGGAGAGGTTCCTTTTGAACTCTTCCCGGCTTTTTGTCACCTCCTCTCTGCCTTTCGTCACCCGATTCCTACGATTTTTTCGGTGGTGTTCACGCGCTTTGTCGGACACGCTGCCGGACATGGGTCAGCTTTCGAGAGCGTGGACCGTTGCGCCGGTTTTGTGCCTGTTCCTGGCGCCATTCGTGCTCCGTGCGGCGCCCCCGCCGGATCCCCAGGCCCGGGAGTTCATCCGACGCATGGAGGACATTCTGCGCGGAACCACGTCGCAGGCCCGAGTCGAAATCCGCATCGTGCGCCCGAGGTTCACGAGGACACTGGTGGTGGACTCCTGGGAGGATCGTGGACAGAAGCGTTCCTTTCTCAGGATCGTCCTGCCCAAGAAGGACCAGGGCGTGGCTTTCCTGAAACTGGGGGATCGCCTCTGGCAGTACGTTCCGAAAATTGGTCGCGAACTGCGCATCGAGGGGTCACTCCTCCAGGATTCCTGGATGGGATCGGATTTCACGAACGACGATCTGGTGCGTTCCTCTTCCACGCTCGACGACTACACGCACAGTTTCCTTCCGGCTCCCAATCCGAAAGTGCGCCGGATACTGCTTACACCCAGGGCGGGGTCCACGGTCCCCTGGGGAAAGGTGATCATCGAACTGGAAGCCGACAGTTCGCTGCCCCTGCGTCAGGAGTTGTACGACCACCGAGATCGTTTGGTCAAGGAGATGGAATTCTCGGAGGTGCGGGTCTTCGGTGGCAGGAAACTGCCTACGTACTTTGTGATGCACACGGTGCGGGACGGCCGTCGCATCTCGTCTACCAGCATGCGCTATGTGCGGCTGGATTTCGACGCCGCCATTCCGGCTTCGGTATTCTCGCGGTCCAATCTGAGGCGCTGAAGGCGCTGAAACAGGGAATCACGATGAGCCTGGTGGAAGTCAAAGACCTCGAACGAAATTTTCAGCAGGGAGAGTTTGTCGTGCGCGCTCTGCGCGGCGTCACCCTGGCTCTCGGGCAGGGCGAGTTCACCGCGCTGGTCGGCCCGTCCGGTTCGGGCAAAACCACGCTCCTGAACTGTATCGGCGGACTGGACCGACCTACCGCCGGGAGCGTCGTTGTGGCGGATCGGAATCTGGCGGATATGCGCGCTTCGCAACTGGCGGACTTTCGCCTGCGCGAGATCGGTTTCGTCTTTCAGGCCTACAATCTGGTTCCGGTGCTGACCGCCGTCGAGAACGTGGAGTTCGTCCTGCTGCTTCAGGGAGTGGCCCGGTCGCAGCGGGAAGAGAAGGCCCTTGCGCTCCTCGAAGAAATGGGGCTGCGTGAGTTGGCCGGCCGCTTTCCAAGAGAGCTCTCCGGTGGAGAGCAGCAGCGCGTGGCCGTGGCGCGTGCTCTGGTTTCGGAGCCGCAGGTGGTGCTCGCCGATGAACCCACTGCCAACCTGGACTCCGACAACGCCGATCTCCTTCTGGATATGATGGCCGAAATGTGTCGCCGCAAGAACACCGCCTTCCTTTTCAGCACGCACGACGTTCGTGTCATGGAACGCGCGCGTCGCCTGATACATCTGCGAGACGGGCGCATCGAGAGGGAAGAACACCGACGGACGGAATGAGCGCCCGCGCTCGCGCACAGGTTTCGGCTCTCCTGGCGCTGCTCTCGACTGCGGTGAGCGTGCGTTCGGCGCCTCCCCCGCCGGTTCCCAAGCCCGATGAGGCGACGGGTGCTGAGTCCGCTTGGAAACCTTCGGGTTTCATCCGGGGCGGCGTGTTTGGCGCGCGCGCACCCGACCTCACCGGAGGAACCACCGATCATGCTTGGGCCACTTCGTCATTGCGCCTGGGAGTGGAGCACAAAGGCGATGTGTGGGTCGGTGAAGGCAAAGTCGATCTGCGTTGGGTCTTTGCCCAGGACGTCGACGACCTGACCTTTCGCGGCCTGACGACCGCTTCGGCGCGCAACCGCGCGTTGCTCAGCGACAGCAACCGTCGCGTCGGTCGCGAGGCCCTCTTGCAGAGCGGCCTGCACCGGCTGAACGCGGGACGCAAGACGGACCGTCGCCACGTCGTCGTTGGCCGACAGGCGATCGGCTGGGGGCAGGGGCGGCTCATCAATCCCATGGATCTGATCACGCCCCGGGGACCCTTTCTCGTCGACGAAGAGGACGTGCCGGGCGCCGACGCGATCAGCTACACGGAGTTCGTCGGTTCGGAGCGCTCGCTGCAGTTCGTACTGGTCCCGCACCGCGCGGGCGGTGAGCGCAGCCCCGCGCGCATGAGTTCCTACGGCGCCGATCTGCTGGGGCGCTGGCAGGCCACGAGCGGAGATCTGGAATGGTTCGTGCTCGGCGGGCGGCAACTGCGTAGTTCGGTGGCGGGGACCGAGTTCGTTTTGACGCGTTGGGATGCTTCGCTGCGCCTCGCGTACCTGGGGCGGAGGGAAGAGTCGCCTGAGGTGCACATGACGCCCGAGCTGACGCACGTCATCGTGGCGGGAGCAAGCTACGCATTCGATCGCGGCCGACTGCCCGTCACGGTCGAAGTCCTCCACAACAGCGGCGCCATCGGAGATGACCTGCTCCCGCGGACGATGCTTGCGTACGAAGGCCTGGTAGTCCTCGGAGAGGCGCCCGTTTCACCGGATGACGAGACGTTCTTTCGTTCCAACGGACGATTGATCACGCGCGCGCACAACCTGCTCCAGATGTCACTGGGCCGCGAGCTCGATCCGTTGCAGCGGGTGGATGTGGTAGGCGTGGTGGACCCTGCGGGTCGCAGCGGTTTCTTGGGTCTGCACTACCGGCGGAGCCTCGGCGACGAAACCGTCTGGTCGGTTTCTCTCAACCTCTTCGGCAACCGTGGGAGCCCGCGCGGCGAGTTTGCCGGACGCGGGCCGATGGCCTACAGCTTCGTGCGCCATCACTTCTGATGATGCGGTTGCGCCGGCTGACCCGACGGCAGGTCGCTCACCGGTGTTCAGTTCTCGCCTGCCGTCTCGTGCGCGCTCCGCACGCGCAGGTCGCCCTACTGCTCCACGCAAAGCAGCGTGCGCGTACTGTTGTTGCACTGCGGAGGAGTTCCCGCGCCGCCCGCGGCGGTTCCATCCGTGGCGGCTTCGTCGCCTTTGGTTCCATGGTTGACGCCGCCGCTCGAGTCGTCCCAGGGCTGTCCCGAGTCGTTGCAGAGATTGGTCGTGTCGGTCGTCCAATCGGCGTTCAGCCCACTCCAGTACTTGGTGGAGCCGGCGCCGAACGAATTGGTCAGCGTGCCGAAGACGAAGATGCCGTTGGCGTTGGTGGTCATCACGGCCTGGCCGCCCGAAGCGCGCACGTAGGGAGTGCTCGCCTGAAACACCCAATCGATGTGTTCGCCGGGTCCGCCGCCACAATTCGCTGTGGAGCAGGCGCGGCGGTTCACGTTGTCTACCAGCATGGCTTTAAAGGTGCCGCTGCCGGGGTAACTTCCGTCGGCCATGCAGATGGCATCGGCCTCCGGCATGGGGTTGCCGTTGCTGTTCGCGTCGATGTCACCGGAGGCCAGGGCCGCCGTGACGAAGACACGCTTGGTGCCAGCCACAGTCTGAAAACCGGTGGCCGTGGTGAACGTGGCGGCCAGCGCGTTGCCCGCCGCATCCTGGACGCCGGTCGTCACACGAATCTGGTAGGTCGTCAGATTGCTGAGGGCCGCGGCGGGCGTGATCGTAAAGGTCATGTTCCCGCCGCTCGCCACAGGCGCGGCGTTCATCTGCACGCAGGAGGCAAAGCCGTTCGACGAAACACGCAGCGTTCCTGAACAGGTCGTGTCGGCAGTGTTAGTGGTGATTGTGGACGGGTTCATCGCCTCGTTGAAATCAACAGCAATCGTAGTCCCGGTCGATATCCCCGTGGCATTGTTTGCCGGCGTCGTGCTGTTGACCAGCGGAGCAGTTACGTCCGGTCCGGCGCCGGTCGTGAACCCCGAAGCCTGCTGGAACTGAGCGGCCAGCGTATTACCGGCAGTGTCCGCCACCGTCGTCACTACGCGCACGTAGTGGACGGTTGTGGCCGCCAAGTTGGCGTTGGGCGTCAGCGTGAACGACTTGTTGCCGCCGCCTGATGCCGGGGCCGCGGCCATGCGAATGCAGGTTCCGGCCCCGAAGGCGGCCGACGTGGAAACCTGGATAGAACCCAGGGTGCAGTTCGAGTCGGTCGTGTTGGCCGTCACCGTTGACGGGTCCATAGCTTCGCTGAAGGTCACAGTGATGGTCGTGTTCGTGGCGACCGCCGCCGCGCCGTCGGTCGGCGCCACACTCGAAACGGTGGGCGGCGTCGTGTCGGTCGGGGCTGGAGTGGTGGTGGGGGTGAGCGCGCGACTGATCAGATCCAGCGCAATCATCTGGTTCTGTTCGGGGTGCGCCTGATTGCAGCCGGCAAGCGCGCCAAGTAGCAGGACAAGTGCAAGGGGGACCGACGGACGGAGGAGCACGTGCGGGGCGCGGGAGGCGCGGGCCTTGCTTCGTTGTTTGTGATGCTTCCTGCTGCCGCTCATTCTTCCTCTTCGCTGTCCTGCCGCGCGCCCTGCCTATTGTTCTACACAGATCAATGGGAGCGTCGTATCGCAGTTCTGCTGGCCCGCTCCTATCGACGCACCGCCGGTGTTGTTGCCGTTGCCCACGTCTCCCTGGTTCGCCGGGGGCGCCGGCGGGAGGTTCACCGTCCAGTCGCTGCAGTCCCTGGTACCCGTGGTCCAATCGTTGGCGAGGCCCGTCCATAGAAAGCCGGCCGCACCGACAAAGCTGTTCGTCATGCTGCCAAAGACAAACACGCCGTTTGCGTTTGTAGTGAGGATGTCCGGAGAACCGGAGCTGCGGGTGTATGTCGTGTTTGCGGCCAGTACCCAATCCACACGCCCGGCCGTGCCCCCCGCGCAGTTGGCGTTCGTGCAGGCCACACGGTTGGTACCATCCACGATGAGGGCCTTGTACGTGCCGCTGCCCGGATAGCTGCCGTCGCCCATGCACCGTCCGTCCGCGCCGGCAATGCCCGGCGAGCCGTTGAAGTTGCCCGTGAAGGTGGTGGCGGTGATGAAGGTCTTCTTGGTGGTGGGACTGCTACCGCCGCCACCGCCTGCTGACCCGCCAACCGCCACGAGGAGCGTAGTGGCCATGTCTATCCCCGCAGCCGGCGCCCAAACCGGGTGCGCCTGATTGCAGGCCGCAAGCAGCCCAGCGGCGCAGACGAGCCCAAGGGCGCTGCGTCTTCTTCCTTTCTTCATTGTTGCACGCATATTAGAGACGCGAGAGTATCGCAGTTCTGGAGCGCGCCGCCGATCGAGGCGGCGGCAGACACGTTGCCGTTCCCAACATTGCCCTGGTTCGTAGGCGGCGGCGGCCCTGCCGAAACCGTCCAGTCGCTACAGTCCCGCGTGCCCGTGGTCCAATCGTTGGCCATGCCAGTCCACAAAAGTCCTGCTGCGCCCGCAAAGCTAAAGGTGAGACTGCCGAACACGAACACACCGTTGGCATTGGTTGTGAGGATGGTTGTGGTTCCATCGCTGCGGGTGTATGTCGTGCTTGCGGCCAGTACCCAATCCACACGCCCGGCCGTGCCCCCCGCGCAGTTGGCGTTCGTGCAGGCCACACGGTTGGTACCATCCACGATGAGGGCCTTGTACGTGCCGCTGCCCGGATAGCTGCCGTCGCCCATGCACCGTCCGTCCGCGCCGGCAATGCCCGGCGAGCCGTTGAAGTTGCCCGTGAAGGTGGTGGCGGTGATGAAGGTCTTCTTGGTGGTGGTGCTGCCCGCTCCGCCGCCACCGCCGGCCGCGGTGACCGCCGCCACCAGCGTCGGGAGCATGTCCGCGGAACTGGCAGGAGTCCACTCCGGATGCGCGCGATTGCACGCTCCGGCCGCGCCCAAGGCACAGACTGCCACGACCGCGCAAAGTCCCGGCCTTCGTGCCCGCTCGTTTCTTTCTTCCCCGTGACTCATTTTCGCAAAATCAGTTCAGACTACCAGAATCATCCCTCACGAAATCCGCACTCGATCAGAATCGCAGGCGCAGCCCCACCGTGGCCCCGGGTTTTTCGTTGGCACGGGGAGGCTCGTAGCCCAGTTCAAAAGCGAAGTCTGCGTTGGCCCCGCCGGTCACCCCGGTCGGTGGTTCGACGGAACGGCGCGCATCGAAGAGATGCACCGCGTAAACAACCAGCATGCCGAAGGCCGCGCCGGCCGCGAGCCGTTGCGCGCCGTAGTAAGAAGCCTGGCTCTTCGAAAAACTCTGCTGGGTCATGAAATAAAGAGCCAGTCCGGTCGAACCGGTGTTCAGCGTGCTGCGCATACTCATGTAGGTCAGCGGGTCATTGAAGAGGCGGTACATGACGTTGCGGCTTTCGCTGGCAGCGCGCGCTTCGGCTGCGTACCAGGCCGCAGCGCCACCCACGGCAAAGGCACCCATGGTTCCCCAGTAGATCCCGGCACGGCCGGTATCGCCGCGCATGAGCTGCGGCAGCCCGGGGATGAGAGTCTGCCAGATCGGGATTTCCGCTGCGGCGCGCCGAGTGGGCTCTTTGTTGGATTTCACATCCGTGAAAGGTTCAGCCTTCTTCTCCGACTTGGGTTCGAGCGCCCGCCTGGTGGGCTCGGTCTCCTTCTTGGGTACGAGCACGGCCACTTCTTTAGAAGAAGGCGACTCGCTGCGCGCGCCGAAATCGACCATGGCCGCTACTTCCTTGGCCGGTTCGGTTGCTTCCTTTTTGGCAACAGGCACGTCGTTGGACAACGTCAGGGCCTCGGGCCTCGTGGCACTCGCATTGCCGGGGTTCACGAGTTCGAGTTCGTAGGGACCCGGTAGAGCTCCCTGGGCGTTGACGACCAGTTCGAGGTTCTCGGCGTCCACACGCCGGATTTCCACAATCGAGAGTTCCTTGCCGTCCCGGCGCAGGGAAGCACGGATCCCGGAGAGAAAGTGAGAGCCTCGCACGCGAATGTTGTATATTCCAAAGTTTTCGGCGGTGACCCTCTCCGGCGTCAGCTCGTCAATCATGGGGTCCTGAGTGAGACGGACCACGAGGGGCGCCCACGGCGACCACGCCGAAGGCCGCCTGAACTTGTTCACCGAAGCCACTCGCCGTTCGTAGGAGCCGGGTTGCAATTCGACCGTCACGCGCGTGTCCGCCGTACGCAGGGTCGTCACTTCCTTGCCGTCCGGAATGCTGCGTATCTGCACGACGTAACCCCACGCACCCGCCACCGAGCCCCACTCCAGCTCCACAGCCACGGAAGCCGTTTCTTCCGCGTGTCGTGGACCGGAAACCAGCACCAGGCAAAAGAGCGCAACGAGGAGCCGCCAGCGTGGATTGGGTAGCCTCGTAAGTCTCACTGCTTCTTCTCCTCTGGCTTCTCTTCCCGTTTCTCTTGGGGCTTTGCTTCGACCTTACCCTGGCGCTTCTCGTCCCGAATGAAACGTGTGCCGGAGTCAGCAAAGGTCGGCGCGTTCGGACCACCGCTCAGAGCAATGCGCAATGTCCCGCGCGCGGTCTCGCTGCGACTTCCGTCGCGGTAGAGTGCCACGACTTCCACGGCGAACTCGCCCACGTCGAGCAGGCCCAGGTCTGTGAGGTTGAACTCCGTCCCGGCCACTTCCCTCGTGAGGAGGACGCGACCGCCGCGGCTCAGGGAAAGCAGGTAAGCGCGGGCCTCCCGCACTTCGGACCAGCGAAAGCGCAGCGCATTTCTGGCCGACATGTCGACGCGACCGCGCGGCTCGATCAGGCTGGGAGCGGGCGCCTGCTCCAACACCTGGAAGCTGCGGACCGAACTGTCCTGGCCGGCTCCCGTTGCGGAGGTCACCTTCCAATAGTAGCGACCCGCGGGCAGACCGGGGACCGTAATACTGCGCAGGTTGGCCGGGAACGACGAAACTCCGGTGCGGAAATCCTCGGAGCGCGAAACGAGCAGTCGGAACTTGGAACCCTGGCCGCCATCCCAGGCAAAGCGAATCGGGCGACCACGACCCAGCGAGTGCGACGGAGCCGGCTGTTTGAGGGCGATGCGGCTCAAGCCCTCATTCAGGAGGAGCACGCCTTCCCGCGAATGGGGAGTCCAGCGTCCATCGGGCAGCTTCGTGCGCACGCGCCAGAAGTAGGTGCCCGGTGTGGGCCGCAGTTTCACGGAAGCCATGTTCCCGGAGGTCTCGGCCCGACTGACCACGCGCGAAAAGCCGGAGTCTTCCGAGATTTCCAGAGCAGTCCGGCCCGCGTGCGCGGCTGTCCAACTGAAGACGATGCCCTGGGAAGCTGCCGCGAGACTCTCGACCGCGCCGGAGCGCGGAGAACGCAGGGCGGGCGCCTTGAGTCCTTCGAGCTTCTGAACCTGAAAGGTGCGCGTCGGGGACGCAGGCACTGTGGACCCGTCCGCTGTCGAAACGGTTACGCGCCAGTAGTAGCTGCCGGGCGCCAGGCGCAGGAAAGCTTGAGAGCCATTCGTTTCCGCTGAACGCAAGGCCTGCGAGAAGTCAGCTGAGGACGAAACCTCCCACCTGTACGCCCGCGCGTAGGTGAGCGACTGCCAGCGCAGCACTACGTCCGCTTCCCCGGTCGAAGTTTCCAGCACCGCCGAAGGGGATGGCGAAATGAGTTCGAGCGGGCGCAGTCTGCGCACCTGAAACGTGCGCGGAGGTCCCGGCGCGGTCGGCCCATCCGCGGGCACGATGTTCCAAGAGTATTCACCCGGTGGCAGCCGCAGCTCTGCGGGAGAGGAGGGGTGCGTTTCGGAGTGAACGGTGGCGCCCGATTGTCCGCCCCGTACGAGCAGGCGAATCGGTTGTTCCCCCGACCAGCGGAAGGTGACCGCGGTCGCCTCAGCTTCGGTCGAGATGACGGCCGATGGCGCGGGCTCGATGGGCAGCACAGGCATCTTTTGTTCCCGGACCGAACCGCCTTCGAGGAGCAAGCGCTGCCCCTGCGAGACCTGGCGTTGCTGATTCTGCCTGTCGACGAGGACGGCCGAGCCGCGCTCCACGATCATTTCCTCGGCGCCGGAAACACGGTCGCGGGCCACCGAGGCGACGCCGCCCGTCGAGACGAGCGTTCGATCGCCCATCACCAGACGCACGCGCCCGTTGCCGGCCGCTGTGGAACGCAGGCTCCCGTACTTCATCTCCACGGCCGCGTCGGTGGCCGAGAGGTGCACGACAGCCATGGAAAGCTCACCGAGTTCCACGCGCGTCCCGTCCGTGAGGCGGATCGTTGTGACGGTGCCGCGCGAAGTGCGCACCACGTCCCCCGAAAACACCGCCTGGTCCTTGCCAAGGCGATAGAAGATGCTGCCGTCCCCAGGGCGACGTTGGCCCTCGCCCTGAAGGGACGTTACCGAACCAATAGCGCGGCCGCCGTCCGCACCCCCGCGGGCGCGCGACTCCAAGTAGGTGAGCGCCACGCCGCTGCCGGCCAGGAACAGGCAGGCGGCGGGTATCACCCCCTCCTGCCAGGGCAGGTTTCGTAGCCTGAGTCTCATTTCATCACCAGTTCCAATTCCTCATCCAGCAGTGCGGCGCCTGCGGGCGCTTGTGTCGGAACCATGTCCGGGGATATGAGGGCCGTTAGTTCGGAAACGGATCGCGGGCAGGCGGCATCGTCCTTTCGCCCCAGCACCGCGTAAACGCGGAGGGGGCGTGGGTCTCCTTTGACGCGGACGGGCGGCAGGAGCGCGCAGTGGAAAGTTTGCTGCACTTCACGCTGCGTTTCTTCCGTGATGAGAATGTCCGTGCGGAAAGTCTTGTTCATGGCCTCGATCCGCGAGGCCAGGTTCACGGTTTCGCCGATGACTGTGTACTCCAGGCGGCGATCCGAACCCAGTTGCCCGGCAATCACCGGTCCGACGTTGATGCCGATTCCAAACCGCAGCGGCGGCCTGCGCCCGCGGTTGCGGGCGTTGAGTTCCAGCAGCGATTTTCGCATCAGGACGGCCGCGTTGACCGCGCGCTCCGCAATGTTGCCGGAGTCGTCGAGCACGCCCCAGTGAGCCATGATGGCGTCTCCGATGAACTTGTCGACCACCCCGCGCGTGAGCAGAACCCAGTTCACCATTTCGGTGAAGTACTCGTTGAGGATCTCGACCACTTCTTCGGGTGGACGATTGTGGGACATCTGCGTGAAGCCGCGCAGGTCGCAGAAAAGGATGGCGCAGCGCCTGCGTTCGCCGCCGGGCTTGATGCCCCCGGAAAGCACGCGTTCGGCAATCTCGTGATCGATGAACTTGCCCAGTACCTCTTTGACCTTTTCGCGTTCCTGCAACCCCAGGGCCATTCGGTTGAAGGCGGTCGTGAGGACTCCCACTTCGTCGCGCGCACGGGCGCGCAGTGAAATGTCGTAGTGTCCCTGCTCGATCTGCCTCGTGGCCTCCGCCAACTTCACGAGCGGTGTCGTGAGGCGACGGGCCAAAAGCCACACACCGAGGATGGTGGTTCCCAAGAAGATAAAGATGATGAAGAGGTTGCGCCGCTGCATGCGCTCCACGGCCGCGAATGCAACGCTCTCCGGCACCTGAGCGACGATGGCCAAGCCGTACTCGGGCAGTCTCAGAAACGACGCAAGCGCTGGCACGCCTCCGGCTCCCTCGACGCGCAGTTGTCCGTTGTCCAACTGCGACTGGCGCATCCGCTCGTGGACGGCGAGTCCTTTGAGGCTGGCTCCGGCAAACACGCGCCGCCCGTCGGTATCGGCCAGGACCGTACCTTCGAGGCTTGCCAGCACAGCCTGCACGCTGCCGGCCAGGGCAAAGTTCTCCGCGAGGGCCGAAGGTTCGAGCACGGCTACGATCACCTTGCTCGTTGGCGCGGAGGTGGCGGTTGCCACAGCGAGAATGGGCGCGGGAAACCCCGGCGAAAGATTCAGGAAGACCGGCGCGCTTTCCGTGGCGGCGGCCAACTGGGCGGCGTTTTTTTCGAGAGTGTCGACGACCTTGTCCAAGTCGATGGAGTTGTCTTCAAAGAAGCGGGCCTGATGCTGGAGGCGCCGCACGCGGGGCGGATTGCCGTCGAGCTCTCCGAGAAAAGCCCAACCGCCGAGAGAGGCAGCGTTCGTCTGCCCTGCCTGGGCGCGCATCTCGGTGAATATCCGGCGAAACTGCGCGCGCACGCGGGTACCCAAGAGCCGAACGAGGTTGAGGTTTTGCTCCTGAACGCGGACTTCAATGTCTTCGCGGAAGTAGGCGGTGGCCACGACGATCATGCCGCCCAGGGCCGCAATCACGAGGAGTGTGACCAGACCGACCAGTTTGGTCCGGACGCTCAGCCGGACGCGCGTCTCACCCTCCGGCGAGCCGTTTCGCTCTTTCAACTGTGCACTCACGAGACACTCCTCCGGCGGTTCTGACCACCGGGCAGCCGGTGCGCACCGACCGTTTCTCGAATCCCGCCGGGCGGGTTCTACCCGGGTTCGGTCTGTTTTTCTGGCACAGTGCCAAAACTGCGCTTTTGGCGATGCATTATTGCGCAGGTTTTACTGTACATTTCCCGAGGTATTGCCGCAAAAGAGTCCATGGGGCGGTTTGCGCAATAACAAAATGAGGGATTTCTGAGCCCCCGGTGTCAGACAAATGTCAGCCAGCAAGATGTGAGAATGGGTCGCCGGGTGGCTTGGCGCCCCTGCAAGTCTGTCAGGCCGTTCAGGTCAGTCCCGTCCCGGTATTGACTGGCGAGTCAATGAACGGCCTCGGCCAGCCGCAGATCACGCCCACGGGAAACAGTTGTCGCTTGAGGCGCCGGGGCCAGGAACAGCCATGGGTTTTGCCGCGGCGGACTGGTGGGTGGTGGGTCTGTACTTCTTGGTAACGCTCGCCTTGGGCTTTGCCTTCACGAAGCGCGCGGGTTCGGGTATTACGGAGTACTTCCTCGCGGGTCGGCGCGCACCCTGGTGGTTGGCGGGGACCGGCATGGTGGCCACCACCTTTGCCGCCGACACGCCGTTGTGGGTGGCAGGCCAGGTGGCGAAGTACGGAATCGCCGGAAACTGGCTGTGGTGGTCCCAGGCGGCGGGCGGCATGCTCACGCTCTTCTTTTTTGCCCGGCTCTGGAGGCGCGCGGGTGTTCTGACCGATGTGGAACTCCTCGATCTGCGCTACGACGACAGGGCGCTCCTTCCCGCGTGGCTCGGCGCCCATCCCCGACTCTCGGCCCTGCGCGAGGTGCGGCTCAAAGACGCGCTGCGGGTCTTCAAGTCCGTCTACTTCGGCCTCGTGCTCAACTGCATCATCATCGCCTGGGTGAACCTGGCCATGCTCAAGATCCTGCGCATCCTCTTGCCCGGTGTCTCACCGGAGTTGCTCTTGTGCGTGATTGCGGCGACGGTCACCTTGTACGTGATGCTGGCCGGACTCTGGGGCTTATCAGCGGCCGACGTCTTTCAGTTCACCATTGCGATGACCGGTTGCATCGTGCTGGCCGTGCTGGCCGTGCGCAGTCCCGAGCTCCAGACCAAAGGCGGTCTGCTTCGCGCGCTCCCCGCGGATGCGTACAGCTTTCTGCCGCGATTCGAGACGCCCACCACGACGGCTGACGTGGTTGCGGCGGCCCGCGGCGTCGGATTTCAGCTGAGTGTGCTTGCGTTCGTGGCCTTCGCGGGCGTGCAGTGGTGGTCGGCCTGGTATCCGGGCGCCGAACCCGGCGGTGGCGGTTACATCGCCCAACGGATCATGTCGGCGCGTTCGGAGCGCGAGGGCATGCTCGCCGTGCTTTGGTTCGTAATTGCAAACTATTGCGTGCGTTCGTGGCCCTGGATCGTGGCGGGACTCGCGGCCGCAGCACTCTACGCGCACCTGCCAACCGACCAGGTAGAAGACGGCTTCGTGCTTCTCATGCGCGACGTGCTGCCCACGCCGATGCGCGGCCTCTTGTTTGCGGCTTTCCTCGGAGCCTATATGTCCACGCTTTCCACGCAGCTCAACTGGGGCGGCAGCTATTTGGTGAACGACTTCTACAAGCCGTTCCTGAATCGCAACCGCACAGAGGCGCACTACGTGGCGGTATCGCGCGCCTCGGCACCGCTGTTGGTCGTGCCCGCTCTGCTCGTGACCTTCTTTCTCCTAAAGACCATCTCCGGCGCGTGGGAATTCCTCATCGAGTTCGGCGCGGGTACGGGATTCGTGCTCATCCTGCGCTGGTACTGGTGGCGCATCAACGCGACGGCCGAGTTTGCCAGCATGATCACCTCAGGCGCTCTGGTTCTGCTTCTGAAATGGGCCGCGCCGCTGCTCTTTCCGGAAAGCGGCCTCATCAAGACACTGGGCACTTTCCCCTACAGCCTCTTCGTGATCACCGGTGGCAACATTCTCGTGACGCTCTGCGTCGTGTTTCTTTCGACGCCATCTTCGCCGGAGTCGCGTCGGGTGTTTTTCGAGCGCGTGCGACCGACGGGACCGGGCTGGCGTCGGGTGGCTGCGGAATTGGGCCACGAAACGTCCGGGATGCCAGGCGACTCGCTTCTGCGCTCCTTCCTCGGTTGGGCGCTGGGCATCGTTCTTGTCTACGCGCTGTTGTTTGCCGTCGGCAGTCTCATCCTCGGCCGTTCGTACCACGCCTGGGCCCTGCTCGGTGTGGCCGTCGTGGCCGCCGCAGGCGTTTTTTGGGTGATCCGTCGTGAGTTTCAGGGGAGGGCCTGAAATTTGTGGCGACAGCGAGCGGCTCTCGTCGATGCTTTTGCTCGTGAACAGCAAGCGGTCGTTCTCTTTCGCCCTCGCGTTCTTGGCGCTCTGGTGGTCGGTCGCCACGACCGGCGCCTGCCGCGGGCAGTCCGAGACAGTCCTCACTCTCGAAGTCGTACGCGCGTTCGACTCGCGGCTACCGGTCCTTTCGGACGCGGACATGCGCGAGGTCATTGCCGAGGGCCAAAGACAGATCGCTTCGCGCCTGGCGGGAGGCCTGGAGATCAGGATTCGGGACCGGGGCAGTCTGGATGTGGCCGACCTCTTTCGGCGCGTTACCTACCGGGAAACCGACTTTTACAAAGCACTGTCTCCGTATCGCTACGATCGGAAGCTCGGGGCGCAGAGCCCCATCTTCCGGGATCCGGTCTATCAGGCAAAACTGGATCGCTTCCTACGAGATTGGTCCGTGAAATCGTTGGCCGGTTTCTATCCCGGACAGCGAGTGCGCAACTACGCTGAAGCGCGGGAGGCCACGCTTCGCGTGTATCATGAGCGTATCGGCTGGCTGGGGACGCTGCGGACTGCCGGTGGCGCCCCCCTGGTGCTCCCGGAGCCCGTCGCCTATCAGTCGTACACGGATTGGCTGGGCCTAATGTACGCGCAGAAGGAGTACGATATCGTCTTTACCAACACGCTGATCGTGCTCGACACCGCGCTCACCCCGTATCCGCATTCGATCACCAAGCACGCGAAGGTCGGCGGCTCTTCGTTCGACAGCCCCGCGCGCGAAGCCATGGGCGGACGGTCGCTCTTGGTGAATACGATCGAGGAGTTCGGTGGGGTGCCCGGCCTGAGTCGCACGCGGAATGTCGATGCGCAAAAGCGCAATCGCCTCGTCGGCGCCATCCTTTTTGCGCACGAATTTGCGCACGCGTTCTACCTGATCCCGGACGTGTACGACCACCCACCTTCGTGCTTGATGAATTCCAACTTCGACAACCTGGACCTCGAGCAGGCCTATGAGGTTCTCGTGAAGAATCCCGGCGCGTGTCCGAAGTGTCAGCCCTATGTGGAGTCCAAGTCGCTCGAAGTGAAAGGGCGCGCGGCACTGCGGGCAGGTCGTTTCCGCGAAGCAGGCGAACAGTGCCGTCGCGCCGCCGACATCCTGCCCGAAAAACTCGACAGCGATCGGGCCGCTCGTCTGGCCACGCTGCGCCAGTGTGCGCGGGATGGGTATGCGCGGGCCGGAGACGTTGCTCGGGTGCGGGAGCTGGAGGCGCTGCTTCATCCGAGGCGCTGATCGGCACTTTGGGCTGGGTACGCACGGTTCGGGCGCGCGCGGCGGTGTGCGGGGCGGGTGAGTTCAAACACATAATGGCATATGAATATTGAGGTATACGTAGAGAGCGAGCTCCCCTGTTCGCCTGCGCAACTGTGGGCCGCGGTGGGAACCATGTCCGGCGTGAACTACGAACTGGGTCCTTGGATTCGCATGAGCACTCCCGAAGCATTCCGGGGCGTCCACATCGACGCGTGGGCTGACCGCGTGGAGAAGGGAAAGCCCATCTTTCGCAGTTGGGTGCTCCTGCTGGGGGTCGTTCCCATCGATCGCCACAGCTTCGGGATGGACCGCATCGAACCCGGTCGCTCGTTTTCGGAGAACTCCACTTCCTGGACGATGAAGGAGTGGCGGCACGATCGAAAGGTGGAGTCCATTTCGGGTGGCGGCTGTCGCGTGCAAGACAGAGTTCGTGCCACACCTCGCCTGCCCGGCGTGGCGGTCTTTGTGCGCCCCATCTACAAAGCTCTCTTCCGGCATCGGCATAAGAGGCTGCGCAGGAAGTTTGGGCCTAACTCGTGAGCCCGCGGAGACAGTGTTGCGGTGGGAGGTTTGTCGAAAGACTGAAGCGAGTCCGCGCCTGCCGGTTCTGCCGCTGCGGAGTGCACTCTCCCCGCGCCCTCGAGTTGCGTCAAGACCGCGCGATTGTTGCAACGGCCGTTCCGGCGTGCAGGCGCGGCCAGCACACTTGAATCGCCACCGTGGCGCCCGCCCTTTTCCCAAGGGATCCTGGGCCCGACAAATTTCCCGCTACGATCGCACTCGTGTCCGGAGCGGCTTTCCTTTGGAGGTATGGCGAATGCGGACTTGTTCAGGAGCGCGGGTTTCACGCGCGCTTTGCGCGGCCGAGCGGTTGCGACGCACGAGCGGTGATTCGCTCGAGACCTCGTGAGCGCGCGAGGAGGGGTTGTCATGCAAGGCGTCCCGGCCAGAAACTGACGTGAATTCGTGCTTGAGGTTTCTGTCGTTGCGGCGCGACGAGTCCCCCGCGCCCTCGAGTTGCGTCAAGACCGCGTGCGCCTCTTGCGGCCCATCCGGCGCTCAGGTGCGGCCAGCAGACTTGAATCGCCACCGTGGCGCTCGCCCCTTTCCCAAGGGATCCGAGGCCCGACAAATTCTTCCCCGACGATCGTGGTCGTATTCCGAGCGGCTTTCCTTTGGAGGTATGGCGAATGCGGACTTGTTCAGGAGCGCGGGTTTCACGCGCGCTTTGCGCGGCCGAGCGGTTGCGACGCACGAGCGGTGATTCGCTCGAGACCTCGTGAGCGCGCGAGGAGGGGTTGTTGTGCAAGGCGTCCCGGCCAGCAGACTTGAATCGCCACCGTGGCGCTCGCCCCTTTCCCAAGGGATCCG
>CAZPFB010000102.1:0-19524 GCA_964585735.1 uncultured Leptospiraceae bacterium
CTCGTACCTTTGGCGAAACAGACCAATGGCAACGAACCAGGCCAACGCAACCCCTACCATTCCCAGCGAAAAGCGCAGCAGAAGCGATTGTTCAAAGAACCAGGCAGCGAGCGCCAACACGCAGCCCAGGATTACCCGGATGGCCGCGCTTGCACGGAAATGAAACCTTCGCTGCGGTTTGGTTTGCGTCACTGTAGCCTTACCATCCATCGCGCCCGTCCCCGCTCACGTGCCCGACTGCTACCGACGCCCCATCGGCCGCTTCGTAGGAGAGCGCGCCGAGGTCGCCGTCGGCAAGCTGCATACGCTGCATCTCGAAGCGGCCGTTCGGCAGGAGGCCGTCCCCATCAGCAGACAGCTCCGGCAGGATGCGCGAGACGAAATACATATCGAGTTCCCCTTTCCCCTTAGCCTTCACTTTGCCGCGGTGCTCGCATTGGAAAAAGTTGCGCACGAGGTCGTAAGTGGCCCCCGAGATATTGATCCTGCCGGCTTCACCGGAGGACTCCATCCGACTGGCAGTGTTGACGGTGTCTCCCCAGATATCGTACGCGAAGCGGTTGGTGCCGATGACGCCCGCAGTCACCGGCCCCGAATGGATGCCGATGCGGATCTTCCAGAAGTGCATGCCCAGGGCCTGCTTCACCTCGGCCATTTGAGCCATGAAGGCCCGAAACTCCAGCGCCGCCAGGCACGCATCGACGGCGTGCGTCGCCGACAACAGGGGCAATCCTCCCGCGCACATGTAGGCGTCGCCGATCGTTTTGAGTTTTTCGAGGTTATTGCGCTTCACGACTTCGTCGAACTGGCTGAAGCAGCCGTCGAGTTCGGCAACCAATTCGTCCGGTCGCATCTTCTCGGAGGCCTCAGTGAAACCGACAAAGTCCGTGAAGAGGACGGAGACCGCGTCGTAAAAGAGCGGCTCCACCCGGCCTTCGCGTTTGAGTTCCTCGGCGACGCGCGCGGGCAGGATGTTCAGAAGAAGGCGATCGGATTCCGCCCGGGCCGCCTCCGACTTCTCCTTTTCGTCCTGGATCTGCCGGAAGAGGCGAGAACCGTAGATGATGCCCGCCAGTTGCTCTCCGAGAATCGAGAGGCGCGTGATGTCGTCCTTGGAAAGCGACATTTGCCCGAAAGCGGAAAAGTCGAGCACGCCGATTGGCTCGCCGTGGAGGATCAGGGGGACGAGCAGGAAGGAGTTGAACCCGCAGGCATCCACAACGAACAGCTCCTCCGCATTCATGCCGCCGCGTCGGATTCTGGGCGTGAATACCGGCCGTCCCGCATGAATGGCAAGAGCATGCCCGCCGCGGGTGTCCCGAATCGGGATCTTCATGCTTCGGATTTTTTCCACCTGCGCTGCGCTCAGATGATCCGGGGTGATCGCAACAAGCGGTCGAACGGTACGTTTGTCCGGTGCAATGTCGTAGAAGGCCGCAAATTCCACCCCGAAATTGGCGCGCGCGTATTCCAGAACCTTCGCGAGGATCTTGTCCAGATCCGGGTCCTCATTGACGCTTTTCACAAGCGCGTTGAGCTCCTCGGTTTCCCGCTTTTGGCGTTCGCTTTCGAGCCGTGCCTGTTCGGTACGGTCGCGTTCGTGCCCGATTTGGCGCAGCAGGGCGGCCGAATGAATGGCGCCCGCTATCTGCTCTGCAAAACGCGAAATCTCGCGCACTTCCCCCGGCGCGATCCCATCGCTGCGCGTATAAGAAGAGGCCATTACCATACCGATGCTGCGATCCTGAACCACGAGCGGCAGCAGCAGAAACCACGGCAGCCGCAGGGTCGTAATCAGCGCCCGGTCGTTCTCCATCCCCGGGTATGGTCGCGCGAAGATGTTGCGCGTTCCGTTCACCTGAATGTACAGGGACTTCTTTCTCTGGAAGGTCTTTGCAACGATGCCGCCGTCCTCCCTTATGGGAATACGCAAATTCGCCCCAAAGGCCTGAAGCTCCGGTTCGACCGCGGTCGTGAACTGACGGGCCACCGTTAGTTCCGCGGTTTCAGTATCGGGCAGCATCAGATTGCACGACTCGATGCCGTACTCGGACTGTAAGTATTGGACAATCTGCTCGATGACCGTGTCGAAATCGGTGGAGGCGTTCAGCGCTTTTGAGAACTCGTTGAGCTTCTCAGTCTTGCGCTTTTCCCGATCCGCTTCTTCCCGTGCCTCTTCGGCGGCCCGGCGCGCGTCGTCAGCCTGCCGCAAGAGCTCCGTCCGGCGCACGACGCCGGCCACCTGTGCGGCGACGCGCTCCGCAAACCGTTTCTCATCGGGACGCAGGCGCCGCTCTTCGGAACCGCTGAAGGCCAGCACGCCGACCACCTGCTCCTCCACAAGGAGAGGCACCTGCACGAACCAGGCTGAGGCCGTGAGGTCCAGCACTGCCGAATCGGCGTCTGATTGAAACGACAGCTCCTTGATGCGGCGGTCAGCCGCGAAGAGGCGACCTTTCCGCCAGGTCCGCCACAAAGATCCCCCGCGCTCGTCGAGCGGGACCGACCGGGTAGCGTCCGGCAGTTCAGTCGGATCATGCGCGCGCCCTTCTTTGAAGTAGGACCTCGCGGTGAGCCGGCTTCTGTCCCTCTCTGCGACGTACAGAACCAGTCTGTCGGCGCCAGAATGATCGCCGAGAACGTGCGCTACCGCCGCCATAACGTCGTCGAGGCTGCCGCCTTCGTTGGCGCGGCGCGCAAGATCTGCCAGGGTCTCCGTCTCGACCCGCGCCACCTCAGCCCGTAGTCGCTCCCGTTCCGCGTTCGCACGCGAGCGCACGATTTCCTCGAGCTGCTGCGCGCCGTGAAGGGCTCCGGCTACCTGGTCGGCCATGGCCTGCAGCAGGCTCAGATCCGAGCGACCCAGTTGAACCGCGGCCGGCACCATGTACGCAAGTATGCCCGTAGTCCGGCCCGCCGACAGCAGGGGCACCTGTACGAAGCTTTCGAATCCCAGCAGTTCGAAAATCAACTTGTCGAAGGGGGACTTCGCAAGCCAGTCACGATCGATTCTTGGCAGGTAGAACAGGCGCTGTCTGTGGTAGGTCCGAAACAACGTCCCTCCTTCGGGCGTGAGCGGAACCCGCACTTCGTCGAGAGCTCGAGACGAGGCTTCCGTGGACACGAGGCGATCCGGGTCCGAGATATGCCGCGGTCGCAGTTCCCGGTCCTGATGCACGACCATGAGCGCCACGTATCCGACGCGAAAACGTGTCTGACTGAAGCGCTGCACTTCATCCACGATTGCTTCGACGCCGGCCGCTTCCGCCGTCCTTCGCGAGAGTTCGGCAAGCGCTGCGGTTTCGCTGCGGGCCTGCTCCGTTTCCGCCAATAGCTGGGCCTCGCGAATCGCTCCTGCCACCTGAAAGCCGAAGCGTTCGATCGCGTGGATCTCGTCTTTGCCCAAGCGTCGTTGCGGGTTGCTGACCAGGATCCCCACGGTTTTTCCCTGAACTACGAGCGGCACCTGGATGAAGGATGTGAACCGGCCGATTTCGAGGATCCGGCGGTCAACCGGACCAAGCCCACGATCCGAAAAGCGCGGCAGGTACAGAGTCTTCTGTGTCCGATAGGTCCTGTACAGAGTCCCCGAATTGGGGTGAAGGGGAACGCGCATGCTGGCCCAGCCCCCTTCCGCGGCAGCGTCCACATTGATCGCGGAAGCACAGTAGAGCTCCTCTCGTTGCGTGTCCTCGAGCATCAGAGCGACATTCTTCAGGTCGTACTGATCCTTGATGAACCCGAGGATCTCATCCGCGGATCTCCCAAGGTCGGCTGTTTCGTTCAGACGTCGCGAGACCTCCGCAAGCTGCGCACTCTCGGCTCGCGCGAGTTCGGCTTCCAAACGCGCAGCTCGAGCCTCTTCGGCCAGTTGGTCGCTGCGCGTTACGCTCGCGGCAAGTTCGGCCGTGCGCTCTTCGACCTTCCTTTCGAGGCTTTCGGACAGAGTTTCGCTGGTGTTGAAGGCGGTCGCAACTCGACGCGAAAGGGCGCCCGCTTGCGTGAAGATGAAGAAGAACAGGCCCACGGGGGCAACGTAGGGCAGGCCGACAATGAAGCGGTTGTAGACGATGTCGTTCAAGACGGCCGAGGCGAGAATGACCGTACCGCCCAGAATCAGCCGCGCGCCCAGCCGTTGCCTCACGGCTGCGCGCGCCAACTGGAGAAGGCAATAGAGGCAGGCCGCAATCGCGAGTACCTGAAAAGGATCCATTGTGTGCGAATACCAAGTCGCCGGCAGCAGGATGACAGAGGCGGACGCGGCCAACGCTGGGAAAAGGAACCAGCGGATTGCGCGCGCGCGGAATTCCTCCGGATAGAGCGCATGATAGAACCCCAGGAGCGCGGGCACCGCCGCATAGAAACTGAGGTATTCCAGCCTCAAGAAGAGCGTCATCGGCGGACGCGCCCAACCCTCCATGAGCAGGCGCTCGCCCGTGACGAGCAGGCGCACGAGTATGGTCAGATTGAAGATTCCGAACCAGAGCGCGGCCCGGTCACGCCGCCGGTACAAGAATTGAATCAGATGGTACAGGCCGATGATACCGATGGTTCCGGCGAGAAAGGCCTGCAGGAGGCGCTGGACGTCGCGGGAGCGCAGCATGTCGTCCTGCACGCCAAGTTTCACCGGCAACCAAAGACCGCCCAGACGATGAAAGTGATTCGAAATCCTGACCAACAATTCGCCCTCGACCCCTCTGGCGCGCAGTGAGGTGGAAACCGGTGCGCCGTACGCCGGCTCCGCTGGCGGCAACGAAGCATAGCGGACCATGTACAGGGGTGTCTCGCCGGAGGCATCATGGCTCGGAGTTCCCGCTTGAGTCAGCGGCTGGCCGCTCCACAAAGCCTGATAGGCGGAGCCCTGATCGTTGAAGCGGAGCAGAAGTTGCGGGGCATCCTCTGGCAGGAGAACGCGCAGCCTGTAGGTTCCCCAGCCCTGTGCGCCGATCTTCGTGTCCCCCACCGGAAGTCCGTTCCACCTGGCGGGAACGGGCAGCAGCGCGTGCGCGGACCCTTGCGCTCCCGGTTTCACGAACCTCTTCCAATAGAGCTCCCATTCGCCGTTGAGCTCGACGGGACCGTCCTTGCGGAAGTCCCAGTGGCGCAGGTCGATGACCCCTCGCTCCGCGCGCGGCGGTTGCTTGCGCGCCTCGTTGCCGCAGCCGCCTGCCGCGACCGAGACGAGCGCGAGTATCAAGACCCCGCGAAAACGCCGTCCGAATCTGCGCCGACTATTGGCCACAGACGAAAGAGCGCAGGGTCCGATCGCCCGATCAATACCGAATCCTGGGCAAAGGCACCCCTGAACAGGGGGTTTGGGATCCTCACAATCCCCTCACAATTCCGAAGCCATCAGGGCAGCGGAATCCAGATGGTGATTCCGTATTCCTGTTCGAGCGCATCGAGTTCGAGCCGACCGCGCAGCATCCGAACCCGTTCGCTTGCGCGCCCGGGCGGTTGCGGAATGGGACCGCCCGTCCGGCGCCCATTCTTTTGCAGCAGGCAGAGATCGCCGTTCTCGAGCCCGATGCGCCAGAACGACTCGCCCTGGCCATATTTCAAATCGTTCGTACACAGCTCGATGGCCAGAAAGAAGATGTGGAAGACCGCCTCGGTCGGCAGCGCGACCGGATCGGCCAAGCGTCCGGCGGCCTCATCGGAGAACTCGAAGTCGATTTCGCGGCCGGCGTCCGCATAGCGACGCAGAAGCGACATCTGGAGTCCGGGCAGCAATTCCTGCGCGGTCATCTCGAGGTCTTCCATGAAGAGAAGCTGCGAGCGGAACATGCGCACCGTTTCGGCAACCCTGCCACGCAGCTCGTCGAGCGCGGGTTTCGTGGCGCCATCCGCGCGGGCGATTTGGCGCTCGGTTTGGATCTGGAGGTCGGTCAGCGCGCCGCCCAGGCTGTCGTGCAGGTTGACCTGCAACTCCTCGCGCTGGCGTGTGAGGGCCTGACGGCTCTCACGGAGTCGTTCGGCAAGCGCCGCACGCGCCTCGAAGGCGCCCAAAAAGAATCGGGAAAGCGCAAGGGCCTGGAAAATCACGAAAGAAAGGATGGCGAACATCCCAAGGTAGCTACCTTCGAAGCCGCGCCAGTTCAAGATGAATCCAAAAACGCCCAACACGCCCAAGAGGCCGGTGCCAAGTGCCATCAGAACCGCCGCCCGCCGCAGACGCGTTGCCCGCCACAAAACGTACAGGATGTGCATGACAATGGCCGGGAGCATCACGAAAATGTAGACATTGTTGGCGCGCTGTACGAACGCTACGGAACCGGCCTGAAAGCCCAGGGCGATCGTGGCGATTGCCATGTACCAGAAAACTGTCCGCTTTGAAACCATCTCGGGGAAAAGGCTTCGGATGAGAAGGATCCCAACCGGCACGATGGTCGCGCTCAGCACGGCCAACAAACGGATCTGGGCCGCAAAGGAGAATTCGCCCATGAAGAGCATGTGCGTCTTCGACATGTGAAAAGGTATTCGCATAGCCAGCAGCAGAGCGAGCAGAGAGAACCAGAGGAAGGCGGTCTCCTTGCGGTGCAGCAGCCAGAACAAGAAGTGGTAGAGCGCCGCTCCCAAAACGAGCCCCAGCGTCACCAGTTCGATGAGATTGCGCCGACCGACGTACGACCGGATCGCGGATTCGGGTCCGAGGACCAGGCGACCCCGCAGGCCCCCGTTGTAGAAGTCGCGGTTGGCGATGTGCAGCACCACGTCCGTTTGTTTGCCGGTGGCGCGGAAGAACGCCGCCGCGTCGCGCCGTCCGGCCACGGTTTCTTCGAGAGTACTGCCTATGCGGCCAGCTGACGTCAGGAGTCGACCGTCTATGAAGAGCCGATACGACGACATCTGGTGCGGCAACCAGATACCCCAGCGCGTCTGTCCTTGCAGCGCCGGCAATCGCAGGCGAAGATGATACGTGGCCATGCCGGCGGCAGGTAATTCCCTTCCGTCGATGCCACTTCGGTTCCATGGCCGCATGGCCGGCACGATAGCTGTCGGCGCGGGTCGGTCCGCCCTCTGCAACTCCGGCGGCGGAATCAGGGCGCTCCAATAGAAATGCCACGGTCCATGAATGGTGATCGCGCCGTCGTCCCCCTCGTGCGACCGGAGGTCGACGGTTCCATCAGGAAGGACCGGGCCCGCGAAATTCGGCGTGCAGCCCGAAAGGGACACGAGCAGCCAGACGCAGACAAAGCAGAATGCTGGACGCGCGGCTTTTCGTGGGGATCGCCCGCGCGGACCGGACTCGCGCGCACGACGGAACCCTACAAGAGCGAAAGCTCCTGCGCCTTCGTCGCCAGTTCCGCGCGGTTGTGAACGTTGAGTTTCTTGTAGATCGATTTTACGTAACCGTGAATCGTATGTTCGCTGAGGCCCAGAAACTCAGAAACGGACCGGATTGTCTTGCCTTTTACCATCAACTGTAGCACCTGTTGCTCGCGGTCCGTCAGCTCCGGTCCTTCCGCGTCCGGAACGCGCCGGAAGCTCGAAAACACGCGCAGCGCAATCGTGGGCGTAATCGTAGCCCCGCCGCCCGCCACGACACTGACGATGTCCGCGAGGCTCCCGAGCTCGGACTTCAGAACGTAGCCCAGGGCGCCGTTCTTGATCGACTCGAAGACCATCGCGTCCGAATTCATGTTGGTCAGCATGACCACCCGCATTTCGGGGTATTTCTCGGAAAGGGTGCGGACGAGGTCGATTCCGGTGATGCCGGACAGCATGATGTCCAAAAAGAGGATCTCGATCTGCTTGTGGGCCGGATCGCGCAAGAATTGCTCCGCCGAAGGCCAGGGGGTTACGGTTCGCACGCTGGGCATTGCCTGCAGGCGCTCGACCACCTCTTCGCGAAAGATCTCGTCGTTCTCGACGATGCCGACGTGGTATTGGCCGCTTTGCATGGTTGTCCCGCTCCATTCAGCCCGGCGTGAATCCTTTCGGCAAGGGAAAAGGGCGGCGGCCGACCCCCTGAACAGGGGGGTTTGGATCCCCCGACCGGGGAAATATGCCGGTCGCCTCACTCGATGTGAATCAAATCCTGTGGCCGCAACCCCACCGAAATCGGCGTGGGGGTCAGGCGCACATCGTTGCGATTGGTGTCGTAGATCAGAACGCCCGGCTCCTGAAAGGAAGCGTCGGCCGCGTACAGCCTTCCATCCGGGAGGAGGAGCAGCCCGGAAACATAGCCCGCCGTAGATGGGTAGAAGGCCAACTGCCGCGTGAGTTGTCCGGTCGGGATGTCGAAGCGAATCAGGGCCAGACTCAAATCGCCGTACTCGATGATCGCATATCCCGTTGTGTCGTCGCGGATGACCACGTCGAGGATGTCCGCGTTGAGCGTGGACTCCCGGAGCAGAAAGCCGGGACGCAACGCGCGCGTATTCAGGTTGAAAGCCACGACGCCGCCGTCAGGCTGAAAGTTCAGACCGAGGCGACCGGGCAGAGTCATGACCAGATGCGGCGCGCCTTCGAATTGGACCCGCCGCAACCGGCCGGCCGGATTGGTGTGCGGCAGCGTGTGCTGCGCGACCACCGTGTCGGTGCCGGTGTCGACTTCGAGCAGCAGCGAATAGTCGGCAGGCGGCCAGACGGCCAGGGTCGAAGTGCGATCGAGGCGCTGCACCGCCACGTACAAGCGGTTGTCTTCCAAGTGCATCCCGCTCATCTCCGGAATGCCATCGCCGTCCGCAAACCCGGCGAGGTCGATGGTGCCGACCACGAGACCCAGTGTCGGATTCACGATGGCGAGGTAGTTCTTTGCATACAGCGAAACGTACGCTTTGTTTTCGCTGACGCGCACGATGTCATGCGGGTTGGAAAGCGAGCCCAGAGAGAACTCGAGCTCGGTCAGGTACGCGGCCTGCGGGTTGAGTACCTGGATGTTGTCGCGATTCAATCGATTCAAGATGTAGACGCGACCGTCCTGAAACCGCGCGCCCGCGTCCGAGTGAATGTTGACCTGGAGCGGAACCGGGATCCCATCAGGAGTCATTACGCTGAACCGACCGGCCGGTCCGGAGTCGCGCGAAATCACGCCGATCCGATTGCTGGCATTGCCCAGGGCCAACAGATAGAATGCGCTCGGTTTCGGGATGTCGGGGAGAATTCCGCAGCCGAGAACCAGGGCAGACGCAAGGAGCCCCAGCCTGGCGCACGCAGGTCCTGCACGGAACCTTGCCCCGCGCGGGTTTAGAGCAGGTGTTCTGTCTGTTTCGGGTGGTCGCATCGCTTTGTTAGAACCTGTAGGCGGCCGAGGCATAGACCGACCGGCCGGGAAGGGGATAGCCGACTATGTCTGACACGCGCTCATTCAAGATATTCTTCACTTCGATGGCAAACAGAAGTTCACGCGCCTCTTCTCTGCCATACCAGGACCATTTTAAGAATGCTCCCACCGTCTGGCGCGGACCTTCGTAGTTGAAAGCTTCGTTGCTGCGGTCCTTGTAGACCGCGCCCACGTAGACGAGGTCGACTCCGGCACGCAGATACTCGCCTTCGTAGCCCAGACCGTTGCCCAGTTCGTGGCGCGGACGCAGCGGCAGGTAGCGATTCTCGAGATAGGAAACAGAACTGCGATTGCGCGCGTCCTGCCCGGTGTAGCTGCCGTAGTACTTCCAGGTCTTCCACAAAGTTACCCGACCGCTGATTTCGACGCCTTTGATTTCGGCCGCATCGACGTTCTCGGCGCGCAACGAAAAGCGCGAGTTGGGCACGAAGAGGATCATGTCCTCCATCCGGCGGCGAAAGACCGTAACGTCCAGCGACCCCTTCCAGTTACCGCGGATTCGCGAAAGGACGAAGCCCCCTTCGACTGTTTCGGAGCGCTCCGGTCGGAGCTCCGAGTTCCCCACGATGGCGCCCTGTTCACCGAAGAGCTCCAGAAAGAGCGGCATGCGCTGACCGGTAGTGCCCGCCGCTTTGAGGTCCAACTGCCACGCGGGGAAGGGGCGAAACCTTCTGCGAATACCGCCACGGTACGCGCTGAATTCGCTGAGCGACCGACTCTTCGTCTGTAAGTCTGAGCTGCGCCTCTGGTTTTCTTCGTCGTTGAAGCGGTCGGAGTATCGTTCGTAGCCCGCCGAAAGCTCGATGAGCCAACGTTCCCTGTCGAACTCCATCTTGTCTTCGAGGTAGGCGCTGTTGCGAATCCGAAACTTGGTCGGTACCCGACGCACGTGTTCGTCAAACCGGTTGAGCTCGTCGCGATGGTAGATCTCACGCTCCTGCTTCAGGAGCAGGCGGATGCTCTGGTGGTAGTCCGGGAGTTCCACCTGTGGTTCCAGGTGCGCGCCGAAGTGCTGCAGTCGGCCGTACGAATTGGTGCGACCGGACGCAAACTCCTGCTCGGGGTCATAGAAGTGAGCCAAGTAGTCCGTGTAAAAGACCCGCGATTGCAGACGGAACCAATCGGCGAAGAGGCCCTTGGAGTCGGAGCCCACGCCGGTGGTGTTGCGCAGGAAGTTGCGTTCGGTCTTCTCGGTCTGGGCGCTGCCGGGCCCCGGCACGCCGTGCCTGCGGCTGACCGTGTCGTTGAGAAACGACCACTGGGTGAGTCCGGTCTTGAGCTTCATCGAGAGGGTGCCGCTCGCGTCGCGGTACCAGGCGTTCTGGCGCTCGTCGTCGAAATCATCGTTCGTGTTGAGAACCGGAGTGCCGTTGTCGTTGCGGAAGATGTAGTCCTGGCGCGACACTTCGTATCCTCCCACGGCCAAATAGCGCCAGCCGCTCTTTTCTTCCGGCCCGTAGGCTTTGAGAAAAGCGCCCGCAGTCCCGAAGCTGCCCCCCAGCACGCGAGCCTTCACGGCTTCCTTGCCTTCGCCGGGGTCTTCCGTGACGAGGTTGACGGAACCGCCAATGGAGGAGTCGCCGCTCCTCCCCGTGCGGTACAGCTCGATCCGGCCGATGCCGCCCGCGCTCAGATCCGAAAGATTCACTTCGCCGCTGACGGCGTTGTTGAGGGGGATGCCGTCGATCGAAACGTTCACCTGGTTGGGATT
Organism: uncultured Leptospiraceae bacterium; assembly: GCA_964585735.1. Classification (GTDB taxonomy): domain Bacteria; phylum Spirochaetota; class Leptospiria; order Leptospirales; family Leptonemataceae; genus CAZPFB01. Next base: position 11,001 of record CAZPFB010000102.1, read on the forward strand.
CGAGCCGCGCAGGCTGAGCGTACTGTAAGACCCACGACCCCCGTAGCGCCGCACTCGCACGGATGTTTCTTTCTCCAATACGTCGGCGATGCTCGCCCCTGGCGTGTCCAGAGCCTCCCCCGCGATCACTGTAACCGACCCGGCCGTGCGCTCGCGCTCTGCCTGAGGCCGTTTGGCGACGACGATGACTTCGCGCTGGCCTTTGGCCTCCTTGCTTTTGGTTTCCCTGTCCTCGCCCTTCTTCCCCGGGAACTCAACGGGAGAGCCGGGCGCCGCGAAGCGCGGAGCGACCGAACCAACAGCCAAAGCAATGAACAACAACCGGACCGGGCGCATCGTTTTCCCCAAGACCAACCGGTGCAGCAGGCTCCTTGGCCTGCCCTGGCAGCGGTCGGACAACTTCGGGGACCCCTCGCCGGATTCCGACGGTTGCGGGCCACCGTTGCGCGAGGTAGCGCCCGCGGGGAAGATCTGGCTTCGGGCCAAAGCCCGTCACAGTTGCGCGTCAGCCGGGGAATCCCACCCCGTTCCTCCCTGAAGGTTGCAAAGCCAGGTCCGGTCAGCGGGGTTGTTTGGTCAATCGATTGCCGGGCGCGCTGCGACCGCACGCGGAACTCAATTCGAAGCGGTGAGTCGAAAAACGAAGGGGAAGCGCGCCACCTCTGGGGCCTTACCGCTTGGAAAGGTATACCCACGCAAAGCATCAGCCGCCGCGCGGTCGAGGAGCGGATACCCCGAACTCTCGGCGATCCGCAACTGCGTAATCCGGCCCTCAGCGGACACCGAAACCTCCACCACAACGCGCCCCTCCTGCTCGAGCCTGCGCGCCAGAGCAGGATAGACGACGCGGCCCTGCAGCATGGCGGCAAAGTTTCGCACCGCATCGGAGTGGAAGCGTTCCTGGCCGGTTTGCGCGTCCGGCGATTGCGCCGCGCGGTCCGACGGCGAGTCTCCTGGCTCAGCCCCGACCAGGCGCACGCGGGCGGTGCTACCCTGAGAGCTCACCTCGAACGACACCGGCCGCACGCCCGCCTGGCTTCCCGCCAACCACAGCGCCGGGACAGCGTGCAGCAGAAGTGACAGCAGAAGAAAAATGGCCAGGCGACGCGTTTCGGTGGGTGGAGAGACGGCGCGGCTCAGGCTGCGTTCAAGCGGGCCGGGGGCATCCCCTTTCGTTGTAGCTGCATCCAGGACGCTCATCTCTCCACCCTGCCGGGAATCAGAGGACTGCGCAATGCGGCTTCCATTTCCCGGATCCGGAATTTCTGGAGTTTGCCGGTGACCGTCATCGGGAACTCCTCCATGACGCGAAACGCCTCCGGCACCTTGAAGTGCGCCATGCGTTCACGGCAAAAGGCCCGCAGATCCTCGGACGAGGCCTCGGCGTGCGGATGCAGTTGCACCCAAGCAAACACTCGTTCGCCGTAGCGTTCGTCCGGCAGACCGAACACCGCCGACTGGGCAACGGCAGGGTGCTCGAAGAGGACGGCTTCGATTTCGGCCGGGTAGATGTTCTCGCCTCCGCGGATGATCATGTCCTTCAGCCGACCGGTGATGCGCACGTAACCGTCGCCGTCCATGGTACCGAGATCCCCGGAATGCAGCCAACCCGTCCGGTCCAGCACGCGTGCCGTGGCCTCGGGGTCGCCGAAGTACCCCTGCATCACGTGGTATCCTCGAAAACAGACCTCTCCCTGTGTGCCGCGCGGGACCACCCGGCCGGTTTCGGGCGCCACGATCTTGACCTCCTGATGGGGCAGGTTCGTCCCCACCGTTTGCGTGCGTCGCACGATGTCATCGTCGGCGCGCGTGAGATGCGTGAGCGGCGAGGCCTCGGTCTGACCGTAGCCGATCAGGATCTCGCGGCAGTACATTTCCTCCATCACGCGCCGCATCAGATCCGGCGGGCAGGGCGCGCCCGCCATGATGCCGGTGCGCAGGCTCGACAGGTCGTAGTCGCCGAAGCGTTCGTGTTCGAGTTCGGCCACGAACATGGTCGGAACGCCGTGCAGGGTCGTGCAGCGTTCCGCCTGAACCGCCTGTAGAACTGCCCCCGGATCGAAGTGTTCGGCGGGTACGACGATCGAGCCGCCGACTGAGAGCGCCAGCAGGTTTGCCAGCACCATGCCGAAGCAGTGGTAGAAGGGAACCGGAACGCACAGGCGGTCCTCCGGCCCGAATCGCATGAGCTGCGCGGAAAAATAGGCATTGTTCAATATATTGTGATGGGAAAGCATTACGGCTTTGGGGCGACCGGTGGTTCCCGAAGTGTACTGGATGTTGATGGTATCGTCAGGGTCCAGGGTGCGCGCGACTTCGAGCACCTGCGAATCGCCCACGGAATCGCCGCTGGCCAGAAAGTCTTGCCAGGGCAGAACGCCGCGCGCGGGCGATTGGGTTTCGAGAGCCCGCGATGGGTCGAAGAGCACGACCAGCTCCAGCCGCCCACCGCCGACGCTTCGGCCAGGGGCCGCGCTGCGCAGTTCGGGATACAATTCGAGCAGCATGTCCAGGTAGCGGCTCGAACGAAACGTTGGCATGAGAAAAAGCGCCTTCACCTGGGAGTGGCGCACGGCATAGTCCAACTCGGGGGCGCGGTAGGCCGGATTCACGTTCACCAGCACGATGCCGAGACGCGCGGTCGCAAATTGAAGGATGAGCCACTCGGGATGGTCCGTCGCCCACACTCCGACGTGATCGCCTCGGGAGAGATTGCGTGCCAGCAGCGCGCGCGATGTGCGGCGGACCAGGGCGTCCAATTCGGCGTGCGTGTAGCGGACGTTGCGGTGCGCAAAAACGGCCGCGCTGCGCGCGCCGTACTCCCGAACGACCCGTTCGAAGTGCTCCGGAATTGTGCGGCCCAGCAGCGGTTCGGCGCCGCCGCGGTGGCAGTAGCTGTGGTCGCCGGGCGCGCCCGGCTCTGCGTTCCTGGCCATCCGATTGTCTCCTTGGGTGGAGGCGGGCCGCCGCGAGGGCGTCCTCAACTCCGGCCGCTCGGTACCCGACTCCAGTAAGCGTCCACGCGCGCCTGGATGCGTGCGACCCCGCCCTGGGCTTCCGGGCCAAACAGATGCGCGAATCGCTTCTGGGTTCGCAGGTAGTCCTCGACGGGCCTGCGCTGGCGCGGCGGATGCGTGTGCACCACCTGGCCGTCCGCATACTCCTTCAGCGGCCAGATGCCGGTTTCCACCGCAAGCCTTCCAATGGTCATGGTCTCCGATGGCTCGAAACCCCAGCCGGTCGGGCAGGGCGAAAGCACGAGCAACAATCGTGGGCCACCAAGACCTGCGGCTTTCTCGACCTTGCGCGCCAGGTCGAGAGGATCGGAGGCGATGGCTGTTGCGGCGTACGTCGGAGCGTGCGCGACCCAGACCGCAAAGAGGTCCAGCTTCTCGTCGCGCGTGCTGCCCGAAGTCGACGTGCGCGCCGCGCGCGGCGTGGCGGCCGAGGTCTGCTGCCCGGTGTTGCCGTACCCCTCATTGTCGTAGCACACGTACAGAAAGTCGAGGCCGCGTTCGATGGCCGCGGACGTGGACGAAAGTCCCATGCCGTACGCGGACCCGTCGCCGGTCAGAACGACCACGTCCAGGTCGTCGCCTGCTTCCATGCGGCCCTGTGTCTTGAGAATGTCGAGAGCGTCGCGGATTCCCTGAGCCCCGGCCGGCGCGCTGGCCATAGCGGTGTAGAGCCAGCTCCCGCGAAACGGGGTGAACGGATAGACCGAAAGTAGTGTCATGCAGCCGGCGGCGTTCACGAACACCGTCTTCTCACCCAGCACGTCGTAGATCTGATGCACGGCCGCAAGGCCTCCGCAGCCCGCGCACATGGCGGTCCCCGCCCCCAACAGATGCGTGGACGGCAGGTCTTTCATGCGTTCGATATGTTTGGAGTTCATGACAATTCGTCTCGTTCGGCGATCGCGACAGCTTGCAGTTTGCGGACCTCGCGCAGTTCCGTTTCGGTGTAGAGCAGACGTGCCGGTGGCGTGACTCCGCTTGCGGCCGCGTGCTCCATTTCTTCATGCATGCGCACGAAATCCGCGGTCGTGATCTTGCGCCCGCCGAGTCCGCCCACGTAGGAAAGGAGCCTCGGTCGAAGCGCGGCCTCATAGAGGGCCGAAGCAACCTCCGAGAAGAGGACCCCCCCTTTGCCGACCGACAGATTCTGATCCACGACGGCCACGGCGCGCCGGCCTGCCAGCAACTCGCGCAGCCTGTGTTCGGGGAACGGCCGCAGAAGGCGCGGACGGACCAGCCCCACGGCGTGTCCCTGTGCACGCAGTAGGTCAACGGCTTCCATGGCCAGCGTCGCGAACGAGCCGATCATGAGAAAAACGTACTCGGCGTCGTCGGCCCGGTAGGATTCCACCAGAACGTGCGCGCGGCCGAAGCGTTCCCGGAAGTCCTGCGCAATCTCTTCATACACCTGCAGGCCGTTTTCGGCAGCGAGGTGCGTCTCGTAACGGAAGTAGGAGTACGGCCCTCCACCGAGCACGGCCACCGCCTGACTCACCGGGCTGGACGCCCGGAACCGAATCGGGCCGGGATCGAACGAGCCGACGAACGCGGCCGCCTGGTCCGCGGACGGGAGCTCAACGGGTTCGCGCGTGAACGAAAGGTAGAAGCCGTCCATGTTCACGAGCACCGGGAGCCGTACGCGCGGGTCCTCGCCCAGGCGAAAGGCCAGGAGCACGGAATCGAAAACCTCCTGGCAACTCGCGCAGTGGATCTGGAGGAAGCCCGAATCACGCGCGGCCATCACGTCGTTGTGATCGGATTCGAGCGTGACCGGCGAGGCGACTCCGCGTGAAACGTTTACCAGCACGTACGGAGCCCGCCAGCCGCTGGTCGTGTAGAGCATCTCCATGGCGTAAAGCAGCCCCTGGCTGGAGGTGGCGGTGAACACACGTACGCCGGTGGCGGCGGCCGCCGCGGCGGCTGTCACCATCGAATGCTCGGATTCCATCATCGTCAGGCGACCGGGCATGGCGCCGGATTCGAACCAGGCCGAAAGTGTCTCGATGATCTCGGTCTGGGGCGTGATCGGGAAAGCGGGCACGTAGTCCGCGCGTCCGAGCCGCGCACCCCAGGCCGCCGCCGCGTTGCCCGTGAGCAGACGGCGGTCGTTCATGAGGCGCCCTCTTTGCCGGCAAACACGCTTTCGGGTTCGCCGTGGATGGCGTGGTTCGGGCAGACGGCCACGCAGATCATGCAACCCTTGCAGTGCTCCAGATCGATCTCGGGCGCGCCACCCGCCCTGGTGACGATGGCGCTGTCCGGGCATACCGGGCCGCAGATCCAGGAGCACCGGTGGCAGTGATCGTAATCTATCACCGGACGCAGTGTTCGCCAAAGACCGGTTCGCACCTGTACGCTCGTCAACTGTGCATGGATGTCAGGCGCGGCGCGCTTCACCTCGTCGAAGCGCAGTTGGAGCCAATCCGGCGCGGGGACCTCGGTCGGCGTGCTCCCTTCGGTGACGATGCCAGCGTTGGTCGCCTGGGCGTCGAAGGCCCGGAGCGCCGCATCCGCGCTTGCGCGAACTTGCCCTTCCCCGAGTGATTCGCTTTCTGCGCGCACGGCCTCTTCCAGAGTCGCGCGGTCGATGAAGCCCAGGAGTTGCGCCGCCGCGCCCGCAACGGCAATGCCCGCGGGGATTCCCGCCGATCTATCTTCCTCGGAGTGGGTGTGGACCACAAAAGCAGCACCCGGATGTCTTTCGCGGAGCGCTTGCAGAGGCGCGTCCAAGTCCGCCCGACTTTCGCCGCACACCAGCACGACGGACCCATCCCGCAGCCCTGCAGTGACGCCGGCCGCCGGGAGAGAGAGGAGGGAGGGATCGGCGACGGCCACCAGATCGGGAGTCTCAATTGTAGATCGTTCGCGAATGGGGCTGCGATCGGCGCGCACGTACGTGAAAATGGGCGCGCCGCGCCGTTCGGCGCCGTAGCGCGGCGCATCCTGCACTTCAAACCCGCGCGCAAAAAGCGCGCTACCCAGTATCCGGGCGGCGGTTTTGATCCCCTGGCCGCCCCGTCCGTGCAGGCGAATGCGGTACATCAGAACAGCATCCAGCGGCGATAGCGCATGGCGCTCTTGATCCGTTCCGTGCTGATCTGCTCGGCGGCTGCACGCGGGCGTTTGCCTTCCGCCTTCGAGCGTTCGAGCACGGCAGCAGTGTTTGCGCGAATGCGTGCTCGAATCGTTTCCATGGCCGCGGCTTCGGTGGCGCCTTCGTATTCCATGGCCGCGCAGATCACGCCCCCCGCGTTGGCTATAAAATCCGGCAGGCAGACGATGCCCTTCTTGTGCAACCGCTCCTCCGCGCCGGCGGTTGTGGCGATGTTCGCGCCAGGAGCAATCAGTTTCGCTTTCACGCGGTCCACGTTCTTCTCGTGGATTACATCCGGGCGGGCGGCCGGAATCCAGATTTCGCAGTCGAGTCCGACGAGCTCTTCGGCCTCTATCCGCTTTCCCCTCGTTGCCTCCGCGACGCTTCTACCGGCCTTCTTGAGGGACACGAGTTCGTCGTAGTCCAGTCCGTCTGGATTCGCAACGGCGCCGCGCGAATCGGCCGCGCCCACCAGCTTCGTTCCGCACTCGGCCAGAAACCGGGCTGCGTGCCTGCCGACCGAGCCGAAACCCTGCACCACGATGCGTGCGCCCTTCAATTCGATGCCGGCGTACGGCGCGGCGACCTCGCATGCGTGCCGCAGGCCCCAGCCGGTGGCGCCGATCTCATCGAGCGGAATGCCGCCCACTTCGGGAGGAAGGCCCACCGCGCGACCGATCTCGTCTTTCACCCAGGCCATGCAGGTTTCGTTCGTACCCATGTCGGGTCCGAAGATGTAATCCTCGCAGTCGCCCAGGGCTGCCGCAAAAGCGCGCACCAGTCGCTCCTTCTTTTCGAGCGGCTGATTCGGATCGGCAAAGATCACGGACTTGCCTCCACCGTGCGCAAGACCGGCGGCCGCGTTCTTCATGGACATGGCCCGAGCCAGGCGAAAGCACTCCTCCACGCTGACATCGGGCGCCATGCGCAACCCGCCGATTGAGGGCCCGCAGGCGACGTTGTCGACCACAAGGATTCCGCGCAGACCGATGGGCTTCACGCTTACGTGAATGATGCGCTTGGGCCCCAGATCGTCTTCGAACCGAAACGTGTCCTGTGCTTCCATTCTGACCTCCCGAGCCCGGCAGCTGAACTTTCAGTCTGCCACAGAGCGGGATGCGAGGTCACTTTGCCCGGACAGGTTCGGGCCATGATCTTTGTCAGCAAGAGCTTTCAGGTCAACGTGTTTCTGCAGCTCCAGCGTCTTGGAGGTGGAGCGATGCGCGCGAAACGTGGCCGTGGCAATATCCTTGGCGTTGCGACTGGCTTCGTTGGATGGGGCCAGGAAGTACGTGAAGGCTTTTCCGTCCGTCGCCTTCAGCTTTTGTGGGGCGGAGGCCATCGGTGTCGGCATCTGGCTGTGGTTCATCTATGCCGTGTTTGGCTACGCGCTCTGCCAGCCGTCCGCACCGCCGGACGCACTCTTCTGGACGGGCGTGGGCCTCTACGCTTTCGGTTCTTGCCTGAACACGACGGCCGAGTGGCAGCGCAAGGTCTGGAAGGGTCGACCTTCCAACCGGGGGCACCTGTACGCGGGCGGCCTGTTCAGATATTCAATGCGCATAAACTATTTTGGGGACTCCCTCTTGTTCACCGGACTTGCAATCGTGACGGGAAGTGCCTGGTCTTTGGTGATTCCCGGCCTCATGACAGTCCTGTTCGTCTTCGTCCATATCCCACGGATGGATGCGTACCTGGCCGGTCACTATCCGAACGAGTTTCCGGCGTACGCCGCCCGGACCAAGAAGTTCATCCCGTTTGTGTACTGAAAGGACCCCGCGCCGCGGCGCGCGTCTTGCGCTGGTGCCGCCCCCCGTCACACGATCCGGCGCTTTCGATAAAACAGCATAGGGCGCGCGCCGCGTCGTCGGGCGCAGGTTCAGGCGTACCGAAGCTCGCCATGATGCCGTCCCCGTTGGACTTGTCCAGAGTGCCTCCGTGTCGGAGAATTGCGGCCGTCATCCGTCGCTGAAGGGGGACGCCCTCGAAACAAAGGCGGCAACCAACCTTCGGGCCAAAGGCGGCGCGTGGCTTCAATGGCACCAATACGAGGGCCGGGCAAATCGGTTCGGCTCTGGTCGGTGTGCTCAGCGGCAGCATTGCGGGCGCCACCGTCGTGGCTTCGCAACAGGCCTCGGGTGCGAGTGGCACGCAACTGTTCAACCTCCAGGGCCCGCGGTGTCGGGCCGCAACGTCCGTGTTGCAGACCACGAGCGGCCCTTTGGCAGGCGCCTCGGTGTGCTCGACGCGCGGGACTTTCGGCGGGAAGAAATTGCGCTCGAAGCTGGCGACCGGGTGCTCAGGTACGCGGACGGAATCTATGAATCGGCGAACGAGAACGGCGATCGGCACAGAGCGTCGGTAAGCGCTCATTTCCCCCTTCTTGACTCAAAGCGCCGCTCAATCTGTGCGG
>CAZPFB010000103.1:0-18989 GCA_964585735.1 uncultured Leptospiraceae bacterium
CGTGTTCGTTTTGGCGATGGTCCCGGTCAGCTTGCGCAGCGCCTGACTCATGAGCCGTGCGTGCAGGCCCATCTGGGCATCCCCCATGTTGCCATCCAGTTCGGCGCGAGGAACCAGTGCCGCTACGGAATCCACGACGACCAGATCGATGGCGTTGGAACGTACCAGCGATTCTGTGATCTCCAGGGCTTCCTCTCCGTTGTCCGGTTGAGCCACCAGAAGGTCATCGATATTGACGCCGAGCTTGCGGGCGTGCGTGGGATCCAACGCGTGTTCCGCGTCCACAAACGCTGCAATTCCACCCGACTTCTGCGCGTGGGCGACCAAGGACAAACAGAGCGTGGTCTTTCCGGATGACTCCGGTCCGTAGATTTCGACGACACGGCCCCGCGGGACGCCGCCCACACCCAGCGCGAAATCCAGTTCCAGAGCGCCGGTGGGAATGATGGCCACCTGTTGGGCGACTCCATTGTCCCCCAGCTTCATGATGGATCCTTTGCCGAATTGCTTTTCGATCTGCTGGATGGCGCCATCGACCGCCTGCCGGCGGGCTGCGGTATTGTCCGGTACGGCGACCGGCTCGAGTTTCTTGGCTGCTTTCTTTTTTGCGGACATCAGTATTCCTTCCTGATATGGGATTCCGGCGTTTCACCGTTGGAACAGTCTGGATCAGCCCTGTGACATTCTCCCGACCATTCGGCGGTTGGACACTCGAATCCGCGACCACCCTACTCGGACCCCCACAAATGTCAAGTAGAATAGGGGACATAAGTCCCGGACCCATTCCGGGTCAGGAGGTGCCCTTCGAGCCCGGTCCGAAGGCCACGGCCCAGTAGCGGCGGCCATAGGCGATGACGCCCCCGATGAGCACGACCACCAGTGCGTAGGCAGAGATTTCCGGGTGGGCCAGAACGCTCCCCGGCGGCACCAGATCCCGCGCCACCGGCAGGGTCACGTACCAGAAGACGCAAACCGCCACGAGCCCGACTCCCACCTTGCCCCACATGTTCGGAGCTCCCATCATGTTCCTGCGAAAAAAGAGGAAGCTCCCACCCCAAACGGCGACGACATCGCGGAGGACGAACACTACGAAGACCCAAGCTGGAAACTGGTAGTAGCGCACCAGCGCAAAGAGGCTGCCGATCGTGACGGCCTTGTCACTGACCGGGTCCAGGTAGCGCCCGAGTTTGGTCTGCTGGTTCCAGCGACGGGCGAGAAAGCCATCCAAGAAGTCTGTCACGACGGTGACGAATATGATCAGGACGAGCCATCCCCAACGGCGCAGGTCGGGCGACTGGACGTACGCGGCATTGATGTGGAAGAAGGGAATCAGCAGGAAGATCCTGCCAAATGAGAGCAAATTGGAGACATTCAGAAATCGTTCTTTGAAAACGTCGGAGAACCGCATCTGCAAACTCCCGCCAGTCCGATGGGCCAACGGACGCCTCCTTCAGGTCAAGGCATAAAAGCTGGACACGTGCCGAGCCGAGCCCGAGGTCCGAGCCCCTGGCCATCGAATGGGTTGACACCGGGCTGCCGGCTACGTTCCTTGCTGGCAGGACAGAATCGCCTGATTCTGGCTCATCGGGATGTAGCGCAGGGGTAGCGCACTCGTCTGGGGGGCGAGTGGTCGCTGGTTCAAATCCAGTCATCCCGACACGGGGGCCGCAGGGCCCCCCACTCCGAAATCACGTGAGCACGCGATTCCGCACTCTCCTGGACTTGTTTGCGGCGGCCGCGGAGTCACCGGCTCCAATCGACCCCATTTTTGTTTCCGACACCCGCGATGTGGTCAGGGCCTCGCTGGGCGAAGAGGAGAACGTTACCGGCCTCTTTTCGCCCGTCGGGTCACCCGGCAATCGCGTCTTCACGGAGACGACCTTCCCCGAACTCTTCGCGCAATCGACCGCGCTGTCTGCCGCACTCGCCGAGCTCGGCGTCGGCCCGGGCGATCGGGTGGGTCTGTTCGCCGACAACCGTTTGGAATGGTTGCTTGCGGATGTTTCGGTTCTCCGCAACGGCGCTCTCGACGTGCCGCGCGGCACCGACTCGACTGCCGAGGAATTGCGCTACATCGTCGAGCACAGCGGCAGTCGCGTCGCCTTTGCCGAGAACGAGCAGGTCCTGGAAAAACTCCTGACGACAGACGACAGCCCGCTGGAAACGATCGTCCTCATCGAGGGCAGCGCGGGCCGCACACAATCGCGCGGCCGCAAGATCCTGCCGCTCCAAGAACTCGGGCGCACCGCAAGTCCCGGCGCCGTCGCCCTGGTCCGAGCCCGCAGCGGCGCAGTGAGGCCGGAGGATCCCTTCACGATCATCTACACCTCCGGGACGACGGGAAAACCCAAGGGCGTCGAGCTCACGCACGCCAACATGGTCTACAACGTGAACGAGGTCCCACCCATGATCGGTGTGCGCCGTGGCGAACGATGCCTTTCCATCCTGCCCATCTGGCACGTCTTCGAAAGAGCCCTCGAGTACGGCCTGTTGCCCCATGGCGCCAAGATCTACTACACCAGCATTCGCCACCTGCGGGAAGACTTCCAGACGGTAAGACCCACGTTCATGGCCTCTGCGCCTCGATTGTGGGAGAGCATCTACGACGGAATCATGAACCAACTGTCCCAGGCCACGGCAGAACGACGCCGGGTGTTCGACCTGGCGCTGTCCGTGCGCAAGCGTCTGAACCGATCTCGGGCGTTTCTGGCCGGAAACGAACTCGGGGCGCTGCCGGCTGACGACCCGGCGCGGCAGGCCCGGGAATGGGCGCGGGCTGCGCGCGACGTGTTGCCCTCCGTCGCCTTGGACCAGATTGTCTTTCGGAAGATCCGCCGGGCCCTCGGCGGCTGCCTGAGAGGAACGATCTCCGGCGGCGGCGCGTTGCCCGGTCACGTCGATGAGTTCTTCAACGCCATTGGCATCCCGGTCTATGAAGGCTACGGCATGACCGAGTGCTCTCCGATCATCTCCGTGCGCAAACGCGGTCGCGTTGTGCAGGGTTCGGTGGGATTCACTCCTCCTGGAACCGAAGTGCGCATCCTGACTGACGATGGAAGACCTATGCCACTCGAACAGGTCGGCGTCATCCACGTCCGGGGTCCCCAGGTGATGCGCGGCTACTACCGGGATCCGGAGGCGACCGCCCGAATCCTGTCCGACGGGTGGCTCAACACGGGCGACTTGGGTTTCCTCAGTCGCAACGGAACCCTCTCGATTCGCGGGCGCGCCAAGGATACGATCGTGCTGCTCGGAGGAGAGAACGTGGAACCGGAGCCCATCGAGAGCCGGCTGCGCGAGAATCCCTACATCGAACAGGTGATGGTCGTGGGACAGGACCGCAAGACGATCGGGGCGTTGGTGTGGCCGAATCACATTCTGCTCGAGAAAGAGGGCCTGCCTTCGCGCAGCAGGAGTGAGGCCTGGCCGGACGATACCGAACTGAGGCGGTTCTTCTCGAACATCATCCGGGCACAAATCAGCCCCGAGAACGGCTTCAAGTCATTCGAGCGCGTGACGACTTTCGCCTTCCTGCCGCGCGCCTTCGAGGTTGGCTCAGAACTCACCAACCTCTACAAGCTCAAACGCAATGTGATCGCTTCTACGTATGCAGAGCTGATCGAATCCATGTACGTCGGTGGGCGTTCGGCCGCGTCAGCCGGTCGCGCGACCACCGCTTCCCGTTGACATCTCGCCCAGGGAAGCGCGCGCCTGCTCCAACCGAGAGGAAGCGGCCGCCACGAGTTCTCCACGCTTCTTGCGGCGACGCAGCTTCCGTTCCACTTTGGCCATGGCGAGAGAAGCCTGTTTCTGCGCACGCAGGACTGCTTTCGCATGCTGCCGCTCCACTTTTGCCATCGCGGCGGCGCGTTCTGCCTCCAATCGGGTTGCCTTGGCTTTCAACCTTGCATCAATCGCCAGCAGTTTTTGGGCCACCTTCTCTTCGAGCGCTTTCTCTTCCATGCTTCTCCCCTCTCTCACTCAAGTCGGCCGCCCACTCCTGGGGCGGGCCGCCTATTGCGGCGCGGCCCGCAGACTCTTCGCAAGCAAAAAAGCGTCAGAGTGCGAAGCCAAGGCGTGGAAAACTCAGGAGCCGCGCGGGGAGGAAACAGTAACAACTTCGTTACGCAATTGTAACGAAGCACGAGCGGGTCACTCGCGTGGCACCGCGGCTACGGTCTGCGACATCAACGACCGCGGTACACAGCCCTTCGCTTCTCCTGAAATGAGAGCACACCTTCTTTGGCGTCCTCCGTGTCCATGAGTCGAAGGGTCTCGGCCAGGAGTTCCGAGGCCGCTGCATCAAAGCCTTCGTAGGCGTAGCGCCTGGCGTTCATGCGCGCCGCCTGCACGGCGAGCGGCGCCTGGTCGGCCACCAATTGGGCCAGGGTACGACCCCGTTCCACCAACTGTGACTTCTCTACCACTTCCTGGATGAGTCCGATCCGTAACGCTTCCGCCGCGTCGAAGGGTTCGCCGGTCAATACGTAACGCATAGCATTTCCCCAGCCGGTGTCCCGGACCCAGCGCATGGTGCCTCCGCCGAACGGCATGATCCCCCGACCTACTTCCACCTGCGCAAAACGCGTTCCCGGAGCGGCAATGCGAATGTCGGCGGCGAACATGAGTTCGATGCCGAGCGTGAAGCAGAACCCGTGCGCAGCCACGACGACCGGTTTGCGCCGCACCCGCCCGAAAAGGTCCCAGGGATCCACGCTGCCCTCGGGCATGGGCAGCCTGCGCTCGCGGCGAATGGTGGCGGCCACTTCGTCGAGTTCGAGGCCTAATGTGAAATGCTTGCCCTCGGCGTACACCAAAGCGCAGCGCAACTCGTCGTCGTTTTCGAGCAGCGTGTACGCTTCGGCCAATTGCGTCAGCATGGCCGTGTTGAACGCGTTTCTTTCCTCCGGGCGGTTGAACACGACTTCGAGCACGAAGCCCCGCTTCTCGGTCCGAATCCACTGCCCTGCGTTTTCCGATGCTTTCATATTCCCTCCGATTGGGATCGAACCACTTCCTGCCCGGGCCGGCTACTCATCCCGGACTGGGCTCCTTTCCGGGACCGAACTTCAAGGATGGCCGAACACAACCAACGTGCCTGTCCGTCCCTTTACCGCCAGCGTACCCAGGGACCGAAAACCCGCCGCCGTTGCGCCTTCCAGGCGGCTGTGCACCTCTTCCGAAACGAGAAGGGCCATGCCCTGTTCGCGCGTCTGGCTTTCCAGGCGCGCAGCCACATTCACCACATCCCCGATGACCGTGTAGTCCTTGCGCTGCCTGCTGCCGATCGTACCCATCAATACTTCGCCGTAGTGAATGCCGATGCCGTTATGGAGGCCGCCGAGCCCGACCCGTTCCCATTCCCCGTTCAGCTCGGCGAGAGCGGAGCGCATGGAGACAGCGGCGCGGACGGCCGCTTCGCAGGGATTCTCCAATTCGAGCAGGCCGCCGAACACGGCCATGATGGCGTCCCCGACGAACTTGTCAATCGTCCCGCCCTGGGCCGTGATGGCCTGCACCATCCGCTCGAGGTACTCGTTGAGCACCAACACCACCCGCTCCGGCGGGAACTCCTCGCTGAGTCGGGTGAAGCCGCGAATATCGCAGAAGAGAACGGCCACCGAAGTGCGTTCGGCCAGCCCTTTTTGGGAAATGACCCGGTCGCGCACCTCGGCCGAGACGTACTCCCCAAACGTGCGCAGGACCCCTTCGCGCTCGCGCTCTTTTTCGAGCACCCGCTCGATCAGGCGACGGGCGTGGAACGTCAGCACCGAAGTCATGACGCCGCCGAAGAAGATCATGATCGCCTTGAAGAAGTAGAACGGAGGCGATGTGATGTCTTGCAGAAGCAGCGGGTCCGGGTGTCGGATTTGCGCCAGCGCGGGGAACGCGGCGACGGACACGATACCGTAAGAGACGGCCGCCACCGCCCCGGAAACGAGGGCCAGCCGGGGCTGCATGGTGAAGCCGCTCAGGGCAATGACGACAAAGTACCCATAGGATGGCGGGCCGGTGACGTACGTGGCGGTTCCTGATGGAAGCATAAAGTATGCCATCACATATAGAACTGTGGGAACGCTCGTGTAGCCGATCACCACGACCCACATGAAGGGGCCGGTGACCCGACCGAATCTGGCCAGAACGTACGCCACGCCCGAAAAAGCAGCCGTGAAGAAGCTCCAGTAGATGGGAACCCACAGATCCCGCACGAGACCCAGTGCCGAGAAGACCAGAAGCAGGCCTCCGGCGCCCGCACCGAGAATCATGGTCCAGTAGCTGCCGCGTTGCAGGACGGCGGACGCTTCGCTGCGCACCAAGTCGCCGTAGCCCGGGATGGAGCTGTTGGCGCGCATAGGACTACTTGATCACGCCGGTATTCACCTGGACTTCCCAACCCACGATGAACGGAAGCTGATTGGCCAGGCCTGAGAGGTACTCCTGCACCCTCCGCCGATCCAGGAGACTGGGATCATCCGGATGGCGGAACTTGCGTACCGCTTTCTCCGCTTCCCGGACGAGGCGATTCTTGAGGAGGTTCTGCCATTCCAGCGAGCCGTGCTTTTCGAAGTAATCGTAGAATTCGAACTCGTCGGCGAAGGTGGGCAACTGCGTTTCCTCCACGCGCGCCGTCGGAATGACCACGTCGGCTCCCGCCGAGACGCGCCCCATGGTGGAGTGAAACAACCGTTCGATGTCGTGATCCAGGAAGGCGCGACAGGCGGGATACTCTCGGAGAAAAGCGGCCAGCTCTTCCATGCCCGCAAATTCCGGGGACGCAACGGCCCCGGATTCGAGATACTCGGCTTTGGTCTGACCCTGCTCGCGCGCGCGGTCGGTGGTTCCGTCTCCGTCCAGAATATCACGAATGACGAGGTCGTAGTCGCGACGGAACTGGTACGGACCACCGGGCGTGGACCGCTTGAGCATACCGAGCGAAAGGACCACCTTCGTGTACAGATCCGGAGGACACTTGCGAACGCCACCGACCGCCTCCACTTTTTCGATCACGGACGCCACGGTCTGGTGATAATTCTCACGAGCCACGATGTTTCGTAAATCGGCGTGCAATGACTCGTCGTACTCGAAGGGGCCGGAGGCGCCCGCCTTGATGAGCCCGAACATCTTGAGGCCTTCCCAGAGGTGGCGCGGATTCAGATAGTTACGATCCCGGAACGGATCGGGGAAATAGCGGGCGTCGAAGGAGGCCTCGTTGAAAAGATGCATGGGGTGCGAACGGTCTCCCAGCACATCGTGGTAATCCTCGGCGCTCTCGCGCAGGCCGTCCAGGCGAAAGAGCGGAAACCCCAGCACGATACCCATGCTGATCATCTCGTAGGGCTTGCAAAGATTGGGCACACAGAACGTCTCGACCGAGATGTTCGGCTCCACGGCTGCGCGCTTGGAATAGTGGTCCATCCGACGTGGCAGGTCGTTGGCGGCGGATTCCGGCGCGGTGTCTCCTTCTTCGAAGACGTTCAGTGAGAACTGCGTGATCGTCCGGAAGTACTCCATGGCTTTCAGGCCGCGGAGGTCCGCGGTCGTGTACGGTCGCGAGAACGTATCCAGGCGTTCCAGTACGCGTTTCACCGGAATCTTGCGCTCTTCGAGCAGCTTGTGCAACGACAGGTTTTCGAAGTTGAACCCCTCGAACCGACTGTGGATGATCTTGTAGAGACCGCGCCGCAGACTCTCCACTTCGATGCGGTTCAGGGCCGCTTCCGAAAGGACCAACTCCGCTTCATCCTGTCCTTCGCCAAACAGGCGCTCGCGCACCTCCTCCGGAGGCAGCTCCAGGATTTCGGCGCCCAGTTCCTGGGCGATCAGCTCGTTCAGCTCCGCGGAGGTGAGTTCCAGGACTTCGAGGCCCCTGCGCCCAATCAGATAGGTCTCGACCATCTGGAGGGTGTCATCGCCGCGATCCATGGCCAGAAAGTCGACGTCGTTGCACAGGTCGTCCACCGAGAGACGTTGCGCGAAGTAGCGATTGATGAACGCCTGAATCTCGTTCTTGTTGACCAGGTAGAAGAAAAGCGGATTGACCTTTTGTAGAAGCTCGAAGTGCCCCTGTTGGATCTCCCCCTCCAGGTCTCGGGCCAGAGTCTTCAGCTTCTCTTCGAGCGGTGAGAGCAGGTCGTTTTTGATGCGATAGATCAGGCTCTTGAATTCACGAACGAATTCCTCAGCGGCCTGCAGCATGGCCTCGTAGATGAGCTGTAAATAGTTGATGCGGACCATGTAGTAGACCGCGTCCGCCTTCTTGGGTTTGACTTCGCCCGCGTCCAGCTCCGAGATGAGCTGCTCGATTTCCTGGCTCGCGTAGAACTGTAACCCGACGCGCTTTTCGTAGTAGAGGGCCTGATACAGCTCCAACTGCTCCATCACCCTTTCGAGCAACGCCCGGCAGAACAGGAAGCCGCGCGCGGGATCCTTGGTGACCTTGGCCACAACGGTATTGAGAATCTGCTCGAGCTTGTCCAACTCGATCCGTCGCCTGCCCTCCATCCGGCGCAGCAGACGATCACGCAGCTTGTCCATTTCGCCGCGGCCGTAGTCGCGATGCAGCAATTCGAGGGCCGAAGACAGTTCCCGGCCGTCCTTCTTCGCCAGGGCCTTCTTGATCTTGAGTTTGTAGCTGTTGAATTCGCTTTCCCAGTCCAGCATGTAGTCGGGGTACATGCGCTCGAAGATCAAAAGACAGTTGAGGCGCAGGGCGCGCACGAGCCCGCGGTTCAGGTCTCCGAACGTATCGTCGAGGAGCTTGGGCTGCACGGGACGCCGGAAATGATTGATGATGCGCAGCGAAACCAACCGATAACCCAGATCGCGAAGCTGCGGAGCCGGATATGTGACGCGCGAGATACCGAAGGAGTTGTAACTGGCCCGCCGGCGCGGCTCGTCACCCTTTTCGGGAACGTAGACAGACGTGCGCGAGGAATCATTGACCATACGTTCTTCGATGGCGCCGCCCACAGAACTGGCCACGAAGGTGTAGATGAACTGTCCGGTGAGTTCCTGGACCTGGTCGCGGTCCTGGAGCACGTTGCCGGCCAGATTCTCCACGTCCAGGACGTAAAACATTCCGTCGTCGAACAAACGGTCGGGAACCACGATCGTGCGACCGCCCGGATACGTGGCCTGGAAGCTGTTCCCGCTCATGAAGTAATCGATCTCTTTGAGCGCGGCGTACGCATTGGCGCGCGCGTTGCGATTGTAGACGACCCTCTTGAACGCCGAAGGCAGGACGATGATCCCGTATATCTTGGGCGCGGGCCAAACGTCCTTGAAGATGTCGTGAATCAAGGCGGCCGCGTCCAGGAACATGCCGTTTCCGGTGCCGCCCACGACGGACCCCGTGAGAAAAATGGAGACGGCTCCTTCACGGGGCGAGTGCGAAAGCACTACCCCAATTTGCTTCAGGCTCGAGCGTGACGGATTGATCTCGAAGTAGCGGCCCTTTTCGTCTCGGGGGAAGATGTCCGGCTTTACGTTTTCGCGGGGCACGTTGGGACAGAGAAGCAACCGCGCTGGCTCTTCCAGCTCCAGCGAAACCAGCTCGTGGTGACCGGGGATGTCGTCGTCGATGTGGTAGCGGTTCTTTCCGTTGACGAGTGAGATCGTCTTCTTCGTCACGGTGATATCGGATTTCTCCTGCACGTCCATCAGCTTGAAATAGCGGGGGTCGTTCGGAAGGGCCATCAGGCGCGCGCGCTCGGCCTCGAGGGCCGCGCGGATCTTCTCGAAGTTGTGGAAAAACGCCAGGCGACCGAGCGGGCGCGTCTGGTTGGCGCCCTGCCCGGCGCGGGTGGAGATCGGGTAGATGTCCGGGTCCGGCAGCCAGGCGTACTCCGGACGGGTCTTCTTGAGACTGCGGAGGTACTCGAGCGACAGCTCGCTCGGAGTGGGAGCGCCAATGTACAGGGTGCGCTGATCCTCCTGGAAGAACTGCTTCTCCCCCGGAAACCGGTAGCGCCCGCCCTCGGCTTCGATGCTCGTGCCGATATCCGTCGTGTCGATGCCGATCCAGCGCATATAGCGGCGCGCCTCGGAAGGCATGTTCTTTTCGATGTACTTCTTGGCCGAGTTGATCCCCTTCATCCCGGATCCGCCCAGCCCGATCATGATGGCTTTGCGGACTGTGGGCAGATCGCCCTGAATGACTTTCTGTGCCGATTGGTGGAAGGAACTCATGCAGTCGTACGCTCAGGACCGGGAAAGGAACGGATCGATCATTGGATACAGACCCTCTTCATTCGGGTGAGCCGTATCGTATCCCGGAAATATCTTGAAGACACGCACGAAGAACATCTGATCCACGCGTTTGTAGCCCGCCTGCTCGGACTCCATGGGTTTCGTGAACAGATGAAACTCTATGTAACCCTTTACGAACTTACCGTCGTCGCGGATGCGGTCCCCCAGCTGAAAGCGGATCGGATTCTTGGGGTCCAGGGTCGGGAACTGGAAGTCACCGGAGGTGTCCGGTTCTTCCTGAATGATCAGCCGCTCGCGCGAATCCATCTCTCGAAACCGCTCGGAACCGGGGTAGTAAATCATCACCCGCCCGCCGCGCCGAAGGTCCACTTGGTAGCGCTGTAGGATGGGTTTGGACTGATCGTAGATGTCCTGATCGTCGTCCTTGCGCACGCGGAGATCAATCTCGAGATGATTGTCCAGGACCTCGGTGCTGTAGGTCTTGATGGTCCCGTCGGTGCAGCCCACGACGATCCGCTTCTGCGGCTCTTTGGTCAAATCGAACCGAAAGACCAGACCGGGGTCCGGCAGAATCTTCGGGTCATACCTCAAAGCCGGCGCGGGCGGAGCCGCCGGGGCCGCCGCGGGGCGAGCAACCGGCTCCTTGCGGGTGGGAGCCACCGGCCCCTGGCGGAGGATCCGGATCTTGCGATAGAGCACAAAGTTGGCAATGAGCGAAGCCACGAGCGCGAAGTCCAGGGTGACCGTGAGCACCATGTAGAACAGATCGTTGATGCGGGCAAAGATAGGCACCAGCCCCAGGAGTACGAGGACCAAGAGGACAATCATCACGCGCAGGAAGAGTTCGGTGGAATGCTCGTCTCGCGAGCCGCTTGTTTTCGTCGACCTGGCCATGTTCCATCAACCCTGCCTGATTTGTTCTGTCCGCACGACGCGCCTGCCGACACCATCCGGGCGACTACACATCGATGGGATCGGGAAAGTCTCCTTCGATCACTTCGGGCATGTCGCCCAGCAGGGGACCCGCGCCACTCTCCACAGAGGCCTGGCCCTGGCCGGTTCCACCTGCCGACCCTGCCGACCCTGCCGACCCGGCGACGGGCCTGGTCTCGGCCGGACGAGCCCCGCCTGGCCGGGCCGGTTCCCGCGGCGCTTCGGCCGCGGCTTCCTTAGTATCGGCTTCGTCCAAGAGCCCCGCCACCGGATTGGCAGAACGTTTTGTGGCCGGCCGCCTGCGGGGGTCGGCGTCGTCGATCCGGAGTTCATCCTTGGGCGAGAAGATGTGGATGGGCCGAACATGCGGGTTCTCGGTCATGACGGAAGGAGCGGACAGGGCCGCGAGGTGTCCGTAAAGGACTTTTTTGTTCGACCGCAACGCGGACTCGGCTTGCATCCGCCGACGTTCGGCAGGCCCCGTCTTTCATGCCCCTGACCGTGCTGCCCGCGCTCGTGTTGCGCCCGGCCGAACGCCGCGACCTGACCTTCCTGCTCGAGGAGTTTCCCACCTCCGAC
This sequence comes from uncultured Leptospiraceae bacterium, assembly GCA_964585735.1. Classification (GTDB taxonomy): domain Bacteria; phylum Spirochaetota; class Leptospiria; order Leptospirales; family Leptonemataceae; genus CAZPFB01. Next base: position 11,722 of record CAZPFB010000103.1, read on the forward strand.
GAACTGCGCCTCTGGACCGGCAACTATTTCCGGCATCCGCTGGATGCGTACCAACTGCGCGCTCACTGGAGAAGCTCCCGTCGCGCTTCCGGCGGCGTGCTCCTCTGCGGCGGACGGAAATCCGAAGGCGAGCCGATGGCTTACGGCGAGATCACGCGCATGACGGTGAATCGTTCGGCCTTCCTTTCCCGGATCGTGGTCCGGCGGGCGTGGCGCGGCCGAGGTCTCGGCGTAGCTCTTGTGAAAGCCCTCGCCAGCCATGCCTTCGTGGATCTGAAACTCCATCGATTGGAACTCAATGTGTGCGAGCAGAATCTGCAGGCCATCCGGTGCTACGAGAAAGCAGGCTTCCAACGGGAGGGGCTGCTGCGCGAAGTGCTGGCTGCGAAGGATGGGTATTGGAATGAGTACCGCATGTCGGTGCTCCGCCACGAGTACCGTCTCTGACGGCAGCGCGCGGGCGTCGTCGGCCGCCGGCACGGGAGGGATTCGAGCGCACGCCCAATCGAAATCGCCCTCTGACGAAGCAACATGGAATCATCGGATCGCACAGACCCATTGCAGCAGCTTCTGGATGCGTCCTTTGACGAGATACCGGTTCTCCTGGCCTACCTCACTCCGGAGTTCGACTTCGTTCGAGTGAACCGCGCGTACGCCGCCGCCGACGGAAAACTGCCCGACTACTTCGTGGGCAAGAATCACTTTGCTCTCTTTCCCAATCCGGAGAATGAGAGAATCTTCACCACCGTGCGCGAAACCGGCCAGGCCTTTCGGGCGGCCGCGAAGCCCTTCGAGTACGCACACAACCCCGAGCGGGGCGTTTCGCACTGGGACTGGACGTTGACGCCCGTTCTCGACGACCAGGGGCGCGTGCTCATGCTCGTCCTGGCCCTCGTCGATGTAACGGTTCGGATCGAAGCGCTCGAGGCCGTTGCCCGCAGCGAGGCTGAGCTGGCCCGGGAGCGGAACTTCAGTGACGCGGTAATCGCTTGCGCCGGGGTCCTCGTCGTGGTGCTCGACGCGCACGGCCGCATCCGTCGCTTCAACAACGCCTGCGAACAGCTCAGCGGGTACAGCGCGGACGAGATGCACGGACGCTTTCCCTGGGGGACTTTCCTGCCGCCAGAAAACGCCGACCGAATTCGCGAGGAGGCCTTCGAACGCGTCCTCAGCGGTGCCGTTCCGTCCCCTGCCTCGTACACGAACGAATGGGTCACAAAAAGGGGCGAACGCCGCCTCATCGAATGGACCAACACGATCATCGGGAACCCGAATGAGCCCGGAACGCACATGGTTTCGATCGGCGTGGATGTCACCGACCGGAAGTTCGTGGAGGAAAAGCTTGCCAATGCCCTGCGCGATCAGGTAGAGCAACGGACTCAGGCTCTGCGTCTGGCCAAGGAGGAGGCGGAGCGCGCCAACCGCGCAAAGTCGGACTTTCTCGCGCACATGTCGCACGAGCTGCGCACTCCGCTAAACGCCATTCTGGGCTTCGCCCAGGTGTTGCAGCATCGGCTCTCCTCGGACGACCGCCAGCCGGTCGACGAGATCGTTGGCGCCGGGCAGCATCTGCGCGCTCTCATCGAAGACCTGTTGGATTTGAGCCAGGTTGAGTCGGGCCGGCTTTCCATGGGCATCGAGACAATCCGATTGGCGGACCTGGTTCAGGAGGCCCTTGGCTTCCTGGGGCCCGAGGCCGTGTTGGAGACAAGAATGCCGCCGGACATTACTGTGCGAGCCGACCGCAGGCGACTTCTGCAAGCGTTGCTCAACCTTCTCTCGAATGCCGTCAAGTTCGGCAGGCAGGGGGGCCGAGTTCTCGTAGTCGGCGAACCTTTGGGTGATTGGGTCCGCACCTCCGTGCGTGACGAGGGACCGGGGATTGGCCCGGAAGGCCAAGCCCGGTTGTTCCGTCCATTCGAGCGACTGGAAGGCAGCACCGCAGGGGGAACCGGGATTGGTCTTGCGCTGTCGAAACGGCTCGTGGAGGCCATGGGCGGTCGCATCGGCCTGGAGTCCCAGCGCGGCGCGGGCAGCACCTTCTGGATCGATCTTCCGCGGGGCGTCGATGCTCCGGGCGCGACCGTGGCGCAGACCCCGCGGGCTTCCTCGATTCCCGCGGGAACCACCATCCTCTACATCGAAGACAATCCGGTGAACCTTCGGGTAGTCCAGGCGATGCTCCACCTTCAGAGAGATGTACAGGTCTTTGGCGCGCAGAGTGTTTCGGAGGGCCTGGAACAGGCCGTGAAGCTCAAGCCGGATGTCATCCTCTTGGATCTTCAGTTGGGCGATCGAACCGGGTACGAAGTGCTCGACGCTCTGAGGGAAAACCCGGCCACAAGTTCGATCCCCGTGGTTGCGCTGACGGCGGCGGCTATGTCGAACGACCGCGAACGCTCGTTCTTGGCGGGGATTCGCGCCCATCTGGTGAAGCCTGTTCGCCTGGACGAACTGACAGCAACGATTGTGGAGGCGCTTCGCAAACAGAAGTCGTGAGGGCAGGTCAGGTCGCCCTTCCGATCAAATCCAGCCGGCCCGCTTGAAGCGCCAGAAGAGAAGGCCGCACACAACCAGACACCCGCCGGCCACGAGAGGATAGCCAAACTGCCAGTGCAACTCGGGCATGTGCTTGAAGTTCATGCCGTAGAAGCTGGCCACGAGCGTCGGTACTGCCAGGATGGCGCCCCAGGCGGCCAGTTGCTTCACGACCTCGTTCTGCCGCACGGTAACGAGGGCAAGGCTGGCCGAAAGGGCCGTGTTGAGCATCTCGCGGACCGTCTCCGTCGTGTCGTTCAATCTCACCACGTGGTCATGAACGTCCCGGAAGTACGGTTGAATTGCCTGGGAGAGCAGCGCGCTGTCACTGCGCATGAGCTGATTGCATATCTCGGGAAGGGGCGTCGTGGCGCGGCGGATGGCCACAATCTCCCGTTTGAGTTCGTACATGCGCAGAGTGGTGTCCGCCCGATGTTCTCCGCGGAAGATGAGCTCTTCGAGCTCTTCGAGCTCATCCTCCAAATCGTCCACGATGGGTACGAAGTTGTCGACAACGAAGTCGAGGATCCCGTAGAGCGGATAGCCCGGTCCACGCGCCAACTGGGCAGGAGCCCGTTCGCAACGCTGCCGCACGCCCGAGTAGGGAGCGGAAGCGCCGTGACGGACCGTGACAATGTACTGGGCCCCCACGAAGATATGCGTCTCACCGAACTGCACGGCGTCGCCAGGTTCTCCGGCATGCCCCGTCTTCTGTGCCGTGCGCAACACGACGAACAGACTGTCCCCGTACAACTCCACCTTCGGGCGTTGGTGGGCATTGTGCGCGTCTTCGACGGCCAGGTCGTGGAGTCCGAGCTGCTCCTGCACCTCGCGCAGAACGGACTCTTCGGGTTCGTAGAGTCCCAGCCACAAGAAGGCATCCTGGCCTTCCAGGGAATGACGGATTTCGGCAATCGGTATGTCCTGCTTCACACCGGAACGGTAGACGCAACAGTTGATGATCACGAATTGCCCCCCTGGCCACCGTTGCCCTGGGCGCCAGAGCCCGGACTCACAGCTCCCTGGCCCGCGGCGCCCGAGTCCACAGCAGGCTGGCCCGCACGTTCGGCCGCCTGCCCTTCGGCTTCGGTGCCGGCGGACTCCTTGGGTAATCGCACCGGGCGGAAAGCTCGCGCAAAATCCGGCACCCGTACGAGCACGCGCCTGCGTCGATACGAGATCCCCTTGCGGAACAGTCTCGTGATCTCCGGGAGCATGCTGCGCGTCAGTTCGTACCCGGCCCGAATCGCCTCGTCCGAGCGATGGAAATCGAGCAGCGCGAAGTCTGTGACTTTGGGCTCGATGTACAGATCCGCCGGGTTGTAGTGACGGTTCATGAGGCGTACGCGGTTCATCATGGTTTCCACCGTACGATTCAGGACATCCGTCAGGCCTTCGCGGGGCGGCGGCACTTCTCCCGTATTCAGGTCCACGGCGATGACCACATCGGCTCCGAGCGAGCGGGCCAGATTCACCGGTACGGGATTGAGGAGTCCGCCGTCGACCAAGAGGATGTCCTTGTGCTTGAGGGGCGAGAGGAATCCCGGGATCGAAACACTCGAACGCACCGCGGGCAGCAGAGCGCCCTCGGTGAGGTGAACCTCACGCATGTTCGTCAGGTCCGTGGCTACCGCACCAAACGGAATGTTGAGTTCGGCAAACGTGCGGACGGGCAGGTGCTCCTCCATCATCTTCACGAAGCGTTTCCCCTCGATGAGTCCGCCCTTCCCGAGCGAGATGTCCAGAAAGGAAATTGTCCGGAGCGAAGAAGTGTAGCTGTCGGCCCACTCACGAAGCACTTCGAGCGCGCCTGCCGCGTAATAGGCGCCGACGACGGCGCCCGCCGAGGTACCCGTGACCACGTCCACGGGAAGGCCCGCCTCCCCGAGGGCGTCGAGCACGCCGATGTGAGCCCAGCCGCGGGAAGCACCCGAACCGAGCGCGAGGCCGACCCGCGGCCGGCCTACGACGAACGGTCCGAGTTCGACGGACACGAGGGCTTCCTCAAACCACGGCCGGTTCGCGGGCCGTTGCCGCTCGGAGCTTGACCAGGTTGGCCGCCATGAGTGCGGCGCTTTCGAGGTGGTAGTCCGCCGTCAGCGAAGCGCGCTTGCCTTTGGCCTCCGCCGGGGCGCGGTGCACGATCCTCTCCAAGAGAAGGCCGTTGAGCACCCGGGCCGCGGATTCGACGACCTCGAAGGCGAGGTCGTCGCGAACGGTGGCATCTTCGATCTGCTTGTAAGTGGCCACGATTTCGTCCAGTCGGGCGCTGACGTCGCGGAAAGCCGAGGACACGTCGATGCGGCCGGCCTCCTCCGTGAGGTAGTCCCTCAAGAAGCCGGAAGCAGCGAGGCCCGCCACCACTCCGCCGATGGCCGCCACTACCTGCAACTGCGTGGTGCCTTCGTAGATGGTGGTGATGCGTGCGTCCCGATAGATACGCGCCACATCGTACTCTTCGGTGAAACCAGAACCGCCGTGGATCTGCACAGCATCGTAGGCAATGCGATTACACCATTCGGAGACGTAGTACTTGGAGAGCGGCGTGAACAGCGTGGCCAGCTTCTCCCACTTGCGAATTTGAGGGTCGTTGCGGATCTCCCGATCGGCGATGCCCTCCGATTTCATTCGGTCCTTGCGCCAGAGGTACATGTCGACGGAACGGGCCGCTTCCATCATGAGGGCGCGCATGGCCGAAATCTCGCGTTCCATGCGCTTGAGGATCTTGGCAACGGCCGGGATGTCTTTTATCAGGCGACCGAACTGCTCGCGTTCGTTGGCATATTTCACGGCCTCCATGTACGCCGCGCTCGCGATGCCCATCGACTGAGCGGCTATGGAAAGACGCGCCGAGTTCATCATGCCCATGGCGCCTTTGATGAGGCCCTCGCCCTCTTTGCCGATGAGCAGCCCTGGTGCGTTCTCGTAGACGACTTCGCAGGTGGCCGAACAGTGCAGCCCCATCTTCTCTTCGATCCCGGCGATGAAAACGTCTTCACTCTTCACCAGGAAGAACGAAAGACCGCGCGCCCCACTCGTCGGCGAGCCGGTCCGGGCCAGGGTCAGGATGATGGCCGGCGTGTCGGCAAAGCCGCAACCATGCGTGATGAATCGCTTGGAACCATTCAGGAGCCAGCGACCGTCCGCTCCCTTTTCCGCGCGGCACTGGATATTGGACAGGTCCGAGCCGTAGTTGGGCTCCGTGAGCGCCATCGCACAGGTTCGCTCGCCGCTGGTGAGCTTCGGGATCCATTCGTGCTTCATCTGCTCGTCGGCGAAGTGTTCGAGGACCTCCCCGATGTTCGGGCAACCGAACGCCAGGGCCATCGAGCCGTCGCCGCGGCCCAGTATCTCCATGAGCAGGGCCTGGGTGGAAGCCGGAAGCCCGATGCCGCCCACGCTGCGGGGAAAAGAGTACGGCTGCAGGCCCGCTTCCTGCATTGCTTTGTACGCGCGAACCATCGGCTCCGGGAAGGTCACCGTGCCGTCCTTGTACTTCAGGCCGGTCCGGTCCATTTCCCGGGCGACTGGTGCCAACTCGTTTCCGACCAGTTCCCCGAGGGTGTCGAGAATCGTCCGATAGAAGTCGATGGCCTCCTCATTGGAGGAGGGCGCGAAAGCGTACTTTTCGTCGCCTGTCTTCTTATATAGCGCTGCGTCCGCAAAGCCCTCTTCGTATTGCGCAATCACTTCCGGCCAGTCGACATAGTGGTCGAAGTACTCGGTGAGCTCCGGGTTGTCGGAGAAGTAGTTGTTCTGGATCATGTCCACCCCCCGGCCGCGGTCGACGGACCGGCCTTGGGACCCAGATTGGTCCCGTTGACTCCCGAGTCAATAGATTTTTGTGCAGTGCTACATAGCCTGGAGACCTATTGGGCCTTTTCCTTAGGGCCCTTTTCGCAAAATCCTTGCCGACACGCAGCATCGTATGCGGATGCGAACTATGTTCCCCACTCCGAGGCCTCGGATCCTGGCCGCGACCTTCCTCTGCCTCACAGCAGCCTGCACATCCACCGTCCGGATCGAAACCCGACCGCCGGGACTCGAGGTTCTCATCAATGACCAGCCGCGAGGAAAAAGCCCGGTCGTATTGCAACTCAGCGACTTCGTCGGGGATGAATATCGACTGAAACTGGTCAACGAAAGGGGCCAGGTCGTCCACACCGGCTATTTACAAAAGGAGTTCCGCGTGGGACGCATCATATACGGCCTCTGCCTGATGTACATCCCGTGGCTGTGGGCCTACGGCCCGCAGTCCTACTATCTGATCTCGGCGCAGACTCCGCAGACCCCGTCGCGGCCGGCCACGGTGGAACGCGTGGCGCCAAGCGCGGGAGGCTTCAACGATAGCATCGTTCTCAAGAACGGCGTCAGTATCCAGGGAGTCAAGATTGCTCTCACGTCGGACTCGGTGGTCATCACGTATCCCGATGCCCGAACGGTCGTCCTCAAGAAGAGCGAAGTGGAGTCCGTCAGTCGCGGCAACTAGCGCGAGGCCTGGGTCCGCTCTCAAGAAAAGTAGCGGCGCAGGTAGCGTCCCGTGTGGCTCTCCTTCTTTCGCGAAAGCTCTCGCGGGGAGCCTGTGGCCACAATCCGGCCCCCGCCATCGCCGCCTTCGGGGCCGAGGTCCACGAGGTAGTCCGCCGTCTTGATCACGTCCAGATTGTGCTCGATGACGACGACGGTATTGCCGCGGTCCACCAGCGAGTGCAGCACGCGCAGCAGGCGGG
>CAZPFB010000104.1:0-18556 GCA_964585735.1 uncultured Leptospiraceae bacterium
TTCAAGCCTTATTCAGAACCTACAGGCCCTCCGCAGTACTGGATTTGGGACTAGATATCCTCGGCCCGCCGAACTGCCCTCTGCGATGAACGATACCACAGCCCAAGCCGCGGCCATTCTTGACAATAGCCCCGGACGGGATGTCCTCCAGCTCATCAGGGATCGACTCCCGGAAGCCAAGGAGTGCAAGTTTGCGATAGGCTACTTCTTCCTGACGGGATTTCGGCTCGTGGAGGGCGATTTTCCGCCCGGGCAGCTGGCGACTCCCTTCCTGCGCATAGTCATGGGGGATGAGACAACTCGGGAAACCTACCACGAATTGGCAACAGGACACGACCTGCTCGCTGGCGTCTCACAGGCGATCCTGCAAGAGTTGCAGGAGCGGGCGCTGTCTGATGAGGAGCGACAGAACGTCCGGAGTCTGGCGGGATTGATCGCACGGGGGGCGGTGGATGTGCGCCTTTTCGAGGCGGCCAAGATGCACGCCAAAATGTACCTCTTCCTGACCCGCCCGGACGAAAAGTACGAGGCGCGCGGGATAGCTCTCGTTGGCTCTTCGAACTTCACGGCCCAGGGATTGACCACGAACAAGGAACTCAATATCGCCGTTACCGATCGGGCGCAAGTGAACTACCTCGAACGCTGGTTCGAGGATCTATGGCAAGAGGCCCAGCCTTTCAGCAAAGATCTGTTGCGTGTGATCGACCTTGCAGGCGCTGGCGGCGGAGAGCCGCAGTACCCCGCGCTCGGCAAAGCCACGACCCCCGAGCGATTGTTTCGATACCTCGCCTATCGCTGGTTCGACGGCCGCGTGGCCAACCTCCTCAAGAAAGATGTGTTGGCCGAATTTCAGATGATCGGAGTGCTGAACATCGTCCGCATGATGGACGCTTACCATGGTGCAATCGTCGCGGATTCGGTCGGGCTCGGTAAGAGCTTCCTCGCAATGCAGGTGATCGAAGACTTCATTGAAGGACGTTACCCGGCCTGGCATTCACAGGGCACGGCGCCTCCCCGCGTACTCATGGTCCTGCCCCCATCAGTCATCAGCCAATGGGAGGACCTGATTGTTGGGGATCTTCCAGAGGCCGAGACTCAATTGTTGCTGAAAGGTCAGTCGGTCCTTGCCGGGGGAACCTACTTCTTCCGCGGCAGGCGCTTGGCGATTGTCGGACGCGCCAAGCCGAACGACCGCATCTATGAGATCCGGGACGCCGAAGAAAAACTTCTTGGCAGTATTCGGTTGCTCTCACTCGGCCTGCTGCCGGGCCGTTTGGTTGCAAATCGCCTTGTTGAAGACAAACGGCCCATGGCAGATTCGTGCGACCTCGTCCTCGTGGACGAGGCCCACAAGTTTCGCAACAGCCTGAGCCTGCGCTGGAAGGCCGTGCAGAGCCTGGCCAAAAAGTCCGACGGCAGCATGAATCGCATGCTGCTGCTCACGGCCACTCCGATCAACAACTCGATTTATGACTTATGGAATCTGGTGCGACTCTTTCAGGATGCCAACTTCCCACGCTTTGCCCTGCGCGGCATCCCAATCCAGAAGCTCTTCTATGAGTACGCGGCCACGCTGCGGGCGGCCCACGGGGCGCAGGGCGACGACTCCAAGCTGCGCAACGAACTCAAGCGACGCGCCGCCGAGCTGAAGCGCAAGGTTGTCGATGAGATCATGTTGCTGCGCACGCGCAAGTACATCAAGCGCATGTTCCCGGCCGATTCTGTGTCCGGCAAAGCACTGGTCTTCCAAGACCCGCAACCGCGCCCGCTGGACGTTTCGTCCTTTGTAACGCCGGAACTCCAACGGTTGCTGGAATCCCTCCCGGACAGGCTGGCTCAGATCGACTTTGAGCACACCTGTTTGTACGGCGCACGGTATGCCACGTTCTCGCGGGAGGATTTCGACGACAAGGGTACCCGAGAGTCAAAGTCCCGCGTCCTTCTCGCAGACCTGCTGCGCCTGCTGTTGGGCAAGCGACTGGAAAGTGGACTCTTCTCCTTTGAAGTCACTCTCGGGGCCATTCACGCCCGGGAGCGAGCCATGTTCGCAGAACTCACGCGGACCGCAGCTCAGATCGAAACCGAGGATAGCTTGCGGTCATGCTTGGAGGGAGCCATCGAGAAAGCGCGTATCCGCGCGCCCATTGCCGACGACGATCCCGCCCTGGAAGCAGACACAGAAACAGATTGGTTTCGGACCGTACTCGGCCACCTGGACGAGCGCGCGGAGGAGGGGATCCGCCGATTCTCTGACAAGAGACTCGAACGGCTCAGCCCGCAAGAAAGGCTTCAGCTGGGCCTCACTACATCCCTGGAGCACTTGGAGCGGGACGTACGGATCTTGGCCGAAATCCAGCGGGATCTTGATGGGCTCAAGACTACAGACGGCATTGCGATTGGCGAGCTCCCCCGGCGGGAGGACGAGTCCGAGAACATCGCGATCCCGTCCTACGCCTGCGATCCCAAGCTGGAAGCGCTGATGGCCCTGCTCGGCAAGCCGGATAGGATGGCCCCGGAACTGGTAGAAGATCAGGCTATACCGAGTCTCCACGGCCGCAAGGTTCTCATTTTTACACAGTACAAGGATACAGCCCACTACCTCGCCCGCCACTTGGAACACAGAGTCGTAACGGACGCGGACCTAATCGTGCTCAACGATGCGCGCGGGCGCGCCAAGGTTGGCCTGGTGACGGGAGACACGGACGCCCCCACCCGTGTACGGATCAAAAAGCGCTTTGCACCCGAGGCCAACACTGGGCGCGAAGAGGTGAAGCGTCATGGCGAGCTCACAGTGCTGATTGCTACCGATGCGTTCAGCGAAGGAGTGAACCTCCAAGATGCGGATGCTGTCGTCAACTTCGACCTCCCGTGGAACCCAATGATCTTGGTGCAGCGCGTAGGCCGGGTGAATCGGATCGGCAATCCCAAAGAGATCCAAGTTGTGAATTTTGTGCCTCAGGCGGAGCTGCAGCTCATGGTGCACGTGTTGACGGTTCTCCAGAAGAAGATTGAAGACATCACGCTCGTGCTCGGAAAGGAATCCAAGATTCTCGCCCCCGGTGAAACCGTATCGGTGCTCACCTTCGGCGAAAAGATCCGCAAGTTGGCGGCCATGAGTACAGAAGAACTGGAGGAACGTGGTCTGCCGGACGATCTGCGCGGGGACGTATCAGAAGCAGACCGCCTGCGTGCTGATGAGTTCGAGCTACTGTCTCGGATCCAGTACGATCTGCGTTTGGGACCCGGCGATTTCCGGGAGTTCGATGGCGTACCCCGCAGCACACGCATGTACTCGGCTATCAAGGGCGGCGGCCGTTTTGTGAGCGTGCATGAGATGGTGCGTGGCGGGGACGAGGAGACTGTGATTGAAAAGTCAGTCCTCGTCTCAGATGATGATGGTTCTGACGTACGGAATGGCAGTCCCCTGGACCTGCTTGCGCTCGTGAACCAAGAACCCGCCAGGACGGGCTCGGTATTTGCCGCCTCCGAACGCCTGAAGGCTCATGAAGAGCGAGCGGGCCGGGCCGGAGCACAACTGGCACAGGAGGAAGCCGGTTCCGCACAGGGGTTCCTCTTTCAATTGAACTTGGCCCTACAAGGAATCGTGGATGAAGTGCGCGGCGGCCCGGAGGAGCGCCTGTGGACGGAAGCTCATAACAACCTGAACATTCTGCGACCCCAAGAATTCACGCGTAAGCTCAAGGGATTGCTCCTGGAAAAAGGGCTGCTGAGAGACGAGCGGGGCGGGAGGGTGACGCTGCCAAAGCCGATCGAGGCCCTGCGCGCGATCCACCAATTCTTTGAAGCGGAAGCCCGCTTGGGTCGCATTGACTACACCATCGAACAACGCATCCACGGCTGGTTCCATGAGAGAACGGATTGAGGCACTGATAGCAGACCGGACCACCGGGCGTGAGGTGGTGAGCCATCCCGCCTTCGGCGATCGTGGGAGCGTTTACGTTACGGACCGTATTCCGGCGGCCAATCAGGTGCGGGGGATCCTCGTGGTGCGCGACCCCGATCCGGCCGCGTGGCGTCTTCTCCAATCGCCGGAGGTGGCACGCGGTCACGTTTTCCCTGTGCTCAGTGTCGGACTCGGGGAGAAGATCGCGCTCTACGAGGCGGCACGGGGGCGGAAGTTGGTGCGCAGTTTCGACCGACTTCAGCCGTCATTCATCAAGAAGCTGGACAAAGCGCTGGCGCTACCCTCCCGATCCGAATTGGACGCCCTCTTTGATCGCAGCGACGTGATTGAAGAGTTCTACGTTCTCTACCGCAAATCGCGGGACTTCCTCCGGGCCCGGATCAAGGGGATCAGCGATGCTGGCGAACGAGACGGCTTCATCGATCGATTTCTCCTGACACTGCTCACCCTTTGGTTCTTGCAGGAAAGGGGGTTCTTTGCGGGCACGAAGGGGTACCTGATCGATCTCTTTGCCAGTTACCAGCAGGATCTCTTCCAAAGGAAGAAGGGCTTTCTCGCAGTGCTGCGTGGTTGGTTCGACCTCCTTTCTCGGGAGACCGGTGAGCCATTCGTGGAGGATCCTTTGTACGGTAGACTCCCCGTGCTCGGGCCTGCGCTCTTCTTGGACGATCTGGGGCTCCAGCGCCCTAAGGTGTACGCAGCCATTGCCATTCCTGACGAATGCTTCTATGAGGAGGGACGCACATCCGAGCTCTTGCGCGTCGAGGCCAAGAAGGCGCGCGAAGATATCCCGATTCTGAATATGCTGGAAAGTCGAGATTGGACCGAGGGCACGGTGGATGAATACGTACTCGGGGCCATCTACGAGAAGCTGATCACCCCGGATGAGCGCGCGCGCACGGGTGCACACTATACGGAGGAAGGACTCACGCGGCACATCGTCCACCATACTCTGGATGCCGTGCTCCTGCATCAACTGAACAAGGAGTTGGGTGAAGTGTCCACCGTGGATGCGGCACTCGGACAGGCAACGGCCGCAAAGCTCCCGGGCATATTCATGGTCGTCCGAGAACTGCGGGTCTGTGATCCGACCACGGGTTCGGGCCACTTTCTTGAGGCCACGATCGACGAATTGGGAAACCGCTACGAGCAACTGTGGCGCCGCGCTCATGAACTCAAGGCCAAGGGACTCGTGATTGAGACCTTGGATGCGCGGGGTGCCTTCGTGCGCCTCGACCTGACCGATATTCCGCTTGCGGCAGAGGAGCGTTTCCGACTGTACATCAAGTTCTTCATTATTCTCTGTCGCAACATTTACGGCGTGGACATCAATCCAGGCGCCCTCGCGGTGGCCCGCGCGCGCCTCTTTCTGACGCTGGCCAAGCACTTCCAGCAGGAAGAGGATCACTTCGTCCGCTTTCCCAACGTCTTCTTCAACCTGCGTGAGGGCAATTCTCTGAACGGCTACGTGCAGATTCCCGAGCCCAAGGAACCCAAAGTTCAGGCGTCCGCACAATTCGATCTGTTCACGTTCAAGGCCCGGGAAAGTGAGGCGGAAGCCTATCACGAACACTTTGCCGAGCTTGAGCCGGGACTGCTGTCGGCCCTGAAGGAACGGGGTAAGCTGCTGGGGATCGAACGGGACCCCGGACGCGCTCTCAAGCGGCTGGATGCCCTGTTGCGGGAGCGTAAGCTGAGTGCCGAAGACTTCCGTGAGGCCCTCTCCATCCGCGAAGATCTGATTCGCATCGCTATGCTTTCTCTTTCCTCGGCCGAGGCCGGAGCGTTGCGCAGGCTGCTTGACGACGTACGCCGGCTCTTCCACCGCAAGCTGGACGAACGTTTTGCTGAAGAGCATGACCTGGAATTCAGCGTGTTACACAAGCAAATGCGCAGTCTCCATTGGTGCCTGGAGTTCCCGGAAGTCTTTGCTCGCGGCGGCTTTGACGCGGTGGTGGGGAATCCGCCGTTTTTGCGCGGGAAATCCATCACAACCCGCTTGGGAACAGAGCAGCGCGAACACATAGTGAATCACCTCGCCGGGGGTACGCGAGGCAGCGCCGACCTCTGCGCCTACTTCCACCTGCGCGGCTATGCCCTCCTGCGACTGGGCGGCAGCTACGGGATGCTGGGCACCAACACGATTGCGCAGGGGGACACGCGGGAGGTGGGGCTGGACCGCATCGTGGCCGAAGGCGGTACCATCATTCGCGCCAACCCATCCTTCGTCTGGCCCGGGGCGGCCAATGTGCATACGGCAATCGTCTTCATGCACAGAGGACATTGGAAGGGCGAATTTGTGCTGGAGGGAGAAGAGGGTGAACGATCTTTGGAGGGCATCACCCCCTATCTCACCCCGCCAGGCGCTTTGAGCGAGAAGCCCTACCGGCTGGCGGAGAACGCATGGCGGTCGTTTGTCGGTTCCTACGTTCTCGGCTTGGGCTTCATGATGACTCCGGAAGATGGGGCTGCCTTGGTCCGCAAGAACAAGAAAAATGCCCACTGCCTCTATCCATGCCTGAACGGAGAGGACCTGAACACATTCCCGGATCAGCGTGCTTCCCGTTGGGTGATCAACTTCTTCGATTGGCCATTGGAACGCAAGGCCAAGGGAAGCTGGTTCACGGGAGTGCCGGATTTCATCATCATGGATGAAAAGGCCCGCGCCATGGCGCAACGGTTTGATGGTACACCCTCCAGCGGCTTCACCTTTTACGAGCATTCAGAAGACCTCCCTGACTCGGTACGACGCAAGCGCAGTGGATGGCTCAAGGATGGCAAGGTTCCGGCGGACTATCCTTTCCCGACCGCTGCGGACTACCCGGACCTCTTGGACATTGTTCGGCGCAGGGTGAAGCCGGATCGGGTCCGCAGAGGGGCTGACGGTGAATATGCGTTGCGTTACCCTCTGTATGAACGCTGGTGGCAGTTTGCGGATAAGCGCCCTGCATTGTACGAGACGATCCGAACGCTGGACAGGAACCTCATCGTGGCGCAAACCGCAAATCGGTGGGCCGTGTCATTTCGTCAGAGGGCGTCGGTTGTCTCCCATACGATTGTGGCCTTTGCGTTTGGAGATTGGGAGCATTTCGCGCTGTTGCAGGGTCAAGCTCACGAAGCTTGGAGATTGCAGTACGGAGCACAGCTGAAGAATGACGCCCGTTACACACCGTCTGATTGTTTCGACACCTTCCCCTTCCCCCAACTCACCGAAAAGGCTCGTGCACGCCTCGCTGACATCGGGGAACGTTACCACGCGCATCGAGCCGCCGTTATGCTGGAGGCCGATGAAGGCCTTACCAAGACCTACAATCGCTTCCACAGTCCCGACGACAAGACGCCCGGCATTGTCCGTTTGCGTGAGCTGCATACCGAACTCGATCGGGCCGTTGCGGACGCCTACGGCTGGACTTTCCCCCTGGGCCATGGTTTCCACCAGACACGACAGGGACTGCGCTACACGGTGAGCAACGAGGCACGGCAGGAGATCCTCGATGAGCTGCTGCGGTTGAACCATGAGCGGCATGCTGAAGAAGAGGCGACGCGGGAGGAGGAAAGGCTATGATTGATAGAGTCACGATCCGCTCATTCAAGTCCATCGAGTCTCAGGAGATCGACCTCGGTCACGTCAATGTCTTCGTCGGTGCCAATGGCAGCGGCAAGAGCAACATTCTTGAGGCGATCGGGGTGCTTTCGGCGGCGGCAAGCGGCAAAGTCAATGACCAATTCCTGCTACAGAGGGGCGTGCGTCCCGGGGTTCCACGGCTCTACAAGTCGGCCTTCCCGGTCACGAAAGTTGCACCGCACATCTTTTTTGCGGCAAGCTCAGGCGTAGGCGGTGCAGGGGAAGTGAAGTATGAAGTTTCGTTGCACAACCCGCTCACGGATCCCAAGCCCGCTTGGCGGTTCAAGACCGAAAACTGGCAGGCCGGAGACCGAAAGCTGGCAAGTCGGGGTCCCGCGGCGAAATTGAAGCGCGATCAGGAGCAGGGTCTTGCTGCCCTCAAGATGGTGGAGATTGCCCAAGACGATCCCGGCAGTCGGCTCCTCAAACTCCTTCAGGATTACGTGATCTACTCCCCCACCACACCCGTTCTGCGGGGCATCGCGCCGGAAACACAACCGCGCCATCCAGTAGGCCTGTCTGGCGGTCAGCTACCCGATGCCGTCCTGGAACTCCTCCGGGCAAAAAGCGATGATACGCACGCGGCACAAGTGTGTAAGGATGCACTCGGCCTCATTGACTGGGCGCGCACTTTCGGAAGCGCCGCTGCCACGAGTCTGCCGCTGTCACCATCAGCGTCGGCTTCCCCCCGCGTCGTAAGATTTGAGGATCGCTTCATGGTCAAGGACCGCAACGTTCTATCAGGTTACGATGCCAGCGAGGGTGCCCTCTATGTCCTGTTCCTGGCCGTCCTTGCAGGACACAACCGGACTCCCCGGTTCTGTGCCGTCGACAATGCGGACCACGGCCTGAATCCGCGCTTGGCTCGTGAGCTGATGAAGAAACTCTGTGGATGGATTCTGAGCGATTCGGCACCGCGACAGATGCTCCTGACCACCCACAACCCGCAGGTGCTCGATGGGCTGCCCGTCCGGGATGATCGCGTGCGGCTGTTCGTCGTTTCCCGCAGCCAGAAGGGTAGGACGATCGTGCGGAGGATCTTGGTAACGGATGAGATGCTGGCAAAGGCCAAGGAGGGCTGGACGCTCTCGAGGCTTTGGGTCGCAGGAGACCTCGGCGGAGTTCCCAATGTCTGACTTGCCACGCGTGGGTGTCGTAGCGGAGGGCCCAACCGATTTCACTATCATCAGTTCGATCATCGCTAGCGTCCTGCCGGTAGACGATGTCGAGGTATCGGCGCTCCAGCCGGAAATGAGTGAGGCATTCGCGCCCGTGGAAAACGAGTTGGGGTTTGGCTGGGCAGGCGTCTATCGATGGTGTCGGCAGGCCGCAGAACAGGGCAACGGACATGCTGGGAGGAGTCCGAGTTTGCAGGGATTCGACCTCATTGTCGTTCACGTGGATGCGGATGTTGCGGGCAAGACCTACACCTCTGCTGGCATTGACGAGACAGCGGGCGATTTGCCCTGCCAGCGGCCATGCCCTCCGGCTGGCAATACAGTGGAGGCCCTCCGCAGGGTTCTACTGCGCTGGATGGGTGACTCATCCGTTCCAGCGTCCTTTGTCCTGTGCATTCCATCAAAGGCGTTGGAGACTTGGATTCTTTCGGCATTCTATCCCATGGATGCAAAGAAGTTCGCTCCGATTGAGTGCAGGCCTGATCCTTCTGCCATCCTTCAAGGTAAGCCGGTCAAGGGACGTTGGGTTTCAGGTGGACGCAAACAGGTGCAGGTATACAGGGAAAGAGCAGTTGAGGTCGCTGATCGTTGGGAGAGTGTGAAGCGGGCGTGTCCGGAGGCGGAGCGTTTCGAGAAGGACGCCACCACGGCTTGGCGCACCGGACGGGGGCAGGCGTGTGATGGCCGAAAAGACGCTCCGTCGCTCTCAAAATGATTCCGGGGACCGCCCCCCCTCGCTCAGTACTGCGACAACAACGCCAATTCCCGCGCCCGCTGCTCCATCTTGTAGAACAAGAGGAACCCGACGATCATGCTGACGGCTGAGACAACCCCCAAGTAGACCAGGCCCTGAGGTGTGGCCGTGGCGGGCGCGCCACCCTCAATCAGGATGCGCTGGAGGTTCGACATCCCCACCGTGAGCGGAAACGTATCGTAGATGAAGCCGGCCACGTCACCGAGGGTGGCCCGGTTCTGCCAGAAGAGTCCGAGAAACGCGAAGTTGATGATCTGAAAGAAGAATCCCACGCGCTTGAAGAGCAACGTCAACCCGGCAAAGACGAAAGCCACCCCGAAGATTCCGATCATGGAAACGAACAGCACGAACAGGATGTCCTGCCAGTTTGCGAGTGTGAGCTTGGCCTCCGGGATCGTCATGTGGTAGGCTCCCAGCAGCAGGAAGAAACTCAGAGCCTGTCTGGGGAATTGGGCGATGCCGCGCGCGAGCAGGACACCGCCCAGCGTATGTCCCGAGATGGAAAGCTGCTCGAGCGTCCCCGTCTGGCTTTCGTTCTGAATTTGGCCCGACCAACCCATCTGTGTGGCCATGACGAACTGCATCAGGCAGTAGCCCAAGATCATGACTTCCTGATTCAACACTGCCGAGCTCTTTTGCGTCAGCAACTGCGAAAGCCCGAACAAGAAGGCCATGAGGATCAGGTACATGAAGAACAAGAATGAAAGCGGTTCGAGCGGATAGCGTCGCATGTAGATGATGTCGCGCACGAACTCCGCCTTGACGATCAGCGCGAAATCGCGCAGCGGACGCCAGATGAGGGTGCCTGCTCCTGAGGCTACTTGGTTCATGGTTTTCCTCCGTTGTTTCCCTGCTCGAGTACCATGAGAAAGACCTCTTCGAGATCCTCGGCCACTCGTTCTGTGCTGACCAGATCCCGCTTCTGCCGTTCGAGTTCGCGCAGCACGCGGTAGACGCCCGCGCGGTTCTGACAGTCCATTTCGAACTCCGTGATCTCCGCCGAGCCGGGCAGGACGCGGGCCTGGTTGCCCTTCTTCCAGGCGGGCGGGAGCCGAAACGAGCCCCGCACGCGAAAGCGGAAGATGTGGCTGCCGAACACGGCTTTGAGATCGCTCAGGGTGCCCTGGCGCACCAGTTCTCCGCTGCGGATGATCCCGACGCGATCGGCCAGTTCCTCGACGAGCTCCATCTGATGCGTCGTAAGGAGGATCGTCTTGCCCTCCTTGCGGGCCAGGTCGCGCAATGTCTCCTTGATCTTGCGGGCGCTGCCGACATCCAGGCCGAGCGTGGGTTCGTCGAGAAGCAGGATCTGCGGGTCGGTGATCAGGGCCGCGGCCAGAGCGAGCTTCTGGAGCATCCCGCGTGACAGGTGCTGGCTCTGGTTGGCCTTCTTACCTTCGATGTCCAACATGCGCAGAAGGTCCAGAGCCCGTTCCCGGATCACCCGCGAAGGCAGGCCGCGCAGGTTGCCGTAGTAGTGGAGGTTTTCGAGCGGCGTCATGCGCCAGTATACGTTGCGGATGCCTTCCAGTACGGCCGAGAGTTCGCGGTAGACGGCCGGATTGCGGGAGCGCACGGGATTGCCGTTGAGCACAATGGTGCCCGAAGTCGGTCGGATCAGGCCCGCGAGCATCTTGACAATCGTCGATTTGCCCGCGCCGTTCGGACCGAGCAGGGCAAAGATCTCGCCCCGGTTTACGCGAAAGTTAACGTTGCGGACGGCGTCCAGCGGAGGCCTGCGCGAAAACGGGGTCCGGTATGTCTTACAGAGTTCCTGAGTTTCTATGCTCATTTAGTTTCCTTGCCCTCCGCGAGAAACTCGAAACGAGTCATGCTTCCGTGGGTGGGCATGACCTCGAAGGAAATGTTCTTCTGCGCGCCGGGTTCGAGAGTGCCGCGGACGAAGTTCGTGCCGGTGCCGACGAGCTTCGAGTCGTCCTGGCCGTAGAGAATGGCGAACACCCGGATCGACCCGACGCGGAAGGATTCCTCATTCTTCACAATGCCCGAAGCACCAAAAGAATACGACGACTTGGGAACCACTTTGGGGGAAAGGACCCGGAGACGAACGCGGGCCTGCCGCTGGTAGGGAGGACGGAGTGGTTCGAATCGCGCCCATGCCTTCGTGTAATCCCCAGGTTTCGAAAACAGAACCGTAACCGCCGTTCGCTCACCCGGAAACAGGGTGTGCAGGTCCACGTATCCGCTGCGCGACTCCACGACATCGCCGCTGTCTTCGAGTTTGACCTCCACTTTGGCAAAGCCGACCGGTCCTTTTCCCGTGTTGCGCACGAGCGCCTTGAAGAAGATAGCGCCCTGTCCGGGGAAGGTCAGAGGAGTCAGTCGCTCCAGTTCGAGGCGAAGAGCGCCTTCTTGTGCTGCTGTGCGCGACAGGATTTCCTTTCCGCTCCAGGGCGCGCTGCCCGGTTCACCTGTGCCGCTTTGTGCGGTACCCGGAGTGGCCGAAGGGGGATCTTCTTCGGGCTTGGCGACCTCGGTCGTGCTGGTGGGCTCCGGAGTGTGGCGCATCACCCGATTCTGGTAGAGGGAAACGATCAGGTAGAGTGCCCCGAGGAAACACAACGCAGCGCCACCGAGGATGGCGACCCCGGGCAACCATTCCGGAAGCCTGGTGGAAGTGGACGTCGGTTGCGCCGCGCCGAAGGGATGCTCATTGTGATCCATGCGATTGCCGTCGGCGAGCTTCCACCCTTCCGGCCGGCGCCATCAAGAAGAATCAGTCCG
The DNA here is from genome assembly GCA_964585735.1 of uncultured Leptospiraceae bacterium. GTDB lineage: Bacteria > Spirochaetota > Leptospiria > Leptospirales > Leptonemataceae > CAZPFB01. The sequence continues at coordinate 12,228 of CAZPFB010000104.1, forward strand.
CCCGCGCGGAAATGTAGCGAAGGAGATGGAAAATGGCGAGGTTTGTGGAGTACTCGCGCACGCGATCCCGGTCCATGGGCAGATCGAGGCGGACGCAGCGCGTGCCCTCGGGTCCGGCAGCGGCCGTAAACACCGTGCCCACCGGCTTTTCCGGCGTCCCCCCGTCCGGCCCGGCGATGCCGGTAACCGAAAGACCAAAGTCGGCGCCGAGCAGCCGACGGGTTCCTTCGGCCATGGCCACGGCGCAGGCCTCGCTCACCGCGCCGTGGTCGCGCAGGACAGCGTCCGGCACACCAAGGATGTTCTGTTTGGCGCTGTTGGCGTAACTGGTGACTCCCCCGAGCAGGTAGCGCGACGAACCGGGGCGATCCGTCAGGAGCTTGCCGATCCAACCGCCGGTGCACGATTCAGCGAGGGCCAGCGTACGCCCACCTTCGATCAGGCGTTCGTGCAGCAGATCCTGCGCCGGTTGCGGGATGAACTCCTCGGCAAACGCAGACTTGGCCAGGGCCGCCATTTGTTTCAGCAACTCGGCTTGGCGCGATTCGAAGAAGACCTTGATGTAGCCGCGCGCAGCTGTCACGCCCCAGGTGAAATCCGGCGGCAGCTCGAGCGCCCGGGCGACGGCCTCCTCCTCGGGCCGGTCCGGTCTGCCGAAATAGCGGCCCTGAAAGGTCGACTCGCCGACGCCATATAGATAGAAGACTTCGCGTTCGAGTCGTTCGCTCGGAACCTGTTCGGACACGAGCGGCAGCAGCTCATTCTCGAACATGGTCCGCATCTCCTGGGGAACCCCCGGCAACGCGGCAATCAGGCAGATGCTCCCGTTGCGCGGAAACTCGAGAGCCATGCCCGGTGCCAGCCCCCGTTCGTTTCTCAAAACGCGCACGCCTTCCAGGACGCGCGCCTGCCTTCGGGCGGCCGAAGTATCGAAGCGACGCTTCCAGCGCCTGGACAGCAACTCCATCTTGCGCAACGCCTCCTCGTCCTCGACGATGGCTCGTCCGGAAAGGCGGGCGAGCACGTCAACCGTGTGATCGTCGGCGGTGGGACCGAGGCCCCCGGTCATGATCACACAGGAGAGGCGTTCGTCTCGCGCCGCGCGCTCGACTTCTTCGAAGAGCAACTCCGGGTCGTCGGGAACGATGCGGATGCCCAGGACCCGGTAGCCAAGCTCCACCATTCGTTCGGCGATCTCCGGTCCGTTCGAATCGCGCGAGCGACCGCCTGAGAGCTCCGTTCCGGTCGAGAGCACGAGGATGGTACCGCGCATCCGGTCAGAACAACTGCGCCCCCTGGGGCGGTAAAGTGAATGACATCGAGCCGGAGGTCGCCCAAGAACCGGAAATGCTGGAGGCGCGCTCCCGACTTTTCCTCTCCGTCGTGGTGGGGGCGGTGTTGTTCGCCGCCTTTGCGGTCCTGTGGGATGAGCGACCGGCGGTCCCCACGGGCCCGGTGCCCGACTCCGCCTTCGACGCGCGACGCGCCGCGGGGCTGCTGGGTGAGATCGCCCGAGAGCCCAGGCCGGTCGGTTCGCGCGCGCACGGGCGCGCGGGCGATCGGATCCTGCGCGAGATCCAGCGCTTGGGCAGCGAGGCTGTGGAGCAGCGCGGGAGGTCGGCGTACGGGCGGTTTCGCGCTTTTTCGAGCGCCGCGCGCGTCCGTAACATCATGACCCGCGTGCGCGGGCAGAGTCGCTCGGGGGCAGTGCTCGTGCTTGCCCACTACGACTCCGTGGCCACGTCGCCCGGAGCTTCCGACGACGGCTACGGGACAGTCGTGCTGCTCGAAACTTTGCGTTTGCTTGGTAATCGTCCGGCCCCCGAGCGCGACGTGATCTTCCTGTGGACGGACGCGGAAGAACGGGGACTTCTGGGTGCCCGGCTGTTTGTCGAAACGCACGCGTGGTCGCGGGACGTCGCCTTTGTGGTGAACGTGGAGGCGCGCGGCAATCGCGGGCCTGCTCTGCTATTCGAGATGGGTCCGAACTCCGGCGGGGCGCTCGCGCAGGTTGTGTCCCGGCACCGAGGCCTGGCGCCCTGGTCGCTGGCGGCCGCGGTGTACCGGCAGATGCCCAACGACAGCGACTTCACCCTTTTTCGGGAACGCAACCTTCCCGGCTTCAACTTCGCCAACATTGCCGGGGTCACCGCCTATCATTCGATGCTCGATACTCCGCAGGCCGCCGACCTCCGTACCATCCAGCACCACGGAGAGTCACTGCTGGCGACTCTCGACGCAGTGGCGTACGCGCCGCTTCTTCCGGTGACCAAGGCCGTCGGGGAATCACCGCCCACGGCTTTTGTCCTGCCAGGATGGGGAGGCGTCGTGCTGTCAAACAGCGTCGTGTTGGCCTGCGGCGTACTCGCGGTATTCGTGACGTTGTTGGCACTCGCTTCGGCATTTCGGGAAGGCCGTCTGCGCGTCCGCGACCTGACGCGGCCATCGCTCCGCCTCCTGCTCGTCCTGCTTGCCGCGATCGCCGCGGTCTTCGTGCTGCGCCTGGGCCTGCCGTTCGTTCACCGCGAGTACGATCACTACGTCATGGGCGAAGGCTACGGAGCAAGTGTCCGGCTCTATCGCTTCGGCTTCAGCCTTTTACCGGCAGCGATAGTTGCGCTGCTCATGAGCCGCATCGCCATTGAGAAACGCTTGGTCGCCTTGGCTATCCCGACTTTGGCCAGCCTCCTTCCGCTTCTTGGGGCGATGCTTCTCCTACCTGATGGCGCCTACCTCTTTGCCTTTCCGGCTCTGCTGTCTTCGCTCGCCCTCCTTTGTGCCCTCGGAGAATCAGATGCTCGCGCGGGATTGGCGCTGGCTCTCGCGCTGTGCGCGGTGGTCGCCTCGGTTCTGCTTTGGGCCCCGGCGGTTCACCTCTTCTTCGAATCGTTTGGGTTGGGCCTCGTCGTTGTGCCGACCGCGGCCATCGCCTGGGTCTGCGTGCAACTGGCCCCATTTGGGACAGGCGTGGGGCTTCCCCGCGGCTCTGGGGTCGTGTCTTTCGCCTGTGTGGGCATTTTGCTCTTGGCCGCAAGGTTTTCGGGAAACACTTCGAGTACCCAACCACTCCCCGTTTCGCTCTTGCATGCCCAGGAGGAAGGCGGTCGGTCGCACTGGATCTCCTGTTTGCCGGTGCGCAACGAGTGGTCGACGCGCTGGATGGGGAAAGCGCCGCCAGAGGATCCTCTGACGAGCGCGCGCTACTTCCCCGCGCTGTCCAGGTGTCCGTACGGCCGGTTTCGCTTCCGCGTCGCTCGGGCGCCGACCATTCCCCAAGCGGGGTTGCGCGTGAACCTCGAACGGGGGCGCGGAGCCCTGGCCGTACGGCTCGCGGGCATGTCTTCGGAGGACACGGTGTACGTCTTTGCGCGCGCGGTGGCATCCGGGAATGCCCCGGTGCCTCCTGTGCGTTTCGTGGCGCTCGACGGTGTCGAACTGCCGGCGCCCCAGAAAACGAAACTCGGCTACGCGGCCGTTCGTCGCCTTCTGGGTTTCGGCAGCTGGATTACCGGAGCGCTCGCGGCGCCTGCGCCGGAGGCGACCGTGTCGATCGACACGAACGGTGCGCACGCACTGGACCTCGTCATCGGACTGCAACGGCCCGGGCTGCCGGACTTCGTGGCCCCGAGGCCTCCGCACCTCACGCAGGCGCCCGTGCAGCCTTTCCACGATTCGCGCGTCCTCGTGCGCTGGTGGAAAGTGACCGGGCTTCCCGAACGTCCGCGCCTTACACCGGCGCCGCCCGCGGCGGTCACTTCCGACCGTCGCCCATGAAGACCTCGCGAACGCGTTCGCTGAAGACCAGGGACTGTCGGTGCAGCGGAACACGGGAGCGAAATTCATGCTGAAGATCGATCAGCATGTCGTAGATTCCCAGCAGGCGTGCACCGCCGTACAGAGAAGTTTCCTGCGCGAGGCGACTGAGGATCTTCTTCTGAATGAAGGGCGGGCGGTTCTTGATGCCGATCAGCTCCGCGACCTGCGCGTCGCTCATGCCCATGTGGCGCGCCATCATGCAGCGGCGCAATTCATCCGCGCGTGAAAGCATGATCTTGAGGACCGCAAAGTAGTTGTCGATGTTGGGATGAAAGCGCGCCAGTTCTCGCTCGACGATGGCAAAGTCGCGCGCGAAGAGCGCATCGACGAGGGCGAAGACGTCGAACCCGACATCGGGGAGCAGGATCTCTCGTAGGAGTTCCGCGGAGACGGAACTCAACTTATCTTTCGGTAGACGCTCTCGCAGTCGAACGAGGGCGCGCTCGATAGCCCCCTCCTTTCTCTCGACCGCCTCCACGAAAAGGTCGCGGGCTTCGTCGGTCAGGCGGACGCCTACGCGCTTCTCGGCGCCGAGGACCGTCTCGAGCATCCGGTTGTCATACACCTCGCGCGATGAGAGGTGCAAACAGCGATCCCCGAAGAGCCGTTCCGCCCAGGCGGGGGGGCGACCGCGCCAGTCGAGCAACAGCAGGGTGCGGGGGGGCAGACTTCCGAGCCCGGCCTTCTGACGGGCCCCGCTGAGCGACTTGAGCACGTCGTGGGCCTGCCGCACGACGAAGATGCGATAGGGCGCGAAGAGCGGGATGTTGTAGAGGTCGAGGAGCAGCTTCTGCTCATCCCCCTGCTCACCCGACAGGACCGTGAGCTCGACCGAACCGGCTTCGCGGGCCAAGCGGTGACGCACTTTCTCAAGGGCCATGTCGAAGAGATCGCCGTCTTCGCCCGAGAGCAGAATCACGGGCGGCTCCTCGAGCGGCATGTGCGCGAGGGCCGTGCTCAGGTCGTGAAAGCTCTTTATGTCCGATTCAGTTTTTGCCATGACTGAGTGGCGGGAAATCCGGTTGTCACCCGACAGCCCGAACCGTTCTTTGGGCAGCACACCCTGTTGCGAAGTGGCGGGCCGCCCCATGCGGGTCGATCTCTTTTGTTTCAACGGCGGGAGGCGGTCATGAAAAAGAACGGCGCGCAGGTTCTGCTCGATTTGCTGCAGGCAAAGGGGGTGGATCTGTGTTTCGGCTACCCGGGCGGCGCCATTCTGCCGTTCTACGATCGCCTCTACCACAGTCCGATTCGCCACATCCTCGTACGCCACGAACAGGGCGCCATGCACATGGCCGAGGGCTACGCCCGTGCCAGCGGTCGCCCCGGCGTCGTGGTCGTGACCAGTGGCCCCGGCGCCACGAATGCGATCACCGGCCTGACCGACGCCAAGATGGACTCGATCCCCGTGTTCGTGATCTCCGGGCAGGTGGCCACCTCCGCGATCGGCACCGACGCCTTTCAGGAGGCGGACCTCTTCGGTATCACCATTCCCATCACGAAATACAACGCGCTGATCAAAAGCGCGGACGAACTTGCGCAAGCCTTTGCCGAAGCCTGGTTGATGTGCACCACCGGCCGACCCGGTCCTGTGCTTCTCGACTTCCCCAAGGACGTGCAGACCGCGGAGACGGAAGTCGTGCAGGCGGAGCCCCGGCTGAGCCCGCGCTTCACGCAGCGTCTGGGTGTCAGCGGAGACTTGAAGGCGTTCGCCGAGGCGCTCAATCGCGCAGAGCGGCCGCTGGTCATGGTGGGTGGTGGCGCTGTCAATTCCGGCGCGCATGAGGAAGTGCGCGCGCTCGCCGAAAAGGCCATGACACCCGTGAGCTGTACGCTGATGGCTCTCGGCAGCTTTCCCGGTACGCACTTTCTTTCGCTCGGGATGCCCGGCATGCACGGAACGGCGTACGCGAACAAGGCCATCCTCGAGTGCGACTACTTTCTCTCGCTGGGCACCCGCTTCGACGATAGGATTGCCGGTCGGCCCAAGGACTTCGCCACGAACGCCGTGCGCGCTCACATCGACATCGATGCTTCCGAATTCAACAAACGTGTTTCGGTGGATCACATCCTCCACGGAGATCTGCGCGAGTCGCTCAAGCAGTTGCTGCCGTACGTCGAGAAGAAGGACCGGTCGCCCTGGGTGAATCGCCTCGAGGAATACAAGCAAACCCATCCCCTGGAAGCTGAGTTCGACGACAGCGATGACGTGATCAAGCCGCAGCGCATCATGAAGCGCCTGTACGAGGTCAGCAAAGGCGAGGCGATTGTGGCCACGGACGTGGGTCAGCACCAGATGTGGGCCGCGCAGTACTACCTCATGGATCGTCCGAATCGTTGGCTGACGAGCGGCGGTCTGGGCACGATGGGCTACGGCCTGCCCGCGGCCATCGGCGCACAGTTTGCAAAACCAAATGATTTGGTCATATGTGTTACCGGGGACGGTTCCTACCAGATGTGCATCCAGGAATTGGCCACCATCCGCCAGTACAATCTGCCCGTGAAGATCTTCT
>CAZPFB010000105.1:0-18499 GCA_964585735.1 uncultured Leptospiraceae bacterium
GACCTCCGAAATCAGGTCACCCGAATTTGTGTATCAGATATCGGGGACAGGCCACTTCAGACGAACCCGTCGCGCTACCAGCCCACTGGCCCAAACGAGCGTTGAATGCGCAGCCGCGCGATCCCCCGGCACGCACCCATCTACGCCCCGGCCCCGCACTCGCGCACCGCGGCCGCAGCAATCAGCCGTCCAGAAGGTTGTTGAGGCTGTCGATCAGCTGCTCGACCGGGACGCCGTAGCCCATGCAGACCTGCTCGATCGTTTCCATCTCGTTGATGGCGCAGTGGGAGCAGCCTCCCAGGTGATAGCTGGAAAAGACGATGCCGGCCTCTGGATGCAGCGTCATGGCTTCCCCAACGCTCATCTCGGGAGTGAATTGTTTTTTCTGCTCTACCTGTTGGGTGGCTTCCGACATTGTTTCCTGCCTCCACCCCAAACAGGTCCCCGCAAGGTCACACGTCCAGCAAAAAAAGCAACTTGCGCGGAGGCCCGGGTCGCTTGAGGTGCCTCGCGTGAACATGGACCAGGATGCGCACCCCCACCTGAAAGGGCTGCTGCGGGGATTCCAGAACGAGCCGGGCTCCTTCTGCGTGCGGATCAGCGGCCGATTCGAGTCCGCCCACTATCTCTATCGCTACTTCCCGGATGGAAGCGACGAACCGCTGCACGGGCACTCCTGGCTCGTCGAGGTGTTTCTCGGTCGCGCGGACGGTGGGCTCGGCCAGGGCGATATGGCCGTCGACTTTTTGGCCGCGCGCCGGCGTTTGGATGAGTTGACCGACCGCCTCGAACACGTTACCATAAACACGTTGGAAGAATTCGTCGGAGTGAATCCCACGGCCGAAAACATTGCTCGCTGGTTCTTTCGTGGCATTCGTCCCGCAGCGGAGGAGGCCGGAGGCCGCGTAGTGGAAGTGCGGGTCCACGAAGGCCCCGACAACTTTGCGATCTTTCGGCCGGTCGCCACGGAGGAGCGGACGTGAAGCGCAGACCTCTTCAGGCGCTTGGGCTGACCTTCGGCCTCATCAGCCTCGGCATGCTCGTCCCTCCAGTAGGTGCGGGCACGATCGTCGTGATCAAACCCAAGAAGGAGGAAGCGCCGCCACGACCCTGCTGTCGCCTGGGGATCGCCTACCGCTCGGGGAGGGGGATGGTGGTCCTCGATCGCCTCTGCCTGGAACCGGACCGAACCATAGCGCATCTCCGTACGGTAGATCTGGCTTCGGTCTGCACCTACCCGCCCGCCACGATCATGCGCGATTCAAACGGTAAGCGTTACCATATGATCTCGCACACGGGGCTGCCGAACTGCACCCGCGGCACTTCCAAGAAGCCCAATCTCCACTTCACCTGGGTGTTCCAGCCGCTCCCCCGTACGGCCAAATCGGTAACCATCATCGAGCTCGAGGACAACGTCACGGCCGGCTTCTCCTATTGGGCCTGGCGAAATGTGAGTCTGGCCGGCTGCGCGGACCGGAGACGCTGACCGTGCTGCGCGGATTGAGGCGACTCAACCGTTACGAAAAGCGCGTATTGCGCTTGGCCCTTCGCTCCGGTGGACTGGCCCGCCTGCGTCAGTTGGGCTTCTCCCGGCGTTCGCGGGACGGCTTTCGCTTTCCCATTCACGTCCTCGAGGTGGGCACTCCGGCCGCGCTACGGCGCAATCCGGCGGGGCTCGTGGCCGGCGTGCACGGGCTCGAAATCATAGGAATTCGCGTTCTGTTGGATTTTCTGGAGTTCGCCCTTTCCCCGGAAAGCGGGGCACTGTATGAAGACATTCGCCGGGGACGACTGGCGCTGGCCACCGTACCCATTGCCAATCCGGCGGGCGTGGCCATGCGCCGCCGCTCGAACGCCGTGGGCGTGGACTTGATGCGCAACTCCGGCGTCGAGGCAAAGGATGCGCTTCCCTTCTTCGGCGGGCAGAGGATCTCACCTCTGCTGCCGTACTACCGGGGGAAGTCCCTGCAATCGGAGTCGCGGGCCCTGCTGCGCTTTGTCCAAGACTACTTCTGGGGCATCAAAAACAGAGTAACGCCTGTAATTGACATACACTCGGGGTTTGGTGGCGTCAATCACGTCTGGTGGCCGCCGGCAGGCTCCCGTGACCCCAGTCCGGACGATGTTCTCTATCGAAAAGTAGCGGCCCGGCTCCAGGCGGCGCACGGTTACGGTCGCTACCGTTTCGTTCCTCAGCACGAATCCTACACGATGCACGGCGACCTCTGGGATCTCGTTGCGTCGCGCTTTCAGGACGACCGCCGTGAGGGCCCCAAGGCTTCGCGCCTGCTGCCGTGGACCCTGGAAATCGGAACTTGGGAACACCTGCGCGAAAAACCCCGTCGCCTGCTGAACAAGCGCAAGATTTTCAACCCGCCCAAAAAGGAGAAGCGCGAGGCGATTCAGCTTCACCGCGCGCTTCTGGCAGACCTCGTGTCCATCGGGCGCACGCGCCCGTCCGATTGGGTGAAGGCGCCCCTGCTCGCCGGGACACGTCCCTGACGGACCGGACGCCCGTGTTTCCCTTTCCCTTCCGGGACTACAGGTTGAAGTGCTTTCCGTACCGTCGCTCGATGTCGCGCCGGTTGAACAGTACGAAGTAGTCGACTGTCCCGAACTCCCGGTCGAGCGCGGGGTGGCCGCACACTTTGGTCCCGGCGCGCACGTAACCCTTTACGAGCGGCGGAATCTCACGGAAGGCGGCCTTCTCGTCGGCCACGTGCAGATCTGCGCGAAAGCCGGCCAACTCGCAGTGGGGCAGGGGTGTGACGGCCGCTTCCTCGGAGATGGCGTCCTTGGAGCGGAACCAGGCGTAGACCAGGGAGGCCTGGTCGGCGTCGGTCGTATGCAGGGAAGCGCAACCCATCAGGTACTGCACGTCGAACTGCCGCATGTAGGATGCCAGGCCGTTCCAGAGCAGACCGATGACCGACCCATCCCGGTAGTCGCGGTGCACGCAACTGCGACCGATCTCGGCGCATTGCCCGGGAAGGCCTCGCACCTCGGTCAGGTCGAATTCGTTTTCCGAGTAGAAACCGCGGTGACGGCGGGCAACACTCCCCCGCAGCAGCCGATACGTTCCACAGATCAGATCGTCACGCTCTTCGTCCACGACGATGAGATGATCACAATAGAAGTCGAACTCGTCGCGGTCCTTGCCGGTGTCCCGGGATTGCGGTAATCCCTCGTTCATTTCCAGATTGAAGACTTCGTAGCGCAGCGCGAGCGTGCGCTCAATCTCCAGTTGGTTCTGGGCCAGGCGCAGCGAAAGACGCCGCGCTGTCTTGAGTTGAGTCGTCATGATTCTTTTCCTCCGTCTCGGAAGAAGCAGAATCCTGGAAGGTTACCTTCTGATGACGATCGGCTGAAGAAAGACGCCGTCTATTTGTGGCTGGCAATCACCGCCCGCACGACCGCCGGCTCAAGGCGCATGCGTTCGGCAATCAGGTCCGGTTCCCATTTGTGGTTCAGGTACAGGCTCAAGATGCCATTGCGCTTCACATCGGACAGACCCGTCGAATCGGACGGTCGCTCCGCCTGGCCCGAGAAATCCATGGGATGCTCCTCCAGGAATTGGTCGACGACCTGAAAGAAAGCGGACATGCGCTCCATCTTTTCGTCGGCCTCGGAGACGATGGACTCGAGGTCCTCGCGCAAACGGTCGGCCCCGGTCCGCATTTCTTCGGTGCGCCGGACCATGGCCGCAACCTGCTTCTGCTTCGAATCCAGGTCGGAGAACAGGCCGTCCATCTGCTCGAAGCGTGCTTCCACCTTCTGGAACTCCCGGTCGAGCTTGGAGAGCGAGGCGGCCCGTGACTCCAGTTCGGAAAGCTGCTTGCCCACGTCCTCCTGGCGCATTTCCGCACGACCGACGGTTTCGAGCAATTTCTCGGCAGACTCGCCCGCCTTCAGGGCCTGCTGGCGCGAGCCTTCGATGTAACGCACCGCGTTTTCCAAGAATTTCTTTCGTTCGCCCAGATCCGAGAAGAAGCGATCGAGCGACTCCCGCGATTCTTGAAGAGAACGAAGCTTTCCTTCCAGCGCGACCGCTTCCTTCTGCGCGCGGTCCAGATCCAAAAACCGATCCTGGAGTCCGTTGAGTCGAGACTCCAGCGCCTCGAAGTGTTTCTCGGCTTCTCCCAAGCGTCCGCGCTGGCTTTCGAGCAGCCGCAGTTCCGACTCCAGCTCCTTGCGGCTCGACCGGAGGCTTTCGAGGTTGCGCACCACGTCGTCCATCCGCCGATTCTCTTCGCCCGCGAGCGCCAGTCGGTCGGCCAGTACTTCGAGCGTCTCGTCGAGCTTGACGATGAGTTCCTCGGCGCGCTCCACCTTGCGCAACTCCTGTCCGAAGGCATCCAGGCGTTCGCGCTCGCGATCGATGGCCTGAAGGGTCGTGGAACGCAATTCGTCGGCCTTTTCGCTCTCGTCCGCGATCTCCTCCCGAATGCGACGAAAATGGTCGCGTACCTGATCGAGCTCGCCCTCCATCCGGCGCACGGTTTCTCCGACGACACCGGCCGTGCGCTTTTCGAGATCCTCCAAACGCAACCGACCCTTGTCGGTCAGAAGCAGGATCTGGCGGGAGATCTTCTCATCGATGGTTTCACTCAGGCGACCGAGCTTTTCGTCCTGCTCGGACAGGAACCGGCCGGCGCGTTTCTCGAGCAGGTCGAGGGAGGTCTCCCGGGCGCGAGCCAATTCTGCATCCAGGTCCTTTTGCACGGAGAGCAGTTCCTGTTTGAAGTCCTCGTGACCCGCAAGCAGAGCCTCGGACTGAGCGTTCAGCTCCGCGCTGAGGCTGCGCTGCGCTTCCGAGAGGGCCGCGCGCGCCTCGTCGCTTTCCCGGCGCAGCTTCTCGATGGTCCGATCGTGCTCTTCTCCGAAAGAAGACACTTTCCGATCGAGTGAGGCCAGCGCCTCGCGTTCGGCCCGGCGGATTTCTTCGCGCACGTTTTCGGTTTCCTTCTGGAGGCGGTCCAGCAGGCCGTTCTGCTCCGCGGAAAGACGCCCGGACTGGCGTTCGATTTCGGCAATCAACTGCGACTGCGACTCCTGTACGGCCGCGTGGCGCTCTTCTTCGGTCCGCGCCCAGATGCGCAACCGGTCCTGGATTTCGTTCTGAGCCGTCTGCGCGCGCCGTTGCAGTTCGGCGGCGATGTTCTCCTCGGCCGTTCGCTGGCGCTCTTCGCTGTGTTCGAAGAGGCGTTCCACCTGCCGCAAATGCTCTCCGTATTCGTCCCGGCGGGCCTGCGTGTCTTTTTCCAGCCGGGCCAGAAAGGCGCGCTTGGCTTCCTCGGCTTCCGTGAGCTGTTCTTCCACGCTGCGACGTACTTCTTCGAAATCGTTGCGACTGCGCTGAATGGTCTCTTCTTCGGAGCGGCGAGATTCGCGGAGCAGAGCCAGCCCGTGCTCGCCTTCGGCCCGGAGGGAGGCTTTGAGTTCGTGCCCGAGGAGTGTCATCCCGTCGCGGAACTCGCCGAGCTCTTCGCGGGTCGTCTGCAATCGCTGCTCTTCTTCGCGCGTGTGGCGGCGGATCAGCTCTTCCCCTTCGCGCACGCGGCCTTCCACGAGCGTGACCAACCGCCCGGCCTCTGTTTCCAGGGATTCGAGGCGTCGGCTTCGAGCCTGCTCCAGTTGTTCCTGGAGAGAAGAGATTCGCTCCTCCAGGAGCACGCTCTGCCGTTCGACCAACTCGGTCCATTCCTGTTCGAACTGCTCGCGGTGCGCCTGAATATACTGTTTGTGCTCGCCGGCCTGCTTCTTGAGGCGATTTTCCGCGTCGAGATACTTCTCCTGAAATAGGGAGATCTGGTCGCCAATGCCTTCGGCCATGCGACGCGTCTCGTTGAGAATTTCGTCCCGACGCGACATGGCCTCCAGGTTGAAGTTGTCGAGTTCAGTCCGGATGCGTTGCGTGTCGCGCTGCACGGCCTCGATGGCCGTAGCGCGAATGGCAGTCAGCCCTGCTTCCAGTCCGCCGAACCTTTCTTGAAAGCTTCGCTCCTGAGCGGCAAAACGATCGGCGTACCGATCCGCTTCGGCGCGCACGCGTTCCTCGACCCGGTCGCCCAACTCGTCGATGCGGACGGCCATCTCTCGAGTTCGCTCCAACTGTTCGAGTCCCTGCTCACGGCTGCGACGGGCTTCCTCTCGCAAGCCCGCGAAGGCCTCTTCGGTTTCTCGAATCAAGGAGCCCGTTCGCTCTTCGGTCTCAAGGACGAGCCTCTCGATTGCCGCCTGCAGTTCGGACTCTGCATCGCGACCGCGCTGCGTCATTTCGGTGCGCAGATTCTTGACCTGCTGTGTCATCTCGTCGAGTTCCCGGCGCGCAAAACCCAGCCGGGCCAGTCCGTCGTCCAGGCGTTCGACCTGCGTGCTGACGCCGGCCGCGCTGCCGGCAATGTCCGAAAGCTCGGAGCTGATCGTCTCAATCAGTTCCCGGTCCGCTTTGAGTGTGTCGAGTTTCTCCTGCACGATGCCGAGTTCGTTGGTCAGCTCCGTCTGCGACTGGCGGCTGCGCCGGACGAGAAGCTCGAACTCCAAAGAGGCGTCCTTGATCTGCTGGATGGACTCGGCCGCCACGCGCTTGATGTGCTCGGATTGAACCTCGTTGACGCGACGGACCGCGGCCGGCTGGATGCTGCGACGGTCCCGTCTGCGGAGCAGAATCGTCACCACCACGGAGCCGAGGAAACTGATGGCAAAAAGCAGGTATGTCATGAAGCTACCTTTGGGGAGCCCGGCCGGGGCCCGGGAGTCTGCCGGAGGCCACACTGCCGCGCCCACAGGCGGATTATGTCACATTGGATCCGGCTGGAGGTTAGGGGGTGGGGGAAACTAATCAACCAAAAAACGACTCGGCGGTACCAGTTAATGGAAGAAGATCCACCCAGGCGGTCCGGACCCGCCAGCCGTACGAGACGTTCGCCCGAGCCTATGATGATTTCATGCGCCACGTTCCCTATGATGCGTGGGCCGGCTACCTCCTGGACCGGGCCGAGGCCCTTCTGCGCGCCCGCCCGACTTCGGTCCTCGACCTGGCCTGCGGAACGGGCGCCCTCCTGGCCCGGTTTCGTGGTCGGCTCGCCCGTCTTTTCGGAATGGATCGTTCGGCAGCCATGCTCGAGCGCGCCCGTGAACGGCTCCCTGAAGGGAACTGGAAGCGTGGTCATCTCCAGAAGCCGCTGCCGTACCGTTCGGGTGCCTTCGGTTGGATCGTCTGCACGCACGACTCGCTGAACTACCTCACCGAGGTCGGCCATCTGCGGCGTCACTTTGCCGCCGTGTCGCGGATCCTGAACCGTAGCGGTGTCTATTCCGTCGACCTGGCAACGCAGGCCAATGTCGAGCGCTACCACGCCGGACGTACTTTCTCCTTCGAAGCGTCCGGACTGAGTGTCACCATTCGGCGCCACTACGAACCGGACGCGCGGTTGCTGGAGAGCACGGTCGAGATGCGGACGGTTGCCGGGCAGTGCTGGGTGGAAGCCCATCGCCAACGCTGTCATCCCACCGAGGTGGTCGTTCAGGCGGCCGCGGAAAGCGGACTGAGCCTGCTTGCCCTGGAAGGGAACTATGCGCGCAGGCCCGCGCGTTCGGATGACCCTCACGTCAACCTGCACTTCGGTCGGCTGAGCTGAACTCCGGGGGCCGTGACGAGGTTCCCGCATTCCGGAGTTGTGGCGACGGTCCGGCAGGTCAAAAAAGCGTGGACACCGACGTTCCCGGGTTTGCTTTCTCTAACGCATGCCTTCCGGGAAAACGACGGTCGCCGAGGAAATTCGTTTCGACCATCGCCATTTCTACAATCGGGAGTTGTCCTGGCTGCGCTTCAACTTCCGTGTCCTCCAGGAGGGCCTGCGCCAGACGAACCCCCTGCTCGAACGGCTGAAGTTCTTGGCCATCGTAGCCAACAACCTCGACGAGTTCTTCGAGGTGCGGGTTGCGGGTCTCGAACAGAAGCTCGCTTCGGATATTGCCACCACTCACTCCGACGGTCTGACTCCCAAGCAATCGCTCAAACGGATCTATCGGCTGGTGGGCGTGCTCCTCGACCGCCTGTACGGGGCCTGGAATGAGGACATCCTGCCGAAGCTGGCTGAAGAAGGCTACGGCGTCCTGAACCACGAACAGTACTCCGACAGACAACGGGAATTCGTAGAGAAGTACTTTCAGGACAAACTCTACCCCGTTCTCACTCCTATCAAAATAGACTCCGCGCACCCGTTCCCCTGGGTCATCAACAAGGCCCTGTGTATTGCCGCGTTGCTTCAGCACGCGGACGAAGAGGAGCATCAGCTCGGCGTCATCACGATCCCGCGCGTCCTCCCCCGCATCATTTCGTTGCCGTCGGACACCCGCCACAAGCAGAGCTTCACCTTCATTCCGCAAATCGTCGAGGCAAACATCCACCGTCTCTTCAAGGGCTACCAGATCTTGGGCGTGGCGCCTTTTCGTATCACGCGGAATTCGAATCTCTATCTCAACGAAGAGGAGGAGTCCAACCTGCTCCGCGCCGTGGAGAAGGAACTGTTGAACCGCCGCAAAGGGGATGCGGTGCGCATGGAGATCCGCAAGGGTCCGCCGACCATTCGGGAGGAATTGCGCAAGTTCTTTCATCTGCGCAACGACCAGGTCAACGAGGTGAACGGACCGGTGAACTTCAATCGCGTGATGTCGCTTTACAAGCTCATCGACCGCCCGGATCTGAAGGACCGACCCTTCACGCCGCAGGACCCGGAATGGCTGGGTACCGAGAGCATTTTTGCTCACATCCGGGAGAAAGACATCCTCTTCCACCATCCCTACGAGTCATTCAACCCGATCTTGCACATGATCGAGCGGGCGGCCAGCGACCCCAACGTTCTTTCGATCAAGATCACGCTCTACCGAACCGGAGACGAGTCGCCGATCATCAAATCCCTCATCCTTGCGGCCGCAAACGGCAAGGAGGTGACGGTGGTGCTGGAGCTGATGGCGCGCTTCGACGAGCAATCCAACGTCACCTGGGCCAAGCACCTTCTGGACAACGGTGTACATGTCGTGTACGGGTTGCTCGGTTACAAGACGCACTGCAAGCTGATGATGATCGTGCGGGAAGAAGGCGGTAGGCTCGTGAAGTACGTCCATGTGGGCACGGGCAACTACAACGAACAGACCGCTCGATTGTACACGGACCTGAGCCTGTTCTCCTGTCGCGAGGAGTTGACCCGGGAGGTCCTCGAAGTTTTCAACGTCCTGACCAGTCAGTCGCGAAACCCGGAGTTCGAGCGCCTGCTCGTTTCCCCGTTCAATTCTCACACTCGATTTCTGGAAATGATCGAGCAGGAGGCGGCCGCAGCGCGGGCCGGGAAACCCGCCCGCATTCTGTTCAAGGTCAACGCACTCCAGGAAGACAACGTCATTCGGGCCTTGTACCGCGCGTCCATGGCCGGCGTGCAAATCCACGGCATCGTCCGCGGGATCTGTTGCCTGAAGCCGGGAGTGCGCCCGTTCTCGGCGAACATCAAGATTTCCAGCATCGTGGGCCGCTTCCTCGAACATTCGCGCATCTACTACTTCGAAAACGCTCGTCCTTATCGGACTTTCATCGGTAGCGCGGATTGGATGCCCAGGAATCTCCGTCGCCGGGTCGAGGTCATTGCGCCCATGATCGATCCGGACATAGAGACGCGCGTTCGCGGAATCTTGGAGTTGATGCTGAAGGATACCTATGACGCTCGTATCCTGAGGCGCCCCTTTGTGCCGCCCTCGAACGAGGATCTTCGGGAGGGAAGGCGGTTGTCAGCGCAGCGCACCTTTCTCGAAGAGGTCATCGTGCATTCCAACGGCGAAAAGAATGCCTGAATCAGACGAAGAACTGCAGGGAATCCCGGGGAATGCCGCGCGCGTGAACGAGTCTGTTCGCGTCATGGGCAACGTTCGCGAGGTTCACCAGGCCGAACTCATCGAGGAGATCCGTCGCGAGTTTCGGGACTACAGCCACTACGACATCGGCTTCGGCGGCCTGCTCAAGGCGATGCTGCACGGAAAGAAGGACGAAGCCCTCCTGCATGCGGAGTTCCGGCGCGAAGTGAAGTACGAGCTGAAACTGGTCATGAACTACCTGCACATGGTTCGGGACCGCAACACGATTCGCGAAATCAAGACGAGCACCTTTCCTATTCTCCTGCTCGGGGCCGCGGGCAATCGGACTGCAATCAAGCTCGTCATGATCTCGACCTATCTCTCGGCGAAGGCCATGCCTTTCGTGGCGGAGACCTTCGAGCGCATCATCAGCAACCCGGCCAATCGGTCTGCGGAATTCGTAGGGGAGGTATACGCGCAGATGCTCACAGACCTCCGGACTCTGGCCAGCCGGGAGAGCTACTACGGCCAGAAGCCGCCGACTCCGGCCAGAGATCGTAAGCTGGCGGCATTCAGTCGCCTGCGTTTGCGCAAGAAGAACGAGCTACGCGCGCGCTTGGGCCTACCGTACCTAAACGCCCAGCCGGACGATCCCTATCGTTCTCTTCCCGTGACGCGCGTGATCGCCAAAAGGCCCTGATTGACTGCCGTGAGTTCCCGCCAGATGGGCGGCAGCTCTGCGGCAAAGACCTCGTCGGGAGCTGTGGCGATGGCCATGTACCTGCGCATGGCGGAGGCGAGGCGCGCGTGCAGAGAGTCTGCTTCGGGCGACCGGATCACGCGCAGTTCCGCAGACGCATGATGCGCGAAGTGCCGCGCGCGCACGTACTGCTTGCGCCGGTTGGACGGGACGCGGGCGAAAACGGAGTCGGCGCGAATCTCACGGACGAACTCCTGTGTCTGCGCAGCGGCCCGCTCCAGGTTGCGCCGGTCCGTTTCCGTCACCCGCGCGTTGCGTGCAATCCAGGCCGCTGTGAGCAGGCAGCACGCAAACAGAAGGCCACCCAACGGAAGGCCAAGGTCGAGCGCGCGGACCCTATCCAGGCGCTTCGTGAACCATTCGAGCAAAAGGAAACTCACCGGTATGCTGACGAACGACAGGAGATCCCAGTCCGCGGGCATCCCCAACAGCGGGTTCACGAAGAAGGCAAAGCCGGCAAAGCTGACCACGGCGATGGCGAAAAAGCGCGGTACCGAATCAGTGGCGCGCACGCCGGCAGTCTCCGGGTTCGTTCGCGGTTCTGTTGGTTCGTATCGGATTGCTTTCAGGTAGAGCCCAAGCGCCAGGAGCAGAAAGACGGACGGCAGGACCAGGAGCCAGAGGTTCAGCTGATCGAAAAGGTGCGCCGGGCTCGGCAGTTCACGCAGGGGAACGATGGGGGGGCGAACGGCGTGCGACTCGCCGGGCCGGATCGGATTCGGGTGACCGAAGAGAAAATAGAGCCAGACCGGCAGCAGGACGAGCGAAGCGGACAGGCCTGCGAGAAGACCGCTGCGGACCCGCGCGCGAACGCTGGCCCCGGACCGGTACCACAGAAAGGCGAGCGCGGGCAGGAGGACCCCGACCACGAGGTGAAAGAGCGCACCCAGAGCGGCCAGCGCGGCGATACCCGCAAGGTGCCGCTCCGAGGCCTTCTGGTCGAGCTCCTCTGAGTTCAGTCGTGTACTTCCCCAGGCGAGGATGGCAGTCACAAAAAACATGGGTTCTGCATAGTTTTCCAGATAGCCGCAGAAGACCTGGAGGGCGGGTGTTCCCGCGAACAGACCCACGGCGAGCCCAGCGCGAGCCGCAGAGGCGCCGCGCAGATAGAACGCGAGCGTGGCCACGAACAGAGCGCCCCACAGGCAACTCCAGAGAGCGCCGGCCGTTTCGATTCCGAATCCCAGC
Source organism: uncultured Leptospiraceae bacterium (assembly GCA_964585735.1). Taxonomy (GTDB): domain Bacteria; phylum Spirochaetota; class Leptospiria; order Leptospirales; family Leptonemataceae; genus CAZPFB01. The sequence goes on from CAZPFB010000105.1 coordinate 11,795, forward strand.
GGTGAGAGCCATGCGTACAGGCGCGAGCGAAAGTACAGGGCGAGTATCTCGTCAAAGCTGTCCAGGTAGCCGAAGATTTCCGTGAACACCGGGATGCGCCGTGCCAGGTCGAGGCTGTCGCCCAGGCCTTCCGGCGGGGGCGCGAAGAGGCCCTGCCGCGCCAACCAGAAGAGCGCGAAGGCGCCCACGGGGAGCGTTGCGGCTACGGCCCAGCGCGGAAGGCGCGCAAGCACGTTTGCTGTCGATTCATACGCGCGCGCGAGGCTCGCCATGAAGCTGCCGCCACGCAGTTGTTGGACCGCCGGCAACAGGATCGGAAGGGCCAGGGCGAGTGCCAAGAACGGGACGGCCAACCATCCGGCGTGAGCAACAGACCAGAAGCCCCAACTCGGACCCCACAGACACAGCAGGCCCATGAGGCTCAAGGGCGCCGAGGCCGTGACCACTGTGCGGATCAACGCTGTCCCTGCCAGTCGGGCTCCTGTTGTGTGCGCAGCGCCTGAAGGCGCCGCTCGTTCCACTCTTTCTCGTACTCCATGAGGATGGACCGCGCGGGCCAAGCCTCCAGAATTTCTCGAAGCTCCTTCCATTGCTGGAGGAATCGTTCGAGGTCGGCGCGACGGATCTGGCGGGGCAGGGTCATGGTGTCACCGGTCCCGACCGAAGCTGCCACCCCTGGTAGTAAGGTGTGCGTCCTTCGGCCAGGTGGATGGTTTCGAAGCGAGTGGGGGGAAATCCAGGCGGGCGCGTACGCACGTAGTTCGGAAAATCGTAGATGGCCTCGAATTGTGGCGCCCGACGGAAGATGGACAGAATTCGGCGTGCGTACGGACCATAATCTGTTGCTATGTGTACGACTCCGCCGGGTCGCAACAAGTTTTCGGCCCGAGCAGGAAACCCTCCGCGAATCAGGCGATGTTTCCAATGCCGTCGCTTGGGCCAGGGATCCGGGAAATTGATGATGATGAGGTCGAACGCGAAAGGGGGCAAGAATTCTTCGAGAAACCAGGAGAAGTTCAGGACGAGGAAACGCAGCCCGCGCACCCCCAGGCGATCTGCCCCGCGCAGCGCTCGGCCGACGCGGTCGCTCTTGGCTTCGATCGCCAGGTAACGATCTCCTGGATGTGCCTGCAACCATCCGAGCGCGAACTCTCCCCAACCCGAGCCGAGCTCCAGGATCCGGCGACCCTCCGGTTCCCCGGATCCTTCGTCCGGTGGCGCAAACAATTCCGCCGTCGAAAAGGGCCGCAGCGAGCCCGGCACGAGGACCCGCGGGTCACCATGAATGCGGCGCGGCCGCAGGGTAAGGGACAGCAGACGCTCCCGAACCGTGGAACTTGGCTGAACCTGTGTGGGCCTCGGGTCCATGCCGCCTCCTGAAAAAAAATTGGACGCCCGAAAGTAAAGGCCAAAAGAAGTCAGGACCAATGGCCGCGGGTCTGACATGCACGTTCTGGGGCGTTCGCGGCAGCATTCCGGCTCCTCTGGACGGTCCCGAGTATCGCCGGCGCGTGCACGAAGTGCTGGTTCTGGCGCGGCAGTTGTGGGCGGAGAATCCCAAACTGACCCCCACGGAGGTCCTCGAGCAAGTCCCTCCTGATGCGGTGACTCTCGTCGGAGGAGAGACCACCTGCATCGAGCTGCGCTCCGGCGACGATCAGCTCATCATCGACATGGGCACGGGCGCCCGCCGTCTGGGGTACGACATGATGGTCCGCAGTCAGGCTCGGCCCATCCACATCTTGATGACGCACACGCATTGGGACCACATGCAGGGATGGCCGTTCTTCATCCCCGGCTATCTCCCCACGAGCGAACTCCATTTCCACAGCCTTCTTGCGGATCTGGAGCATAGGTTCGAAGGACAGCAGGTGGAGTACTTCTTCCCCGTCGAGTTTCAGGCCATGGCATCCAAGCGGTCGTTTCACCATCATCGCTCCGGGGAGTCCTTCACGGTAGGCCCCTTCGAGATTCTCGTTCAGGAACTGCCTCATCCTGGTGGCGCAGCCGGTTTTCGGGTGAACGCCGGCGGCCGCAGCGTGGTGATTGCGCCGGATTGCGAAATTCCGCTCGGCGGGGACATGGGTCCCCTGGCGTCCTTCTTTCAAGGCACCGACACCCTCGTTCTGGACGGTCATCATTCAGGAGAAGAGGCGCGCGCCGGCGGCACCGGCGGTCACGGGGCGCCTGGTCCTGCGGCAAAACTTGCTGCAAAAGCGGGAGTTCAACGGTTGGTCCTCACGCATCACGCGCCCTTTCGCATCGAAAAAGAATTCCGAGCTCTGGAAGCGGAGGCCAAGGCGGCGGCGCCCGGACTGGATGTTCGACTGGCGCGGGTTGGGGACGAGTTCGTGATCTGACAGCTTCGTCATGAGCTGCGTCGAAAATTTCGCAGTCCAACTTGTGTTCGCCCCGCGCGGCGGAAGGAAGCCGCAAAGCCACGGTCGGTGCAAAGCTCGAATGAGCGCGGGTTATCTTCTCATCACGCTATAAGTCACAACGTTTTCCGAATCATCCCGGTGCTCGGCCACTGAGCCGAAGGGGGATTGTTCGGCGAGTTCGGCCAGTTCCATCTTTGTACGGTACACCATCTGCCATTCGAGGATGTGTTTCAGAAAAGCCCGGTCCGGGTGCTGCGGGTGCGTGGTACTGACGATCAGGCAGCCGCCCGGTTTCAGGTGGCCGTGACACCAAGTGAGCAGTTCGCCAACGCTCTCGTCCCCAAGATAGTCTGCCAACCCCGGGACATAGATTGCATCCTGAAGAGAGAGAGCAAAGCGACCCCTTCCCGCCATCAGTCCGAGCACGTTTTGCTGCACGAAGCTCAGGGTGCGACCGGAGCCATCCCGTTGAAACTCTGCGGCCATTCGCAACGCCTCGCCGTCCAGATCGACCAAAAGGGCGTGCAGATCATCGCCGTCCGCCGTGGGTACCTCCGCGATTTCGCGTGCGGTGCCGCAGGCCAGGCCAGTCAAAGAGAGTCGGCCGTCCCTGGCCCGCAGCTCGCGCGCCAGCAGGTCCGAAAGGATCTGCCTCCCCTCCCGGCGAGCGCGGCAGAACGGTCGCTGGAGGAACCATGCGTCGATGGCCGGGCCGAGCAGTCCGTCGCCGTCGGGTGTGGCGGCATTGATGTGCGCGTTCACACGCCAACCGTCGGCAAAACCCTGTGGCTTCATGTAGGAGGCCGATATCGTGTCGCTTAACATGAACCAACGGAACGATTCTCTGAAGATGAACGCACCGACGCCAACGTCCAGCTGATCGTTGTCGCGGAAGCCCATGAGGTCACTGTAGCCGATCTCCACCAGCGCTCCGGGCCGCGTGTACGCATCCAGGAGCTCATGCACCTCGCCGCACAGACGTGCCGCTCTGTCCGCCCCCTCAGGCGAAAGCTGCGCCCGGTTGCCCAATGGGCCCTGGGGCACGACACCGCGTGAGGAGAGTTCCTGCATGCCCGCGTCAAAGGATCGTAGCCCTTCCACCAGCTCTGTCGGGATTTGCTGATCCGTAATGTGCCCAAGTCTCGTGGCATGGAAACGATTCACCTGCGCAATCTCGTGCACGTTCAGTTCCTCTTCGGCCAAAGACGCCTCACGCAGGCGTCCCGAAAGACTGATGGCCAGCGACTTGTAGAAGCGCATCGCAAAACCCGAATCGGTTTCCAGCAGGGTCTCCAGATAGCCTCGGTCGATCCGTTGCAGAATGACCTCCCGTTCCGCCTGGACATCCGCACTGGCGACCGTGTTTTCCAAGAAGCTCATCTCTCCGAAGACCTCGCCCGGCCCCAACCGGTTATAGACGATGGTGCGGCCGTCTTTCGTGTGGCTGGCGCGAACGTAGCCTTCCCGGATGACATACAGTGCCGATGGTGTGGAACCCTCCGGGAGGATGGTGTCCCCCGCCAAAAAGCGGTGCTCCTCGGCGCGCGCCACGAGAGCGCTCCAATCCGCATCGGTCAATAGAGCAAATGTCTTACGCACGATACAACCTTCTGTTCCAAATCAGATCACGCTTTGAATCAGTCTTTGTTGCCATCCACGCTCAGCGTGTTGGGCAGGGCGAAGCTGGCATCCCGTCCGCGCAGGCCTGCCTGGAGGGCGGCTTCCCAGGCTCTTCGCCCCAGGCGCACAGCGAGGCGCCGCGAGTAAGGAACAAACAGCCGCAGAATTTCAAGCGAACGGACCAATGGCCGCAGGAGCAACGGCAGGAATCGCCAGAAGGTGCGCGGTAGCGCCAGCTCATCGGCCCTGCCGCGTCCCAACAGGCTGCGGGTGAAACCGCTGAGAATCCCCACCGTCATCTTCTGCGACAGAATCGGCACCATGGCGACGCTCATTTCGGCACCTGCTTCCATCAGGGCTGACGTCAACTGACGCGACATGTCGTCCGCTGCAGGCCGCATGCTCTCCACAGCGGCCAGAATCCGGCGGCATTCGGCCGCATTGGCGGGTGCGATCCCGGGGTCAATCCCCATCAGGTATCCGTTGTAGCGCCAGAGTGCGAACATAGCGTGCTCTTCCCGAGCGGAAAGCAACACGCCCCACCTGCGCACCGCATCGACGACGGCCAGCGAAAAGAGGGCATTGGTGCCGAGCAGGTGATATTGGCTGATGGGGAGCCCCCAAGCACCCTGATCCCATTTCCCTGAACGAAGCAGCAACCGCCGCACCTGGGCGTGCATCAGGCGAACTCGCGCCGATACCGCGAACCCGCGCCCCGATCGCCTGAGTCCTCCTGGAGCGGCGCATTCATAGACGAAGCGAGCGGTCTCGATCAGACGCCGCGGCGCGCGGGTGATCAACCGTCCTGAGAACACCAGCGGCTTGCTGCTCGCCGGATCCAGGTAGCCGGTGGGCAGCGAATGGCACATGAGCGCGGAGGCACCGAATGAGCCGATTCGCATGAAGGCCGAAGCGCCATAGTCGATTTCGGCCAGGTCGACCCACAGAGGCAATTCGTCGAGCCACGCAAAGTACTGCACCAACGAATCCGGTGGATTGGAAACCGCCCGGATGCCATCTCGCAACGCCAGGTTGAGTATGTTGTTGCCGACACCGGGCTTCAATTGCGCAAAATCGCGTACGACCGCATCGGCCACCGGATCTGAGCGCTGCAGATTGACCGCAAGGCGCTCATCAAACTCCGTAAGAGCCCTGTACGCGCGCGCTGACACAGTCACAGTTTCTCCCCCACAAAAACTTGGTAACACCAGAGGTTGCGCTCGAGCGCCTCCCATTGTTTGCGGGCCGCCCGGTGGTTGGCGTGTTGCGTGGTTGTGCGCATACGTGCCAGATGCAGCATCTTCGCCGGGAGCCAGGTCCAAACCGAACGCCGATGAAGCAGGCGCGCGGACGGCCGAATCAGGTGGGTGACGTCAATGGCCTCGATAGAATGGGAGGCGAAGCCCGCCCGCACCATGTAGCTCCGGAATGCCTGGGGCGCAGACAGATCCGCCACGGCCCACGGGTGCAACCAGGAGCGCATCAGCTCCAGCTCCGCCTCACTGTAGTCAGAATGCGGGCGACTGCAAAAACCGTCGGCGACGATCAGCCGCCCACCTGGAGACAGCAACCGCCACGCCTCTCGGACGAAGGCCTGTTTGTCGGGCGCATGACAGGCGCTCTCAATCGCCCAAACGACACTGAAGCTCCCGTCCGGGAAGCCGGTGTTTGCGAAATCGCGAACCGCGAAGCGCACCCGGTCACGCAGACCCGCGGCGACGGCGTGCCTGCGCGCGCTCCGGATTTGTTTGCGGGATAAGGATATACCCACACTCGAGCAACCGTATCTGCGCGCCAGATGAATAGCACTGCCGCCGACACCGCAACCTGCATCGAGCACCCGGTCATCGCTGCCAATTCGCGCCCGTGCCGCCAGCCAATCGTTCTGTCGCGCCAGCGCCGCACTCATATTGCGCACATCGTTTTCCCAGAACCCGTAGTGTAGCGCGCGATCCCGATGTAGGTTCCAGATAAGCGCGTAGTCCACGGAGCAGGAGTCGTAGTAGCGAACGATGTCAGCGGCTGAGAACACTACGGGAGGAGCCGTGTCTCGGCTGCGCAACGGCAAGTCAAAAAGGAGCGGCGGGGCATGGTTGTCTGCCGGAAGCTGTCGGCCCGACCAGCGGAGCGACGGTCGCCTGATGGAGTGTCTACGAAAACGGGAAGGGTTCGCGGGCAGGCGCCGGTGCAAATACATTTGGTTGACCATCGCGCCATGTCTTCCCCTCTGTGGAAAAGAGCACCGTGACTGAAGCCATTGGATCCCATGGCCACCATCCAACTCAGCATCGAAATCGCCAGGCCGCCCGAGGCGGTCTTTGACTACGTCACGACCGGACGCAATTGGCTCGCGTGGCATCCGGCCACGATCGCCGTCGAAGGGGACACGGATCATTCTGCAAAGGTGGGCGAAGAGATCATCGAAACGGTGAGAGTTGGTTTCATGCGCGGCGTGGGCACCTGGAAAGTCGAGGAGTACGAACGGCCCGAGCGCTGGGTGATTGCTTCGGTCGACCCAAGCGGTCGCGGGGAAGCGCGCCTTGTGTACGCTCTGGAACGAAGCGAGGGCGGAACAATTTTCGAGCGAACCCTGACGTACAGCCTGAACGGAATCTACGCGCTGGTAGACCGCCTCTACCTGCGACGCGTACAGCGTACTCAGTCAGCGCGGGCACTCGATAATCTCAAGAGCGCGCTGGAACGC